>CP033051.1:3975000-4591517 GCA_003667865.1 Rossellomorea marisflavi | reverse complement strand
TAGAAATATTCCTTTTATTATTTTTACAGCATCAGGTGGAGCGAGAATGCAGGAGGGAGTTCTTTCTCTTATGCAAATGGCTAAAACTAGTGTAGCATTGAACAAGCATAGTGAAGCAGGAGGTCTATTTATTTCTGTCATGACTCACCCTACTACTGGTGGCGTATCTGCTAGTTTTGCTTCACTAGGAGACTATAATTTTGCTGAACCACGTGCATTAATTGGTTTTGCTGGAAGAAGAATCATTGAGCAAACAATACGTGAAGATCTACCTGAGGATTTCCAAACAGCTGAATTCTTATTAAAGCATGGACAATTAGATGCTGTAGTGAAGCGCTTAGACATGAAGGATACACTTAAAAATGTCCTTGAAATTCATCAATGGGATGGTGAACTTCCATGGTAAATGAATTAGAATTTGAAAAGCCGGTTGTTGAGCTTCGAAAAAAAATCGCAGAGCTAAAGGAATTCACTAAAAATTCTGAGGTGGATCTTTCAAGTGAAATTGAAAAATTAGAGGCTCGATTAACGAAGCTAGAAAGTGAAATCTATAAAAACTTAACCCCTTGGGACCGTGTTCAAATAGCTAGGCACCCAAAACGCCCTACGACGCTAGATTATATCGAGCGTTTGTTTACGGACTTTCTGGAAATGCATGGCGACCGTCTTTATGGTGATGACGAAGCAATCGTTTCTGGTATAGCAAAATTCCATGGTGTTCCTGTAACAGTTATCGGACATCAGCGGGGGAAAGATACGAAAGAGAATATAAGACGAAATTTTGGAATGCCTCATCCAGAAGGGTATCGTAAAGCATTACGATTAATGAAGCAAGCCAATAAATTTGGCCGACCAATTATTTGTTTCTTAGATACAAAAGGAGCCTATCCAGGTAAGGCTGCTGAGGAAAGAGGCCAAAGTGAGGCTATAGCTCGTAATTTACTAGAAATGGCAGGCTTTAAAGTTCCGATTATCTGTGTTGTAATCGGCGAAGGTGCAAGTGGTGGTGCCTTAGCGATAGGTGTTGGAAATCATATTCATATGCTTGAAAATTCTTGGTACTCGGTTATATCCCCTGAAGGAGCAGCTGCTCTTTTATGGAAGGATTCCGGACTGGCCAAGCAAGCTGCTGATACGATGAAAATTACAGCTCCTGACCTGAAAAAAATGAACATTATTGATGAAATAATACCTGAAGTAAAAGGTGGAGCACATCGTGATGTCACTCTTCAAGCCGAAGAGATTGAGTTACAAATTAAGAAATCTCTATCTGAATTAACTAAACTTAGTAGTGATGAACTTGTATCACACCGTTATGAAAAGTATAAGAACATGGGTGAATTTACCTCTTTACAAGAAAATGTAAAAGTATAATTTTCTCTACTAGACGGACTGATCACAAAGAAATTCGACTTGTGAATCAGTCCTAGTTTATTTTATGAAAATACGATGAAAACGCTTTATTTCAAGTGTTTTACAGATAAAACGCTTTCATTTAGCGAATTATTTCGTCTATTTGTTTTAATCTGTTAATATTATTGAGAACCTCTTTTCTTCATGGTATTTTAGAAATAATACTTACCTAAAATGTCCATAATAATAAAGTGTTTTTCGTGAGACCTCCATATTATTTCCTCACATTATCATTTCACAATACTGGCTATTTTTAGTTGATACATAAATTTAATATTCTAATGAGGTGATTTTTTTGAAAAGAATCGGAGTATTAACAAGTGGTGGAGATTCTCCTGGAATGAATGCTGCTGTTCGTGCGGTTGTACGTAAGGCCATTTTTCACAACTTAGAGGTTTATGGTATTTACCAAGGGTATAATGGATTAATTAATAACAACATTAAAAAGCTCGAACTTGGTTCTGTAGGTGACATTATCCACAGAGGTGGAACGATGCTCTATACAGCACGCTGTGAGGAATTCAAAACAAAAGAAGGTCAGTTAAAAGGAATTGAAAACCTAAAAGAACATGGTATTGAAGGTCTTGTTGTAGTTGGTGGGGATGGATCATATCGTGGAGCTAAAGCCCTTACAGAGCATGGTTACCCGTGTGTTGGAGTTCCAGGTACAATCGATAACGATATTCCAGGGACTGAATTAACAATTGGATTTGATACAGCTTTGAATACGGTTATTGATGCAATTGATAAGATCCGAGATACAGCTACATCTCATGAAAGAACATTTATTGTCGAAGTAATGGGACGCAATGCCGGAGATATTGCTCTTTGGTCTGGTTTAGCAGGTGGTGCTGAGACGATTATTATCCCAGAAGATAACTTCAATATGGACGATATTGTAGGACGTCTGAAAAAAGGTCAGGAACGTGGTAAAAAGCACAGTATTATTATCGTTGCTGAGGGTGTTATGTCTGGACAAGAATTTGCACAAAAGCTAAAAGATGCTACTAATATGGATACTAGAGTCTCAGTATTAGGACATATTCAACGTGGAGGTTCTCCTACTGCTTCAGACCGAGTATTAGCTAGTCGCTTAGGTGCTAGAGCAGTAGAGCTATTAATGGACGGCAAAGGTGGACGTGCGGTAGGTATTGAAGAGAACAAGCTAGTTGATTACGATATTATTGAAGCACTTGCAAAACCACATAAGATTAATCTGAATATGTATAAGCTTTCTAAAGAGTTATCTATTTAATTTGATTTTACGCTCAGGAGGTTGTTTAGGTAATGAGGAAAACAAAAATAGTTTGTACAATAGGTCCTGCTAGTGAAAGTGTTGAAATGCTCTCAAAGTTGATTGATGCAGGCTTGAATGTAGCTCGTTTAAACTTTTCACATGGTGATCATGAAGAGCATGGCCAACGAATTAAAAACATTCGTGAGGCTGCAAGTGCAGCTGGGAAAACTGTAGGAATTCTATTAGATACTAAAGGTCCAGAGATTCGTACAAATAACATGGAAAATGGTGCTATTGAGCTAGAAAGTGGTAAGAAAGTAATCGTGTCCATGACAGAAGTATTAGGAACACCTGAGAAATTTTCTATTACATATGAAGGCCTAATAGACGATGTGCACGTAGGATCCAAAATCCTTCTTGATGATGGTTTAATCGGGTTAGAAGTGGTAGAAGTACGTAAGGATCAAGGGGAAATTGTGACAAACATCTTAAATAGTGGGACACTTAAAAATAAAAAAGGTGTCAATGTACCAGGAGTTTCTGTTAAGCTCCCAGGTATTACAGAAAAAGATGCACAAGATATCGTTTTTGGTATCCAGCAAGGTGTAGATTTTATTGCGGCATCTTTTGTTCGAAGAGCTAAAGACGTTCTAGAAATCCGTCAACTACTTGAAGAGCATGGAGCTTCTCATATTGGTATTATCCCTAAGATTGAAAACCAAGAGGGTGTAGACAATATTAATGAGATTCTTGAAGTTTCTGACGGTTTAATGGTAGCTCGTGGGGACTTAGGTGTTGAAATTCCAGCTGAGGAAGTTCCGTTAGTTCAAAAGCAACTAATTAAACAATGTAATGAGCTAGGAAAACCGGTTATTACAGCAACACAAATGCTAGATTCAATGCAACGTAACCCACGTCCAACAAGAGCTGAAGCAAGTGATGTTGCGAATGCCATTTTTGACGGAACAGATGCGATCATGCTTTCTGGTGAGACGGCAGCGGGTAGTTACCCAGTTGAAGCAGTACAAACGATGAATAACATTGCATCACGTGCAGAAACAGCATTAGACTTCAAAGATATTCTATCTAATAGAAGTAAAAACTCTGAAAGAAATATGACAGATGCAATCGGACAATCGGTTGCTCATACAGCATTAAACCTTGATGTGAATGCCATCGTTGCACCAACAGAAAGTGGTCATACAGCAAAAATGATCTCAAAATATCGTCCGAAGGCACCGATCATTGCTGTGACATCTTCAGACTCTGTCTCAAGAAGATTGTCACTAGTATGGGGAGTTCACGCACGAGTTGGACGTAAGGTGAACACAACTGACGAAATGCTAGATATGGGAATTGAAGAAAGTTTAAATTCCGGAATTATCAAACATGGTGATTTAGTTGTCGTTACTGCAGGTGTACCTATCGGTGAGTCAGGAACAACGAACCTAATGAAGATTCATATCGTAGGGGATATCCTTGCAAAAGGCCAAGGAATTGGACGTAGAACAGCCTATGGTAAAGCTGTAATTGCAAATAATGCGAAAGAAGCATTAGATAAAATCACACCAGGTTCTGTTCTGGTTACATTAGGTACAGAAAAAGAAATGGTTAGCGCTCTAGAACAATGTTCGGCACTAATTACTGAAGAAGGTGGGCTAACTAGTCATGCAGCGGTTGTTGGGATTAGCCTAGGAATCCCAGTAATTGTTGGGGTAGAAGGTGCTACAACACTTATAAAAGAAGGTCAAGAACTCACTGTCGATTCTAGCAGTGGTAACATCTATAATGGGCATGCTAGTGTATTATAATTAAATGAAAAAGAAACTATCTCGTTTGAGGTAGTTTCTTTTTTAAATTCTTTAAACTAGGAAAATTTTTGGTTGTATACTCACTTTATTATTACTGAGTTGCTTGGAGCGGAAGGTGCTTGACTCCTGCGGGATATAGCGGGTTAAGTGAGACCCCACAGCGAAGCGAGGAGGCTCACTCCCGCCCCGCGGAAAGCAAGCTCCTGGAGCGGAAAGCAACGGACCTACGGAAGTACGGCAAACTATTCTTACAACCTAAAACAGTAATAAAAGATTCTCTCTGATTTCTATATTACAATATTTATTTTCAGCTAAATATTAGAGATGGTAATTCGTATTAACCTGACACATTTCCGAAATCTTTTCATAAAAAGACCACTCTCATTATATGTTATAATATAGACCAAGCTTGTTAGATAAAGCTACAATTCGACGGGAGGTCGTTTTTATATGAGATATATTATGTTTTTTCTAATAGTCGTTCCCGCACTAGAAATTGGACTGCTTTTATTATCCGGTAAAACACTAGGAGTATTGCCAACAATATTGTTAATTATTGCAACAGGAGTCCTAGGTGCGTATCTTGCAAAAAAACAAGGACTTGAAACCCTACGGAAAGCCCAACAAAACTTACAATACGGTCAAATGCCAGGTGAAGCAATTCTAGATGGACTTTGTATTTTAGTAGGAGGAGTAGTGCTTTTAACTCCAGGCTTTATTACAGATGCTATAGGATTCTTTTTGTTGTTCCCTATAACAAGACAATGGCTAAAACCTTTATTGCTTAAGGTAGTCAGAAAATGGATTGATAACGGTAATGTCATTATTTACCGTTAACGTATACAACAGCTAAACGAACAGTGAACGGTTCCCGTTTAAGGAGCACATTATACAATTGATAATGAAAATGGGGTGCAAAACTGCTACCCCATTTTTTTGATTTTGCTTTAAAGTATTTCTTGATCGTCACAAGAAGCATATAATTTCAGATGTCAAAAACTCCAAGATGTTATTCCGCGGACATTTATTCCGTTATTTCCACAGAAAGCTTTCATTATGAGGGTCTTGTGGACATTTATTCCGCTATTTGTAAATGGTTGCAGTGAATTTTCTGTATTTTACCTGAATAACGGAACGGATGTCCGCTAGTACCTCATAATTAATGCTATTACCAATAATAAAGGAATAAATGTCCGGGTTGTTATGTACTACAATCCTACATTGATAGATAAAGAATAATTGAAAGCCTTTTATGACCATGCTAAATGCCAACCATTTCGAAGTGTACAACAACTATTCTCCTATAAATTTATTGTGTAATAGTCAATCTCATAAAATAGCAGCCTTTAAATAATAAAAAATTGGTATAGGTCATTCCCTATACCAATTAGTATGTCACTGAATTATTATGCACCCCATAAACGGAGTGGTTTACATGAATTTTATTTTCTTGTAGACTTCATATCACATTACTCTTCTTTTTTTCCCATGATAAACGCACCGATATCGCGAAATACACCTGCACCACTTAGAGCTGAGAAAATAACTAATGTTATTGGTCCTAAAATCAACCCTAAAAATCCGACCAATTGAAATCCAACAAATAGTGCGACTAGCGTCGCGAGTGGGTCTAGACCAATACTTGAAGACAATATTTTTGGCTCCATAATCTGTCTCTGAACAACAACGATTACATACAAGACACTGAGACCAATACCTGTTCCAATATTTCCTGAGATAAACTCGTAAATAATCCATGGAACAAACACAATCCCTGTTCCTAAGTATGGGAGTATATCGACAAGTCCACTAACTAATGCAATAGTAATGGCGTATTCAACACGTAATATAAGTAATCCAACAAGCACAATGACTGCTGTGATCGAAATAAGTGTAGCTTGTGCACGGATAAAGCCAAAAAGTGCCTTCTTTAAACTTACAACAACTGATTTTCCACTTGTCACTGCTTTAACTGGTATGTACTTAGAAATCTTTCCTGAATGCTTATACCAATCTTTACTGATAAAGAATGTAGCTAAGGTAGCAAAAATTAACACAGTAGCTGCATTGGGAATCCACGATACAAGTATCGGTAACTTTTGGAAAAAGTTCTGTAAAAAGTCTCCGGCTGATGTAGCAATTTTTTGACCAGCTGCCTGGACATTCTCAATGATCGTCCCTTGTTGACCTGAATCAAGACTATTAAACATTCCGGCTATTTGATTGTATAGTGGAATGATATTTGTGAATATAACTTGCTCTACATATTCTACAAGAGTTTCAACGTGTTGTGGCAACACATTCGATAAATAATTCGCACCTGAAACAATCTCTGCTACTAATAGAGTCACAAGTCCTGCAAAAACGGCAACAATTAAGAATAAGGCTATGACTACTGACCATGTCCTTGGAATTTTTGCCTTGGTAGTTAAAAAATTCACTAATGGATTAATTAGTAGAGCGATTCCTAGAGCAATAATAAACGGATAGGCAACCTGCCAAATAAAATACAATGCAAAAACGGATACCACTATAATTGCAATTACAACTAGAAATCGAATCGTTCTATATAAATATTCTAGATTCAATAAGCTCCCCCCTAAGACAATACATATTTCTATTGTAAAGGAGTGTGGAAATGTTGAAAAGTTATTAATTAACAATTTCTGATAAATTTAACAAACTAGGAGATACTAAAAAGGTATAAAATGAACAAACTTAAAAAGTATGATACGATAGTTAGTAGCAGTCTCTTATTTTTAAAGAAATACATCATTCTAACATTGATTTTAAGTATGCTACTACGGCATGAAAAGAAGCAATTTTGGAATAGCTCGTGAAAGCTTGTGGCTTTAGGGAAAAGATCCTACATATAAAATAAGTAGTTGTTTTTCTAGAAAAATAATTTTATTGAAAATTCAAGCGTTTTCGTTCACAAAAAAAGCAAAATTGTTTATAATAAGGAATGTAAGCGTATCCTAAAGCCTCTGCTGGGAATGTAATCTTTTCAGGCAGAGATTCGTTTTTTATAAGTATTGAACACCCGTTCAATTAGGACATGATGGAACTCTTTCTGACTAACGTTGTAGTGAGTAAGTCCTAAATAAAGGTGTTCTATTGAATCTTTTTTAAGTAAACAAGCCCATTTACATTGAGTAGGAATATTCTTTGTGAACGTTCATGTATTGATGGATATGGGGAATAATAGTGATAAAGGAGAGGTTTCGATGACAACAACACGTGGACTAGAGGGTGTTGTAGCAACAACATCGTCTATTAGCTCGATTATTGACGACACTCTTACATATGTCGGGTACAACATTGATGACTTAACAGAAAATGCTAGTTTTGAAGAAGTAATCTATTTATTATGGCACCTTCGCCTACCTACACAATCTGAACTAACTCAATTAACACAACAGCTTGCAGATAACATGGAATTACCTAAAGAAGTAATTGAACACTTTAAGATGATTCCGATTAAAGATGTTCATCCTATGGCTGCACTTCGTTCTGCTGTTTCTTTATTAGGGCTTTTTGATGAAGAGGCAGATGTTATGGAAGAAGAAGCAAACTATCGTAAGGCTATCCGCTTACAAGCGAAAATGCCTGCTTTAGTAACAAGCTTTGCACGTATCCGTAACGGCCAAGAGCCAATTGCTCCACGTAAAGACTTCGGATTTGCTGCAAACTTCCTTTACATGCTTACTGGAAAAGAACCGGAAGCAATTGAAATTGAAGCATTCAATAAGGCACTTGTCCTTCATGCAGACCATGAACTAAACGCTTCTACATTTACAGCTCGTGTCTGTGTAGCGACTTTATCAGATGTTTACTCTGGAGTTACATCTGCAATCGGAGCATTAAAAGGACCATTACATGGTGGAGCAAATGAGCAAGTTATGAAAATGTTAACAGAGATTGGATCTGTTGATAATGTAGAATCAAGCATTCGTGAAAAATTAGCGAATAAAGAAAAAATCATGGGCTTCGGTCACCGTGTATATCAAAAAGGTGATCCACGTGCGAAGCACTTAAAAGAAATGTCCAAAAAACTTACTGAGCTTCGTGGTGAGGCAAAATACTATGAGATGTCTACAAAAATTCAAGACATCGTAACATCTGAAAAAGGTCTTCCACCAAATGTGGATTTCTATTCTGCTTCTGTTTACCACAGCTTAGGTATTGATCATGATTTATTCACACCAATCTTTGCAGTAAGCCGTGTATCTGGTTGGTTAGCTCACATTCTAGAGCAATATTCAAACAACCGTTTAATTCGTCCACGTGCAGAATATACTGGACCAGGAAAACAAGAATACGTTGCAATTGAAAATAGAGGCTAATACAATAAATAATGAATGTTATTGATTAATGAGGGGGCTGACCCCAATGAAGGAAGCTTAGCATGTAGCTATGATCACTTCGGTCAGCCTCTTCTATAATGAAAAAATGGAGGGTTTATTCATGACAGGTGAAAAAATTTCAGTTCAAAATGGTGTATTAAACGTACCAAATAATCCTATCGTTCCTTTTATTGAAGGTGATGGAACAGGTCCTGATATTTGGGCAGCATCACAACGTGTACTAGATGCAGCAGTTGAAAAAGCATATAACGGTGAGCGTAAAATTTCTTGGAAAGAAGTTTATGCTGGAGAAAAAGCTTTCAATAAAACCGGTGAGTGGTTACCAAGCGAAACTCTTGATGCAATCAATGAATACTTTATTGCAATCAAAGGTCCACTTACAACACCAATCGGTGGTGGTATCCGTTCATTAAACGTTGCACTTCGTCAAGAGCTAGACCTATTTACATGTCTACGCCCGGTACGTTATTTCAAAGGAGTACCTTCTCCTGTAAAACGTCCTGAAGATACAGATATGGTTATTTTCCGTGAAAATACAGAAGATATCTATGCTGGTATTGAGTACAAAGCAGGTTCTGAAGAAGTGAACAAATTAATCTCATTCCTACAAAATGAAATGGGTGTAAACAAAATTCGTTTCCCAGAAACATCAGGTATTGGAATTAAGCCAGTATCACAAGAAGGTACTAGCCGTTTAGTACGTGCAGCAATTAACTATGCAATCAACGAAGGACGCAAATCTGTAACATTAGTACATAAAGGGAACATTATGAAGTTTACTGAAGGTGCCTTCAAAAACTGGGGTTACGAGTTAGCTGAAAAAGAATTCGGTGATAAAGTATTTACTTGGGCTGAATATGACAGAATTAAAGATGCTGATGGTTTAGATGCAGCTAATAAAGCTCAAGCAGATGCAGAAGCTGCTGGCAAAATCATTGTAAAAGATTCAATTGCTGATATCTTCTTACAACAAATCTTAACTCGTCCAGCTGAATTTGATGTTGTTGCAACAATGAACTTAAATGGTGACTACATCTCTGATGCTCTTGCAGCTCAGGTTGGTGGAATTGGTATTGCTCCAGGAGCAAATATCAACTATGATACTGGTCATGCGATCTTTGAAGCAACTCATGGTACAGCACCTAAATATGCAGGTCTTGATAAAGTTAACCCTTCATCAGTAATCCTATCTGGAGTTCTATTATTAGAACACCTTGGATGGAATGAAGCAGCTAACCTAATCACTGCATCAATGGAGAAAACAATTGCTTCTAAAGTTGTAACATATGACTTTGCTCGCCTTATGGAAGGTGCAACTGAAGTTAAATGTTCTGAGTTTGGAACTGCATTAATCGAGAATATGTAATTTCTTAATAGACACTCTATGAAGAGTGGGCTTGAAAGGGTTCGTCAATCACTTATAACTATTAGTTTTTTGCAACTAAAGGTTAAGGGGGACGGACCCTTTTCTAATATGACCACTCTTCAAACTACATATTAAGGAGGAATCATTCATGACGATTAAACGTAGAAAAGTTTCTGTAATTGGTGGTGGGTTCACTGGTGCCACAACAGCTCTTATGCTTGCACAAAAAGAACTTGGTGATGTCGTATTAGTTGATGTTCCACAAATGGAGGATCCTACAAAAGGGAAAGCACTAGATATGTTAGAGGCTAGTCCGGTACAAGGCTTTGATGCGCAAATCACAGGTACATCAAACTATGAGGACACAAAGGAATCGGATATTGTTGTCATCACAGCTGGCATTGCTCGTAAACCTGGTATGAGTCGTGACGACTTAGTTCAAACAAACCAAAAAATCATGAAGTCTGTAACCCAGGAAGTTGTAAAGCATTCTCCAAACTGCTTTATCATTGTGCTCACAAACCCAGTTGATGCGATGACGTATACAGTGTTTAAAGAATCTGGATTTCCGAAAAATCGTGTAATTGGTCAGTCTGGAGTTTTAGATACAGCACGCTTCCGTACTTTTGTTGCTCAAGAGTTAAATCTATCTGTCAAAGATATTACTGGTTTTGTACTCGGTGGACACGGAGATGATATGGTGCCGCTAATTCGATACTCCTATGCAGGAGGAATTCCTCTTGAAGCCTTGATCCCACAAGAGCGCTTAGATGCAATAGTTGAGCGCACTCGTAAAGGTGGCGGTGAAATCGTAGGTTTATTAGGTAATGGTAGTGCATACTATGCTCCAGCGGCATCTCTAGTACAGATGGTAGAAGCGATTTTAAAAGACCAGCGCCGTGTCATTCCTTCCATTGCATACCTAGAAGGTGAGTATGGCTTTAACGGTATTTACCTAGGAGTGCCAACCATTCTAGGTGGAAATGGAATTGAGAAAATAATTGAATTAGAGCTAACGGAAGATGAAAAAGCAGCCCTTGCAAAATCAGCAGAATCTGTTAAAAACGTCATGAATACCCTAGCGTAATATAGATAAACTTTATGAATTGTTGATGTAGGATTGTTGCGTTGAGTAATCACATCGGACATTTATTCCGTTATTATTAGTAAAAACCGTGATTGTGAGGTGCTGGCGGACATTTGTTCCGTTACTTAGCAAAAATAGTGAAATTTCACTACAATTTTCATGAAATAACGGAATAAATGTCCACAAAACTCTCAAAATGGAAGCTTTTTGTGAAAATAACGGAACAAATGTCCCCTAAGGATTAGTCTATAAGTGGATTACTGCATGTTTAAAAATCAACCACTTTATTACCGAGAATCACTTTATAACTCCTTTTCAACAAAATGCCAACTGTACTCCCTGTCAAAGAGTAAGGTAGTTTTATCAATCTTCACCAAGAAATGGCTCAAAGCCGAACCCGTGTAAGGAAAGTACTAACCTACGCTCAAAAAACCCCAACAATCCTTGCACAAATTACGCATTTTATATTTCCATAAAAAAATGTCTGAATTTACTTTGATTGGTAAAGCTAATAATGGTATTATAATAAATAGACAGACAATAAAGATTTTTCTAATATCTTAAAATGTAAACGTTTACAATCATGGAGGTGCCAACATGTTACTAGGCAAAAAAAGAAAATTAGGCAGAAAAATAGAAGAAATGTCTGTTGGTGAAAAACTAACACTAACAGAAAAAATTGAAGACAAGGATCTTCTTTTATACTTAGGTCTTACAAATGATGCAAATCCTTTATATATTCAACATGACTATGCTTGCCAAACGCCATTTAAAAAGCCGATTGTGCCATCAATCATGCTCACAGGTATTATTTCATCAGCAGTTTCAAAGTATCTACCTGGACCTGGATCACATATTGTAGAACAAAATATTGAATTTCCTAAACCAATTTATCATTATGCAACCATTCAATTTTTATTTGAAGTAAAAGAAATTGAAGCTTCTTCTCATCTTGTTCATATAGCTGTTCATGCAACAAATGAGGATAATGAAACAGTCGTGCAAGGGCGCTTAAAAGTATGTCCGCCACATAAACTTGAAAAAATGAATAGTAAAGCGCTAGAGAACTTTTAACTTTTACCATAATTTGAAGTAGATCGTGATTTATTCATTTTTAGCAAAAGAAGAGCAGGCCACTAGTGCCTGTTTTTTTGTTGGTTATAAAAACAATAATATTTACTCAGCTAACTCCTTCAGACATTGGCAGCTTGTGCGGTACAAACCATTGTTAATAAATTATTGTTGAAATACAAATGAATCGTACTTATCATTACTTTTCTATGAAATTGATGATAAAATGAAACTAAGATAGATTGGATGATAGGGGCTAGAAAACTTTATGGAGGCATTAGTAGATGAGTAAAAAAATCCTAGTAGTAGATGATGAAGAATCCATTGTTACGTTAATTCAGTATAACCTTGAACAATCGGGATATACAGTCATTACAGCAAACGATGGAGAAGAAGGAAGAGATAAAGCTATTCAGGAATCTCCTGATTTAATGATTCTAGACCTCATGCTTCCCAAAATGGATGGAATAGAAGTTTGTAAGCAGTTAAGACAGCAAAAGCTTATGCTTCCCATTCTAATGTTAACAGCAAAAGACGATGAGTTTGATAAGGTTTTAGGTTTAGAGCTTGGTGCCGATGACTATATGACAAAACCGTTTAGTCCACGAGAAGTAGTGGCGAGAGTAAAAGCCATTCTAAGAAGAAGTCAAACGGTTTCAGATCAAGTTGAACAAACACAGGATTCCCATAAGGACTATAAAGAAGTAGGAGAACTTAAAGTCTACCCTGAACAATATGAAGCTTATTTCCAAGAACGACTATTGGAGCTTACACCGAAGGAATTTGAACTACTTCTTTATTTAACTGAGAACAAAGGAAGAGTGTTAACACGTGATCAGTTGCTTAGTGCAGTATGGAATTATGATTTTGCTGGGGATACACGAATAGTGGATGTACACATTAGCCATCTTAGAGAAAAAATTGAAGCGAATACGAAAAAGCCTACATACATTAAGACGATCAGGGGCTTAGGCTATAAATTGGAGGAGCCTAAATCTTCATGATTCGTTTTAGGACAAGATTATTTTTCGCACTAATTACTTTAATTATTGTTGTATTAATTGGACTAGGGTTGCTTTTAGGACAAATCTTTAAAAATTATTATACGAATACTTTTGATACACGTATTGAGAAAGAAGCGAATCTAATTGCAGCAGACATGATGGCTTCTGGTAGCCCTAAAAGTTATAGTAGTGACCAAATAGAAGAGATAAGTAGTATCTTAGATGTTCGTGTTACGGTAACGAATGAAGATGGGGACATCCTGCAAGATACAGGTGCCATTAAAGAAGCAAATAATTCTCTTCAAAAAAGTGCGATTACAGAAATAACGGATGAATGGGATGTTAACGACAAGAAGAAGAGAATCGTCATGGCTGGTTCTGAAATAAAGTATTACTGGTACCCGCTTTATAATGCAAACGAACAATATGAAGGTCTCTTAATTTTAAGTACAAAAATTGATGCCTTAAAAAATGTTACAAGACAAATATGGGTCGTGCTATCCATTTCTTTAGGTATATCTTTAGTAGTTATTGTTTTACTAGGGATTCGGATTACAACACAGTATACGAGACCAATAGAGTCAGCAACCAATGTAGCAATAGAGCTTGCAAAAGGAAATTATCGAGCTAGAACCTATGAAGATCATCTTGATGAAACCAGTATGTTAAGTTCATCAATAAATATATTAGCTCGTAATCTTCAAGAGATGGTTTCTTCTCAAGAGATGCATCAAGACCGTTTGACAACTCTTATTGAAAATATGGGAAGTGCTCTTCTATTAATCGATGACCGTGGGTATATTGTTGTTACAAACCGTGTCTTTAAAGAGTTTTTTAATATAAGTGATGCTGATTCCTACCGTAAAAGATACCATGAGGTCATATCTTATCAAGAAGTGAACAAGCTTGTAGAGGAAATCTTTATGACCGAGCAAAGAATACGAAGACAATTATTTTTACCACATGTAATAGAACGTAGGCATTATGAAGTATACGGTGCCCCTATTATCGGTCATAACAATGAGTGGAAAGGAATTGTAGTCGTTTTCCATGATATTACCGAGCTTAAGAAATTAGAGCAGATGCGTAAGGATTTTGTAGCCAATGTATCGCATGAATTAAAAACGCCGATTACGTCAATTAAAGGATTTACTGAAACATTGCTAGATGGGGCGATGAATGACAAGAAAGCATTAGAGTCGTTTTTGAATATTATACTTAAAGAAAGTGATCGCCTACAGTCTTTAATACAGGATTTATTGGAACTGTCAAAGATTGAAAAGCAGGGCTTTGAGTTAACCGTTCAAAAAACAGACTTAGTAAAAATTATTGCAGAAGTATTTCCGATTCTTGAAAATAAAGCAGACGGAAAAGAAATTGAGCTCAGCTTTCAACACCCTGAACAGAGCTTTGTTGAAGTGGATCCGTATCGTTTAAAGCAAGTCATTATCAATCTTGTAAGTAATGCATTAGCCTATACACCCCAAAATGGCTTTGTTAATGTCATTCTTGAAAATAGTATAGATGAAGTCAAGATAATCGTTGAAGACAATGGTATTGGCATAGAACCAGAAGAGTTGCCAAGAATCTTTGAAAGATTCTATCGTGTTGATAAGGCGAGAAGTCGCAACTCAGGTGGAACAGGTCTCGGCTTGGCTATTGTGAAACATCTAGTAGAAGCCCATAAAGGAACAATTCGTGTCAATAGCAAACCGAATGTTGGGACGACGTTTACAGTTACCTTGAAGAAAAAGCACCCTACTACTAAAGAGGTATAACGATTCTTCAACATCTTTTTACAATTTATTTACATAAAATTTATTTATGCTTAATAAATGGTTGATATGCTAGTAAGCGAAAACCCCTTCATCCAAGGAGCCATAGAAAAGGTGAGAACTGACCCCGTTCTCACCTTTTCGCTTTTTATGGGCATTACAATAGAGATCTAAATGTTTCTAGAAAAATAAATTTCAAAAAAAGGAAACCAAAGTGAATATTTAAACGTACATATTATTGCGAGTTAAATAGAAGGGAGAAACGATGAATGAGTCTTAAAAGAGTGTATAGCTTTGTAGCCATGATTATTGCAGCAATCATTATTGTTATCGTCCTATTTACATCATGGTATACCGTTGATGAATCAGAACAAGCAATTGTTCTTACCTTTGGAGAGGCCGGGGAACCTATAGTTGAATCTGGATTGAAATTTAAAATGCCTTGGCCAGTTCAAACGGTTGAAGTCTTATCTAAGGAAACTTACAGCTTACAGTTTGGATATGAGCAAGGTGAAGATGGTAAGGTAGTCGATTTTCCAGAGGAGACACAAATGATAACAGGGGATGAAAACATCGTTTTAGCTGACCTTGTTGTTCAGTGGAAAATAACGGACCCTGAAAAATACCTATATAATGTTGATAATCCAGAAGAGGTTCTATACGATGCTACATCTGCTTCACTTAGAAGTATCATTGGGAGCTCTAAAATTGATGATGCTTTAACATCTGGAAAAGCAGAAATAGAAGCGGATGTTCGTGATTTATTAGTATCTCTTGTAGATAAATATGAAATTGGGATTTCTGTCATTGCGGTAAAACTACAAGATGTTGAATTACCTAATAGCGATGTTCGAAATGCATTTACTGCTGTAACAGACGCAAGGGAAACAATGAACACGAAAATAAATGAGGCAAATAAATATCGTAATCAGCGTACAAATGAAGCACAAGGTGAAAAGGATGCAATATTATCCAAGGCACAGGGTGAAAAAACAGCCCGTGTTGAGCAAGCGCGTGGTGATGTAGCAATCTTTAATAAGCTATATAATGAATATAAAGGGAATCCAGAAATAACAAGACAAAGACTTGTACTAGAAACTTTAGAACAGGTTTTACCAGATGCGAAAGTTTATATTATGAAAGATAACGGAGAGACATTAAAGTATCTTCCGCTTCAAGCATTAGAGAAAGAAACGAAAACAAATGCTCCGGTTCAAGGAGGCGACTCTGAATGACAAACGATAATATTGTAGATATGAATGAAAAAAAGCAAGACTTTGAGTGGAAAAAATATACAAAGACAGGCGTGTTTCTTGTCATCGTTATTGCAGTACTTGCATTAGTAATTTCGAATGTATTTATTGCGAAAGAAGGAGAATACAAGGTTGTTCGCCAATTTGGTGAAATCGTTGACATTAAACGTGAGCCTGGCTTATATATCAAAATACCTTTTATCCAAAATGTAACGACACTTCCAAAGCATCAAATGACATATGATGTAACCGAAGCAGAAATCAATACAAAAGATAAAAAGCGTATCTTAATTGACAATTATGCAGTATGGCGTATTGAGGACCCAAGAAAAATGATTACCAATGCAGTTACTGTAGTTGGTGCAGAAACCAAAATGGAAGAGTTTATTTATTCGGTTGTAAGAGCAGAGCTTGGTCAACTAGAGTATGATGAAATTATCAATGATGAAAAATCATCAAGAGGTAGCTTGAACGATCGTGTGACGGACAAGGTGAATGAGCTGTTAAACCGAGATCAGTATGGGATTGTTGTAACAGATGTTCGAATGAAGCGTACTGACTTACCAGAGGCTAACGAAAATTCCGTTTATACAAGAATGATCTCAGAACGTGAAACAAAAGCGCAAGAGTATCTTTCAATGGGTGATGCACAAAAGCAAAAAATTATGGCTGAAACCGATCGAGAGGTTCGTGAACTTTTAGCGACAGCTAGTGCGGATGCAAGTGTCATTCGAGCAGAAGGGGAAGCTGAAGCAGCTAAATTATATAATACCTCTTTCTCTAAGGACCCTAGCTTCTATAACCTTTATAAAACACTTGAAACATACAAAAAGACTGTAGATGATGAAACAGTGATTGTACTTCCGTCAGATTCACCATATGCGAGAATACTAATGGGGTATACAGAATAAGAAAAAATGTATGAAAGGTCCGTCCCTCTCTGTTAGGGAGCGGACTTTTTATATTGTTTATGAATTGTTTTCAACATCGGTATATAAAGGATTAGGTTGTTGAAATATACACTTTCGGAAAGGATATAATGAAACAATCAGCTCATAATAGAGTATCAGAAAGACTGAGAAACATTCTTTAAGGGATATTCTGCATCCAAGAAGCAATTGCCTATCATTTCTACTTTTCTTTCGGTAATGATAGAATAGAGATGGAAAATCATGTGCGGAATAGAACCAAATTTGCTGCTCCATAGGAGGTCGGAATCATGTCAAAAAAGTTGATATTAATTGATGGTAACAGTATTGCTTATCGAGCATTCTTTGCCCTACCTTTATTAAATAATGATAAAGGGGTACATACAAACGCAGTTTATGGATTTACGACAATGCTTCAAAAGATTCTTGAAGATGAAAAACCAACACATATTCTAGTAGCTTTTGATGCAGGGAAAACAACCTTTCGTCATAAAACATTTGGAGAGTATAAGGGGGGGCGCCAAAAGACCCCACCAGAACTTTCTGAGCAGTTTCCATTCATTCGCGAACTGTTAGATGCTTATAGTATCAAACGGTATGAAGTTGAAAATTACGAAGCTGATGATATTATCGGAACTTTATCACTTCAAGCTGAAAAAGATGGATTTGAAGTTAAGGTTATTTCTGGTGATAAAGATTTAACACAGCTGAGTACGGATAAAACAACAGTACATATTACGCGAAAAGGTATTACAGATATTGAAGTGTATACCCCTGAACATATTAAAGAAAAATGGGGAATTACTCCCGATCAAATTATTGATATGAAGGGATTAATGGGGGATACCTCAGATAATATCCCAGGAGTACCCGGTGTCGGAGAGAAAACAGCATTAAAGTTATTACATGAATTCTCTACAGTTGAGAAACTTTTAGAATCAATTGACAAGGTTTCTGGGAAAAAGATAAAGGAAAAGCTTGAAGAACATAAAGAGCAAGCGATCATGAGTAAGGAGCTTGCAACTATTTTTCGAGAAGCACCAGTTGAATTAGGACTTGATGAGCTAGAGTACGAAGGCTTTGATCAAAAAAAGCTAAAGGACGTATTTAAAGAACTTGGCTTCAACTCTTTATTAGAAAAGATGGGCGATGAGATCATTGAAGAGGAGAAAGAGCTTGATGAAATTTCTTTCGAGATTGTAGAAGATCTAACAGAAGAGCATTTTTCGGCACAGAACTCCTTGTATTTAGAAATCCTTGAGGATAATTATCAAACGGGTGACATTCACGGGTTTGGTTTGCACAATGATAAAGGCACGTACTACTTTACACTTGAAACGGCCCTTGCTTCCAAGGCCTTTAAAGATTGGTGTGGGAATGACACTCAAAAGAAATATGTATTTGATTCAAAACAATCGATTGTCGCCTTAAAAAGACAAGGTATTGATTTAGTTGGAGTGGAATTTGATTTATTAATTACTTCATATATATTAAATCCTTCTGAATCACCTGAAGATTTTGCAGCTGTATTAAAACAACATGGCGTATCATCAGTTCAGAGTGATGAGTTCGTTTATGGTAAAGGTGCAAAAAGAAAAATTCCAGATCTGAATATTCTATCTGAGCATATTGCTAGAAAAGCAAAAGCTATTTATGCCTTGAAAGACCACATCATTACTGATTTAGAGAAAAATGATCAGTACGAATTATTTACAGAATTAGAGCTTCCACTTGCTTTAGTTCTTGCTGAAATGGAAGTTATCGGTGTCAAAATAGATATAGAACGGTTAACAGAAATGAAAAATGAATTATCAGAGCGACTTACTGAAATTGAGGAAAAGATCTACAAGTTGGCTGGAGAAACATTCAATATTAATTCTCCAAAACAATTAGGGGTTATTTTATTTGAAAAGCTAGAGCTACCTGTTGTGAAAAAGACAAAAACAGGGTATTCCACTTCAGCGGATGTATTAGAAAAGCTTCAATCTAAACATGAAATCGTTGAATACATCTTGCACTATCGTCAACTAGGTAAAATTCAATCAACGTATCTTGAGGGATTATTAAAGGTAGTAAATCAGGATACTCATAAAGTGCACACGAGATTTAATCAGGCGCTGACTCAAACAGGAAGACTTAGCTCTACAGATCCAAACCTTCAAAACATCCCAATTCGTCTCGAAGAAGGAAGAAAGATTCGACAAGCGTTTATTCCTTCTGAAAAAGACTGGGTCATTTTTGCAGCCGATTATTCTCAGATTGAGCTTCGTGTCTTAGCTCATATAGCTAAAGATGAAAAGCTCGTTGATGCGTTTCAAAATGACTTAGATATTCATACAAAAACGGCAATGGATGTGTTTGGGGTGGCAAAAGAGGAGGTAACCTCGAATATGAGAAGGCAAGCGAAGGCTGTTAACTTTGGGATTGTATACGGAATTAGTGATTTTGGATTATCGCAAAGCTTGGGGATTACGAGAAAGGAAGCAGGAGAGTTTATAAGCAAGTATCTTGAGAGCTTCCCTGGTGTAAAAGAGTACATGGAAGACATCGTACAAGATGCCAAGCAAAAAGGCTTTGTTACAACTCTTCTTCACAGAAGACGCTATATTCCAGAAATTACAAGTCGTAATTTTAATATTCGAAGCTTTGCCGAAAGAACCGCTATGAATACACCGATTCAAGGAAGTGCTGCTGATATCATTAAGAAGGCCATGATTGATATGGCAGATCGGTTAAAATCGGAAAAGCTAAAAACCAAACTACTTCTTCAAGTTCATGATGAACTTATCTTTGAGGCGCCTCAAGATGAAATTGAAGTGCTGAAAAAAATTGTTCCTGAGGTAATGGAAAATGCCGTTGAATTAAATGTTCCGTTAAAGGTAGATTATGAATATGGAGCAACATGGTATGATGCAAAATAGTAACGAAGCGATTCACACGATCAGCTAGAAAAAGAGGTGAAGGAATGCCTGAACTTCCAGAAGTCGAAACAGTAAGAAGAACTTTAGAACAGCTTGTTCTAGGAAAAACCATCTCCGAAGTCAAGGTGTACTGGCCCAAAATTATTAAAAGGCCAGATGATGTTGAACATTTCAAACATCTGCTCATCCATCAAGAGATTACTGAAATTGGTCGACGAGGTAAGTTTCTTCTTATATATTTAACAGACTATGCACTTGTCTCTCATTTACGTATGGAAGGGCGTTATGGCTTATATTCGACGGCGGATGAATTGGAACCACATACGCATGTCATTTTTGAATTTACGGATGGGACTTCACTAAGATATAAAGATGTGCGAAAGTTTGGAACGATGCATGTGTTTCCTCGAGGCGAAGAGGAGAAACATCTTCCTCTTTCTCATTTAGGACCGGAGCCGTTCTCACAAGACTTTACTATTGAGCTACTTCAAAAAAAATTATCAAAAACAGAACGAACAATAAAAGCAGTATTGCTTGATCAAAAAGTTCTGGTCGGTCTAGGAAATATTTATGTAGACGAAGCATTATTTCGTGCAGGGATTCATCCCGATAGGAAGGCAAAATCAATTAAGCAAACAGAGTTAAAAAAACTTCATACTGAAATCATTTTGACCCTAGAAGAGGCTGTTGAACAAGGGGGAAGCACCATTCGTTCCTATGTAAATTCTCAAGGGCAAATTGGGATGTTTCAACAACAACTTTATGTTTATAGTCGCAAAGAAGAACCTTGTAGAAGATGTAGCACATTAATTGAGAAGAAAGTATCAGCTGGCAGAGGAACACATTATTGTCCAAAATGTCAGAAATAATAACTTAGCATAAAGTGCTTTAACAATTGATAAGCTCTCTCCATATACTATTTTAGGAATTTATATGGAGGGAGCTATAATAATGACAGAATCCATTACATTACTACTTCTTGCATTTGCGGTTAGCCTTGATAGCTTTAGTACCGGTCTTACGTATGGACTTCGGAAAATGGGAATTCCAATCAAGTCAATCATGATCATTGCAGTATGTTCAGCAAGCGCATTATTAATTGCAATGCTATTAGGACAATCTATTGAAGCGTTCCTTTCTCCGGAGGCTGCAAACCGAGTAGGTGGAATTATTTTAGTACTGTTAGGTGTATGGGTGTTGTATCAATTCTTTCGTCCAGAGAAAGAGCAGGATATGGCTGAAAAAGAGAAGACACTTATTAAATTTGAGATTAAATCCATTGGTGTAGTCATTCAAATATTAAGAAGACCTTTAACAGCAGATTTTGACCGTTCTGGAACCATTACAGGAATTGAGGCGTTCATGCTTGGTATTGCTTTATCACTTGATGCATTTGGTGCAGGAATTGGTGCAGCCCTACTAAGCTATTCTCCTATTATTTTAGCCCTAGCAGTAATGTGTATGAGCTTTCTTTTTCTATATTCAGGTCTCAGAATCGGAAAAATATTTTCACATATTAGATGGTTTCAGAATCTATCCTTTTTACCAGGGGTAGTGCTAATACTTATAGGGATTTTAAGATTTTAATGAGAGGATTAGGATTATGGCACTAGTAATTGGTTTAACAGGTGGGATTGCAAGTGGTAAAAGTACAGTATCCAATATGCTCCGCTCTAAGGGCTATACTGTCATTGATGCTGATCTTTCCGCTAGAGAAGTTGTAGAGGTAGGAAAGCGTGCCTACCACCAAATTATTGACGCATTCGGTAGGGACATTTTACACGAAGACAAATCACTTAACCGTGAGAAGCTTGGGAGTATTGTCTTTCACAATGCAGAAAAAAGAAATCGTTTAAATAGTATTGTACATCCTGCTATTAGAAGCCACATGTTGGACCAAAAGGATCAGGCTGTACAAAATGGCAAGAACACAATCATCATGGATATTCCATTGCTATTTGAAAGCAAATTAACATGGATGGTTGAAAAGACTGTTGTAGTTTTTGTGGATCCAACTACTCAACTAAAAAGGCTAAAAGAGCGCAATCAATTTCCAACAGAAGAGGCAGAAGCACGGATCAAATCACAGCTCCCGCTAGTTGAGAAAGTTAAACTGGCTGATGAAGTCATTAATAATAACGGAAGTATCGAGGAAACAGAGCAACAAGTAGAAGAACTAATTAAGAATTGGAATCTTATTATATAACGAACACACAATATTTTGAGGCTACTCTCTTTACTTACGGGGGAAGCCTTTTTTTATTTGCTTTTATCATATCTAATTAGTCGTAAATGAGACAGGAGTTCCCCTTAACCCCCTAAATAAATAATGTAACACATTAGTCATTAGAGGCTTACTTAATGAGTAAGAATAATAATATTAGCATAAAATAGCCCATTTTATATAAATGTAAGGGCTTTAATAATTTTTTTATTTCATTTATTTTTAAATATGTTATACTAATTTTAAGAATAGAGAATAAAGTATAACATTTATCGTAGAGGGGAGCCGGGAGTATGAAGGCGAAAATTGCAATTAATGGTTTTGGGAGAATTGGAAGGATGGTATTTAGAAAAGCTATTCTTGATAATTCTTTAGATATAGTAGCAGTTAATGCAAGTTATCCTGCGGAGACATTAGCACATCTAATTAAGTATGACACAAATCATGGTAAATTTGAGGCAGAAGTATTTGCTGAAGATGAAGCACTAGTGGTAAATGGGAAACGTATTTTACTTCTAAATAACAGAGATCCGAAACTGTTACCATGGAAGGATTTAAATATTGATATCGTAATAGAAGCAACAGGTAAATTTAATTCCAAAGATAAAGCTAGCCAACACCTTGAAGCAGGTGCAAAGAAGGTCATTCTAACTGCACCAGGTAAGAATGAAGATGTTACGATTGTAATGGGAGTAAATGAAAGCGCATTAAATATTGATGAGCATGACGTTATTTCAAATGCTTCTTGTACGACAAACTGCTTAGCTCCTGTAGCGAAAGTGCTTCATGAACAATTCGGAATTGTGAATGGTTTAATGACAACGGTTCATGCTTATACAAATGATCAGAAAAATATTGATAATCCACATAAAGATTTAAGAAGAGCAAGAGCCTGTGGGCAGTCTATTATTCCAACAACAACAGGAGCAGCTAAAGCATTATCGCTTGTGCTTCCAGAATTAAAAGGAAAACTACACGGGATGGCATTACGTGTACCAACTCCAAATGTATCACTAGTTGATTTAGTTGTAGACCTAAAGAGAGACGTAACAGTAGAAGAAGTCAACGAAGCATTCATGACAGCTTCTGCAGGCTCACTAAATGGAATTTTACAATTCACAACAGAGCCACTAGTATCAATCGACTTCAACACAAACCCTAACTCAGCAATCATCGACGGCCTATCCACAATCGTCATGGAAGACCGCAAAGTAAAAGTACTAGCATGGTACGACAACGAATGGGGCTACTCCTGCCGAGTAGTAGACCTAACAAAACTCGTTGCCAAAGAACTAACAACAAGAGTAAATGCGTAAGTAAGTAAGTAAATGCAAATAAGAAATGAAGCTGGAGTTTTTAATCTCCGGCTTTTTTTTGCATGCGTAATATTATTTTACTTTGTTTGAAAAAAGGGTAACAGTTACACAATTCTTTTAGTATAAAAAAAATTGAGATTACAGAGTTGCTTGGAGCGGAAGGTGCTTGACTCCAGCGGGACACAGCGGGTCAGGTGAGACCCCGCAGGAGCGAAGCGACGAGGAGGCTCACCGCCCGCCCCGCGGAAAGCAAGCACCTGGAGCGGAAAGCAACGGTCCCAGTAGAATAAACCGGTTTATCAGTACAATTTCTTATAAGGTCAGTAGAATTTTTAGAATTTATAAGCCATATAAGAATATTTAGAAAAAATCAGGGTAAAAGAATATGTGTACGTGCTTGTACAGAACCAAAAAACTCCGCAAACTTTTTTGGAAACTTGTATTGCAAAAGAGAATCAAACAAAGTATACTATTTTTCGTGAACTTCTAATATGCAAAGAATACCATATTAGCTACTTAAAGGGTTAGGACCTCTTCGGACTAACTTTCCCCCGTGGTAGTTAAAGGATTGCTAAATAGAAGCATTCATTTTGACGAAAAAATTATGTCAAAGGGGGAAACGATCAATGGAAACTATGGGTCGTCATGTTATTTCTGAATTATGGGGCTGTAATTTTGACAAGCTTAATGATGTAGATCAAATTGAAAAAACGTTTGTAGATGCTGCGCTGAAATCAGGTGCAGAAATTCGTGAGGTAGCCTTTCATAAATTTGCTCCACAAGGTGTAAGTGGCGTTGTGATTATTTCTGAATCACACTTAACAATACACAGCTTTCCTGAACATGGTTATGCAAGTATCGATGTGTATACATGCGGTGACCTAGATCCAAACATTGCTGCTGACTATATTGCGGAAGCGTTAGAAGCAGAAACACGTGAAACAATTGAATTACCACGTGGTATGGGTCCTGTACAAGTTAAAAAATCTCAAGCTAAAGCTTTATAAAATCGAAAAAAGGCGTATGGATATTACATTCATACGCCTTTTTGTTTTCTCTATATAAGAAAAAATGGTTTATGTCCTCGATTTATACTAATTTGAAAGGGTATTCTTTTTCAAAATCGATTACATTGTGTAAAATAGTATAAAGTATTCATTTGGAGGTACAAGCATGTCCGGAATTCGAGCGTTATTTAATCGTTATAAATCAGAATGCGAAACAGGCGATCAGCATGTAGATACTGAACTTAGAACACATTATTATAAATCAGGTTTTGATAAGGTTTTTCAAAAGGTGGTAGAGCTTTATTCCTCTTCGTCATATCGTGTAATGTCAGAGTCAAAGGATAGAGGAGAAATTACGATAGAGCACAATGGCAATCCGAATTTATTTATTGTTGTGACGATCGTAACCGTTCGCCCGTTTGAAACGGCCGTTGACTTCAAATTAAGCACAAGAAGTTTTAGTCCCCTTGGAAATCATCCAAGATTAAAGAAGTTTGTTCTTACGTATTATGCTGAATTAGACAAGGAATTAACGAAGATATAATCGATTCTGAAGCTAGCGAAAATTACCCGCCTTATCTTGTCTAATTAAGGTCTTTTCTATATGATGAAGATAACAAACATTGTAAAAACGGAGCTGATAGTATGAAGTGCCCGTCTTGCCATAATAACGGAACAAGAGTCGTGGATTCTAGGCCAGTTGATGAGGGGAAATCAATCCGCAGAAGAAGAGAATGTGAAGATTGTCAGTATCGGTTTACAACCTTTGAAAAAGTCGAAGAAATTCCACTAATTGTTGTGAAGAAAGAAGGAATTCGGGAAGAGTTCAGTAGGGAAAAAATTCTTCGTGGACTCATCAAGGCGTGTGAAAAGCGTCCTGTGCCATTAGAAAAACTAGAAAAATTAAGTCTAGATATTGAAAAGGAACTTCGAAATATTGGTACGTCTGAAATACAGTCCGAGAAAATTGGGGAAATGGTTATGGACAGGCTTGCGGATATTGATGAGGTTGCCTATGTCCGATTTGCTTCAGTTTACCGCCAGTTTAAAGATATTAATGTATTTATTGATGAGCTAAAAGAATTAATAAAAAAGGATTAACGATGAAGCTGAAGATTTAAAGTCTTTAGCTTTTTATCTTTAGTAGTTAAACAATAATCATTTAGCGGGGGAAAGGTTGCATTTTTACATGAAGAAGCATTGGAATGAAATACAACCGATTGACCATTATGTTGTATCAACCAATGGGATGATACATGACTATGACCGAAAAATCATTTCGTTCTTATATCAACCTCTCATTGGTGCAGTATCTGCCAATTTATATATGACCCTTTTGGGAGAGGTTGGAGTAAATCGAATTTGGTCAGAGCAATCGACACACTACCAGCTTATGAATCTTTTATCGCTGAATCTCCAAGAAATCTATGAGGCAAGATTAAAGCTAGAAGGTATTGGTCTTGTTAAAACCTATTCTCGACAAAATGAAGGGATTAGAGAATTCATCTATGAGCTTCAGCATCCACTAACTCCAGAGGAATTCTTTTCTGATGGGATGCTCAATGTATATCTGTATCAAAAGATTGGAAAAACACACTATCTTCGATTAAGGGAATTTTTTACTGATAAAAAAGTGGACAAGGGCTCTTACGTTGAAACAACACGTTCTTTTCAGGACGTATTTATGTCGGATTTTAAGGTTGACTTATTAAACCATGAAGCGAATTCAAGTGGACCGATCTCAAATGATAAACAATTTATTAAAACGAGCTCAGAAAGTGGAATTGCGTTAGATGATGTCGACTTTGACTTTCAATTATTGTTATCAGGTCTTTCGGAATCAATGGTTCCACGGAGGTCTTTTACACCTTCTGTAAGGGAGACTGTTTTAAAGCTTAGTTTCTTGTATGGAATCGATCCAATTCAAATGAAGAACTTCATTTTAACGGCATTAAACGAAGATGATTCTATAGATGTAGAATCTTTAAGAAAAGCAGCAAGAGATTGGTTTCAACTACAAAATGGTGACCGGTTACCGAACTTGGAAACACATTTAAGTAAGCCTGATGAGAACGAAAAGGCTAAGGCTCCAAGTACACAAGAAGAAAAGCTTATTGACTATTTAAACTCTACCTCTCCAAAGGATTTGTTAACAGATATGTCAAACGGCAGTCAGCCTTCTAAAGCAGATTTACAAACGGTAGAAGAGGTTTTAATGACGCATAAGCTTCCGGTTGGGGTATTTAATGTACTGATCCAGTATGTTCTGTTAAAGACTGATATGAAGCTTACAAAAGGTTACTTAGAAAAAATCGCTTCACATTGGGCAAGGAAAAATGTAAAAACAGCCAAAGAAGCAATGGAACTTGCTAAAAAAGAGCATAAACAGTATTTAGACTGGGCAGAAGGAAAAAATAAGCGATCAAGTAAAAGCAAGCCTACTCGGTCTGAGAAAAAGCCAGTCTGGTTTGAGGAAAAAGAAAGCAACGCTGTAAAGGCCTCGGAAGCTCATGACTTTGATCCAGAAGAAGAAAAGCGAAAACTAGAAGCTGAATTAAAAAACTATAGACAGTAATGTAAAAAATATATAGGTAATCCTATTTTTAGGCTAAGAAGATAGAATCATCATATCTTATCTTAATCTAGATTATGTGATTGCTTTTTTCGTTATAAAAATGTAGAGATACAGCATATCTTTTATTGAGATCTCTTTTGCAATAAATAGAAATTATTTACTCTATAGACTTCTATTTTGGTCAAGCCCTCCATATATATAAACCATGGATTTTGCTTTCGAGGAGGGGAGCTAAATGTTTGAGATTATCTTCAAAAATGAAGGGGATGCAACGAGTCTCCAGCAATATTTAGATAAAATGAACATCGAATCATGGTTTAGTGAAACACTTTTCCAAAATCAAAATCATATTGTCTTAACATTAAATTATTCACCATCAAACGAAAATGAACAGCCAATAGTAGAAGCACTAAGTTGCTTTATTATTCATCATAAATGTTATGAATGGGTTGAGTTGCTTTTAAAAGATGTATTTTACTATGAAGATCCACACGAAATTCAACATATTTTGGATATCTATTTGGAAATGCGAAATGGAGAACGTGAAGAGCTTGTCAATTTACTGAATAAATGGGACGAGTCGCTATTTGTTCAATCAAACGTAGAAACATTAATGCATAGTGACCAGGCTGTCTCTTTCGATTCTTTTATTAAATTCCGTTTAAAAAAGCTACAAGAGCGCATGATGGATTATGTTGAATTGGCGATTGATGAATATAAAATGGAACAAGAATATCAAATGTTTCTGCATATGTTACGAGAATATTTATCGAGCCAAGACCATCAGCTAAATACAGTCCACCTATTATCAGGTCAATACGGTTTTCGCTTTTTTGATCATGCATTTCAAGAGATTACGAGAGAGCAGCTCGTAACGATGATGGATAAACGTTTATTAACAAATCATCCACTATATGTCGATTCGTTTACCATTGCTCCCTTGTTGTCTATAGCACCAAATGAAATTCATATCTATCAAGATAGCAAAGAAACAAATCTGTTAAGAACGCTTCAGAATATATTTGAGGAACGGATTCATATCCATAGTATAGATGAATTTCCTCAATATGCCTTATATACTGCTTTACATGATGCAGTAAACGAATAAATTTACTTGTCCTCTTGATTTCCTAAAAGTAACGAATTATAATACGTACATAATTAGTTTAATAATTAAAGGTTATGATGAGGACAAGAGCTCGTTAAAATGGTTCCCAGAGAGGAAAGCGTGTGCTGAAAGCTTTCTAACACATGTAATTTGCTTACCACCTCTAAACTTCAACCAGGAACTGATGAGTATGTATTACATGTCTTCATCAAAGTATGGGTTGACGGCAGAAAGCCGTTACAACGTTCAATGAAGTCACAATGATGGAATGATCATGATTGTGAAAAGTTGGGTGGAACCACGAGAATTAGATACTAACCTCGTCCCTTCGTAATGAAGAGGCGGGGTTTTTTGTGTTTTTTAAAAGTAAAAGTATGGAATGTCCCGTAACCGATAAAGGAGATGAATGATATGTCAGATGTACTAAAGATTACGTTCCCAGACGGAAATGTGAAGGAATTTCCAAAGGGTACAACTACAGAAGATATTGCAGCATCAATTAGTCCAGGATTAAAGAAGAAAGCACTAGCTGGGAAAATTAATGATATTCTGCTTGATTTACGTACACCTATCCAAGAAGATGGTGCGGTTTCCATTATTACACCTGACTCTGATGAAGCGTTAGAAATTATGAGACATAGTACAGCTCACTTAATGGCTCAAGCGATTAAGCGGTTGTTTCCGGAAGTAAAGCTTGGAATCGGTCCTGTAATCGAAGGTGGATTTTACTACGATATCGATAGTGACCAATCCATCACACCAGAAGATCTTGTAGCGATCGAAAAAGAAATGAAAAAGATTATTGGTGAAAATCTTGAAATCGTTCGTAAGGATGTAAGTAGAGACGAAGCGCAAAAGATTTATGAGGAAATTGGTGATGAGTATAAACTTGAGCTTCTTGAAGCAATCCCTGCAGATGAACAGGTTTCAATCTATGAGCAAGGAGAATTCTTTGACCTATGCCGTGGAATTCACGTACCATCAACAAATAAAATTAAAGAATTCAAGCTACTAAGTATTGCTGGAGCATACTGGCGTGGTGACAGTAACAATAAAATGCTGCAACGTATTTATGGTACGGCATTCTTCAAAAAGGAAGATTTGGCTGAACACCTTCGTCTTCTAGAAGAAGCGAAAGAGCGTGATCATCGTAAACTAGGAAAAGAACTTGACCTCTTTATGACATCACAAAAAGTTGGACAAGGTCTTCCAATGTGGTTACCAAAAGGCGCAACAATCCGTCGTATTATTGAACGTTATATCGTTGATAAAGAAGAGCGTCTAGGTTATGACCATGTATACACTCCTGTAATGGGTAGTGTGGATCTTTATAAAACAAGTGGACACTGGGATCACTATCAAGATGATATGTTCCCGGCAATGGACATGGATAATGAGCAGCTTGTTCTTCGTCCGATGAACTGCCCGCACCATATGATGCTTTATAAAAACAGCATTCATAGTTATCGTGAATTACCAATTCGTATTGCGGAGCTAGGTTTAATGCATCGCTATGAAATGTCAGGTGCATTATCAGGTCTCCAGCGTGTACGAGGAATGACACTAAATGATGCTCATATCTTCGTTCGTCCAGACCAAATTAAAGAAGAATTCATTCGTGTTGTGAACCTTGTACTAGAGGTATATAAAGACTTTGACTTAACAGATTACTCGTTCCGTCTTTCATACCGTGATCCTGAGGATAAAGAGAAGTACTATGACGATGACGAAATGTGGAACAGAGCACAAGCAATGCTTAAAGAAGCGATGGACGAAATGGGTCATGATTACTTCGAAGCTGAAGGTGAAGCAGCGTTCTACGGTCCGAAATTAGACGTTCAAGTAAAAACAGCACTTGGAAAAGATGAAACACTGTCAACAGTTCAACTAGACTTCTTACTTCCAGAGCGATTCGACTTAACATACGTTGGTGAGGACGGAAAACAACATCGTCCTGTCGTTATTCACCGTGGTGTTGTTTCTACAATGGAACGTTTTGTTGCATTCTTAATTGAAGAATACAAAGGAGCTTTCCCAACGTGGTTAGCACCTGTTCAAGTTCAGGTTATTCCAGTATCTCCAGATGTTCACTTTGACTATGCGAAAAAAGTAAAAGAACAGCTACAAGCTGAAGGTCTTCGTGTAGAACTAGATGACCGAAATGAAAAAATTGGTTATAAGATTCGTGAAGCTCAAATGAGCAAAGTGCCATACATGCTTGTTGTGGGAGATAATGAAATTCAAGAAGAGGCTGTTAATGTTCGTAAATACGGAGAACAAAAGTCTGAAACAATCCCGACAAGTGAGTTTATCCAAGCGATACTAAAGGAAGTACGAAAATAATAAATGAAAAAGAGGTTGCCCATATCTGGCAACCTCTTTCTATTCCTCAACTTCAAACTCTAATTCCTCTCCATCAGGAAAGCGGACATCTAGTGAAATCGATTTATAGTCTTCTTCTAATTCGAATGCTGTAAGAACCTGTTGAATGGCCTCTTTTCTAGCGGTGTCCGGTGATAGGTCAAGCTGTTGAAAATCTGGAGATAGTTCCGTGAAAGCCTCATCTCCATCCATATAAACATCATGGATTTGATCATAAATCTCTGCCTCTAACCCATTTGCTTCTTTTTCATAGGCTGCGCGAAATTCTGTTAGGATGGGGTCTCCGTAATTCACCTCTAACTCAAAAAAATCATATTTAACGCCTATTAGATCAGCATCATCATTAGGCTGATAATTCTCTCCTTCAATAGGCTTGTCCTGGCAGCCTACAAGTAAGAACAATAAAGCAAGTGGTAGTAACCTTAATATCTTCAAGTTGCAGTCCTCCTTTTGCTATTCGTTATCCTTTATCTCATATTGAAGGAGATTAAACATCTTTGATTTATTATGCTTGTCGATGCGAGCTTTAAATGTTTCTTATTCATAAAAAAGAAATCCCAATGAATAACATGAATGTAAGGGAATATCTACAAAATATGGAAGGTGTTTGAATAGATGAAAAAAGGAGGGGTTATATGTACCGGAAAAGTACGGCACTATTATTATTTTCCATACTCTTATTAGTAGCTTGTAGTTCTGCAACTTTTACTTATTTTGCTGAAACAGAAAATTGGAAAGCAAATTTAACAGTTACTCAAAGCAGTAATGACTATGAAACTCAGGAACTTAGACTAGAATATAAGGGAAATGATCGTAAATCAGTTGGTGAAATCACCTACAACGTCGATAGTGTAGGAAGTTTTGGTAAAAGCGGAGCAGAGTTAAACGAAAAAGGCATGCTTACAGATCGATCTGAAGCAAACCCTACAAATGCAAAAGTTTCAGAACATACCGAAGTAGAAGTGACAGTAAAATGGAATGGGAAAACAGAGACTTTTAAACTAAACAAGCAATAATTTACACTAAAATCAATGTTTTTCTTTTTTTAAGAATTTACTCTGTAACTATACTAAGTTGCTTGGAGCGGAAGGTGCTTGACTCCTGCGGGAAATAGCGGGCAAAGTGAGACCAAGTTCCGTACCCACTGGAACGGAACCCCACAGCGAAGCGAGGAGGCTCACTCCCGCCCCGCGGAAAGCAAGCACCTGGAGCGCAAAGCAACGGGCACTATTAAAAAGGATTTTTATAAAAAACCATTGCAATAAAGAAAATCATCTGATACTATAAGTAATGTTGTTACAAAGAAAGACCATTTGACAGTAACTAATAACCATGATATAATTCTTAGGTATACGTGAATACAATATAGGGAAAAGAAGAGGCTACCCGCTTCTCACCTGATTGACGCAATAGCAGTTGGCAGGTTTTGACGATAAACATTAAAAGACGTTTACGGACGTATTTTTTGTAATGCGGGTGTTTCGACACCCGCATTTTTATTTTGTTTACATCATCCTGATCGACAATGCTTAATGCGACCCGAAAAAGTATTCGTTTTTAAAAAACCTTGGAGGTGGCTAATTATTAGCAAAGACATGAACTTAAATGAAGGCATCCGTGCCCGTGAAGTACGTCTTATTGATCAAAATGGTGAACAGCTTGGGATTAAACCTAAGAGTGAAGCACTTGAAATCGCAGGCCGTGTAAATCTTGACCTTGTTCTTGTTGCTCCAAATGCGAAACCACCAGTAGCTCGTATTATGGACTACGGTAAATTCAAGTTTGAACAACAAAAGAAAGATAAAGAAGCACGTAAAAACCAAAAAATCATCAATGTAAAAGAGGTTCGTTTGAGCCCAACCATTGAAGAACATGACTTCAACACTAAGCTGCGTAATGCAATTAAGTTCCTTGAAAAAGGAGATAAAGTGAAAGCTTCAATCCGCTTTAAAGGGCGTGCCATTACACATAAAGAAATCGGTCAACGTGTATTAGACCGTTTCGCTGAAGCTTGTAAAGAAGTATCAACAGTTGAGTCCAAACCAAAAATGGATGGACGCAGTATGTTCTTAGTTTTAGCACCTACTAATGAAAAGTAATTGACCAGAGGAGGAAACGCACATGCCAAAAATGAAAACTCACCGCGGCTCAGCTAAACGTTTTAAAAAGACAGGTTCTGGAAAATTAAAACGTTCACATGCATACACAAGCCACTTATTCGCAAATAAATCTACAAAACAAAAACGTAAGCTACGTAAAGCAGCAGTCGTTTCTAAAGGCGATTTCAAACGTATTCGTCATATGCTAGACAACATCAAATAATTGACAGAAACATACTAGGAGGGAAATTCTATGCCACGCGTAAAAGGCGGAACAGTTACTCGCAGACGTCGTAAAAAGGTTTTAAAATTAGCTAAAGGTTATTTCGGTTCAAAACATACATTATATAAAGTAGCAAACCAACAAGTAATGAAATCATACATGTATGCTTACCGTGATCGTCGCCAGAAAAAACGTGACTTCCGTAAGCTTTGGATTACACGTATCAATGCGGCTGCTCGTATGAACGGTCTTTCTTATAGCCGTTTAATGCACGGATTAAAGCTTGCAGGTATCGAAGTAAACCGTAAAATGCTTGCTGACTTAGCAATCGCTGACGAAAAAGGCTTTGCTCAATTAGCTGAAGCAGCTAAAGCACAACTTAACAAGTAATTGTTATGATCATAAAAGGACTGACAGATAGGATACGGTATCCTATCGTCAGTCCTTTTTGTTTTTGTGTGTTATTCTATTAAAGAATTTTATTACTTTAATAATAGTCCGTTGCTTTGCGCTCCAGGTGCTTGCTTTCCGCGGGGCGGGAGTGAGCCTCCTCACCGAAAAGCGGAGGCGAGCGCTTAGGGACGTACGGATTGGAGCGAACCACACGAGATAAAGGAAACACGATGAAACGTAGTGAGTCGATGTTGACTTATCGTAGGAGGATTCGCGAAATCCGCTAGTCCCTGCGAGCCGGAGCTAGACACTCGCTTCGCTGTGGGGTTCCGTTCCAGTGGGTACGGAACTTGGTCTCACTGTTCCCGCTATGTCCCGCAGGAGTCAAGCACCTTCCGCTCCAAGCAACTCAGTAATATGATATACATTAAATAACACAATGATTATTCGCCTTTAAAAAGTTCTAGAGTACATAACACTTTGATTATCTTGATTTTGGGGGGAATATATTTATGGAATACATAGAAAGCATACTCTATTGGTTTCTTATCACAATGAATGTAATTGGTTTTTTTATTATGAGATACGACAAAAAACAAGCGAGGAAACAACGCTCACGTATACAGGAACAAACAATTTGGAGAATTGCCTGGTTCGGTGGCGCAGTCGGTGTCTATCTAGGAATGAAGCAATTTCGTCATAAAACAAAGCATAAAAATTTTGCAGTGGGTTTACCGATTCTATCTATTTTCAACATCCTTTTATTTATTGCAATATTACAGTATTTATAAGAGCTTAGTAATCAAAACCATAAGCAAATGTGAAATGAATTGTCATAGACAGCGTGTACAAATGATATAAGTGATAATAGGTGCATTTAGAAGAAAGGGGTGTTTTAAAATGGACGAACGCCTCGTTGCTGCTTTTGCGATGATTGAAGCAACCGGATGGTTAGCACCCATTGTCTTTATTCTTTTTCATATTGCTCGTCAATTCTTATTTATACCTGCATCACTCATTTGTATTGCGGGTGGCATCTTATTTGGAAGCGTGTTTGGCACCATATACTCATTAATAGGTCTAACATTGCTTACAGCCGCTTTCTATTTTGCTTGTAAGACATTCCCTAAAATTTCACAAAAACTACTACTATTGAAAGAAAAGTGGTTTGGGCGTAGGGCTTTAACAGTAGGCCAAATCTCGATTTTGAGGTTAATCCCTTTTGTTCACTATCAATTGTTGAATCTTTGCCTCATGGAGAGAGAGCCAGAGTTTCATAAATTTATGAGAGCATCAATCCTCACCAACTTACCTCTCGCATTTTTTTATACGGTGTTTGGTCAGTTTATTTCAAGATTCTCTCCAACGATGTTGGTCATTATTTTACTTGCCCTCATGTTGTTATTTTACACGTTGCGAGAAAAGATCGTTGTGATGCATTGGAAAGAATTTTTTGATAAGCCTGCAAAAGGGAATTCACTATAGATCAGCTACTCGTTAGCTGATCTTCTGTTTTGTATGGCAATTCATTATGAATGTTGCGTTCTTTTAAAGGTTAAGGTACAAAGCTTCAGGCAAAAAAAGCTAAACGAGTAGGACAGCTGTCCGAACGTTTAGCATAGATTTAAATTATTCTTCTTGGTCTGAAGATTTTTTCTTTAGTAATTCTTTTATCGGGCTTTTCCAATCAATCTTTGAATTAGGGTATCGTTCCTTAACTTCCTTTTCTAAATATTGAAAGTCCTCGATGGAAAACCCTTTTAACGCACTAGTACTGTTCGTCCATATAAAGATTGAAATGACTTCAAATGCACTTTCCGTAGTTCCTAGGTACTTCTCCCCCTGAAAGACAACCCCTTTATACGTAATAAAAAAATTCTTCCTTACATTTTCTTGGTCGTCAAGAAAATAGAATTTCTTTTGTTCCCTTGCTAGCTCTAACTTCCTTTTTGGATCTATGATCATTTTGATTGCTTTATAAACAAGGTAGATCAAGGCAAAGAATAGAATGACACGGAATAAGATTACCATGCTCGTTCCCCCTATACAGACAGAATAAGTTCATTTACCCTTTCTACGTTTCAACATTACTTTTGGTTTCATTTTTTATTACTATTTAATAAAATAAATAATAAAGATAATATTTTTTACCACTCGCGTCGCATAAACATTGACGAAATTTTCAGTTTTTAACTATTCTTCCATTTGAGTAAAAAGAAAGATGATTAAGCATAGGTAGTAAACATCCATTTTTTTACTATAACTTGGGGCGAGTGCGACAGAGATAGGTGAAATGCTTATGGGATAGCGTTTTCTCCTATTTTTCTCAACCAAATGTGTCCAGATTTCCATAATGCTGCTTTTAAATAACGACTAATTTGTAAGTACGTTCGCTTACTATTCGTATTCAGTTGAGCCAGTACATTCAAGCAATATACAATCATCGCTATATACACTTGGTTGTGCACAGCTTGTTTACTCTGGCCAAAGAACTTTTTGATATTCAAATGTTGTTTCATCCATTTGAAAAACAGTTCAATGGCCCACCGTGATTTGTATAGTTCAGCGATTTCATCCGCACTTATATCAAAACGATTCGTTAATAAGTGTAGCTCATTTCCTTTTGAATCCAACACTTTTATTAGACGGAAAACATTTTCCGACCGATTTTGCGTAGTTCCAATGACGACCATTTCATCAGATAAAATAGAAGAATCATCTGGTAACGAGAGTGTTTCAAGGCTACGTACTACAGCATTTTTACGTAGTCGAGAGACAAAGAAATAGCCTTCATCTGTCATGCGATCAAATCGTTCATAATCCAAGTATCCTCGATCAAACACATACATGCACTCCTTGTCATCGACTAGGACTTCGAGCTGTCCTCGGTCATGTTCTTTCGCATTTGTAAGCACGGATTGATCTGGATAGGAACAACCTTTTTCCATAAATACGAGGCGTAAATGGAGCTTTACACCCGATTTAGTTTTGCGGAACTTTGCCCACTTATGGTTGTTCAAGTTCAATGGTAGTGTACTTGAATCAATGATTTTGAGAGGTGTTGTCGTTTTTCGTCTCGCTTGGAAATCAGTCTTTGTGTGAATTTGCGTGACTAGATCTAGAAAAATGGTTTGGAAAAACTCCGTTGGAACCTGAGTTAATCGTCTACCCAGTTGAGAAAAACTGATCGACTCAAGTTTGGTTGCGTCCTGTAATTCTTCTGAAAACACGCAATCACTTAATGCTCGTAAACTCTCCGTTTCATGGAGTTGTGCATACAGTAATAATTTAAGGAATGAAGTCATATGCAGCTTTTTAGTATAGTAATTTAGTTGATAGTTTTTCACTTGTTCCTCAAATAAGTTGTTGGAAATAGGTGAAATCCATTGTTCAAATGATGTTTTTCGTGTAAACTTATCCATGCGATTGTCCTTTATTTTGGATTTGGATAGGTTACTACCACCAAACCATTATAAAGGCTTTTTTTATGGAAAAGTTTTAACTGAAAATTTAAATTAATTATTTGTGCTGAATTATTTTAATGCGACACTAGTGATTTTTTACGATTATATTAGAGAAAGGAGTGTTCAATTGGAAATATCAGAATTATTCCAAATGCAAAAAAGTCTTGATCAATACATACAAAATGAACACGGTCTTGATGGAGAAGATTTATTTGTTAAAAAGGTTCTTGCTCTAGTTGTAGAGGTTGGGGAATTGGCAAATGAAACACGCTGCTTTAAGTTTTGGAGCTCAAAGCCCGCAGCTGAAAAGGAAGTGATCTTAGAGGAGTTTGTAGATGGTATTCATTTTATTCTTTCTCTGGGACTAGAGATTGGGATTTCAACAGAGCATTTTTCTTTAGGAGAAGTAGACTATTTAGAAACTGATTTGTCATCGCAATTTTTAAATGTGTATGGTGCTATTAGTGATTTTAAAGAAAATCGCTCCATCGCAAATTATCAAAACCTATTTCAACAATTCCTTTACGTTGCAAACCTATTAGGCTTCTCCCATGAAGAAATCATCTCGGCATATAAACAAAAAAATGAAGTAAACTATAATAGACAAAAAGAAGGATATTAGGGTATCTTTTGAAGAATGTTTTGATGTCTAGTATAATACTAGTTATAAAATAATTAGGGGGTCGAAATAATGACAAAGCTTGATGAAACATTGACAATGCTTAAAGATTTAACAGATGCAAAAGGGGTTCCAGGTAACGAGAAAGAACCTAGAGACGTAATGAGAAAATACATAGAGTCATATGCAGATGAAATTACGACAGATAACTTAGGAAGCTTAATTGCAAAAAAAGTTGGAGATGAAAACGGCCCAAGCATTATGGTTGCAGGACATCTTGATGAAGTTGGTTTCATGATTACACAAATTGATGACAAAGGATTCCTTCGCTTCCAAACAGTAGGTGGCTGGTGGTCACAGGTTATGCTTGCTCAACGTGTGACAATTGTAACAAGTAAAGGTGACATCACAGGTGTGATTGGTTCAAAGCCACCACATATCCTGCCTGCTGAAGCGCGTAAAAAGCCAGTAGATATTAAAGATATGTTCATCGATATCGGTGCTTCAAGTCGTGAAGAAGCTCAAGAATGGGGCGTACGTCCTGGCGATATGGTAACACCATATTTTGAATTTACCGTAATGAACAATGAAAAAATGCTACTTGCAAAAGCTTGGGACAACCGCATTGGTTGTGCGATTGCCATTGATGTATTGAAAAATCTACAAGGTGAAAATCACCCGAACGTTGTTTACGGTGTAGGTACTGTTCAAGAGGAAGTAGGACTTCGTGGTGCTAGAACAGCAGCAACGAAAATTCAGCCAGACATCGCGTTTGGTGTTGATGTAGGTATTGCTGGTGACACACCGGGAATCTCTGAAAAAGAAGCTCAAAGTAAGATGGGGAAAGGTCCTCAAATTATTCTTTATGATGCATCAATGGTTTCTCACAAGGGCTTACGTGACCTAGTAACAGATACAGCTGATGAGAACAACATTCCGTATCAATTTGATGCGCTTCCAGGTGGAGGTACAGATTCAGGTGCTATCCACTTAACTGCAAATGGTGTACCGGCGTTATCAATCACAATTGCAACACGTTATATCCATTCACATGCAGCAATGCTTCACCGTGATGATTATGAGAATGCTGTGAAATTAATTACTGAAGTAATCAAGCGTTTAGACCGTGACACTGTAAATAAAGTTACATTTGAATAATTGATACAAAATGCTAGCTTGGGAGTATATCCTAGCTGGCTTTTTTCTATTAAAAAGGGGAGTCATACTTTGACCGTTGCTTTCCGCTTCAGGGTGCTTGCTTTCCACGGGGCGAGAGGTGAGCCTCCTCGACGCTTACGCCTGCGGGGTCTCACCTTTCTCGCAATTCCCGTAGGAGTCAAGCACCCTTCCGCTCCAAGCAACTCTGTGCTCCTTACAAGGTGAAAAAATTGCTTAATTCTATTTATTGTATAGTATAAAACCATAAAAAAAGGATGCTCAAGGCATCCAGAATGGAAATATTATTTTAAACTGCTTTCTAATGTTTTTAATACCATTTCTTTTTCGTTTTGTTCTGCATTTTGCCAGAATACTTCAAGTAGGACACCAAGTCCTGGTAGTGTTTTTTCTTCTCCACCTTGAATGGCATCAACGATTGTGTCTTCTAATTCCTGTGAGCTATTACCTGATACATTGTGGATAATGGCTTTTCTTAGGTTTAGGTTCATGTCATATTACTCCCTTCATACGTATGAGTTCAATATTTCGTAGTTATTTTTCTCTCACTTCACATTTATTATGTATAATAATTACGGTATAATGAGAAAATTGGATGAAGGAATAAAAGGAGAGAATGTCCGTGAAATATATTCAATCCGCTAAAAACCCACAGATTAAGCAGTGGAAAAAGCTATTAACGAAAAAGGAACGTGAACTAACGGGGACGTACCTTATTGAAGGATTTCATTTAGTTGAAGAGGCTCTAAAGCATGATGATCTTGTAAGTCAAGTCATTATTCGTGAAGGACTAGATCTACCTCAAAGCTGGAATCTGGGCCAAGATGAGGTTATAACACTTTCAGAGGATGCGGCAAAGGCTCTATCAGAAACTGAAACGAACCAAGGTGTTTTTGCCATTTGTCATGTTGCCAAAACGACTATTGACCTTCAAAAGCATCATTCCTTTTTATTGTTAGATGGAGTTCAAGATCCTGGTAATATTGGAACAATGATTCGGACAGCAGATGCAGCAGGAATTGATGCTGTAATCCTAGGAAATGGAACTGTAGATGTGTATAACCCAAAGGTTTTACGCTCTGCTCAAGGAAGCCATTTTAATATTGCCATTGAAAAAAAAGATTTACAGGAATTTGTTATGGATTTAAAAACAGCAGGCATTCCTATTTATGGCACTGCTCTTGAAGGTGCTGTTGAATACACCACTGTTTCTCCTTCTAACCGATATGCTTTGATTGTTGGAAATGAAGGAAACGGAGTAACAGGTGAATTGTTACAGGAAACCGATCAGAATCTGTACATTCCGATTTATGGTAAAAGTGAATCCCTCAATGTAGCTGTTGCAACTGGGATATTACTTTACTATATGAAAATGGGCAACAGAACTTCTTAAAAAGATTTGAATTCTCTTTTGTTTTTCTCTATAATTTAGTTCATACATACTGCTTGTGAACGCAAGTAGACTATATCCACAATAACGTTGATAGAGGCAAGTAGCACGTTTGGTTCATTTTAGGGAGAAAATGCCATGACTGAAAGCATTTTTATTGGATAAATGTGTGAACATTTCACCTCTTGAGTTGGCATCGGGACCATTTGTGAAAATGTAAAGATGCACCGGCAGTTGCCGTTATCCAAATGAAGTGAGTGTACAAAAAATCGTATGCTTATAAGGGTGGTACCGCGAATAGAACCTCGTCCCTTTCTGGGATGGGGTTTTTTATTTTGTTTGAATACTTTTCATTAAAGTATTTTGGCATCGACGCGAGATAGGGATTACCCAAAAAGGATATAAAGATCCAAAAAATAAGGAGGAATCTTGCACATGGAAGATAAGCTGAGATCTTTACAAACAGAAGCGATTGAAAAGATTGAAAAGGCAAGTGATTTAAAAGAGCTAAACGAAATTCGTGTAGCGTACTTAGGTAAAAAAGGTCCTGTTACAGAAGTTTTAAAAGGAATGGGGAAACTTTCAGCAGAAGAGCGTCCGAAAATGGGAGCACTTGGGAATGAAGTGCGAGGTGCGATTCAAGAGGTTCTTGAATCAAAACAAGAGATTTTGGAAAAAGAAGCTGTTCTTAAAAAATTAGAAAAAGAAACAATTGATGTCACGCTTCCAGGCCGTCCAGTTCGTACAGGGAACAAGCATCCATTAACGAAAATTGTTGAGGAAATTGAAGACTTATTTATTGGAATGGGCTATACCATTGCAGAAGGTCCTGAAGTTGAAAAGGATTACTATAATTTTGAAGCTTTGAATCTGCCTAAGGGGCATCCAGCTCGTGATATGCAGGACTCATTTTATATTACAGAAGAGCTATTGCTTCGTACCCATACATCACCCGTTCAAGCGAGAACGATGAATAAAGCTGAAGGAAAAGGTCCAATAAAGATCATCTGTCCGGGTAAAGTGTATCGTCGTGATAATGATGATGCGACACACTCACATCAATTTATGCAAATTGAAGGGCTTGTGATTGATGAAAACATCCGCATGAGCGATTTAAAAGGAACACTACAAATATTTGCGAAGAAAATGTTTGGTGAAGAACGTGAAATTCGCTTACGCCCAAGCTTTTTCCCATTCACTGAGCCTTCTGTTGAGATGGATATCTCTTGTAAGATTTGCGGAGGAAAAGGATGTAATGTATGTAAAGGAACAGGCTGGATTGAGATCTTAGGAGCAGGTATGGTTCACCCGAATGTTCTTGAAATGGCTGGCTTTGATTCGAAGAAATATACAGGTTTCGCATTTGGAATGGGACCTGAGCGTATTGCCATGCTGAAGTACGGTATTGATGATATTCGTCATTTCTATACAAATGATGTACGTTTTGTTACACAATTCGGAGTAGAAGAATAACAAGAACGGAGGGAACCGAACATGTTTGTTTCATATAAATGGTTAGAAAACTATGTTGATTTAGCAGGAATTAGTCCGGAAGATTTAGCAGAAAAAATTACAAGAAGCGGTATCGAAGTAGAAGGTGTACAACGCATTGGGGACGGAACTCAAGGAGTTGTCGTGGGGCATGTCTTAGAATGTGAACAGCATCCTGATGCGGATAAGTTAAACAAATGTTTAGTTGATATTGGTGAAGATGAGCCTGTTCAAATTATTTGCGGTGCACCAAATGTTGCAAAAGGCCAAAAGGTACCGGTTGCGAAGGTAGGAGCAGTATTACCAGGGAATTTTAAAATTAAAAAGGCAAAGCTTCGCGGAGAGGCTTCTAATGGAATGATTTGTTCGTTACAAGAGCTTGGAGTTGAAGGCAAGCTTGTACCGAAGGAGCATGCAGAAGGAATCTACGTATTCCCTGAACAAGAAGAAGTTGGAGGAGTTGCGGTTGAGCGTTTAAATTTAGATGATTCTATTTTAGAGCTAGGCTTAACACCAAATCGCTCTGATTGCTTAAGCATGTTAGGTGTTGCATATGAGGTTGCAGCGATCCTTGGCAAAGAAGTTAAAATGCCAGTAGTCGAAGAAAAAGAAAGTAATGAAAAAGCTTCTGACTACATTTCAGTTAAGGTAGAGGCAACTGAAGATAATCCGTTATACGGTGCAAAAGTGATCCGTAATGTGAAAATTGGTCCATCACCAATCTGGATGCAAAATGCATTGATTGCTGCTGGAATTCGTCCACATAATAATGTTGTAGATATTACAAATTATGTACTACTAGAATATGGTCAACCACTTCATGCGTTTGATTATGATCGCCTTGGATCTAAGGAAATCGTTGTAAGGAAAGCACAAGATGGAGAAAAGTTTGTAACACTTGATGATGCAGAAAGAACACTTTCGTCTGATCATTTAGTAATTACAAATGGAAAAGAGCCTGTTGCCCTTGCTGGAGTAATGGGTGGTGCGAATTCTGAAGTGCATAGTGGTACAGTAAACGTATTATTAGAGGCAGCTTATTTTAACAGTGGAACGGTAAGAAAAGCATCTAAGGATCATGGTTTACGAAGTGAAGCTAGCACCCGTTATGAAAAAGGTGTAGATCCGAAACGTGTTCTTCAGGCTGGTGAAAGAGCGGCTTCCCTTTTGGCACAATATGCTGGTGGAGACGTTCTTGAAGGAACTGTTTTATTTGATGAACTGACGATCGAGCCTGCAGTGGTTTCCATAACGGCTGGCAAAATTCGTTCATTTTTAGGCATTGATATTGGAAAAGAAAAGATTGAGGATATCTTCCGTCGCTTACAATTTGACTATGAGCTTGCTGGAGAGGAATTCATGGTAACTGTCCCTACAAGAAGAGGAGATATTACGATTCCAGAAGATCTCATCGAAGAAGTAGCAAGATTATATGGCTATGATCATCTGCCTGTAACTTTACCAGAAGGTGAGGCTACTCCTGGTGGATTAACGAATTACCAGGCGAAGCGACGTACGACACGAGCCCTACTTGAAGGTGCAGGAATGCTTCAAGCTATTACGTATTCATTAACGAATGATGCAAAAGCAACACAATATGCTCTAGAAACAAGAGAGCCTGTAAAGCTATTAATGCCTATGAGCGAAGAGCGTAGCAATCTGCGACTAAGCATTGTGCCTCAGCTTCTTGAAGTGGCTGCATATAACTCAGCACGTCAGAATGATTCTACTGCTTTCTATGAAATTGGTTCAGTATTCTTAAATGAAGGAAAAGAAGAACTCCCGGTTGAAGAAGAGCATCTTGCTGGAGTATTAACAGGTCTCTGGCACACACACCCTGTTCAAGGTGAGAAGAAAGCTGTCGACTTTTATGTAGCAAAAGGAATCTTAGAAGCATTATTTGATAAGCTAGCTGTTTCTACTGCCATTACGTTCCGTCAAGCAGTAATCGAGGGTATGCACCCTGGACGTACAGCAGAAGTTTTACTAGATGGAACGGTTATTGGGTTTGTAGGTCAAACACACCCTGAGGTTGAAAAAGAACTAGACCTAGCAGCAACCTATGTATTTGAATTGAAAGTTGCACCACTATTCCAATACGAATTACCTGCATTAGGCTATACACCAATTCCACGTCACCCATCTATTACAAGAGACATCGCTCTTGTTGTAGATCGTGAAGTAAAAGCTGGTGACCTAAAAGCTATGATTAAAGAAGCGGGTGGAAAACTTCTTAAAGAAGTGAGCATCTTTGATCTATACGAAGGTGAGCATATGGAGCCTGGCAAGAAATCCCTTGCGTATTCTTTAAAATATTTCGATCCAGAAAAAACATTAACAGATGAAGAAGTAGTAAAAGCACATGATAAGGTACTTGCAGCTGTAAAAGAGCAGGCTGGTGCTGAATTAAGAGGATAGTAACAAGAGGAACAACCAGAGTATGAGAAAAATATGACATAAATAATATACTATTAACAGACCAAATCACATATGATTGGGTCTGTTTTTTTCTTATATATTTACAATTAAAATCTCACTTATTACTATTAAAATAGCGTCCAAAAACATACAATGACAATTGCTGTTGTGACCTATTATTACGATGTTGAATTGTCGTCCCACTTCTTAATATAAATGATTAAAATAATTGGATATTTTTTATTTTGAAACAAGTGAACTTTTTTGTTCTTTCAAAGGTCTTATAGGGGAGGAGGGACAGCATGGATGTACAGAAAATGGTGAAAAAGGCCAAGAAGGGCAATAAAGAAGCATTGCTTCAATTAATTATGAATAAAGAGAACGATTATTATCGGCTTGCTCATATGTACATGGGGAATAAGCATGATGCGATGGATGCACTGGAAGATATGGTGGTAAGAGTGTATGAAAAGATCTATCAGTTGAAAAAGGAAGAGTCCTTTTATAGCTGGAGTAAAACCATTTTAGTGAATTCATGTAAAACGTCATTAAGAAAACGAAATAAGTCCCAACTTGTAGATGATTTGACTACATATACAAATACACTTTCGTCTACCGAAAATCCATACCATAATATAGAACAAAACATTGACTTAATGCAGTTATTAACTAATTTAAATGAAAAACAAGCTGAAGCGATCAAATTAAAATATTTTCTGGATTTGGACTACGAAACGATTTCGGAAATAACGAATGTCTCGGTAGGCACAGTTAAGTCACGAGTGTTCGAAGGATTAAAAAAGCTTAGAATCTATATACATGGAGGGAACGTCAATGAATGATGTAGAGAAGTTACTCCAAAACCAAAAAGCCAAGTTAGACGAACAAACAGCTCCTCCAGAATTAGAGGAGACTTTAAGAAAAGCACTTCAACGCGCTCCTAAAAAACCTTTTCCTCAAAGAGGGTTCAAGTTCTCTTTAGTCGCTGCCATTTTACTCTTAGTTCTAACAGGGTACCATTATGATGCATTTGCTTATTATGGAAAGAAAATTTTGGGTTTTGATGGAGTGATTAATGGAACGTTAAAAGAATTAAATGATGACGGAAAAGGACAAGTCATAGATAAATCTTATGAATTTTCTTCTGGGACAAAACTTACAGTGAATGGCCTTATGGTAGACGAGAATCGGATGGTCGTTTACTATACTCTTTCTAATCCAGATGGTGTTTTAGACTCACCCATTGAATCCTTTCACCCAAACAGGATCACTGGATTATTTACAAATGCCAGTTATGAGGGAGGGGCAGCAGTCATTAACGAAACAAATACAGAAATAAAAGGAACAATGGACTTTGAAACCCCTAGCCCCTTTTCAAGAAAGTTAACTTTTCACTTTTGGGAATCCGGGGAAAATGGTTTTATGAAAGAACATGAAATGGAGATACCATTTGACCCAAATAAGGCACTTCAAACGGAAGTAAAGCAATCGATTAATAAAACGGTATCCGTTGATGGTGGGAAAATAAAATTCGACTCTATTATTGCCTCCCCGACGATGACTGTCCTTAAAGGCTCAACAAGGGTAAAGGGGTATGGTATGGTACACCAGCCATTAGATGGCATTGAATTAATTGTAAATGGGAGAAAGGTTGAAGGCCAAGGAATGAGCACATCTTCAACCATGACGGGTGCTCAAGAGATAGAACTTCGATTTGATGCTTTACCAAAAAACCTACAGTCATTAGAAGTAAATGTTCATCAATTTGCAGGGTATAAAGAGGTAAACAAGAAATTCTCGTTAACCCAATCTCTAAAAGAAGTGGTTGAAATAGAAGGGGAGAGGCTATGGATTAAATCTGTCTCTCCAACTACGAGAGGCATCGAAATTAGAATTTCAACTGAGGAATCGGTTTTATTCAAACAGGTCTCTATTCAAACAGAAAACAAAAAAATAGAATTAGAGACCACCATAGATGAACAGTTAATCAAGGAAGAAGATGGAACAATTCTAAAGGAGAGAACACTTGTATTTGACACAGAAGATATACCTAATACTCTGCATATCGGCGGTATTTATTATATGAAGACTTATAATGAAAAAGTTGAAATTCCAACACAATAGGTCTTTGATATGAAGTGAATTTAAATTGTGATGTGTTATCTGCATTTTAAAACAATGGTTTCTTTGGAGGCAATAATAGTTGATGCATTTACAAAGGCACAATATTTATCGAATTAAGATTTCCATCTTTCCTTTACAGTATAGAACTGTGAATTCTAGTCAGATTTCTAGTAAATAGTTCGAATACTATACGTTTTATAAAGGTCGGAAAATGTAAGAAGCAGCCATAGTAAAGATGTGGCTGCTTCTTTGTGAGGCTATCCTTTAGCCAACTTCATCGCTTTGCCACTATTGGCAAAATGCCATTTTGTAATTGATTTTAGTGTCTCTACACCTTGGCGACGGATAATTTTTGCAGCAGCAACATCAACATGACTTCCGGCACCTTTTGGAAGCTCAACTCCAGCTTTTGCACTTAATTTATCCATTTCCTTTAAAAATGCATAACGTGCAATAATGGAAGCAGCAGCAACAGAAATATGCACACCTTCACCCTTCGTGCTAAAATACACGTCATCTTTTTGAATTCGTTTTTGTCCTTGTAAATGTTTAAAGTATGTATTTTTTTCTACAAACTGATCTATCAAAATTCCTTGAGGCTTCACACCATCAAGTTTATCTAGCAGATTAAGGATTGCTTTGTTATGTAATAATGCCTTCATCTTCCCTTGTGTCATCCCTTTTTCTTGCATGTCATTATATTTGTCATTATGCAGAATTAATAGACTATAAGGGATTGTATGAATCAAATCTTTAGCAATCGCAATAATTTGGGTATCCGTTAAATTTTTGGAATCCTTTACTCCAAGCTCCTTCAACAAAGGAATGTGTTCTTTTGAAGCGTAGGCACTTACAACCGTCATCGGACCAAAAAAATCACCAGTACCTACTTCATCAGAACCAATCACCGACCACTGAGCAAAATCAGAAGGAAGTGACCCCGTAGCAACAGCACTCTCAGTTTTCTCTTTCGGAGCCAGCGCCTCTCCCCACTTACTAGACTCAACTTCACTGTTCCCACCTTGAAACAAAACCTTCCCAGACTTATAAGCTGTTATCGTACACCCATTACTCTTCGCCGAAAAAACAGCACCAGGAGGAACCTTAGCAGAAAGATCCTTCGCATAATAACCCTTCATCTCCTCAATCTTATTAGCACTCAACTTAATAACCGCATTTGACATACAATCAAATCCTTTCTACAAACATTTAAAACCAAAGAATAATTCTTTTGGATAAGTTATTATTTACGTAAACCAATTAGAAGTGTTTTTATTTAAGTATTGTAATCTAGGTATATAAAGAAATTTGTCGAATTACAGAGTTGCTAGGAGCGGAAGGTGCTTGACTCCTGCGGGAAATAGCGGGCAAAGTGAGACCCCACAGCGAAGCGAGGAGGCTCACTCCCGCCCCGCGGAAAGCAAGCACCTGGAGCGGAAAGCAACGGACCCGATTTGATGCAAGGGATTCTGATAAGATAAAAATCAATTTTTTAATGAAAAACCCCCCTATCAAACTTGACATTTCCTTTCCATAAACGAAAAAATCGTGTTATGATAATCTCTAGGATTCTAAAGTTAGGGGGCTTTACTTTGTCAGAAGAACAAAAAAACCGAACAACAGTCGACATATATGGACAACAATATACAATTGTCGGAACGGAAACAACAAGCCACATCCGTTTTGTTGCTTCAATGGTAGATGACAAAATGAGAGAAATCAGCTCCGTGAACCCCTCACTAGATACTAGTAAAATTGCTGTTTTAACTGCAGTAAACGCAGTTAATGACTATGTAAAGCTAAAAGAATATGTAGAGCAATTAGAACTAGAAATAAAAAGAACAAAGGATTGAAAAACATATGCTAGACTTGCTTTTACTGGTCATTCTCCTAATCGGATTCTTTATCGGATTAAGAAGGGGATTCATTTTACAACTAATACATATGACAGGTTTTATCATTTCATTTATTTTAGCATACATTTATTACGACGAGCTTGCCCCAAAGCTCACCCTATGGATTCCATATCCTAGCTTGGATGAGTTTAATACGTTGAATATGTTATTTGAAAGTACGGATCTTGATCAAGCATATTATCGTGTTATTGCTTTTGCTATTATATTTTTTGCTGCAAGAATTATCCTTCAAATTATTGGGTCTATGTTAGATTTTTTAGCGCATCTTCCACTTTTAAAGCAAATGAATGGACTTGTAGGTGGTGTATTAGGTGTGATTGAAGTGTATGTAATTGTATTTATTCTTCTCTATATTGCCGCGTTAATTCCGATGGAGTTTGTTCAATCTCATATAAATGACTCATTTATTGCAAAGGCAATGGTTCAACACACACCCATTCTATCTGATACGGTTAAGGAATGGTGGATTGAACACGTTGCTGATCAAGCAGCATAATAACTAGCTTTGAACCATTTTATATGAATGATTATCATTCAAAATAAAATGGTTCAAAGCTCTTTTTATTCTTTGAGATGAAGAAAGAAATGTGTGTAAGAACGAAAAGTTTATTTTTCTTTACGAGAGCTGTTGTCTCTTTTTCCTTTTAGTATGGTTTTTGCTACTATAGATAATAGAATATAGTCGATAAAAGTAGGTGATTGATGATGAACAAAAAGGACGTTATTCGTCTTCTTGAACAAATTGCCATTTATATGGAGTTAAAAGGTGAAAATGCCTTTAAAATATCAGCTTATCGAAAAGCAGCAGCTGCATTAGAAAATGATGACCGTAGTTTAGATCAATTAAAGGATTTTACAAGTTTAAATGGAATAGGAAAAGGAACGGCTGCAGTAATAGAAGAATTCATCTCAAGCGGTACATCTAGTGTTCTAGAACAACTGAAGGAAGAAGTACCAAAAGGGCTGATTCCTCTTCTTCAGTTACCAGGTATGGGTGGAAAGAAGATTGCGAAACTCTATCAAGAATTAGGTGTAGAGTCTATTGAGGATTTAGAGGAAGCCTGTAAAAATGAAAAGGTACAAGCGTTACAAGGCTTTGGGAAGAAAACAGAAGAGAAAATTCTAGCAGCCATTGCCTCAGTAGGTTCGCGACCAGATCGATTACCATTAGCCTATATGCTGAAAATCGCCGCACTAATTGAAGAGCAGGTGTCTCATTTTACTTCCATAGAGCAGTATTCAAGAGCAGGTAGCTTAAGAAGATTGAGAGAAACCGTAAAAGATTTAGATTATATTATTTCAACAAATACTCCACAAGAGGTTAAGGAACAAATTTTAAAACTTCCGAACATCAAAGACGTGATTGCTTCTGGTGACACAAAGGTATCCATTACAGTAGAGGACCAATGGGATGTATCAGTAGACTTTCGCTTGGTGAAACCAGAAGAATTTGCAACAACCCTTCACCATTTTACGGGTTCAAAGGACCATAATGTTCGTATGCGTCAGCTTGCGAAAGATCGAGGAGAAAAAATTAGTGAGTATGGTGTAGAGAATGTAGAGACAGGTGAAGTCTTACATTTTAAAACAGAAGAAGAATTTTATCAGCATTTTGGATTACACTGGATTCCACCTCAAGTAAGAGAGGATGGAAAAGAAGTAGATCTATTTAAAGAAGAGCGAGCTCCTTTTGTTCGTTTAGAACAAATTAAAGGTGATTTACATATGCACTCTAGCTGGTCTGATGGTGCTCATTCTATTGAAGAAATGGTTCTTGCATGTCGAAAGAAAGGCTACAAATATATGGCCATCACTGATCATTCTCAATTTTTACGAGTTGCGAATGGTTTGAATCGAGATAGAATCTTACAGCAAGTTGAAGAAGTTGCTCGTTTAAATAAAAAGTATGATGATATTATGATATTAACTGGTATTGAGATGGACATTTTACCAGATGCTACGCTAGATTTTGATGATGACTTGTTAGAAAAGCTTGATGTTGTGATTGCATCCATTCATTCTAGCTTCTCCCAATCGCGTGCAAAGCTAATGGAACGTCTTAAAACAGCACTCATTAATCATCATGTTGATATTATTGCGCACCCAACAGGACGGATTATCGGACGAAGAGGTGGCTACGATATCGATATGGACATGCTGATACAACTCGCAAAAGAAACAGACACAGCATTAGAGCTTAATGCAAATCCAAATCGATTAGATTTGAATGCTGAGAACATTCGAAAAGCACAAGAGCTCGGAGTTAAACTTGTCGTAAACACGGATGCACATAGTATGGACCAGCTGGAATTTATGGGAATTGGAATTTCTACAGCCATTAAAGGGTGGATTCGTCCAGATTCCGTTATTAACACGTATGAGACAGATGAGCTTTTACGCTTTCTAAGACGAAATGATTGATTTGATATAAGGGGAGGACGAACTCCGTGAGAGAAAAGGTTTTAAATACCTTAGAATTTAATAAGATTAAAGAATTACTAAAGCAATATGCTGCATCCGCACTTGGTTTAAGTAAGGTAGATGCTTTAATACCAAGCTCGGATTATGAAGAGGTAGTACAAATTCAAGCTGAAACGGATGAGGCGATGACGGTATTACGTTTAAAAGGTCATGCACCACTAGGTGGAATCTTTGACATCCGTCCGTATATTAAAAGAACACAAATTGGTGGCATTCTTGGTGCAACCGACTTTGTGCAAATTGGAAGTACCATTCGTGGTAGTAGAAAAATGAGAAATTTCCTTGAGGAATTAACGGATGATGATGTATCATTACCGATTCTAGATGAAAAAGTGTCTAGAATGATTCCACTTCCACAGCTAGAACAAAAAATTAAGAATATCGTTGATGAAAACGGATCAATTTTAGATTCAGCAAGTGAAGCATTAAGAAACATTCGTACCCAGCTACGTTCCAATGAGTCAAGAGTGCGAGAGAAGCTAGAGCGAATGATTCGTTCAAGTAACGCAGCTAAAATGCTTTCAGATGCAATTATTACCATCCGGAATGACCGCTATGTTATCCCTGTTAAACAGGAATACCGCGGACAATACGGAGGGATTGTTCATGACCAATCCTCATCAGGTCAGACACTCTTTATTGAACCAGAAGCCATTGTCGAGCTAAATAATCAGCTTCGAGCATTAAAGCTAAAGGAACAAGATGAAATAGAGAAAATTCTCCTTGAGCTTTCTGGGAATGTTGCAGAGCATGCTGAAGAGCTTCAAGAAATTGTATCTGTTCTTGCTGAGATTGATTTTATGTTCACAAAAGCAAAATACGGTCGTTCCATAAAAGGATCGAAACCTATTATTAATAATGAACGACGAATCAGGCTTAACAAAGCAAGACATCCGTTACTGCCAATTGAAGAAGCGGTTGCAAACGACATTGAGTTAGGAACTGAATTTAGCTCAATCGTTATTACCGGACCGAATACTGGTGGTAAGACGGTAACGCTCAAAACGGTAGGCTTAACAACACTTATGGCTCAAGCAGGACTTCCAATACCAGCACTTGATGGTTCAGAAGTCGGGGTGTTTCAATCCGTGTATGCGGATATTGGTGATGAACAATCGATTGAGCAGAGTTTAAGTACATTTTCATCTCACATGGTTAACATTGTGGAAATTTTAAAGACAGTCGATGATAATAGCCTTGTGCTATTTGACGAGCTTGGTGCCGGAACAGATCCTCAAGAAGGTGCAGCCCTTGCTATTTCAATTTTAGATGAGGTAATTGGAACTGGTGCACGTGTCATCGCGACGACTCATTATCCTGAACTAAAGGCGTATGGTTATAACCGTCAAGGTGTTATTAATGCGAGTGTTGAATTTAACGTAGAAACACTTAGTCCAACATATCGCTTACTGATTGGTGTTCCAGGTAGAAGTAATGCCTTTGAGATTTCAAAGCGTCTTGGGTTAACGGAATCCGTTATACAAACTGCAAGATCTTATGTTGGAACAGATACAAAAGAAGTTGAGAACATGATTGCTTCACTTGAGTACAGTAAGCGACAAGCGGAAAAAGAGCTAATTGAAGCAAATGAGCTATTAAAACATGCTGAAAAAATGCATCAGGATATGCAAAATCAAATGATGGAATTCTATGATAAAAAGGATTCCATGTACGAAAAAGCTGAGCGAAAAGCCGCTGATGTTGTGGAAAAAGCAAAAGAAGAAGCAGAAAAAATTATCCATGACTTGCGCAAAATGCGAAAAGAAAAACATGCGGAAGTAAAAGAGCATGAACTTATTGATGCAAAGAAACAGCTAGAAGGTGCTATTCCTAAGCTAGACAAAAGTAAAAAGGCAAAATCAAAGGCTAAAACGACTTCACGAGAGCTTCAACCAGGTGATGAAGTCAAGGTATTATCATTTGATCAAAAAGGTCATCTAGTAGAAAAAATCTCTGACAAAGAGTGGCAGGTTCAAATGGGAATTATGAAGATGAAGGTAAAAGTATCCGATCTTGAATTCATTCAGTCTCAGCAAAAGGTAGAAACAAAACCGTTAGCTACCGTGAAAGGCAGAGACTTTCATGTTAGCTTAGAGCTTGATCTAAGAGGAGAACGTTACGAAAATGCACTAATGAGAGTAGAGAAGTATATTGATGATGCCTTACTTGCGGGATATCCAAGAGTGTCCATTATTCATGGAAAAGGAACAGGTGCTTTAAGAACAGGTGTACGGGAATATTTAAGCAATCATCGTTCAATTAAGACCATTCGCTATGGTGAAGCAGGCGAAGGTGGAACAGGTGTTACGGTCGTAGAATTAAAATAATTGAAGTGAATCTATTTCGTAAGTTAAACGTATATGTGTAGTGTGATGATGATTACGTATGTATGGGGGATGTTGAGATGACATACCTCCTTCCTTTAGAAAACCAATACTAAGCTTCGTAAACAATAACAGAATCATGCTAAGTAAGGGAGTCTTACATTCATGGAGAATTTTTGGGAAAACGATATTGTCCAAACAGCGGGGAATTATAGCGTAGTTATATTATTTATGGTCTTATTTCTTTCAATATTTGAGTTGGTAACAAAATATCGAAATTGGGAAGAAATAAAAAATGGAAACATAGCGGTTGCGATGGCTACGGGCGGAAAGATTTTTGGAATTGCAAATATTTTTCGTCATTCTATTCAACAGCATGATACATTGCTTACAATGATTGGCTGGGGAGTCTTAGGCTTTGTCTTATTATTAATTGGGTATTTTATCTATGAATTTCTAACACCGAAATTTAAAATTGATGAAGAAATTCAAAAAGATAATCGTGCGGTTGGTCTTATTTCACTTGTTATATCAATTGGGTTATCTTATGTAATTGGTGCTGGAATATCGTAAGGAGATTGAGTTATGGAAACATTGGCTAAAGTGTTATTAGGTTTATGTGGAGCATTTATCATTGTGGGAATCATTTATTTAGTGTTTTTTGTTTAATGTACGAAAGGGAAGGATTTTTCGTTAAGCATCCTACCTTAGAAAGAGTCACATGAGTTAAAAGGTACTATGATAAAAAATAATTTAAATAAATATAATTGACAGACTATTCTATATCGGTTATATTTATAGTAACAAAATACGAATCTTCTCCTAAAGGGGAGTAGCTTTTACAATACAGTCGTCATTTCAGAGTGTAAACTCTCGGCTATATTGGCAACATTTCGTTGTTAGCAAGACCTTTACTGTTACGGTAAAGGTCTTTAATTATGTAAACCTTTACCAAATTATGGTAAAGGTTTTTATTTTGAGAATTTTTAGAGGAAATATATAGAAAAAGAATTGGGAGGAAGGTTGATGAAAGGAGATCAAGAGCTACTGGAACAAATCATATTAGAATCCGAAAAGCTTAAGTACCTTGTATATACAGAAGGAATTTCTAGTGAGACAACAATTTCACAAAGTCAAAAATTAGATATCTTGATTTTACAATTCCAACATAATTCGAAAGGAGTACAACAACATGAAAAAGAATAAGCGAACATTAGCTGATTTAATTATAAAAAACAAAGAAGAGCTGCTGAATGACAAATTGCAAATAGAAAAAATTGAAAAACGGATTGATGAGAAATACACGTCATCAAATAAATAATTGGAGGAAATGAAAAAAATGATACTAAGGAAAATGATGTCACTAGTAGGAGTTGGCTCAGCTAGTATAGACCTGATTTTACCGAAAGTAGTTTATCAACAAGGAGAAGTGATTTGTGGTTATTTTGAAATTAAAGGTGGTTTAGTAGAACAGCAGTTAAAGAGAGTTGAGTGTGACCTCGTCCAATTCAAGCGTAAGGAAGAAGACAGAATCTTAGACACAGCAACGATTCTATCCTCTACAATTATTAAGGCAGAGGAACTTTATAAAATTTCCTTCACATTCCGGTTACCTGAGGAAATGCCATGCTCCGGAGAAAGCCAGTCGTATGGATTTAAAACAAGGTTGATTTTTGATGAAGGTGTCAAAAGTGTTGATCATGATCCGATTAAGATTATTTCATAGTAGCAGTATGTAAGTATAGTGAAAAGATTAAGCTAGGAGGTTTAATATGGATATTTCCGTTTTATTAGAATATGGTTGGGTGTTACTTTTATTGATTGCTATTGAAGGGCTACTAGCAGCTGATAATGCACTAGTTCTGGCAATCATGGTAAAACATCTTCCAGAAGAGGAGCGGAAGAGAGCTCTTTTCTATGGATTAGCAGGTGCGTTTGTTTTCCGTTTTGGGTCTTTATTTGTGATTTCATTCCTTGTTGATGTTTGGCAAGTTCAGGCAATCGGTGCCTTATACCTACTATTTATTGCATTAAACCATATTATTCGTAGGAATATTTTAAAGAAGCACCCCAAAGATGAAAAAGCAGATGAAGGTAAGAAGAAAAGTGGCTTCTGGCCAACTGTAATAAAGGTTGAACTAGCAGATATAGCATTTGCTGTGGATTCTATTTTAGCAGCTGTTGCTCTAGCGGTAACGCTTCCAAATACAAATCTCCCGCAAATCGGTGGACTCGATGGTGGAAAATTCCTTGTAATCTTTGCTGGAGGATTAATAGGTCTTATTATTATGCGCTTTGCAGCAAATATGTTTGTGAAATTATTGCATACAAAGCCAGGATTAGAGACAGCAGCCTTTCTAATTGTTGGGTGGGTTGGAGTTAAATTGGCAGTCTACACACTTTCACATCCGGAACTCGCTTTGCTACCAGAAGGATTTGCGAAGTCACCATTATGGAAAGGAACTTTCTATGTTGTTCTGCTATTGATCGCGTTAGGTGGCTGGTTCCTATCACCAAAGAAAGAAGCAGAAACTTCTAATTCTAAGAATGCGATTGAAGAATCATAATTGAAGCATAATCCTTAAACAAGCCGTGTCGACTTAGTTGATACGGCTTGTTTTTATTTAATAGTGTAGTACCTATTTTAAAAGCGCAGTTGCTATCCGCTCCAACACTACCTTTGTTATCTTTTCTTACTGTACAATATTTGCAGAATTTTCCCTTTACATAGTTTTTTACAAATATCATTTTTATAGAACATAGTTAAAAAACATAGAATTTAAGAGATTTAAAGAGAAAAACAATAGATATAACGCTTACATTGTGATTTCACAAAATTGTCATACCGCTATATAATGGTCGATGTTGACTACGGACCCGACTTTCATGAGAGTTGAAAGTCAAAAATTTAAAATATATGAAAGAGGTGCTTCATGAACACAAACACATTAAAACAAGATTGGTTTGGGAACATCCGAGGAGATGTTCTTTCAGGAATGGTTGTTGCTATGGCATTAATTCCTGAAGCCATCGCCTTTTCAATCATTGCGGGTGTCGACCCGATGGTTGGTCTTTATGCATCATTCTGTATTGCAGTAGTAATTGCTTTTGTTGGTGGCCGTCCTGGTATGATCTCTGCGGCTACAGGTGCTACCGCTTTACTAATGACAACATTAGTTGCTGAGCATGGACTACAATATTTACTAGCTGCAACGATTCTTACAGGTATTATTCAGATTGTAATGGGTGTATTAAAACTGGGACGCTTAATGAAATTTGTTCCAAGATCGGTTATGGTAGGTTTTGTAAATGCACTTGCGATTCTGATCTTTACATCTCAGCTGACACACTTTGTAGGTGAGGCGTGGCAGATGTATGCAATGGTAGCTGGTGCGTTGGCGATTATTTATGTATTACCGCGTTTTACAAAAGTGGTGCCGTCTCCACTAGTAGCAATTCTTGTGATTACAATCATTGCTGTATTAACGAATAGCGGGGTTCGAAATATTGGAGATATGGGACAATTAACACAAACGTTACCTCTTTTCTTAATTCCGGATATTCCGTTAAACTTTGAAACGCTACAAATTATTTTCCCTTACGCTTTATCTATTGCCATTGTAGGACTTGTTGAATCTCTATTAACAGCTTCTATCGTTGATGATATGACAGATACTACAAGTGATAAGAACAAGGAAGCACGAGGTCAGGGGATTGCGAATATTGTTTCTGGTTTCTTCGGTGGAATGGCAGGATGTGCCATGATTGGGCAATCTGTTATCAATGTCAAATCGGGTGGTAGAGGTAGATTATCTGCTCTAGTTGCTGGTGTATTTCTAATGACATTAATTATATTATTAAACGATTTCTTAGTACAAATCCCGATGGCTGCTCTTGTTGGGGTTATGATCATGGTATCGATTGGAACGTTTGATTGGTCTTCATTAAAGACGTTACACAAAGCACCAGTTACGGATACAGTAGTGATGCTTGTTACGGTTGCAACGGTCATTTTGACTCACGATTTATCCAAAGGTGTATTAGTTGGGATTATATTAAGTGCTATTTTCTTTGCTGCAAAAATATCAAAAGTAAAGATTACAACACTTGCTACCGATGACTTAAACAAAAAAGTGTATCGTGTTACAGGTCAACTTTTCTTCGCATCTGTAACAGATTTCCTAGAAAGCTTTGACTATAATGAGAATGTAAAAGAAGTAACCTTAGACTTAACACATACTCATTTATGGGACGATTCAGCAGTTGGTGCTATCGATAAGGTTGTTATTAAATACCACCAAAATGGAGTAAAAGTGAATCTCATTGGGCTTAATAATGACAGTACAAAGCTAATTGAAAAGCTTGCTGTTCATAATAAACCAGGCGGACTTGAAAAAGTGGCAAATCATTAATAGTTAGTTGGTTTGTTGTTGTGTATTTTAAGATCCGATGAAACGAGTAAATTCATATTGAATCAAAAAAATATAAAAAACGCTTGGGAATAAATTTTTCCAAGCGTTTTTCTTTTATGTCAATAATTCAAGAAACTGTTGTATTATGATGAGCATTTTTTATTCTGAATGCTTCATTTTTGCTAGGTCTAATGATAAAGGTGTTCTCACCGGACTTTTCCCAAACAAGTAATACTTCTGTCGTAGTATCTAAGTAATAGTAACCTTATAGTCTTCTTTATGAGCCATTTCATAATGTGCATTTCCCTAACGACTTGCTCTGTTTATGATCTTTGTAAATGTTTCTAAAGTGGAATGTTCTTTCATAACTTTGCCTTTATTATATGTATCTGTGTTTCTATCAAATGTTTGTACTTTAATGCTCTCGATAGTAGAAAAACCATTAGAAAATATCAGATAGCTGCTAATGCATACAATTACCAGTCCTATAGAAATAAATATCCATTTTTCATTCAATCACCTCCGATGTTTTGCAATCAATACTATCTTCTTTTTTCCTCTTCAAGTGCCATAGCCAAAGCTTCTAAGTTTAAAAAGCTTTTTAAAGCATATGCTTAATAACAAAATACAAATTGTAACCGCTTTACTTGTAGTTTATAATAGCATTAAAGTATTTAAATTTTCTAAAAATTTTACAAGGAGGTTGAAATATGACGAAACCATGGATTGAGCAGTATCCAGCTGAAGTTCCATCAACACTACAGTACGAGCAAGTGCCGGTTCAGACGTACTTAACTACGTCTGCTCAGCAATACCCAGATAAGCCTGCTATTCATTTTATGGGAAAAGAAATGACCTATAAAGATCTTTATGAGAAAGCATTACAGTTTGCAAATTATTTAAGAGGCATAGGAATTCAGAAGGGTGACCGAGTTGCTATTATGCTTCCGAATACACCTCAATCGGTTATAGGGTACTTTGGTGCGCTATATGCAGGGGGAGTCGTTGTACAGACAAACCCACTTTACATGGAAAGAGAATTAGAGTATCAGATGAAGGATTCTGGTGCTAAGGTGATTCTTACATTAGATATTCTGTTTCCAAAAGTATCAAAGGTAATGAAGAATACGGAACTAGAGCATGTTATTGTAACGGCTATCAAGGATTTTCTACCGTTTCCCAAAAATTTAGTGTATCCATTTATTCAAAAAAAGCAAACAGGGATTGTTGTGAAACTTCAGCCAAGTGATAAGGTCCATATGTTTAAGGATATTTTTCAATCTACAATGGCAGATGAGCCTCAGATAGAACTTGATTTTGAAGAAGACTTAGCGTTACTTCAATACACAGGTGGAACAACGGGATTTCCTAAGGGAGTTATGTTAACCCACCGAAACTTAATTGCAAATGCTTCAATGTGTGATGCTTGGCTCTATAAATGCAAAAAAGGAGAAGAAAAGGTTTTAGGACTTTTACCATTTTTCCACGTATATGGAATGACGACCGTTATGATTTTAACGGTTATGCAAGGACATAAAATGATTCTATTACCGAAATTTGACGCTGAAACTACCCTAAAAACGATTCACAAGGAGAAACCAACTCTATTTCCTGGTGCACCAACGATTTATATTGGACTTTTAAATCATCCTAATCTTTCAAAATATGACTTATCATCAATTGATTCATGTATTAGTGGATCAGCTCCTTTGCCAGTTGATGTTCAACAAAAATTCGAAGAAGTAACAGGTGGAAAACTTGTTGAAGGTTACGGATTAACTGAGTCCTCACCAGTAACCCATTCAAATTTTTTATGGGATCGAGAGAGAGTAAAAGGGAGTATCGGTGTTCCTTGGCCGGATACTGATGCAGCAATTCGTTCATTGGAGAATGGTGAGCATTTAGCCCCGAATGAAATTGGTGAAATAGTTATAAAAGGACCACAAGTAATGAAAGGCTACTGGAATCGCCCTGAAGATACAGCTCAAACATTACATGATGGATGGCTACTAACCGGTGATATCGGCTATATGGATGAAAAGGGATATTTTTATGTTGTTGATCGCAAAAAAGACATGATTATTGCAGGTGGCTTTAATATTTATCCAAGAGAAATTGAAGAAGTACTGTATGAGCACCCAGCTGTTCAGGAGGTTGTTGCTGCAGGTGTACCAGACCCATATCGAGGAGAAACGGTAAAGGCATACATTGTATTGAAGCAAAATAATACTGTATCAGAAGAAGAACTAGACGCATTTGCAAGAAAGCATCTAGCAGCATATAAAGTTCCAAGAATCTATGAATTTAGAGAAGAATTACCAAAGACAGCTGTTGGAAAGATTTTAAGAAGAGCACTAGTTGAAGAGGAAAAGAAAAAACAAGAGGATCAAAAACTAGGATAAAAATGATATATCAGACTTTTGCTTTTTATAATTTTAAAGGGTAAAATAGCTAATAAAAACCTTCATACATGCGGCCGTGTGAGACAACTTTAGAATGTACATCATGATAACCGATTATGAAATAAAATTTCCCTAGTCAAACTCTGCCGCTATCATTTATAAGAATATAAGGACAAGAATTCTATTCTTGACATTTTATGAAATCGCTTTTATTATTAAATTATGAATGAATGGTCATTCATTAATGCGGAAACATGAGTGATACGTCATTCAGTATAGGTAAGGCAGGTCAATGAAATGAGAAAAAACAAACCAAAATACAAGCAAATTATTGATGCTGCTGTCGTGGTTATTGCAGAAAATGGTTATCATCAAGCCCAGGTTTCAAAAATTGCAAAACAAGCTGGAGTAGCTGATGGAACGATTTATCTTTATTTTGAAAATAAGGAAGATATCTTAATTTCTCTTTTTACAGAAAAATTAACTTCTTTAGTCGAAAAAATAGAGAATTTAATAGCAGGAGATCTGACGGCTTCAGAGAAGTTATTAGTAATGATTGAAAATCATTGCAAAAACTTAAATGATGATCGCCATTTAGCGATTGTTACACAGTTAGAGCTTCGTCAATCAAGTAAAGATTTGCGACTTAAGATTAACGAAGTATTAAAAGGTTATTTAAGGCTAGTTGATAAAGTGATTATTAGTGGAATCGAAGAGAAGCAATTCTCTCAGGATCTTGATGTTCGTCTCGCTCGGCAAATGATTTTTGGCACCATTGATGAAATGGTGACAAGCTGGGTCATGAGCGATCAAAAATACGACCTTATGAAGCAAGTACCATCCATTCATAAGATGCTTATCAACGGCTTAAATGGATAAAAAGTGTAAGGGGATGGTGTAGCTAGTGGAGAATGTATCTTGGAAGCTGGAGGAGCATGTGGCTATTGTCACGATTCAAAGACCTCCAGCAAATGCACTATCAAGTGGTTTAATTCTAGAGATTAATAGTCTACTAGATGAGTTTGAAAATAATGAAGAAGTTCGTCTCATTCTACTTCATGGTGATGGAAGATTTTTCTCAGCTGGAGCAGATATTAAAGAATTTACTTCTATTAGTAGTGGTGAGGAATTTGCTATCCTTGCCAAAAGAGGTCAAGATGTTTTTGAAAGAATGGAAACATTCCCTAAGCCAATCATTGCTTCTATTCACGGAGCAGCATTAGGTGGAGGTCTTGAGCTAGCAATGGGATGTCATATCCGAGTAGTTAGTGAAACAGCAAAGCTTGGACTACCTGAGCTGCAGCTAGGACTTGTTCCAGGCTTCGCAGGAACACAACGTCTTCCTAGACTAGTAGGTCCTGTAAAAGCAGCTGAAATGCTATTAACAAGTGATCCAATTACTGGACAAGAAGCTGTTCAATGGGGACTAGCAAGCAGAGCCTACCCAGAAGAAGTAGTTTTTGAAGAATCTTTAAAGCTAGCACATAAAATTGCTAAAAAGAGCCCTGTTGCGATGAAAGCAGCTATTGAACTATTAAACTATTCAAAGCATAGTCAATTCTATGAAGGAGTTTCAAAAGAAGCAGAGTTATTTGGTACTGTCTTTGTATCTGAAGATGCGAAAGAAGGAATCTCAGCTTTTATTGAAAAAAGAACTCCAAATTTTGTAGGGAAGTAAATTTTTTTACTATAAATTTTCTAAAAATTTTTAAGGAATTGAATGTTTCCAATAATAATTCGAGTCAAAATTTTAGGAGGGTTATACATGAACATCTTTGTACTTTTAAAAAGAACGTTCGATACAGAGGAAAAAATTACGATTCAAAATGGCAGTATCAGTGAAGATGGTGCTGAATTTATCATCAACCCTTATGATGAGTACGCGGTTGAAGAAGCGATCCAGGTTCGTGATGAGCATGGGGGAGAAGTAACCGTTGTAACTGTAGGTGACGAAGAGGCAGAAAAACAATTAAGAACAGCTCTAGCAATGGGTGCTGACAAAGCAGTTCTAATCAATACTGAAGATGATCTAGATTATGGTGATCAATTCACAACAGCAAAAATTTTATCACAATACTTAAAAGACCAAGAAGTAGACCTAATCATCTCAGGAAATGTTGCAATTGATGGTGGTTCTGGTCAAGTTGGTCCACGCGTAGCAGAACTGTTAGATATTCCATACGTAACAACGATTACAGATCTAAAAATTGATGGAGATACAGTAACAGTTGTAAGAGATGTTGAAGGGGATTCAGAAACAATTGAAACATCACTTCCACTACTTGTTACAGCGCAACAAGGTCTTAACGAACCACGTTACCCTTCATTACCAGGAATTATGAAGGCAAAGAAAAAGCCTTTAGAAGAGCTAGAACTTGATGATCTTGATCTTGAAGAAGACGATGTCGAAGCAAAAACGAAAACAATCGAAATCTTCCTTCCAGCAGAAAAACAAGCTGGTAAAGTTCTCGAAGGTGAGTTAGACGCTCAAGTTAAAGAATTAGTAAGCCTACTACGTAGCGAAGCAAAGGTCATTTAATAGCATAAAAATCAACCATTACACAATCAGGGGGTATGAAGCATGTCTAGAAAAGTATTAGTATTAGGAGAAGCTCGTGACGGTTCACTACGTAACGTATCATTTGAAGCCATTGCAGCTGCGAAAACAATCTCTGAAGGTGGAGAAGTAGTAGCGGTATTAATTGGTGAATCTGTAAGCGCTTTAGGAAACGAATTAATTCAATACGGTGCGGATCGTGTTGTAACAGTTGAAGATGAGAAGCTTGCACAATATACGTCAGATGGTTATTCTCAAGCTTTCATGGCAGTTGTTGATCAAGAAAGTCCTGAGGGAATTGTGTTCGGACACACAGCTCTTGGTAAAGATCTATCTCCAAAGATTGCAAGTAAACTAAGCACAGGACTAATTTCTGATGCAACAGCACTAGAAGTAAGTGGCGGAAACCTAGTATTCACTCGTCCAATCTATTCTGGTAAAGCATTTGAAAAGAAAATTGTTACAGATGGTATCGTGTTTGCAACAATTCGTCCAAACAATATTGCTGCACTAGAAAAAGACGAAAGCCGCTCTGGTGATGTAAGCTCTGTTTCTGTAGAAATCAAAGATTTACGCGCAATCATTAAAGAGGTTGTTCGTAAAGCAAGTGAAGGTGTAGACCTATCAGAAGCAAAAGTTGTTATCGCTGGTGGACGTGGAGTGAAAAGTGAAGATGGTTTTGAACCGCTAAAAGAACTTGCAGACGTTCTAGGCGGAGCCGTTGGAGCTTCTCGTGGAGCATGTGACGCTGATTATTGTGACTACTCACTACAAATTGGTCAAACAGGTAAGGTTGTAACACCAGACCTTTACATCGCATGTGGTATTTCTGGAGCCATCCAACATTTAGCTGGTATGTCAAACTCTAAAGTAATCGTTGCGATCAACAAAGACCCTGAAGCAAACATCTTCAACGTAGCAGACTACGGAATCGTAGGAGATCTATTCGAAGTAGTTCCAATGCTTACAGAAGAGTTTAAGAAGTTAAAGGTTGCTAGTTCTTAATTTGTACTATGAATTGAATTTTGTTTGTTGAACCCCGCGGCTTGCCGTGGGGTTTTTTGGTTTGGGATGTTTGGATAGTTGAATTTTTTGTGTGGAGGGGAGGAATACAATTTTTGGTAAAATGCACAAGTTTCTTAAAAAGATGCACAAGTTTTGCTAATACATGCACAAGTTTTATGAACAGATGCACAAGCTACCTAATTAGAAGCACAAGTTTGATCAGAAAGATGCCAAAGTGATGATTTTCTATGCTGTTAGTGCTGAGTTATAGTATATGCTGCCAAAATAGTGCTGCTAGAGTATACAATTTCTGGTAAAATGCACAAGTTACTTAAAAAGATGCACAAGTTTTGCAAAGACATGCACAAGTTTTATGAACAGATGCACAAGTTACCTAATTAGAAGCACAAGTTTGATAAGAAAGATGCTTAAAAAGATGATTTTCTATGCTGTTAGTGCTTAGTTACAGTACATGCTGCCAAAATAGTGACGCTTGAGTTTACAGTTTTTGGTAATATGCACAAGTTTCTTAAAAAGATACACAAGTTTTGCAAAGACATGCACAAGTTTTATGAACAGATGCACAAGTTATCTAATTAGAAGCACAAGTTGATACAAATTACTTAAATTAATTGAAAATAAGCAATTAAAATGAAGGATTTTCGAATTAAATATTGAACTTTTAGAGTGAAATCAGAAGGAGGTGATATTTTGATAATAAAATCGCTACAAAAACCTCTTCAATTACGTATGAATGAGGGATTAGTAAGAAGAATTCACAAGCAACATGATAAAATTGACATGATCAAGGATGATTTACTCAAACGAACTGCTGGTTTTAAGGGGGAGAAACTTTTAGAGTTGCAACTTAGGAATTTAGATCAGTACAAGTATCAAATTTACTACGGTCTAAGGCTGCCAATAGGAGAACAATTTTTTCAAATAGATGCATTAGTTGTTTGTAACCATTTTATTTTAATTTTAGAAGTTAAGAATATGGCGGGGACAGTTATTTTTGATAATCAGTTTCACCAGCTAATTAGAGTGTTAGATAATAAAGAAGAAGGGTTTCAAGATCCAATATCCCAGGCGAAAAGGCATCGTCTTTTATTAAAATCATTCCTCGAAAAAGAGAGAATACCTCCAATTCCTATTTTTTATTACATCGTAATAAGCAAACCCTCTACAATTATTAAGACTACTAATAAAAATGGAGAACCTTTAAAGGTTATTCACCTTCATCAACTTCCTTTTACCTTTCTTGAGTTCGAAAATATGATGGAGAAAGAATTCTTAGACAAAAAACAGCTGAATAAACTTAAAAGGGTTTTGTTAAAGAGTCATGAAACACTATTTCCAAACAAACTACGTTTTGGTATACATGATGAAGAGGTCAAGCCAGGGGTATTTTGTAGCTATTGCAAAAATCTCGGGATGATTCGCTTAAGAACCACTTGGTATTGTATACACTGTAAGCAAAAGAATCAAGAAGCACATGTACAAGCCGTGTTGGACTATATGCTACTAATGCAAAAAGAAGTGAAGAATGATGAGATACAAAAATTCTTACAACTTGAGTCAAGTAGTACAGTAAGATACTTAATAAGACGTGAAAATATCCCCCACGAAGGCAACTACAGCGCAAGAACATACGATCTAGCTAAACACTTTCAAGACATCTTATAAATACAGTTGCAGTTCTAGTACAATTTCACCTATAATATTCCAGTAAGGAACACATATTTATAACGATTTAGGGTATATTACCTTTGAAGCAAAATATTAGCATCGCTGATGAAACGGTGATATACTGACCATACTTGATATATTAGGAGGCGAATATAAATGGCAATTACAAATGCAACAGATCAAAATTTCAATACAGAAACAGAATCAGGTTTAGTACTAGCTGACTTTTGGGCACCTTGGTGTGGACCTTGTAAGATGATCGCACCAGTTCTAGAAGAGCTAGACGGTGAAATGGGTGACAAAGTAAAAATCGTTAAAGTAAATGTTGACGATAACCAAGAAACAGCTAGCAAGTATGGTGTTATGAGTATCCCAACTCTAATCGTACTAAAAGACGGTCAAGAAGTTGATAAAGTGATTGGCTTCCAACCAAAAGAAGCATTAGCTGAACTTTTAGAAAAACATGCTTAATTCATAAATCGATTCTCAAGGCTGATCCAACTGGGTCAGCCTTTTCTTATAGTATGCCCCTATGAATATCCTCGCCTTACTATAAAGGAATATCCCATACCGTTGTAGAATTAATCGTAAAATATTTACAAATTTTTAAGGTGGATTTTTTACTTCAAAGAATGGTACTCTTTTTTAAGCTATATAAGGACAGTACCCAAATATAGAGGAGGAGAAGTAAGGATGAATGAATTGATCTCAAATAAATTATCTTTACTTCCCGATCAGCCTGGCTGTTACTTAATGAAGGATCGTCAGGGAACCATTATTTATGTTGGTAAAGCGAAGGTTCTAAAAAATAGAGTGCGCTCTTATTTTACTGGATCGCATGATGGAAAAACACAGCGGTTGGTTGGCGAAATAGAAGATTTTGAATATATCGTGACGTCTTCAGATTTAGAAGCACTTGTACTAGAAATCAACCTAATTAAAAAGCATGATCCGAAATATAATGTAATGTTAAAGGATGACAAAAGCTATCCTTTTATAAAATTAACGGCAGAAAGACATCCACGATTGATTACAACAAGGAAGGTCCAAAAAGGGAACGGAAAATATTTTGGACCGTACCCAAACGTTGGGGCTGCTAATGAAACAAAGAAATTACTGGATCGAATTTATCCTCTTCGTAAATGTCAGACGTTGCCTGACCGTGTTTGCTTGTATTATCATATGGGCCAATGCTTAGCACCTTGTGTGAAAGAAGTTTCGGAACAAACGTACCGGGAAATGACAGATGAAATTACACGATTCCTCAACGGTGGTTATAAAGAAATTAAAAAAGAACTTAGTGAGAAGATGAATAAGGCCTCAGAGAATCTTGAGTTTGAACGTGCAAAGGAATTTCGTGACCAAATATTACACATCGAAGCTACGATGGAAAAGCAGAAAATGACGATGACGGATTTTACGGACCGAGATGTGTTTGCCTATTCTGTCGACAAAGGCTGGATGTGTGTACAAGTATTTTTTGTGCGTCAAGGAAAGTTAATTGAAAGAGATGTTTCATTATTTCCGATTTATGATGATCCAGAGGGAGAGTTTTTGACGTTTCTTGGTCAGTTTTACACGAAAACGAACCACTTCAAACCAAAGGAATTGTTTTTACCTGAAAATGCAGATGGAGATCTTGCTCAGCAATTACTTGATGTCAAGGTGCTACAACCAAGGCGAGGGCAGAAGAAAGAACTAATTAAATTAGCAGAGAAAAATGCTACGATTGCGCTGCAAGAGAAGTTTGCTCTAATTGAACGTGATGAAGAACGGACAATCAAAGCAGTTGACCGATTAGGAGAGGCAATTGGAATTTATACACCTCATCGTATTGAGGCATTTGATAACTCAAATATTCAGGGGACTGACCCGGTTTCTGCAATGATTGTTTTTATTGATGGTAAGCCAGCAAAAAAAGAATACCGTAAATACAAAATTAAAACGGTAAAAGGTCCAGATGATTATGAGTCTATGCGAGAAGTTGTAAGGCGTCGTTACACGAGAGTATTAAAAGAAAACCTGCCTTTACCGGATTTAATTATTATTGATGGAGGAAAAGGCCAGATTCATGCGGCAAAAGATGTGCTGGAAAATGAGCTTTCATTAGAGATTCCTGTAGCTGGGTTGGCAAAAGATGATAAGCACCAAACGTCGGAACTTCTGTATGGTGATCCTTTAGAAATTGTACCATTAGGAAAAAGAAGTCAAGAGTTCTATTTGCTTCAACGCATTCAAGATGAAGTGCACCGTTTTGCGATTACCTTCCATCGTCAGCTGAGAGGAAAGACTGCGTTTCAATCTGCTCTTGATGAAATTGATGGAATTGGACCGAAACGAAAAAAACAGCTACTAAAACACTTTGGATCGCTAAAGAAAATGAAGGAAGCAACTATTGAGGAATTCATTGAGGCAGGACTTCCCCAAAAAGTGGCAGAAACATTATTTGAAAATTTAAAGGAATAATATTGTGGCATGCTATCTCATATGCTATAATGATGAAAATTTCATAATTATCACTTTTAAACAAATTCAGCTAGAATTTGTGAAGTGATGATAGAGGTGCGAACTTCAAAAGTAGGTGCAAAGAGGGGGATGAGCTCCAAGGACATGCAGTGAAAGGGGAGGGTCGCCGAAGTATAATCAGTCTCATAGCTGATTCTGCTGGTTCTACGTTTAAGAAATGTAGAATTGTCAAGATGAGAAACATCTTGGAGAGCTATCTCACATGTGAGCGCACGTATATACTTTATTACGTTTTCACAGGCAATGGGATATTCTTCTCATTGCCTTTTTTGTTGTAGACTCTCCACTAATCCTTAAGAAAACAAGAGAAAGAGGGAGAAAATGTGGGTGTAATTGTACAGAAATTTGGCGGTACCTCGGTTGGATCGGTAGAAAGAATTTTAAATGTAGCAAACTTAGTGATTGAGGAAAAAGAACAAGGCAATGATGTTGTCGTAGTTGTTTCTGCAATGGGAAAAACAACAGACTCATTAGTGAAGCTTGCAAATGATATCACCTCTCGCCCAAGTAAAAGAGAAATGGATATGCTATTAACGACTGGTGAGCAGGTAACGATTTCTCTATTAACAATGGCATTACAGGAAAAAGGCTATGATGCGATTTCTTTAACAGGCTGGCAGTTAGGTATTGAAACAGAGCCAGTACATAGTAATGCTCGAATTACGAATATTGATCCATCTAGAATTCAAGGTGAATTGAAAAAAGGAAGAATCATTGTTGCAGCAGGTTTCCAAGGTTGGACAAAGGAACATGAAATTACGACTTTGGGACGAGGTGGCTCTGATACGACCGCTGTTGCATTAGCTGTTGCATTGCAAGCCGAGCGTTGTGACATCTATACAGATGTAGATGGTGTGTATACAACAGACCCTAGATACATTTCATCTGCAAGAAAGCTTTCATCGATCTCTTATGATGAAATGCTAGAACTTGCAAATCTAGGGGCCGGTGTTTTGCATCCACGTGCAGTTGAGTTTGCAAAAAATTACAGTATTCCACTTGTTGTTCGTTCAAGTATGGAAAGAATAGATGGTACGATGATTGAGGAGGAAGCATCAATGGAGCAAAGTTTAGTAGTAAGAGGGATCGCTTTTGAAGATAACATTACCAGAGTTACGGTCTTTGGATTAAAGAATGCATTAACAGGGCTTTCTGCTATCTTCTCTACTTTAGCAAAAAATCAAATTAATGTTGATATCATTATCCAGAGCCAGACAGATGAGAACTGTACAAACCTATCTTTCTCGATTAAACACAATGATTTAGAAGAAACGACTCGTGTGCTTGAAACGTACAAGGATGATTTGAACTTTACTCATATTGAGCAAGAAAGCAATTTAGCGAAAGTGTCAATTGTAGGTTCTGGTATGATTTCAAATCCAGGTGTTGCAGCTGAAATGTTCCAAGTACTTGCGGACAATGATATTGTAGTCAAAATGGTTAGTACATCAGAAATTAAAGTTTCAACTGTAGTGGACAGAGAAAATATGGTGAAAGCAGCAGAGGTTCTTCATACTGCATTTCATTTAGATCAAAATGAGGTAAAAGAGTCACTAGTGTAAAATATAAAGAAGGGTCCGAATCCACACTACAATTGTGTGGTCAGACCCTTTTCTTTCTGTTCTTTATGAATCAACATGTTCATCCCAACGAACAGTAAAGTGAACCGTTTTTGCTCTTTTTTGTATGTCTTCAACAGCTTCAGCAAGAACATTTTTTTGGAGCTGTAATTGTTCAGCTAAAAAGCCTGCTTCAATCTTAAAATTTGTATCATGCTTTAGGTTTAGTCTTCTTTCAACAAGGTTACCTTTTAATTCAAAGTGAAGTTCATGTTTTTTCTCGGCAAGTAGATAAAGCTCACCCCAACCGGCTTCAGCAAAGAACGAACGAATCTCATCAATGCTGACTAGTGGGAATTTTCGAGCAATCGTTTTACCGCCCCAGTAGAGAATTTCATTTGTATGCTTACCCAGAATTTCTGGTAACAGAATATCTCGTAAAAGTTCATGTCCGAATAATGGGACTTGTTCTAGTTCTTTTATTTCATTATTGAAACCCAAATTAATCCCCTCTTTCTATAAAACTATTATATACGTTAATGGACGGAAATTCATTCCTATAGATATGTGAAAAAATTATGGGATATTTTGGCGATATAATAATATTACTGGCAGTACTTTCTTATATTCTTCTGGAATTAGTGAAAAACTAGCATGGATATTGATTTTTTGAAGAAAAAAATTTTTTTACGATTGAAATTTTAATGAATACGTTTTCTTGACGCTTGTAATACATGAGAGTAAAATGATAAATGTCACATAACTAATATATTACGAAACAATGCAATCTTTCTAATTTTTTTAGGGCAAAAGAAAGCGTAGCGCGTTTCAATATTAAGGGGGGTAAATCATGGCTGGAAATCGTGAATTTAATTATCGTAGGCTTCATTCATTACTAGGTGTCATTCCAGTAGGATTATTCCTAATCCAACACTTAGTAGTCAACCATTTTGCAACAGGTGGGGAGGAATCCTTTAACAAGGCTGCTCACTTTATGGAAAGCTTACCATTCCGCTATCTTCTTGAAACTTTTGTTATTTTCTTACCATTATTGTTCCATGCAGTATATGGATTATACATTGCATTTACTGCGAAAAACAACACAAGCAACTACGGTTATTTCCGTAACTGGATGTTCTTGTTGCAACGTATTTCTGGGGTTATTACGCTAATCTTCATTACATGGCATGTATGGGAGACAAGGGTAGCGGCAGCATTCGGTACTGAGGTAAACTTCCAGATGATGGAGAATATCTTAGCTTCACCATTTATGTTAGTATTTTATATTGTAGGGGTTATTTCTACGATCTTTCATTTTGCTAATGGATTATGGTCTTTCCTAGTAAGCTGGGGTATCACAGTAACGCCACGTTCTCAGTTAATCGCTACTTATGTAACAATTGGTATTTTCGTAGCATTATCAGTCGTAGGCTTACGTTCGATCTTCGCTTTTGTATAATCCTTAGTTTATATAGTTATGAGAATAATAGTAATTTTGTTACTCGTTAATAAAGGAGTGAGTCTCGATGAGTAAAGGTAAAATCATTGTAGTCGGTGGCGGATTAGCCGGCTTAATGGCGACAATAAAAGCAGCAGAAAAAGGAACACCTGTTGATCTATTTTCTTTAGTACCCGTTAAACGTTCTCACTCTGTATGTGCTCAAGGTGGTATTAACGGTGCTGTTAATACAAAAGGAGAAGGGGATTCTCCTTGGGAACACTTTGATGATACAGTTTATGGTGGGGATTTCTTAGCAAACCAACCACCTGTTAAAGCTATGACTGAAGCTGCACCTGGAATTATCCACTTATTAGACCGTATGGGAGTTATGTTTAACCGTACTCCAGAAGGTTTATTAGACTTCCGTCGTTTTGGTGGAACACAGCATCACCGTACTGCATTTGCTGGTGCTACAACAGGTCAGCAATTACTATATGCTCTAGATGAGCAAGTTCGCCGTCATGAAGTAGCAGGTCTTGTTACGAAGTATGAGGGCTGGGAATTCCTTGGAGTTATCGTAGATGATGAAGGAATTGCTCGTGGAGTAGTATGTCAAGATCTTAAAACAATGGAGATTAAATCATTCCCAGCAGATGCTGTTATCATGGCTACTGGTGGTCCTGGTATTATCTTCGGTAAGTCTACAAACTCTGTTATTAACACAGGTTCTGCAGCGTCTATTGTGTACCAACAAGGTGCATTTTATTCGAATGGTGAGTTCATTCAAATCCACCCTACTGCGATTCCAGGAGACGATAAATTACGTCTAATGAGTGAGTCTGCACGTGGTGAAGGTGGACGTGTATGGACATATAAAGATGGTAAGCCATGGTACTTCTTAGAAGAAAAATACCCTGCTTACGGTAACCTTGTTCCACGTGATATCGCAACACGTGAAATCTTTGACGTGTGTGTAAATCAAAAGCTTGGAATTAACGGTGAAAACATGGTATACCTTGACCTTTCACATAAAGATCCTAAAGAGCTTGATATCAAGCTTGGTGGAATCATTGAAATTTATGAAAAGTTCATGGGTGATGACCCACGTAAAGTACCAATGAAGATTTTCCCTGCAGTTCACTATTCTATGGGTGGACTATGGGTTGATTATGACCAAATGACGAATATTCCTGGTCTATTTGCTGCTGGTGAGTGTGATTACTCTCAACATGGTGCAAACCGTTTAGGAGCAAACTCATTACTATCTGCCATCTATGGTGGTATGGTAGCGGGACCAAATGCAGTGAAATATATTGCTGGTCTAGAGAAGAGCGTTGATTCTTTATCTTCATCATTATTTGATCGTTATGTAAAACAAGAAGAAGATAAATGGAATAATATCATGTCTATGAGCGGTACTGAGAATGCTTACGTACTTCATAAAGAGCTTGGTGAGTGGATGACAGATAACGTTACTGTTGTACGTCATAACGACAAGCTAAAAGCTACGGATGATAAGATTCTTGAGCTTATGGATCGTTATAAAAATATTAATATTAACGATACGGCAAAATGGAGCAACCAAGGAGCGACATTTACTCGTCAGCTTCAAAACATGCTACAGCTTGCTCGTGTTATCACTATTGGTGCACTTAACCGTAATGAAAGCCGTGGAGCACATTACAAGCCAGAATTCCCTGACCGTAATGATGAAGAGTTCTTAAAAACAACAATGGCCAAATACAATGCTGAAACGAACTCTCCAGAATTCCATTACGAAGAAGTAGATACTGGTTTAATCGAGCCACGTAAGCGTGATTATACTAAGAAAAAAGGGGGTAAAGAGTAATGAGTGAAAAGAAAACAGTCCGTTTTATCATTACTCGTCAAGACAGCCCTGAGACTTCTCCTTACTCAGAGGAATTTGTATTAGACTATCGTCCTAATATGAATGTGATCTCTGCACTTATGGAAATTCGACGTAACCCTGTAAACGTAAAAGGAGAAGAAACAACTCCAATCAACTGGGATATGAACTGTCTTGAAGAAGTATGTGGTGCATGTTCAATGGTCATCAACGGGAAACCACGTCAATCGTGTACAGCACTAGTTGATAAATTAGAACAACCAATTCGCTTAGAGCCAATGCGTACATTCCCTGTTGTACGTGACCTTCAAGTAGACCGTAGCCGTATGTTCGATTCCTTGAAAAAGGTTAAAGCTTGGATTCCAATCGATGGAACATATGACTTAGGACCAGGTCCACGTATGCCAGAGAAAAAGCGTCAATGGGCATATGAGTTATCAAAATGTATGACTTGTGGTGTTTGTCTTGAAGCATGTCCAAATGTAAACAGCAAATCAGATTTCATTGGACCAGCTCCATTATCACAAGTTCGTTTATTCAATGCTCATCCAACAGGAGCAATGAACAAAGACGAACGTCTAGAAGCAATCATGGGAGACGGAGGACTTGCAAACTGTGGAAACTCACAAAACTGCGTTCAATCATGTCCAAAAGGAATCCCATTAACAACATCAATCGCGGCACTAAACCGCGAAACAACATTCCAAATGTTCAAAAACTTCTTCGGAAGCGACCATATGGTAGACTAATTGTCAAAGCACTTGTCATTCACATGGCAAGTGCTTTTTTCAAACAATTCGCTTTAGTGATTTTGTACAGAAGTAAGCATGAGAGATTAATGAACACATGTACTTAGAACAATATAAAATGTGTCTGCGGTAACTTATTTAAGTACGTAATAGATGTAACTTTGAACACGTACAGAGTGCTTGGAGCGAAAGGTGCTTGACTCCTGCGGGACTTAGCGGGAATGGTGAGACCCCGCATGAGCGTAGCGAATGTCTAGCTCCGGCTCGCAGGGACTATCGAATTTCACGAATCCTCCTTCGATAAGTCAACATCGACTCACTACGTTCGTCGTGTTTCCTTTATCTAGTGCGGTTCGCTCCAATCCGTACGTCCCTAAGCGCTCACCTCTGCTTTTCGGTGAAGAGGCTCACTCCCGCCCCGCGGAAAGCAAGCACCTGCAGCGCAAAGCAACGGACTCAGTACTTTTGCAAGCCTTATAAAACTAGAAACCAACAAAAACGCACCAAAAAGGAGCAAATATGAAGCACATTACATACATTGAAGATATGAACAAATGGAAAGATGATTTTCGCTTTTTCTACAACGTCAAGGTACGTTTCTCAGAAACAGATATGTACGGACATATGAACAACACAGTACCCTTCACGTACTTTGAAGAAGCGAGAATTGAATTTTTAAAATACATCGGGTTTATGGAAGATTGGGTAAAGCCTGAACATGAGACAATTCCTGTTGTTGCTGACTTGCAATGTGATTTTATCAAACAGGTATTTTTCGATGAAGAAATCAAGGTCTATGTTAAGGTGAAAAAAGTTGGTACATCGTCTATTGATCTACATTATATGGCCCTTGACTCAAAACAACACGTTTGTTTTGTAGGTAGAGGAACCATTGTACAAATTTCAAAGAAGACAGGTAAGGGAGTAGCGTGGTCAGAAGCAATGAAAGCTAGATTAGATGAAGAAGTCACTTCATACCACTTGGCCTGATGATGTTCTTTAAAATGCAGCCTATTTTTCAAAAATGACGCCTCCTCAAGTCACTCTAAGCCTGAATATCACATATGATATCGTGACGACCAACAATATACCCATCCCCGCGGTTTAAAGCTGGCGAAGGCAAGGAGGGTTATCATAATTGAAGGACAATGATTTTACACACAAACCGTTGCTTACCAAAAGAGAAAAAGAAGTATTCGAACTGTTAGTTCAAGATAAAACGACGAAAGAGATTGCTAGTGAACTATTTATTAGCGAGAAAACAGTTCGAAATCATATTTCCAACGCCATGCAAAAGCTTGGAGTGAAGGGGCGTTCTCAAGCTGTCGTGGAGCTTCTTCGCATGGGGGAACTCAAGCTTTAAAAACATTAGAGGCTAACTCAGAGAAGTTTGCATATGCAAATTACTAGAGTTAGTCTCTTTAAATTTCAGCACAGTGTGGGTTGGATAATAAATCCTCCTTGAAATTTTAGTGAAACTAGGTGAAAATGCATATAAGAAGTGTCTTTTAAGGAGTGACCAAAATGAACCAAGCTAGCACTAATAGACAAATTAATAGAGAAACCTTTGCAACTATAGAAAAGGACCTGCGCTACATAGCTTCTATCACCAAGCAAAAAGGTCGCGAAATACTAAGTCAATATACAATTACCCCACCACAGTTTGTAGCCCTACAGTGGCTTTATGAGGGTGGAGATATGACCATTGGAGAACTATCCAACAAAATGTATTTAGCATGCAGTACAACAACAGATCTTGTCGATCGAATGGAAAAGACAAAGCTGGTAGAGCGTGTAAAGGATGAGAATGATCGAAGAGTTGTTCGAATTCACTTATTAGCAGAGGGAGAACGTATCATCGAAGAAGTAATAAACAAAAGACAGGAATATCTTCAGGATGTTCTCGTAAACTTTTCAGAAGAGGAGATTATATTGCTTCAAAATAGCCTTTCGAAGCTACATCGAGAAATGACTACAGAATGAGGGGAAAATGTGAACTTACCGATTGGAATCATTGATTCAGGCGTAGGTGGTTTAACTGTTGCCAGAGAGATTATGAGACAGTTGCCAAGAGAAACCATTTATTATTTAGGTGATACGGCTCGCTGTCCGTATGGTCCACGGCAAGCAGATGAAGTAAAAGCATTCACTTGGGAGCTAACTAGATATCTCCAGCAATACAACATTAAAATGCTTGTTATTGCATGTAACACTGCGACAGCTGTTGTTCTAAATGAGATCCAGAATGAGCTAGATATCCCAGTGATAGGTGTAATTGACCCAGGAGCAAGATCTGCAATTAAACAAACAAAAAATAATAAGATTGGTGTACTTGGGACAGTTGGTACGATTAAAAGCGAAGCCTATGATTATGCATTGCGTTCCATTCATCAAAAGGTGGAGGTATCATCGTTAGCGTGTCCGAAATTCGTTCCAATTGTAGAAAGCGGAGAATATGAAGGCCAGACAGCGACTAAAGTAGTAGAAGAGACATTAGCGGGACTTAAGGACTCTGATATTGATACGTTAATATTAGGTTGTACTCATTACCCACTTCTTCAGCCGAAAATTCAAAGCTATCTAGGGGAGCATGTTGAGATCATTAACTCTGGAGACGAAACGGCTCGTGAAGTTAGTACGATTCTCCATTTTCGAAATCTGTACAATAAACAAACAGACATACCAGAGCACAGATTTTTCACCACAGGTTCTTCAACAATCTTTTCCCGAATTGCTCTTAAGTGGCTGCAATTAGAGAAAATTGATATTGAAAGCATTCATTTGTAAGGCATTTTTTGTCTTACGATGAATGCTTTTTTGTTTTTATCCAAGAGTGGTAGATTTATATAAATATGTGATTATGCCTGCAATAAATGGACTGAGTTTTTGGAGCTCAAACCCTCCGGTACCTCTTTGTTTCATACGAATTTCATTTTAAATGTTTTATGTTTTTGAAATTTTTTATAGAGAATTGGTCTAATTTGAGAAAGGGCTCGTATACATAGTAGTACAAACTGTCTTTTAGGAGGTAACGGAATGAGTAAAAAAACAAAAACAACCATTGCAGTAACAGTGTTAGCATCTTCAGTATATCTTTCAGGCTGTGGACTTTTAAGTTTTGGTGAAAAGGAAAAGATTGATCCACCAGAGGATGTTTCTTATTTACAAGAAGGTGAAACTGTAGAAACCGTTGTAGGTGAGGGAACGTCCACAGAAGAAGTGGCTCAGGATGAAGAAGCAGATAAAACTGTGATGACAGAATTGTATTTAATTGATGAAAATGGTTATGTTGTTTCTCAAACATTGCCACTACCTAATACAGAAAGTGTTGCAAAGCAAGCACTTGAACACTTAGTTGTAAATGGCCCTGCTCAAAATATTATACCAAATGGCTTCAGAGCAGTTATTCCAGCTGATACACAAATGACAGTTAATGTGAAGGATAATACGGCGGTTGTAGATTTCTCTCAAGAATTTGCAAACTATCAACCTGCTGATGAACAAAAAATTCTACAGTCTGTAACTTGGACCTTAACTCAATTTGATAGCATTGATAAAGTACAATTACGCGTCAATGGCTATGACTTAACAGAAATGCCAGTAAACGGAACACCTATTAGTGAAGACGGACTTTCTAGAACGATGGGAATCAACTATGATGCATCTGGTGTACTAGACATTACGAATACGAAGCCAGTAACGGTATATTATGTAGCACAGAACGGTGACTCAACTTACTATGTTCCAGTAACAAAGCGTGTTGCAGATGAAGGTGAAAACCAAATTACAACAGTATTAAATGAATTAATTGAAGGACCTGGTTATGCCTCAACACTTGTAAGTGATTTTACAGGAGTGAAGTTATTAGAGGAACCGACAATCAAGGATGGAGCTGTAACATTAAACTTTAATGAAGCCGTTTATGGTAGCGTTGAAGAAAAAATGATTTCAGAACATATGTTAAACTCACTAGTGCTTTCACTTACTGAACAAGCAGGTGTTAATAGTGTGTCTGTTCAAGTAAATGGTGAAGCTACTGTCGTAAACGGCAACGGTGAAGAGATTACTCAACCTGTTACAAGACCAAAAAATATTAATGCGATTAGTTTTTAATTTAAACAATTTTGATATACTATAATAGAGTTGACGAAGAGGTTGGCATATGCCCGCCTCTTACTTTTTTCTTTCGATAAGTATTGAGTTACACACTCTTTATTTAACGAAGCTTCTTTTCATACATAACGTGTACGACCGAGGTTTTATTTTGATATAGGAGGTAACATAAATGAGAGCAGATGGAAGAGAACGTGCTGAGTTAAGACCCATAGAAATTCAAACAGGGTATGTAAAGCATCCGGAAGGTTCTGTACTAATTTCAGTTGGTGATACAAAAGTTATTTGTAATGCGAGTATAGAAGATCGAGTGCCTCCATTCTTACGAAATAGTGGGAAAGGCTGGATTACAGCAGAATATGCCATGCTACCAAGAGCGACTGAACAACGAAATATTCGTGAATCCTCAAAAGGGAAGATAACTGGACGTACAATGGAAATTCAACGATTGATTGGAAGAGCGTTACGAGCGGTTGTTGATTTAGAAATGATTGGAGAACGAACAATTTGGATTGACTGTGATGTTATTCAAGCTGATGGAGGAACAAGAACTGCTTCCATAACAGGAGCATTTGTCGCAATGGCGATTGCATTAGCCAAACTTCAAGATGAGAAAAAATTAAAAAAGTTTCCGATAAAAAGCTACCTAGCAGCAACAAGTGTAGGTATTCTTTCAAATGAGGAAGTTGTTCTAGATCTAAATTATATTGAGGATAGTCAGGCATTAGTGGATATGAATATTGTTATGACTGGATTAGAGGAATTTGTTGAGCTGCAAGGAACGGGAGAAGAAGCAACATTTTCTGCTGGTCAGCTACAGGAATTATTAGCACTTGGTCAAGAAGGCATTAAGAAGCTTTTTGATATTCAAAAAGAAGCATTAGGAGATATTGCATCTCGCATATAGAAAGAGGGAAAATATGAATAAGAAAGTGATTATCGCAACAAATAATCAAGGGAAAGCGAAGGAATTTCAACAAATGTTTGCACCATTCGGCTATGAGGTATTTACATTAAAGGACTTCCCACATATCCCTGAAGTGGACGAAACAGGTACTACTTTTGAGGAAAACGCAATTTTGAAAGCCGAAGAAGTAGCGAAACAACTAAATGAGCTTGTGATCGCAGATGATTCCGGGCTGTCCATTGATGCACTAGATGGGAGACCTGGTGTGTATTCTGCACGTTATGCTGGTACAGAAAAAAGTGATGAAGCCAATATTGATAAAGTATTAACTGAGCTAGAAGGAGTACCAGCAGAAAAACGAACTGCCCGATTCCATTGTGTGCTAGCTGTATCAGGACCAAATCAACCAACAAGGACGTTCGCAGGTACATGCGAAGGCATTATCTTAGAAGAGCGTCGTGGGAACGGTGGCTTCGGATACGACCCGATATTCTTTGTAGAGTCTTATGGAAAAGCAATGGCAGAACTAGAACCAGAACAAAAAAGTCGTATTAGCCATCGAGGCAATGCACTAGAGAAGCTTAAAAAGGAGCTTGCTGAAGGATTCTTTTCATAGGTTTAGAAAAGGCTTCAGATCCTTATTAAAGAAGGTGTTAGAATGAAAGTCTTAGTTGTTAGTGATAGCCACGGGTCTATAGAAGAGATCGAGAGCATAAAAAAGGAATATGAAGGTAAGGTTGATGCGATCTTTCATTGTGGCGATTCTGAACTGGAATTTGACCATCCTATCATGAAAACATTTCTCACAGTAAGAGGAAATTGCGATTTTGACTCTCGATATCCGAATGATCGACTAGAAGAAATAGATGGTCACCGAATTTTTATGACACATGGTCATCTATATAATGTGAAGATGTCTTTATTAAACTTACAATACAAAGCAAAGGAACATAATGCCAACATCGTATTCTTTGGACATTCACATGTCCTCGGAGCTGAGATGATTGATGGAACGTTGTTTTTAAATCCAGGAAGTATTTTATTACCACGTGGTCACAAAGAACAAAGTTATGCAATTGTAGAAACCAACAATGCTACGATAGATGTTGCATTCTATAATGATCAACATAAAAAACTTACCGACCGTGATGTTCAGTTTCCTTTTGCGAAATAAATGATGAAGGTTGTCTGAAAGAACTATTCACTCTAATCTGATGATCGTATATACTAGTCAAAGGAGATGGGATTTTCTTTCAGATAACCTACTTCATTCTTTTTCTAAAAAAGTAGAAAATGTGTTGACTTTTGATTGTTATGTGAATATAATGAGTATTGTCCTTAAAAAACAAGTAACATTTTTTTCTTAAGTCCCAGTAGCTCAGCAGGATAGAGCAACGGCCTTCTAAGCCGTCGGTCGGGAGTTCGAATCTCTCCTGGGACGCCATTAATACATAACAAAGTCCTTTAAAGCTTACCATACTGGTGAGCTTTTTTTATACTTAAAAAAGTAAGGCATACTCGCCTCTATTTCCATAAAAAGCACAGTTCATATGAACGAAGCTGTCCTGTTTAAGGTGCACATATCTAGCTGGTGATCAGGCACTACTTAAATTCGTATCTCTTCGCGCGGACATTTATTCCGTTATTTTCACAAAAACCCTTCATTTTGATGGTTATGTGGACATCTATTCCGCTATTTGACTAAAATTGTAGTGAATTTGTTCAAATCTTATTAAATAACGGAACAAATGTCCGCCAGAACTTCATAATCAATGTTTTTACTAATAATAACGGAATAAATGTCCGGTGTTTTTAATATGAATTTTGTTGACTATCTTAACCTATTCCCGGTGAGTCTTCTCTAGCTCACTTTTTGGAGTGTTTAACTAATCTAAAATATAGGGTATTGTCCATTGAGTTACATTGACCGAAAGTGTGCTTGATTCCTAAGGGAAGTTGAGACGCGGATCCGTACATACCTGAACAGTACGTACCATGGAGGAGGCTACTCGCGGCCCATGGAAAGCAAGTCCTTGGAGCAAATAGCAACGGGCCCCTTTGTGCACACCCATCATAAATGCTACACTGAAACTAACTAATAAATAGGCGGTATTTTCATGACAAAAGAGAAAAACAATGAGAATAAAAATATTGTTTATTTTCCCTTCCTTAAGGATAGGCTCTTAGAAAAAGGAATCGCGGCTCTTGAACAAAAGCAATATGATGAAGCGTCAAGACTTCTAAGACAAGCTTATGAGATTGATCCAACAAATCCTGACATCTCAAGTGCACTAGTTCTTTCCTTGTACGAGAATAAGCAATATAAGGAAGCAAAGACTGTATGTAAAGAGCTTCTCTTAGAAGGAGTAGGCGAATACTTTGAAATCGTAGAACTCTATCTAATGATTCTCATACAGCTTAGTGAGCATAAGGAAGTCATAGACACGATTCATGCTCTTTTCGAGGAGAAGGAGATTCCATTTGAAAAAGAGGATCATTTTAAAAAACTATTGAGCTTTAGTGAGAAGATCCTCAAAGGAGGTCGTGTAAAGGAACTAGACCAGGACCAGGACATAGATGTGTCAACCGAAAATCCTCCGTTAGTACTGACAGGAAAAGGACTAGAGGAACAAACCTTATTCCTAGCACAACTAGTGAACCGCAATATCCAGCCTTTTAAAAAGGAGTTTTATGATATACTCCAAAAGAATGAATCTCATCCTTTCCTACAAACAATGATATTGAATGTTTTAATCGAGCATGGTATCAACGAAAAGGTTGAAATGAATAAATTTGGATTTACAGGGGAAATCAATCCTAGTGAATTGGCTGGAGTGTTTGATACAGCCTACTTCCTTCGTATATCATCGTATTTAGAGGATCACGTATTACATAAAAATCCAACTCTGTATCAACAAATTATGGAGAGCTTTAAACAGCATTGTTTTGTTATGTATCCTTTTGAATTAGAAGGCGAGACAGAGCAAATAGGAAAGGCTTATGAATTGTTTGGTCATACTTTATATGGAATCTATTCTATTGATCATGGTGAAAAGGAAAGTCTTGAAAAGAATGAAAACGTACAAGAATTACTAGAGAAAATTGTTAGGCTTGAGGAAATATCTTCTCCTACTATTTAAGTGTTTTTCTTGAAAGAGTCCTTTAGTATGTTATAATGGAGTGGTTGTAAAGTAAAAAAACATATAGTGTTTTTTACCTGATAGTAATACATAATGAAATGGAGTACTATCCAAAAAGTTTGTTAACTAAAAACTATCAATTATATATTGTTGGAGGGAAACGTATGTCTGCAAAATGGGAAAAACAAGAAGGGAACCAAGGGGTTCTTACGATTGAAGTAGATGCAGATACTGTCAATAAAGGTCTTGACGCTGCATTTAACAAAGTTGTAAAACAAGTAAACGTACCTGGGTTCCGTAAAGGGAAAATGCCTAGAGGAATGTTCGAAAAACGATTTGGTGTTGAAGCACTTTACCAAGATGCTTTAGACATCTTACTACCAGAAGCGTATGCAAATGCGGTTATGGAAGCTGGAATTGAACCAATTGATCGTCCAGAAATCGATGTAGAACAATTAGAAAAAGGTCAACCTCTAATCATCAAAGCAACAGTTCAAGTGAAACCTGAAGTGAAGCTTGGAGACTACAAAGGATTAGAAGTTGAAAAGGTTGAAACAGAAGTTACAGCTGAAGATGTAGATGCTGAGATTAAAGCACTACAAGAACGTCATGCTGAGCTTGCTGTGAAAGAAGAAGGACAAACAGCAGAAGGCGATACTGTAACAATTGATTTCGAAGGTTTTGTTGATGGTGAAGCATTCGAGGGTGGTAAAGCTGAGAACTACGCTTTAGAACTTGGTTCTGGTTCTTTCATTCCTGGATTTGAAGAGCAATTAGTTGGTTTAGAAGCAGGAGCTGAGAAAGAAGTTGAGGTTTCTTTCCCAGAGGAATACCATGCAGCTGAATTAGCTGGTAAACCAGCAACATTCAAAGTGAAATTACACGAAATTAAAACAAAAGAACTTCCAGAACTTGATGATGAGTTCGCAAAAGATGTAGATGAAGAGGTTGAAACTCTTGCTGCACTTAAAGAAAAAATTGAAAATAGACTTAAAGAATCTAAGAAAAATGAAGCAGAGCAAAAGCTACGTGATTCTCTAGTAGAAAAAGCTGCTGAAAATGCAGAAGTAGAAGTACCAGAAGTAATGGTGAAAAACGAAGTTGACCGCATGATGGATGAGTTTGGTCAACGTCTACAAATGCAAGGTATGAACTTAGAACTTTACTTCCAATTCTCTGGTCAAACAGAAGAAGATCTTCGTGGGCAAATGCAAGAGGATGCGAAAAAGCGTGTGTTAACAAACTTAACGCTTGAAGCAATCGCAAAAGCAGAGAACATTGAAGTTTCTGATGAAGAAGCAGAAAAAGAAGTAGAAGAATTAGCTGCACAATATAACATGCCTGCTGATAACATCAAGCAAGCACTTGGTGGATTAGATAATCTAAAAGCAGATTTACAAGTTCGTAAAGCAGTTGAATTTCTTGTGGAAAACAGCAAAACTATTGCATAATATAAGTAATGAAACAAGGCGCGATTTTTTCGTGCCTTGTTTTTAAAAATAATCTTGTTAAAGAATTTTCAAAGAATAGGTCAGCATCCTTTAGAACGAACACAAGATAAAGTTTTATGTAGCAGGGGTTTAATAGGGATATACTCACAATTTTTATATGCATTTTAAGAGATGCTTTTAAGACTTTAGTATATAAAAATAAATTCATTTCTAGAATACATAATACGAAATTTGGATAAACCTTAATTAGTAGGGGAATTTAATCAATACATAACTCTGTAGGTCCAGATATAAAGTAATACATAATCACAATGGTTCATTTCGAATCGTATAAATTCCTTTTTACACATACAATATGATAAAATGCAATACATAACAATTTGGAGAAATACCTTTACAAAGAATTAATATTACGATTTTAATTATCGTAAAATGAATTAGCAGCTTTTTATAAGGGGTGAGTTTCATTGTTTAAGTTTAATGATGAAAAGGGTCAGTTAAAATGTTCCTTTTGTGGTAAGACTCAGGACCAGGTTCGTAAACTTGTAGCAGGACCAGGTGTATATATATGTGATGAATGTATTGAGTTATGTACTGAAATTGTAGAAGAAGAATTAGGAACAGAAGAAGAAGTAGAATTTAAAGATGTACCTAAGCCACGTGAAATTAGAGAAATTTTAGATGAGTATGTAATTGGGCAAGAACAGGCTAAAAAATCTTTAGCTGTAGCTGTTTACAACCATTACAAACGTATTAATTCAAGCAGTAAAGTAGATGAAGTTGAGCTTTCTAAAAGTAATATCTCGTTAATTGGACCTACAGGTAGCGGGAAAACATTACTTGCTCAAACACTTGCAAGAATCCTGAATGTTCCGTTTGCGATTGCAGATGCAACGTCCTTAACGGAAGCGGGATATGTAGGTGAGGATGTAGAAAATATCTTATTAAAGCTGATTCAAGCAGCAGATTATGATGTTGAGAAAGCTGAAAAGGGAATTATCTACATTGATGAGATCGATAAAGTTGCAAGAAAGTCAGAAAATCCATCCATTACAAGAGATGTTTCTGGTGAAGGTGTTCAACAAGCCTTATTAAAAATTCTTGAAGGAACAGTAGCAAGCGTTCCGCCACAAGGGGGAAGAAAGCATCCTCATCAAGAATTCATCCAAATTGATACATCAAACATCCTGTTTATCTGTGGAGGAGCTTTTGATGGAATTGAACAAATCATTAAACGTCGTTTAGGACAAAAGGTTATTGGTTTCGGCGGAGATCCGAAAAATGCTGAAAACGAAAATGATAAGTCATTACTTTCAAAAGTACTGCCAGAAGACTTATTAAAATTCGGATTAATTCCAGAATTTATCGGTCGTCTACCAGTTATCGCAAGTCTAGAGCCACTTGATGAAGAGGCACTGGTTGAGATTCTGACAAAACCGAAAAATGCACTTGTAAAACAATATCAAAAAATGCTTGAAATTGATGATGTAGAACTTGATTTCGAAGACGAAGCACTTATCGAAATTGCAAAGAAAGCAATTGAGAGAAAAACAGGTGCTCGTGGACTTCGTTCTATCATCGAAAGCATTATGCTAGATGTCATGTTTGACCTGCCTTCTAGAGATGATATTAAAAAGTGTATCATTACAAAAGAAACAATCCTTAACGACGCACCACCTAACTTAGTTATGGAAGATGGTACTGTCGTAAAAGGTTCTGAACAAACAAAAACATCTGCTTAAATAGTAAAAGGAATGACATTAATCTGTCATTCCTTTTTTTGTTTTATCAAAAAGAAAACCCTAGGCTAGGCCTAGGGTTCTAAAAAGCTTCTAGCGTGGTATTAAAAAAACTCCCCCGAGGTGCTAAAATATTTTTGGTTCGCCAACCAAAATATAAGCATACGGAGGAGTTTAAATGTCAAAAGACACTAACAGTTTAGCACACACAACTTGGAATTGTAAGTATCACATTGTGTTTGCACCAAAGTATAGAAGACAAGTAATTTATGGAAAAATCAAAAAAGACATTGGAGAGATACTACGTACTCTATGCGAGAGAAAAGGTGTTGAAATTATTGAAGCAACAGCCTGTAAGGATCACGTACATATGTTAGTGAGTATTCCACCCAAAATAAGTGTATCCCAGTTTGTAGGATATTTAAAAGGAAAAAGCAGCTTGATGATATTTGATCGCCATGCAAACTTAAAATATAGATACGGGAATCGAAAATTTTGGTGTACAGGATATTATGTGGATACAGTTGGAAGAATCAAGAAAGTAATAGAAGAATATATACGTAATCAAATACAAGATGTATAGTCGCAGAACAATTAAGTATGATGGAATACATTGATCCATTTACAGGTGAAGAGGTAAAGAAAAAGAAAAAAATAGGTAGTAGGCCTTTGAGGTCTGGCCAGTAAAAGTAGTACAACTGGCGAACCATTCAGTAGCCCTTTAGGGTTTGGTCAGTAACAAAGGCTTTCAGCCGCAGAGCAAACCACCCGTTCTCACGGGTGGTTTTGACTTGAAAAAAATTGTTTAGGATATGCGATTTAATTTAAATGATTTTATTTTTATCACAGAGATTGTTTAAACTGAAAGCACTGACTACTTTGGAACATCACTCCGCTAACACAATTGGAGCAGCAGGCTAAACATTCCCCATGAGTAAGAGAGTATTAATAATAAAACAGAGGATAAGACTTACTTAAATGATATTTTAAAACCGCAGTGTTGCTTGGAACAGAAGGTGCATGACTCCCAGCTGGACAGTGGGTAGTGAGACAAAGTTCAGTAGCCACTTGAAGGTTATAAAGCTAAGAAGAAAGGCTGAAACTACCTAGAAAAGGAAAGTAGTTATTGTTGATAGTAAGGAAATTCAATTATTTAAGAGGAATTCTTTCAAACCGTAGAGTTGCTTGGAACGGAAGGTGCTTGACTCCTGCGGGACACAGCCGGAATGGCGAGACCCCGCATGAGCGCAGCGAAGAGGAGGCTCACCCCGGCCCCGCGGAAAGCAAGCACCTGGAGTGGAAAGCAACGGCCCCTTTATAAAGACTTTAAAGACAAACCTCAGCAAACAATGTAAATATTAACAATCATCCAAAACCTACATACAAAGCAATACATCAAACCAACCAGACTTGAAATTTTTGTTTATTCATATAGCCTCCAGGAAATACTAGCAAATATACAACATGTACTTACTGGAGGGAAACAGATGAGTTGGACAGGAATTGCTTTGTTCATACAATTGTTTTTTGGGGTCATAATCGGTTTATATTTCTGGAATCTGTTAAAAAACCAAAGAACTCAGAAAGTATCGATTGACCGTGAATCAAAAAAAGAAATGGAAGAATTACGGAAAATGCGTTCTGTTGCATTAACAGAGCCGTTAGCAGAAAAGGTTCGCCCGACAAGTTTTGATGATATAGTAGGTCAAGAAGATGGAATTCGCTCATTACGAGCAGCACTATGCAGTCCAAATCCACAGCATGTAATTGTTTATGGACCACCTGGGGTTGGGAAAACAGCTGCGGCACGTCTTGTACTAGAAGAAGCAAAAAAGAATCCAAAATCTCCATTTAGAAAGTCAGCTGTATTTGTTGAACTCGATGCTACAACAGCACGATTTGATGAACGAGGCATTGCAGATCCGCTAATTGGATCTGTGCATGATCCAATCTATCAAGGTGCAGGGGCAATGGGGCAAGCTGGAATTCCTCAGCCGAAACAAGGGGCTGTAAGCAATGCTCATGGAGGCGTTCTATTTATTGATGAGATAGGAGAATTACATCCTATTCAAATGAATAAATTACTAAAAGTATTAGAGGATCGAAAAGTTTTTCTTGAAAGTGCGTACTATAATCAGGAGAATCAGCAAATTCCATCACATATTCATGATATTTTTAAGAACGGACTTCCTGCTGATTTTCGGTTAATTGGGGCAACGACACGCACACCAAATGAAATACCTCCAGCGATTCGTTCGAGATGTATGGAAGTATTTTTCAGAGAATTGAATCGCGACGAAATTAGTGCAGTTGCCAGAAGAGCTGTGGATAAGGTGAAAATGACCATTAGTGATGAAAGTATTAACACAGTTTCTACGTATGCAACAAATGGACGAGAAGCAGTTAATATTATTCAAATAGCAGCTGGAATTGCAACAAATGAAAATCGCTCTGAAATCTACGCAAATGACATTGAATGGATCATTCAATCAAGTCAGCTTTCACCTAGATATGATAAGAAAATCAAGAAAGAAGCAAGTGTTGGACTAGTAAATGGTCTTGCCGTCACAGGACCAAACTCAGGCTCATTACTAGAAATAGAAGTAACGGTTATACCTGCTGAAGAAAAAGGCTCTATAAATATTACGGGTATTGTGGAAGAAGAAAGCATCGGGAATCAAGGTAAATCGATTAGAAGAAAGAGTATGGCAAAAGGATCCATTGAAAACGTTATTACAGTATTACGCTCAATGGGTGTTCCGGCAGATCAGTATGATATACATGTCAACTTCCCTGGAGGAGTTCCAGTCGACGGACCATCAGCAGGAATCGCCATGGCTATCGGAATCTACTCTGCTGTTTATAAAATTCCAGTAAAACATAATGTAGCGATAACTGGTGAAATTAGCATTCATGGAATGGTTAAGCCTGTAGGCGGTGTTTTCCCTAAAGTGAAAGCAGCAAAATTAGCGGGAGCAACAACAGCTATAATACCATTTGAAAATAAGCAGTCTATCTTAGGTGAGATCAGCAATATAGAGATTATTCCTGTCAAGCATATTAAGGAAGTCTTAGAAATTGCCCTTGATCGAGAAGGTACGATGGAAAGGGAACTACCTCTTCTCCAAAATAATATAGATAAGAAAAGTGTGTAAGGCTTTAACAAGACCGATTCGTTTAAAGCTCTCGAATCGGTCTATTCTTGCTGAGATACGAACCACACATCGGTAGCGACCTGATTAATAGACACTACTACACAAATAAGATAGAATTGTACAAAGACTCGACTGATAAAGAAGGAACATTTTCGGAGGTGTTTTTAATTGGCTAAAAATAATGTAACGGTGCCCCTCCTTCCATTAAGAGGTTTGCTCGTATATCCTACTATGGTGTTACACCTAGATGTTGGCAGAGAGCGGTCTGTACAAGCATTAGAAACCGCAATGATGGAAGATCACTTAATTTTTCTAACAACTCAAATTGATATGAATATAGATGAACCTACTCAAGATGATTTCTATGAAATGGGAACATTAACAAAAGTAAAACAAATGCTCAAGCTTCCAAATGGAACAATTCGTGTTTTAGTTGAAGGATTAAATAGAGCAAAAATAAGCTCCTTTGAACAAGAAGAAGACTTTTTCCAGGTAGAAGTCGAACAATTTGATGATCTTCTTGACAAGGATTCAGAAACAGAAGCGTTGATGAGAACGTTACTTAATTATTTTGAACAATACATAAAATTGTCTAAAAAGATCTCAGCAGAAACGTATTCTACTGTTTCCGATATTGAAGAGCCAGGAAGACTTGCCGATATCATCGCATCACATCTTCCATTAAAAATTAAGCAAAAACAAAATGTATTAGAAATCCTAGATATTAATGAACGCTTGCAGCATGTAATTGAACTAATCAATAATGAAAAAGAAGTTCTAAATCTAGAAAAGAAAATTGGCCAGCGTGTAAAACGTTCAATGGAACGCACTCAGAAGGAATACTATCTTCGTGAGCAGATGAAAGCAATTCAAAAAGAGCTTGGAGATAAAGAAGGTAAGACCGGTGAAGTCGAGGATCTAACAAAGAAAATTGCTGAAGCTGGAATGCCTGAGCATGTCGAAAAAGCGGCATTAAAAGAGTTAGCTCGTTATGAAAAAGTACCATCAAGCTCAGCAGAAAGCTCCGTCATTCGAAATTACATTGAATGGCTTGTGTCAGTACCTTGGTCCAATCAAACAGAAGATCAATTAGACATTCATCATGCTGAAGAAATTCTAAACAGAGAGCATTATGGACTTGAAAAAGTAAAAGAACGTGTTTTAGAATACTTGGCCGTTCAACAGCTTACTCGTTCGTTGAAAGGACCGATTCTTTGCTTAGCAGGACCTCCAGGTGTGGGGAAAACAAGCTTAGCACGCTCTGTTGCAGAGTCTCTTGGTCGCAAATTTGTCCGCATCTCTTTAGGTGGAGTTCGTGATGAATCTGAGATTCGTGGACATCGTCGTACGTATGTCGGTGCAATGCCAGGACGTATTATCCAAGGAATGAAAAAGGCGGGAACGATAAACCCAGTCTTTTTATTAGATGAGATTGATAAAATGTCTAGTGACTTTAGAGGAGATCCTTCTGCAGCGATGCTTGAAGTACTAGATCCAGAACAAAACCATAACTTTAGTGATCACTACATTGAGGAAACCTATGACCTTTCGAAGGTACTCTTCCTTGCAACAGCTAATGACTTATCAACAATTCCTGGACCATTACGTGATCGTATGGAAATCATTACGATTGCCGGGTATACAGAATTAGAAAAGATCAATATTGCGAAAGAGCATCTTTTACCGAAACAAGTAAAAGAAAATGGATTATCGAAGGGACAAATTCAAGTAAGAGAAGATGCCCTTACAGATGTCGTTCGTTATTATACGAGAGAAGCTGGTGTACGTGGATTAGAAAGACAGCTTGCAACAATTTGTAGAAAGACAGCAAAAATCATTGTTGCAGAAGAAAAGAAAAAGGTTGTTGTAACAAGCAAGAATATCGAAGACTTCCTAGGTAAAAAGAAATTCCGTTTTGGTCAAGCAGAAACAGAAAACCAAATTGGTGTTTCAACAGGACTTGCCTACACGACTGTTGGTGGAGATACGCTTCAAATTGAAGTGTCACTTGCACCAGGGAAAGGCAAGCTTGTTCTTACAGGAAAACTAGGAGATGTTATGAAGGAATCTGCTCAAACGGCATTTAGTTATGTTCGTTCGAAAGCATCTGAGCTTGGCATTGCAGAGGACTTCCATGAGAAATATGATATTCATATCCATGTTCCTGAGGGCGCGGTTCCAAAGGACGGACCTTCAGCAGGAATTACGATTACAACGGCATTAGTATCGGCTCTTACAGGACAATATGTAGATCGAGAAGTTGGAATGACTGGAGAGATTACACTAAGAGGTCGAGTATTACCGATAGGTGGAGTCAAGGAGAAATCGTTAGGTGCTCATAGAGCCGGAATTAAAACGGTGATTCTACCCAAGGACAACGAAAAAGACATCGATGATATTCCTGAAAGCATTCGAAGTGACATGAAATTTATCTTAGTTGCACATATTGATGAAGTGTTAAGTAGGGCATTAGTGGGGGAAAAGAAGTGAAGGTAAACAATGTTGAATTAGTGATTAGTGCTGTAAGGCCTGATCAATATCCAGAGAACGTGCTACCAGAGTTCGCCTTAGCAGGACGCTCAAATGTCGGTAAATCGTCCTTTATTAATAAAATGCTTGCTAGAAAAAGCCTAGCTAGAATTTCATCAAAACCAGGGAAAACACAAACGCTTAACTTTTACAAAATTGAAGAAACCTTATATTTTGTTGACGTTCCTGGTTATGGATACGCAAAGGTATCTAAAAAAGAAAGAGAAGCCTGGGGCAAGATGATTGAACAATATATCACCTCAGGAGATCGCGTCAACGGTGTTATCTTGATCGTTGACCTACGCCATCCTCCTACAAAGGATGACGTAATGATGTATGGCTTTTTAAAGTATCATGAAATTCCATGTATTATCATTGCAACGAAATCAGATAAGATTCCGAAATCAAAGTGGCAGAAGCACCTTAAGGTCACAAGAGAAACATTAAAACTAGATCCAAACGATCAAATTGTGATGTTTTCTTCGGAAACCGGGCAAGGGAAAGATGAGGCTTGGAAGGCGATTCAGCAATTGTACTAAAGTTACTGGTTGGTGTTTTAGCTTTATCATAATAAATACAAGCCGTTGAAGGAGTCATTTAGCTCTTTCAACGGCTTTTTTGTTTTGAGTTGGTATGTTTCCTCCCTTACGTAACATGTAGTTTTCCGTGTAGGTCCGTCCCTCTTACGTACTCTCTAAACTATAACAACGTAAATTTTATACAGTATTTCAGTAAATAAGAACTCAAATGCTAAGAGAAGGAGGAAAATTAAGGAAGATTATGGATTTTTGAATTACGGGATGACCAGGTACTGTAAATCATAGTATTTGAAAGGATAGCAGTCATTATAAATTTTGAGAAAATTCATGTTTATTAGTACAATTTTAAGGGTAAAGAGAATTATCACGATTACATAAGGGGGAGTTTGTACATTGAAAAAGTGGATAAGTTCACTATTTATGGTTCTGACTATTATTGCTTTGGCAGCTTGTGGAACAAGTGCAACAACTGATAGTGGGGCATCGTTAGCAGAGGCAGACAAGTTTACGTTTGCAGCTTCAGGTGAATTCAAACCGTTTAGCGTAACAGAAGCTGATGGCACGATGTCAGGTTTTGATATTGAGGTTGGTGAAGCTATAGCAAAGGAGTTAGGGCTGCAACCAGTTCAGAAAAAATTTAAGTTTTCAGGAATTGTAGAAGGTGTTAAATCCGGAAGATTTGACGCAGCGGTAGCAAGTCATACAATAACAGAAGAGCGTTTAGAAGAAGTAGATTTCTCGACACCATATTACTACTCTGGTCCTCAAATCTTTGTACGTCCAGATAGTTCAGTAGAAACATTAGCCGATCTTGAAGGGCTAGAAATTGCTGTTTCTAAGGGCTCTACGTATGCAGATACTGCAGCAGAAGTGACAGAAAACATTCAACAGTATGATAGTGATGTTGTAGCATTAGAAGCCTTAAGCAAAGGGAAACATGATGCAGTTATCACTGATTTCATTACAGGTAAAGAAGCGATTGCGGCAGAGTTGTCAATAGAGGGAAGAGAGCTTCTTGGTAGGAGCGAACAAGCCATCGCGGTTTCAAAGGATAACCCTGAACTATTAGAAGAAATTAATGCAGCATTAGAAACGCTTCGAGAAAATGGTACGCTAGCTGAAATTAGTGAAAAGTATTTCGGTGATGATATTACAACAGATCCAGATAGCCAGTAAAAGGTACAGAAAATAAGATGACTGTCCTTTTGTATTCGAGCACATATTGAAAATAGTAAGCTCGTGCTCGAATATTAGCTGGGACAGTTTTTTTATCTTCTAAAATTAGACAACTTAGGAGGGAAAAACTTGGATCTATTTCAAACCTTTCTAGACACATACGATATCTTCCTGAAAGGTATGTTACTAACCTTTCAATTAACCTTTGTTGCCGTTCTTATTGCAATTGTAATTGGATTATTTTTTGCCTTTTTAAAAATATCTAAAGTAAAGATCCTTGAATGGATTGCTGATGTATATATATTTGTTGTTCGTGGGACCCCGCTCATTGTTCAAATCTTCATATTCTACTTTGGACTAACGTCTCTTCAAATTTCAGACTTCTGGTCTGTTGTCCTCGGACTTGCCTTTCATAATGGAGCCTATATCGCCGAAATCTTTCGTGGAACCATTCAGTCGATTGATAAGGGGCAAATGGAAGCCGGTCGTTCACTAGGTATGACAGCTGGATTGTCAATGAGAAGGATTATTCTACCACAGGCATTTAGGCGAGCACTCCCTCCATTAGGGAATCAATTTATTATTGCTTTAAAGGATTCATCCCTTGCCTCATTCATTGGAATGTACGAATTATTCAGTGTAGCAACGACTTTAGGTTCAAATAACTTTGACTATATGACCTATCTGTTAATTGTTGCAGTGTATTACTTAGTTCTAGTATTGTTCTTCTCAATCCTTGTTAACTATGTAGAAAAGCGTATGTCCATTAGTGACTAAAATACATCGGAGGGATTCATTTGAGTCAAGAAATGATACGTGTTGAAAAGCTGAATAAATCTTTTGGTGATCTTCACGTTTTAAAAGATATTGATATGAGTGTAAAGGAAAGTGATGTTGTATGCTTGATTGGAGCCAGTGGTTCCGGAAAAAGCACACTACTACGTTGCTTAAACTTTCTAGAGATTAAAGATAATGGAACCATTGTCATTGAAGGAGAAGACATTAATAAGGACTCTCATGATTTGAACAAGGTTCGGGAAAAGGTAGGAATGGTGTTTCAGCACTTTCACCTATTTCCGCATAAAACCGTCTTAGAAAATGTTATGGAAGCTCCTACACAAGTGAAAAAGTTAGCCAAATCTAACGCAAAAGAAGAAGCAATGCAGCTGTTAGAAAAGGTAGGTCTTCTAGACAAAGCAGATGTCTATCCATCAAAGTTATCCGGAGGTCAAAAACAGCGTGTAGCGATAGCTCGTGCACTAGCCATGAAGCCTGATATTATGCTGTTTGATGAGCCAACATCAGCTTTAGACCCAGAGTTAGTTGGTGAAGTGTTAGCAACAATGAAGGAGCTAGCAGAAGAGGGCATGACGATGGTTGTTGTTACTCATGAAATGAGCTTTGCTCGTGAGGTGGCAGATTGGGTTGTGTACATGCATGATGGAAAAATCGTTGAAGTTGGTCATCCTGAAAACATTTTTAATGAACCAAAGGAAGAAAGAACAAAAGCATTTTTAGATTCGATTCTTTAATGGTTGTAGTACATTAGGACAAAAGCCTATACTACACCCAGAAACATGAATATACTGATAAGGTAGTGAGATACATACTCACTACCTTTTTAATGTGCATTTTATTTTTTCTTAAAGAAAATAATGAATAATCCACATATAACCAATAAAAACGGCCAGAATTTCCATGCTACACTTACTGTTCCTTCAACAAAACCGAGCCAGTTGCCTAGCTTGTCATAAAATAATAATAAAATAGATAATGTCATAAAAAGGACACCCTGATAAAAGCCAGCACCTGTTTTTTGGTAACGAAGTAAAAATCCTAAAGCAATGACTAATATAAAAGTACCGATATGATCTGGCCAAATCGTAAGTTTGTTGACCACATGAAAGTGAATTCCAAAGCCAACCAAGATGGTTCCAGGTAAAATCGCCTCGTAGTCTTTTCCAGCATAGCCTTGGATTAGAAAGGCTACTCCTACAATAATAAGCAGGGTTGGCCATGTGAAAAATTCTCGAAAAATGAGGATATTTGATTGATGTAAATAGAAATAAAGACCAAATCCAATTAGAATCACACCTGGAAATATTTTTTGCTGTTTCATTTTCTCCTCCATAGTCTACTTCACTTGAATGTTTTCGATGAATTTGTTAACCTACTAGAGTAAGGAATATGTCGAAAAAAAGCATTCATATTTATTTTAATCATGCATACAAATAAAGCTCGTACATTTTCATCTTAACATATGTTTCATTTTCTGTTCACAAATTCACATACTGAATTGTATAGGACATGTTATAATTGAGCTAATGATTTTTTCATGGGGGTGAGTTATTTTATGCATATTATAGTCGTCGGCTTAAACTACAAGACGGCCCCTGTAGAGATTCGAGAACGATTATCTTTTAATGAAGCGGCTCTTCCAGAGGCAATGAAGGCTCTTAAGGATAAAAAGAGTATTTTAGAAAATGTAATTGTTTCGACTTGTAATAGAACGGAAGTTTATGCAGTAGTGGATCAGCTTCATACAGGACGTTATTATATTAAAGAATTTTTATCGCAATGGTTTAATATAGATAAAGATGAATTCTCTCCATATTTGTTCATTTACGAACAAGATGGTGCTGTTGAGCATTTGCTGAAAGTAACTTGCGGGCTAAACTCTATGGTGTTAGGTGAAACACAAATATTAGGTCAAATTCGTAGTAGCTTTTTAACAGCTCAAGAGTCGGATTCTACAGGTACAGTATTTAATCAATTATTTAAGCAAGCCATTACATTAGCGAAAAAAGCACACTCAGAAACAGAGATTGGTTCAAATGCTGTTTCTGTTAGTTATGCAGCTGTTGAGCTTGCTAAAAAGGTATTTGGTTCGTTAAACAAAAAGCATGTGTTAGTTCTTGGTGCTGGTAAAATGGGCGAACTAGCAATCCAAAACCTTCATGGCAGCGGAGCAACAAAGGTTACGGTTATTAATAGAACGTTTGAAAAAGCACAAACGCTTGCTGAGCGTTTTGAGGGTCAAGCAAAGACGCTACAAGAGCTACAATGTGCTCTTGTTGAAGCAGACATTCTTATTAGTTCAACAGGTGCAAAAGACTATGTTGTAACAAAAGAAATGATGGCGCTTGTTGAGCGTATGAGAAAAGGGCGTCCATTATTCATGGTCGACATTGCTGTTCCACGTGATTTGGATCCTGCTATTTCTGATCTAGACAGCGTGTTCTTATACGATATTGATGATCTTGAAGGCATTGTAGAAGCAAACCTTGCGGAGCGTCAAAAGTCTGCTGAGAAAATTGAGATTATGATTGAAGCAGAAATCGTAGCATTTAAAGAATGGTTAAGCATGCTTGGTGTTGTACCAGTAATTTCAGCTTTACGTCAGAAAGCACTATCCATTCAAGCTGAGACGATGGAAAGCATTGAACGCAAAATGCCTAACCTTACAGATCGTGAACGTAAAGTGTTAAATAAACACACGAAGAGTATTATTAATCAGCTATTAAAGGATCCTATTTTACAAGTAAAAGAATTTGCAGGATCACCCAATGCACAAGAGAAATTAGATTTATTTATTCAGATATTCGATATTGAAAATCAGGTTCTAGAACAAACGGAAGTAAAAGCAGCCCACGAAAAGAAAGAGAACCACCGAGTAGAATTACAGCCTTCTTTTCAATCGTAAGCGAGGTTTTGTTGAATGTATGAAACTGCGATGACCAGGCTGCATGAACTAATGATTGTTCTGTATGCACTTAGCATATTGCTTTATTTTATAGATTTCTTGAACAAAAACCGGAAGGCGAATCAGTATGCCTTCTGGTTACTTGCAATTGTTTGGGTTCTTCAAACAATTTTTTTAATTATGTACATGATTCGTACAGGTCGTTTTCCAGTATTAACGATTTTTGAAGGGCTCTATTTTTATGCATGGGTATTGGTAACATTATCACTTACAATAAATCGAGTACTTCGTGTTGATTTTACTGTATTTTTCACAAATATATTAGGCTTTATCATCATGGCCATTCATACCTTTGCCCCCGTTCAAATTGAATCAAAGGCAATGGCAGAGCAGCTCGTGTCAGAGCTTCTATTTATACACATTACAATGGCCATTTTATCCTATGGTGCCTTTTCATTATCCTTTGTTTTTTCTTCCCTCTATTTGTTTCAGCATAAGCTATTAAAGGAGAAAAAATGGGGACAACGACTGTGGAGAATTAGTGATCTTTCGAAATTAGAGAGGGTATCCTATATATTAAATTCAGTAGGAGTGGCAATGCTGTTATTAAGCCTTATCTTAGGGTTACAATGGGCATTTATTAAACTACCGACATTTATTTGGTATGATCCGAAAATAATTGGTTCCTTTATAGTATTAATCTTTTATAGTGTCTACCTTTATTTACGGGTTCGTAGAAATCTCTATGGTAAGAATCTTGCGTATTTAAATATTGCATCCTTTTTAATAATTCTAATTAACTTTTTACTTGTAAGTAGACTTTCATCATTCCATTTTTGGTACTCATAGACTAGGAGGATATTATGCGGAAAATTGTAGTAGGATCTCGTCGAAGTAAATTAGCATTAACCCAAACGAATTGGGTCATCTCACAACTTAAGGCGTTACATCCCTCATTTGATTTTGAAGTGAAGGAAATTGTCACAAAAGGTGACCGCATTCTTGATGTTACGCTTTCAAAAGTTGGTGGAAAAGGCCTTTTTGTAAAAGAAATCGAACAGGCTATGCTTGATAAAGAAATTGATATGGCTGTTCATAGTATGAAAGATATGCCTGCCGTTCTTCCAGAAGGCTTAACGATTGGATGTATTCCAGTTCGTGAAGATCATCGTGATGCTTTTATTTCGAAAGATCATACGAAGCTTCAAGACTTACCAAAGGGATCTATTGTTGGAACGAGTAGTCTACGTCGATCAGCACAGCTTTTAGCAGAACGTCCGGACTTAGAAATCAAATGGATTCGTGGAAATATTGATACACGATTAGATAAACTGAAGCATGAGGAGTATGATGCCATTATCCTAGCAGCTGCAGGCTTGTCTCGTATGGGCTGGAGCTCGGAGGTCATTACCGAGTATCTAGAGCCAGAAGTGTGTCTACCTGCTGTAGGACAAGGAGCACTCTCAATTGAATGTCGTGAGGACGATCATGAACTGTTAGAGCTTTTAAATAAGTTTGCAGATGAGTATACAACGACGACAGTAAAAGCAGAACGTGCCTTTCTTCATAAAATGGAGGGTGGCTGTCAGGTTCCAATCGCAGGGTTTGCGACAATGACAGATCAAAAGGATGTATCTCTTACTGTTTTAGTTGCTTCTCCAGATGGAAAAACAATCTATAAAGAAACGGTTGTAGGAAAAGATCCGATAAATGTTGGAGTAGAAGCTGCTGCAATCTTAAGTGACAGAGGAGCAAAGGCTTTAATTGACCAAGTGAAAGAGGAGCTTGATCAATAATGAAAAATGCTTTGCCGCTTTTAGGTAAAGATATTTTGGTTACAAGAGGTTTACATGAAGGTAAGCGAATGGCAGAGGATATTAAGACATACGGAGGGACTGTGCATCATGTCCCTCTTCTCTCTTTTCGCTATCATCAAGACAAACGGGAACATACATACATAAATGAACTAAACAGCTATGAGTGGATTATCTTCACAAGTAAAAATGCTGTCTCTTTTTTTGTTGAAATACTGAAAAATAACAACTTTCAACTAGAAGATGTAACAGCAAAAGTTGTTGTTGTTGGTAAGAAAACAAAGGAATATGTGGAGAAACATCATATCTCGGTTTCATTCTTTCCAAATGACTTTTCGGCAGAGGGAGTCGTGGAGGCATTTTTGCAGCGAAACATCACACCTGCCAAAATACTGATTCCAAAAGGAAACCTTGCTCGTGATGTCATCGCAACATCGCTTGAGCAAAAGGGCTTTATATGTGACGAATGGATTATCTATGAGACATTTTTACCGGAACAAAGTAAAGTTGAGCTTGCTAAAATCATAAAAAATGATTCTATTGACGTGTACACGTTTACTAGTTCCTCTACCATTCATCACTTTATGAAAGTCGTTCATGACTACCAATTAGAAGATCGACTCATGAATAAAGTTGTTGCTTGTATCGGTCCTATCGCAAAAAGGACAGCTGAAGAATACAACTTACATGTAAATATTTGTCCAAAAGTATATACTGTTCATGATATGATCCATGAAATAATCCAATACTATAACGAACATTCAGTGGAGGGAAAATAACTATGGAAAACCTACAATTTGCACGTCACCGTCGTTTACGTCGATCTGAAAATCTACGTTCTATGGTGAGAGAAACGTTTTTACGAAAAGAAGACTTAATCTATCCTCTATTTATTGTAGAAGGTGAAAATATTAAAAATCCAGTAGCTTCTATGCCAGGAGTTTACCATATCTCACTAGACCTTCTTAAAGAAGAACTCACTGAAGTAGTAGGACTGGGAATTAAATCAATTATTTTATTTGGGGTTCCTGCAGAGAAAAATGAGCTTGGAACAGAGGCCTACAATGCAAATGGTATTGTTCAGAAGGCTACCAGATTGGCAAAAGAATTATTTCCTGAATTGGTTGTCGTTGCTGACACATGTTTATGCCAATACACAAGCCACGGACATTGCGGTATTGTCGAAAATGGACAAATACAAAATGACCCTACACTAGACCTTTTAGCAAAAACAGCTGTTAGTCAAGCTGAAGCGGGTGCTGATATTATTGCTCCTTCTAATATGATGGATGGATTTGTAGCAGCAATTCGCAAAGGACTTGATGATGCAGGCTATACAGATATTCCAATCATGTCGTATGCAGTAAAATATTCTTCAAGTTTTTACGGTCCTTTCCGTGATGCTGCCCATAGTACACCACAATTTGGCGACAGAAAAACGTACCAAATGGATCCAGCAAACAGAAGAGAAGCAATGCGTGAAGCGCAATCAGATATTGAAGAGGGTGCTGATTTCTTAATTGTAAAGCCAGCTCTTTCTTATCTAGATATTATTCGCGAAGTAAAAGATGGCTTTGATGCACCTGTTGTTGCTTATAACGTAAGTGGTGAGTATTCAATGATTAAAGCAGCTGCACAAAATGGCTGGATTGACGAACAATCAATCGTAATGGAAAAGCTAACAAGTATGAAGCGTGCCGGTGCTGATCTTATCATCACATACTTTGCAAAGGATGTAGCAAACTGGTTATCATAATAGAAGACTGTTTCCGTAAAGATTGTTGAATATGAATATCATAATAAATCTCATAGTGAAATGGAGCGGAAGACACATGACTCCTACGGGAATAGAGGAAAGGTCGAGACCCGGGTTCCGTACCTACTGAAACGGAACCGTCCACCCTGGAGGCTCGACTTCCTCCCCGTGGAAAGCAAGTGTCTGGAGCGCACTGTAACGAACATGTTAAAAGTAGAATCAAATAAAAATACTAGAGTAGATTCATGTAAGAGTCTATTGTTTATACGTTAAGAAGGAGGTACATAGTATGAGATCTTATGAAAAATCACAGCAAGCGTTTAAAGAAGCTCTTTCTTTAATGCCTGGTGGTGTAAATAGCCCTGTACGTGCATTTAAATCGGTAAAAATGGATCCGATTTTCATGGAACGAGGAAAAGGTTCAAAAATCTATGACATCGATGGAAATGAATATATTGATTATGTTCTTTCCTGGGGACCATTAATTCTAGGACATACAAATGATCGAGTTGTAGAAGGAATTAAAAAAGTCGCTGAATTGGGTACGAGCTTTGGTGCGCCAACAGAAGTAGAAAATAAGCTTGCAAAGCTTGTAATCGATCGTGTTCCATCAATGGAAATTGTTCGTATGGTTTCATCTGGAACAGAAGCTACAATGAGTGCGCTTCGACTAGCGCGTGGTTATACTGGACGCAATAAAATTGTGAAATTTGAAGGCTGTTACCACGGCCACGGCGATTCTCTTTTAATTAAAGCAGGTTCAGGTGTTGCCACACTTGGTTTACCTGATAGCCCAGGTGTTCCTGAAGGGATTGCTAAGAATACCATTACAGTTCCATACAATGACCTAAAGAGTCTTCGTTATGCTTTTGAGCAATATGGAGATGATATTGCCGGAGTTATCATTGAGCCGGTTGCTGGGAACATGGGTGTAGTTCTTCCGCAAGAAGGATTCCTTGAAGGTGTTAGAGACCTTACACATGAGTTCGGTGCATTGCTCATTTTTGATGAAGTCATGACAGGTTTCCGTGTAGGCTATGAGTGTGCACAGGGCCATTTTGGTGTAACACCTGACTTAACATGCTTAGGAAAAGTAATCGGTGGCGGACTTCCTGTAGGTGCTTACGGCGGTAAGGCTGAAATTATGAAGCAAATCGCTCCTAGTGGACCGATTTATCAAGCGGGTACACTTTCCGGTAATCCATTAGCAATGACAGCTGGATACGAAACACTAAGCCAATTAACACCAGAGTCTTATAAGGAATTTGATCGTAAAGCAGAAATGCTAGAAAATGGTATCCGTGCAGCTGCTGAAAAATATGAGATTCCACATTCCTTTAATCGTGTCGGATCAATGGTTGGCTTCTTCCTAACAGACAAAAAGGTACTCAACTATGAAGATGCAAAAAGCTCTGATCTAGACATGTTTGCAACCTATTATCAGGAAATGGCAAACGAAGGCATATTCCTACCACCATCACAATTCGAGGGAATGTTCTTATCAACCGTTCACTCTGATGAAGATATTGAGCGTACGATCGCAGCTGCTGAAAAAGCTTTTGCTAAGATTCGTGGGTGATTAAGTATTGTGGTTACACTGTATGGCTTTTGGTATAGAGTGGTGTGATTACGTTTGTGAGTGTCATTCAATTCTCGGAGAGCTAACGGACATATAAAGCGCTGTTTAGTCAAAAAAAGCGCTTTTGGTAGGCCAAACGGACATATGTTCCTCTATTTAGCAAAAAATGCAGCGTAATACTCTGTATTTCAGTAAATAAGGGCTTAAATGTCCGTTAGGTAACTTGAAATCCGTATTATTAAACAAATATGGTATCATATGTCCGTTACAAAATACCATCTACCCTCTTTTAAGCTAACTGCCACAATTTAATGTATGAATCAAAAAGTCTTATGAACAGGAACCATTCTGTTCGTAAGACTTTTTTTATAAAAATTTTTTAAAAAATGTAATCATCAAAAGGTTACATAGAGATAAAGTATCACCGAAATTCGTTATTAGTTTGTCCGCTATTCCTAACAAGAATAAGTTGTTTGAAGTGGAAGGGCATGACTCCTGTGGGATTAGCATATAGGTGAGAGCAAAGTTTTTCACTGTAATGGAACGGAGAACCTTCATAGGAGGCACACTAGACCTGCCTAGCGGAAAGCTAACAGACTGTAGTGGAACAAAGCGGCCCTTAAAAAAGAAACGAATAACGAACCAATAACTCCACTCGTTCACAAATTTTTAGACATATTCAAGCTCTTCCTCTCATAAATTGTTAATGACATTGTCATACACTCGTAAACGGGAACTTGAAAGGAGGAGCTCTCTTTGTCACAAGAACAACAATCGTGCTTACGATTTTCATTGGAAGAATCGATTTGGTTTAAAAAAGGACAGGAACTTGAAGAACTATTATCTATCTCCTTAGATCCACATATAACGATCCAAGAACAAGAGCAATACATTCTGATTCGAGGTAGCCTGGATCTAACTGGTGAATACTTACCTTCAACCGTACAGGAGCTAGATGAAGAGGAAGTAAACTGGGACCAGCTGCAACAAGCAGGAAAATTTGTCCAACAAGTAAATGCTCGCGATAAAGGTGAATGTGAGTTTGTACATCGCTTTCCTGTAGATGTTACCATTCCTAAAAATCGCATAGCTAATTTAGGTGAGATTGATGTATTTGTAGAATCATTTGATTATGTCGTACCTGAAAATGCTTGCTTAAAGCTAACAGCTGACTTAACGATTTCAGGAATTTACGGTGAACAACAAACGGTTACACCTATGGAACTTGCAGAAGAGCAAGTCATTGAACCGATTCATCGTGAAGCAACCTTTGATGAAGAAGTAGAAGAAGAGATTGTCGTAGAAAATGAGCAAGTTCAAGAGTCTACGAATTCAGAAAATCAAAACGAAGATTATGGATATACAAGCTATGAAGCGGTACAGCAATCAAACGAAGGTGAGTTTGAACCGTTTGCATTTGAAGCAAGAAAATCTGTGGATGAAGAAGTAGAAGAAGCGGATCTGTATGTTGACAATCAAGAAGAAGTTGAAGAGATCGAGGAAGAAGAAAATGAAGTGCCTGTACTCATTAATTATGGTGCTCAAAACGATAAAGAACAGTCTGAAAGAAAAGAAAATGTGTATGAAATGCCTGAACCAGAGCTAAGTGAATCAGCAGATGTACAAGAAGCTGTTGAAGAAAACAAGCCTGAGATTGCAGAGGTAGAGTTTGAGGAAGAAGAATCATCATCCTCAGACGATGCTTTACTTAACGTTGATGTCGATGTTGATGTAGATGTCGAGGTTGAAGTGGAAAAGAAGCCTAAAATTAAAAAAGGTAAATACGAGAGTATTTCCTTAACCGATTTCTTTGCTCGTAAAGAAGAAGAGCAACCAGCAAAAATGAAGGTCTGCATTGTTCAAGAAGGCGAGAGTCTTGAATATATTGCAGAAAAATACGAGGTTCAAATTGCTCAGCTATTACGAGTAAATAAGCTTGAAGCCAATCAGGATGTGTATGAGGGTCAAGTATTATATATCCCGAATGATGTACCACTTTTTAGTAACTAATAAATAAAATGAAAAACCTGGACTGTCCCTGCTTTCTATACATAGGGTCAGTCCGTTTCCATTTAATCTTAATAGTGGGTGATTGTAATGGTCCAACATTCAATGGAGTCAATAAAAACCGTTTTACAGCCATATGGTGTGGAACCTTATTTTCTAGAGTCCTTTGGTAAGGTGCACAAAGTATACTCGAATAAAGGTACACTTGCTATAAAGGAGATTGAAACGAAAAAAGGTGTAGATTTTGTTCGAAACATTCACTATCTATATCAGCGAGGCTATAACAATATTGTCCCTATTTTCCCGACGCAGGATGGCAGATATGCTGTGTGGTCAAATGACCGTTTATATTACATCATGCCTTGGCTTGCCAATGAAGAAAAAGAAAATCGAGTTGAAAAGAATCAAATGCTCTTCCGTGAATTAGCACGAATGCACACATTGTCCTCAAAAGAAGTCGAAATAAATAAAGAAGAACGAAATGAGCATTATGAGATGCTTACTTCAAGATGGGAAAAAGAACAGCAATTCCTTGAGGAGTACGTGGAGCAATGTGAAAACAGTGAATATATGTCTCCTTTTCAACTCTACTTTTGTATGTATTATAATGAGCTTACTCAGGCATTGAAATATTCGCAAAGAAAATTTAATGAATGGTATGAAGAATCCAAGGAAAATGAAAAAGTTCGAACGGTAATCATCCATGGTAAGCTCTCCAATGAGCACTATTTGTTTGATGAAAGAGGAAAAGGCTACATGCATAATTTTGAGGGATCAAAGGTTGCAGCACCGTTTCATGACTTGTTACCATTCCTTACAAGGACCTTAAAAAACTATCCAAAGCCCTATGATGAATGCCTTGAATGGCTAAATGTTTATTTTCAGCATTTTTCTTTCCGAAAAGAAGAAATGCAGTTATTTTTAAGCTATCTTGCCTATCCTAGTTCACTAATCGCAATAACTGAAAGATACTATCATACACCAGTCGAAAAACGTAATGAACAACGATTTGTTAGAAAGCTTCAACGATATTACTGGTTTATGAAAAATACAGAATATGTTGTCATGCAGTTAGAAGAGATTGAAAGGAAGAAAAAAGAGCAAGAAGAAAAGGCAAAGGAAGAAGCCGCTGAATAAACTACTCTATAAGAACCTCAAAGACTGACAGAAGGAAGGTTGTTTCCTTTTATTGTCAGTCTTTTTTTAAATCCACTCAAATATTAAGGCACAGGCTAGCGCGATTAAAACTGCTAAAAGTAAAACATCAAAAGTGGTTGGGAGAAAAAGAGTACGGATTCCCTGAAAAATACAAAATGGGATAACAAATTGTCTTGCGACAGCTCTACACTTACGTAACCATGGTGGCAATGTATAAGGATTGTATCTTCTCATCATAAACCCTCCAAACTATTGTCCTTATGATAGTCTATGCTCATCCCTATTTTTCGTGTCATTTACAATTGAAGAAAATTTTTATGAATGTTTTAAGAAAAAAAGGGCGATAATGATTGCGAACAGATTCATTTTTCGATAATATACTTATTATAAAAATTAAATCACATCCAAAAGCAAAGAATGGGAAGAGTATATTGACACTTGCCTTAAGAGAGGAAAACCATTAGCTGAGAGGTTTTCTAGGAAAAAGCAATAGAAGGTCGCCCATGAGCTGTTTCTATGAACTACAGTAGTAGAAGCCGGTGAAGAGCCGTTATAGCAATTAAGAGCCAGAGCAATTGTGTTATTTTATTTGCTTTGTGTAAAAAGGTGGTACCGCGAAATGAACTCCTTCGTCCTTTTAGAGACGAGGGAGTTTTTTATTTTTTAACTGTATTGATAAAAATGCCTATCATAAAAACTGTAAGGAGGAAAAAGGGATGAGTGAACAAGAATTAACAATGCCAACGAAATACGATCCCAATGCAATTGAAAAGGGAAGGTATGAATGGTGGCTAGAAGGAAAATACTTTGAAGCTACAAGTGATGAAACGAAGGAGCCTTATACGATTGTTATTCCTCCACCGAACGTAACAGGGAAGCTACACCTTGGTCACGCTTGGGATACAACACTTCAAGATATTTTAACAAGAATGAAGCGTATGCAAGGCTATGATGTACTATGGCTTCCAGGAATGGACCATGCTGGAATTGCAACGCAAGCAAAGGTCGAGCAGAAGCTACGTGAAGAAGGAAAAACTCGATACGATCTAGGTCGTACGGCATTTGTTGAAGAAACTTGGAAGTGGAAAGAAGAGTACGCTGAGCATATCCGCCAGCAATGGGCAAAGCTTGGTCTTGGTTTAGACTATAGTCGTGAACGCTTCACATTAGATGAAGGGCTATCAGATGCTGTTCAAGAAGTATTCGTTACTTTATACAAAAAAGGGCTAATATACCGTGGAGAATATATTATCAACTGGGATCCACATACGAAAACAGCTCTTTCTGATATTGAGGTAATTTATAAAGATGTACAAGGGGCTTTCTATCATCTGAGATATCCATTAGCAGATGGTTCAGGACATATTGAAATTGCGACAACACGTCCTGAAACCATGCTAGGAGACACTGCTGTTGCTGTTCATCCTGAAGATGAGCGTTACAAGCACTTAATCGGAAAAACCGTTGTTCTACCAATCACTGGACGAGAGATTCCAATTGTTGGTGATGATTATGTAGATATGGAATTTGGTTCAGGTGCTGTAAAAATCACTCCTGCACATGATCCGAATGACTTTGAAATTGGTAACCGTCATAATCTCGAAAGAATTCTCGTAATGAATGAAGACGGATCGATGAATGTGAAAGCAGGAAAATATAATGGAATGGACCGTTTTGAATGCCGTAAGCAAATCGTAAAGGATCTTCAAGAAGATGGGGTGCTATTCAAGATTGAAGAGCATATGCACTCAGTTGGGCATTCAGAGAGAAGTGGAGCGGTTGTAGAACCATATCTTTCAACACAATGGTTTGTAAAAATGCAGCCTCTTGCAGATGAAGCTGTGGCCTTACAAAGTAAAGACAATAAAGTGAATTTTGTACCAGATCGTTTTGAAACAATGTATATGCGTTGGATGGAGAATACACGTGATTGGTGTATTTCACGTCAGCTATGGTGGGGACACCGAATTCCAGCTTGGTATCATAAGGAAACAGGTGAGATTCATGTAGACAAACAGCCACCTGCAGATCTTGAAAATTGGACTCAAGAAGAAGATGTACTTGATACATGGTTTAGCTCTGCGTTATGGCCATTCTCAACAATGGGCTGGCCGAATACGGATGCTGAAGATTTCAAACGTTATTATCCTACAAATACGCTTGTAACTGGATATGATATTATTGGCTTCTGGGTATCCCGTATGATTTTCCAAGGGTTAGAATTTACAAATGAAAGACCGTTTAAAGACGTTTTAATTCATGGACTGGTTCGTGATGATCAAGGCAGAAAAATGAGTAAATCATTAGGAAATGGTGTAGATCCAATGGATGTTATTGCAAAGTATGGTGCAGACTCCTTACGCTATTTCTTATCAACAGGTAGCTCACCTGGTCAAGATTTACGCTTCTCATTTGAAAAGGTTGAATCCGTATGGAACTTTGCTAATAAAATATGGAATGCTTCTCGTTTTGCACTAATGAATATGGGTGGTATGACATACGAAGAAATTGATTTAAGCGGTGAAAAGTCAGTAGCCGATAAATGGATTCTAACTCGTTTAAATGAAACGATTGAAACGGTTACGAAATTGGCTGATCGCTACGAGTTTGGTGAAGTAGGGCGTGCACTATATAACTTTATCTGGGATGATTTCTGTGACTGGTATATTGAAATGGCGAAACTCCCTCTATATGGTGAGGACGAAGCAGCTAAAAAGACAACTCGCTCAATTCTAGCTTATGTATTAGATCAAACGATGAGACTTTTACATCCGTTCATGCCATTTATTACCGAGGAAATATGGCAGAACTTGCCGCATGCTGGCGAATCTATTACGACTGCAAGCTGGCCAACAGTAAAAGATGAGTTTACAGATAAAGAAGCAGCAGAGGAAATGAAGCTGTTAGTTGATATCATTCGTTCTGTTCGTAACATCCGTGCAGAAGTAAACACACCTTTAAGTAAGCAAATTAAGCTAATTCTTAAAGCTTCGAATTCAAAAACACTTTCTGTACTTGAGAAAAATAAATCCTACATTGAGCGTTTCTGTAACCCAGAAGAGCTAACAATGGGAACAGATATCTCAGCACCAGAAAAAGCAATGTCTGCTGTTGTAACAGGTGTAGATCTTTTCTTACCTCTTGAAGGACTAATCAACATTGATGAAGAGGTTGCTCGTCTTTCAAAAGAACTAGAAAAGCTAAACAAAGAAGTGGCACGTGTTCAAGGGAAGCTAAATAATGAAAAATTCACTAGCAAAGCACCTGAAAGTGTTGTAGAAGAGGAACGTGCTAAAGAAAAGGATTATTTAGAAAAGAGAGCGAAAGTGGAAGCGCGAATACAAGAGTTAAAAACATTATAAAACTATTTTCCTCCTTAAAGAAAAAGGGCTGACAAATGCACTGGTTGTCAGCCCTTTAGAAATGAAATGAGGTAAGGATATCATTCACTTTTATAAATAAGCCTTTACATATGAATCATTGAAAGAGGTGTAGAAGACATGAGTCTACAGTATAGAGAAGCAGTTGAATGGATACATGCTAGGCTACGCTTAGGAATCAAACCAGGATTAAGTAGGATGGAATGGCTTCTTGAAAAGCTAGGAAACCCTCACAAAAGCATTAAGGCAATTCATATTGGTGGGACCAATGGGAAGGGATCAACCGTAACGTATCTGAGGAATATTTTAAGTGAAGAAGGTTATACCGTTGGGACGTTCACATCACCATATTTTGAGCAATTTAATGAGAGGATTAGTATAGATGGGAATCCAGCAACCGATGATGAAATTACAGAATTAGTTGCGATCATCAAACTCCTTGCTGAGGAACTAGAGAAAACGGAATTGGGTGGACCTTCTGAATTTGAAGTGATCACAGCGATGAGTTTTTATTATTTTGCTAAAATCCATCCTGTCGATATTGTTTTATATGAAGTAGGGTTAGGTGGGAGACTTGATTCAACAAATGTCGTTCAACCAATCCTATCCATTATTACGAATGTCGGCATGGATCATACACAGTTTCTTGGGGATAGAATTGAAGATATCGCTTTTGAAAAAGCAGGGATTATAAAAGAGAAGGTGCCTGTAATTTCAGGGGTAGACCAGAATGAAGCTGTTGCGGTAATTGAGAGAAAAAGTAATGAAAATCAATCACCATTACATCTTTTGCATAAGAACTTTTTTGTGGAACATGTAAAAAGCACAGAATCAGGTGAGGTTTTCAATTATAAATCAGAATCATTACACAGAAGCTTTGAGATTCTCATGGTGGGAGAACACCAAACTCGTAATGCTGCGTTGGCTATACGTGGAGTGGAACTATTAAATCGTCTTGACCTATTGAACGTAAAGGAAGATTCAATTGAAACGGGATTAAAGAAGGCTTATTGGCCAGGAAGAATGGAAAAGCTTTCACACATTCCAAACATATATATTGATGGTGCTCATAATAAAGAGGGGATTCAAGCATTAACAAAGACGATTCAGAGTCGATTTTCAAATCATAACGTTTCAGTTCTTTTTACAGCTCTAAATGATAAAGAGCTTCGTCCTATGGTAGAGGAATTGGAGCATGTTGCTTCTAAAATGGTCTTTACAAGTTTTAATTATCCTAGAGCCTCTAAAGCTAAGGAGCTATATGACCTTTGTACCATTCAAGAGAAACAAATAGCTGATCATTGGATTGATTATGTTGCACAGTATCTAGATCATGCAGAACCTAACAGTGTCTTAATTATTACAGGCTCTTTGTATTTTATTTCAGAAGCTAAACCAAGAGTTGTCGAATTATTAGAAAATAAAAAAAATAAAGGTGACAGACCTGGTCGGGTTTGATAAAATTGACAGTAAAATCATGTAGCACCGTGGCGAAAGAAGGAGGAAGGCAATCATGGACATCCCAAAGGGCAAAAAGCATTTTATATTATTCTCATGGGCAGTTATTGTTCTTCCAAGCCTTTTTATAACATACCACTTCTTTCCTCCGCAAATAGATAATATTTATACCGTACTTAGCTTGTTTGTTTTTGCAACCTTAATGGCAACTGTGCCAATTGTAATAAATGGAACACCAGTCTTTTTAATTCAATGGCTAAGTATAGTAGCACTGGTTCGGTACGGGCTGTTTTTGGAAATTGTCCTCATGCAGTTTGCGATCATACCATTACTATTACGTATAAGAGTAACCAAGAGTGAATGGTATCGTTTCCCATTAAACTCAACAATGTTCTTTTTTGTATCGCTTATAAGTGGTCTCGTTTATATACAAGTAGGCGGCGAGTTTGGAGAACAGCCTTTAAATAGCGTGTTTATTCCTATCTTAATTTATCAAGTTGTTTCTGTGCTTGTGAATCAATGTGTACTAGTATTGGTGTACCGATTCTTAAATCGAGACTATAAGTTCATTAGTGATGATTTACAATTTGATTTTATCTCGAATATGGTGATGTTTCCCTTATCATTAGCTCTTTATTACTTATCAGGCGGACTTGGTTTCTTGGCAATAATCTTTATAGGAATTCCTTTTATTACGGTATCAATTATCCTTCGAAGGTACAATGCTACTGAAAAAATCAATCATTATCTGCAAAAGGCAGTAGAAATCGGACATCAGCTTACCGAGAGCTTACAAGTAAATGAAGTACTAGAGCTTTTTATCAAAAAAATAACAGCAACACTACCAGTAGATTATGCTTATATCTTGGATGTACAGGATGATCATCTTGTGTTACTAAGAAGAGTAGAAAAAGGAATGAAACAGCCAAATAGTATCCCTCCAATTCAAAAGGGAGAGGGAATAAGCGGCTTGGTATGGAGGACAGGAGTATCTACCTTGTACCGTACAAAATCAGAGTGGGTTGATATTGTACAAGGCTATATGCCAGAAGATGTTGAGAGTGTCATTTGTGTACCAATCGTAAGAAGTCAAAAGGTACGAGGGATATTATTACTCGCATCAACGAAAAAAAGAGCGTATGAAAAATATCAATTAATGATTGTCGATATGCTTTGCTCATACTTTGGAGTCGCCATTGAAAATGCAAGACACTACGAAAAAACCAAACTGAATAGTGAGCTTTGTGGATTAACAAAGCTTTACAATTATCGATACTTTGAAGAAATTCTATTCGAGGAATTTAATCACTTACAGGTTGGGAAGAGACAATGTTTATCTTTGATCATGCTAGATATAGATCATTTTAAATCAGTGAACGATACGTATGGTCATCAAAGTGGAAACGAAATTTTAACAGAACTTGCGCAACGCTTAAAAAGGATTATTGGATCCAGAGGTACTGTCGCACGTTATGGTGGGGAGGAGTTTGTCATCCTGCTACCAAATATAATTCGTTCAGATGCTATGGATGTGGCAGAAGACATTCGAATAGGCATTGCCGAATACCCATTTATACTGCATAGCGATTTAGACCTGGAGCGAAGAGAACTAATGGTTACGATTACCGCTAGTATTGGAGTAGCATCAGCTCCTGAAGATGCAGATGATGCTCTTGCTCTTATTCGTCATGCCGACAGAGCCCTTTATACCGGTGCAAAGCAGGCAGGGCGAAATCGTGTTGCACAATATGTGAAATCATAAGCCAATAGAGGTGGACTTCTATTGGCTTTTTATATGGAAATAAATGGTGATAGATAACGATAGACATATTACAGATTATTTTTAGGTTAAAAATGTAAAAATATGATATATTTTGTAATTTTCTTATATTTTTTTACAAAACAGTAAAAAAGTCATGAAAAAGGGCGATACTATGACTATTAAGTAGTTTAAGATGTTGATATAATAGTAGTAATTACTTATTGAACCGGAGGGGACGGTCCCTAATGAGAAAAATATCTTTCATTTTTTTGTCGATACTCTTACTGATTCCACTTATACCTCTAGACCAAGCAAAAGCTAATGAACAAACGATTTTTAGACATTTCTTAGAAATTACAGCAGATGGAAGTTCGGATTTTCCAAGTGATATTCGTAGTCTTAGTAATGTTAAAGTGACTACGATGTCGATGAAGAAATTTGTCGCGATGCGTTCGGAGCTAGATGGAGTCTATGATGCGATTGTTATCGGAGAAGGACCTTATAATGAAGGAGAGGTCCGAAACCAAAATCATGATACTAAAAATATCAAAAATGATATTACACACCTAAAGGCAAAAGAAATAATTAGTGACTTTATTGAAAAAGGACAGCCTGTTTTCATTGATAGAAATAGCTTTAAGAATAATGGAGTGTTACAGCAGTATTTTGCGCAGTATGAGTATCGTGGACTTAGAAATGTGATGTTTTATAGCAATAACAGTTGGTTTTTCCTCCCATTGTCTAATAACATTCTAAGTTTTTTCAGAAATTACTATGATCCTAAGCCTACTTTTGAGCTTGTGACTTCACCAAAGGATTTAGGAACTGGGCACAAATACAAACGTAATGAAACGATAAATTATAAATTGAATATTTTATATCCTACAGATGTCCAAAAGCAAAATCTAAAATTGCGTTTATATATTGATATGAATTTTGATGATCAATTTGATAGTAGTGAAGTTGTGAAAGAACAGAATGTGGATTCATCATCTCCAACTATAAGCTACAAGCTTCCACTGGGATTTTCAGGTATTCGAAATTGGAAGGTTGAATTACTTGAAGTAAAGCAAGGTGGATACACACTAACAGATTTTAAAAAGGGTACTTTCTTATTTCAAGACCGCCAAATAGATATTAAAGTGCTGCAAGTAATGAAAAATGGTGTGGATAGCTCCTTAACGAATAGTCAAAGAATGACCCAAAGCTTTTTATCTGATTCAGGAATGTACAAAATTGATGTGATCCCTACTTATTTTGATACGTTCAATAAGAGTAAAAGAGATTTAAGTAATGATAATAAAAAGTACTCTCATGAATCAATTAATGGGTCTTACGATATGGTTATATTTGGATTTGCTGATGTTTACAATAATGCAACATTAAATGCAAATTCTGTTCGTTCATTACAAGAATACTTAAAATCAGAACAAAGTATTATGTTTACACATGATACGATATACGGTTCGAACAACGTTTGGGTTAATAACTTTATGGACGCTACTGGACAACAAGCACCACAAACAAACCTAGGGTTAAATGCTCCAAATAGATCGACATCAACCAAAAAGGTTAACGATGGAATGATGACACGTTATCCTTACCTATTGGATGACAACGTTCAAATTGCTTCAACACATAACCAATACTATACGTTGAATCTTGAAGATGAGAATGTGATTCCTTGGTACAACATTATTGGTAGTAATCGTGATGAATATGATAGCTGGAATCATTACTATACTTACTCAAAAGGTAGTGTAACGTATTCAGGTACTGGTCATACAAATTCACATTTTCCAATTGAGGAGCAAAAACTATTTGTTAATACTATGTATCGAGCTTTCTTAGGCTCAAACCATGCTCCGGTTTTAACGGTATTATCTCCTGCGAACAACGCAGAGATTCCGTCAAATCAAAAGATTGCGCTAGCATATACGTTAGAAGATTTTGATTTACAAGACCAACTTCTTGATACTGAGGTTTATGTGAACGGAAAACTGGCATATCAAGAGAATAATGTTCGAAATGGTAAGACGATTAATGCAATGCTTGACCACGGAATTGCAAAGTCTGGTGAGGTCGATATAAAAATAGTTGCAAGAGATAAATCAGGAGCAGAAATCATAAAAGAGCTAACGGTTTATGTCTATGAAAATGAAAATCTATTAGAGGTATCTCGTTCATTAGTTCCAGCAAAAGACCTATATAAAGTCGAAGAAGAAGTCATTGAAATTAAATATGATATAAAGCCAAAAGACTTCGATCCTATAAAGTCAGAGCGTTTTGAAAATGAATTAGTAATTGAAAATATGGAATTTAGTGAAACGTTACCGCCGAATGTGGAAATCGTCGAACTACCAGAGGGTCTAACCGCTAGTGGTTCACTGAAAGAAGGATATACTATTACGGGTACTCCAATCACCGTAACCTACAAAAAAAATGGAGAAATATATACTGCTGATGAAGAAGCTTTTTCCATAAAGGTAAAAGCGATGGAAAGTGGCACACACATCCTTACCAATAGCGCAGTTTCATATAGCGATTTTTATGATCAATCCTTTGAAAGTTCTTTTAACACTATAACAATTGCCGCACAACGGCCAATTAAAAGTGTGGATTTATCAGATACAATCATTATAGATCGTGGCTTAACACGAAACTTAGAGGCAAGTGGTGATTTTGTCATCCATCCAGAAGATGCTGCTGTTCAAGAGATTATTTGGTCAGAAGACAGTGATAACAGCATTATTAAAGTTAGTGAGGATGGCGTAATCCAAGCTGTGAAATCAGGAACAGCCATATTAACTGTAAAGGTAAAAGATGCCTTTGGTACTGAAATTATTAAAAAGTCTAAGGTAACTGTCCGTGTTCCAATTGAAGCAATTCAACTTGAGAATATAGAGGTCTATGTCGGAGAAGAAGCAACGATTCCTATAACGGTTACACCTACTGATGCAACAAGTAGTATTGAATTTACTATCAATAATCCTGATATAGCAACTGTCAATAATGGAAAGACTATTCATGGAAAAAAAGCAGGGGAAACAAAGCTTACTGCTGTTGGAATTAAAAGTGATGGTACTAAGGTGATTGCAGAAGCTGTTGTTAAAGTCATTAGTAAAGATATCGAGTCAATCACAATCTCACCTTCAGAAGTATATTTAATGAAAAATGAAATTTATAAAGATTTTAACATTACAATACTTCCCGAAGCTGCAAAGGATCAAAAGCTAATTTGGGAATCTGCTGATTCAACGATTGTAGAAGTTGTTAAGCCGGGTGAAATAAGAGCAGTGCGATCTGGTCAAACAACAATTAAAGTAAGTGCAGAGAATAGCACGGTTTATCAGACGGTCACAGTCTATGTAACAACACCGTTGGCTGATGCCTACTTCACTGAAGATGTCATAGATATTGAAAAAGGAGATCAGTATGATCTTTCTACTTTAGTTAAATATACTCCTGCAGATGCTTCAGATGTGACAATGGCATTTAGCATAGAAGAAGCAGAAGATGAGGCCTATATTAACTTATCAACAAGTGGTGTCGTAGAAGGTGTGTTATTAGGCGAAGCCACAGTTAGGGTTACGGTTACCGGTTTGGATGAAAACCGGAATAAAGTCGACATCATTGATACAATTAAGGTTCGAGTAGTAAAACAAGATTCTCAAAATGGTGACCGAGAAAGCGATGTTTATTAATCTCTTTTAAGGTTAGAAAAATAGGGTCTGTCAATCAGCAATCCTTTTAAGCTAGTGTCAAAAGGTGATTGTGAAAAGACTGACCCTATTCTTTCATTATTTTGGATAATCTAAACTATGTACAAGTCATAATGTAAGGAAAAGGTGTTCATTATGAAACTAAATCCTAAATCACGTGTTCTTTTTCTATTCGTTGGTTCAATAGTCTTCTTTGGAATCATTTTATATGTTGTTACGACCCTTTATAATGACAAGCAAAATACGTCTACAGCAGAAACACCATCTAATGAAATAATTGATTTTATAAAAAATGGTGATATAGGTAAAGTTCAAGAACTAGTTGAGAAGGATAACAGCTCTCTAAATGCGATAAACGAAGAAGGACTCTCTCCGTTAACAACGGCTATTATTTATAAAGAGCCTGAAATAGCATTATATCTACTAGATAAAGGAGCCGGTATTGAGGAGAAATTTCAAGGCGTTCCATATCTTCATCTAGTAATATCCAATGTGTTAAATGGGCAATTAAGTGAGACTGCTGCAAATGAGAGCATATATATCGAGCTTCTTTCAAAATTGGTGTCGATAGACAAAAATCTCTTAAAAGAGAAAAATGAACAGGAACAGAATGCCTTACAGGTTGCCGTGATAAATGATAATGTTGAGATTGCGCAGTGGCTTATTGAGAAGGGTGTTTCACTTGAGGAAAAAGATATACTAGGAAACACTAGCTTTCATATCATTGCTACGTCCAATCTAGTGTCCTTTAAAAATCTAATTGAAGAACATTATGATGGGAACATCCTCAATCTAGAAGAAGATACGCCTTTAATAGAAGCATCTAAAGTAGGACATGATGAAATTGTTTCAATGCTTGTAAAATATGATAACATTAATCACCAAAACAAACTTGGTAAAACGGCGCTAATGTATGCAAGTGAGTACGGTTATGCGAACACAGTAAAAGTCCTCCTTGCTAATGGAGCTGATCCAACCATTGTAAGTGAACAGGATATGACAGCACTCGATTATGCGAACGAGTGGGACCATAAAGAAGTAATTGAACAATTACGATAAAAAAAGCAGCCTAGCGTATAGCTAGTCTGCTTTTTCTATATTATCAATAATAACATTTAATTTATCAACACGAGGTAGTGCTGCCTGTTGATCAAGAAATAACTTTGGATTGTTCACAATGGTAAGCCTGGACTTCGTATATTGGTTTTGATCATTAGGTGGAGTGAATTTTAAATCAGAATCACCCGCATTGGGTGCAGCATCTCCCCGAAAACCATTTAAGGTTAGGGAGCCATTAGAGAAAATTCCCCCTTCAATATAAACATATGAACCTACTGCATACACTACAGCATCCTGTTCTGTGTATAAGTATGCCTTCAGTTTTGTCCCTTTATCAACATCCTGAAACTTATTAAATCGAGCTAGTTCTAATCTTCCTTCTGTCATTAGAATAAGCTCTTTATCTTTGTATTGGTCATCATTTGATGTTCCGATATCATTAATATTTGCATCATTAATTCTTGTGTTACCAATGATATACATAACAGAATCAAAGTAGATGTCTCCTCTGATCGTTACATTGCCTGTAACGATTAGGTTACCGTTAAATTCTAATCTTTCATTTCCTGGGTTTTCAATGGTTAGATCACCGTTAACAATGATCCAATCGTCCTTATTAACATTTATAGAAGTACCTTTTACCAGTGTGTTGCCTAAATAAAGGTGACTCTTTTCTGGATCAGGGTTTGTCATCGTATTTCCCATATGAACCTCAAATTGATCTGTTACTAAATCTTTAACCTCATCTTGAGATAGCAAACTTAGTAAGCTATTCTGATCCATCATTTTTTTTATCGTATTTTCTGTTAGTCCACTTTCAAGTGACAGGAACTTATCAACAGCTGTGTTTTTTACTTCAACGGAAATATAATCTTGGTTACTTACAACTGTTGGTCCAGACGCTGTAAAGATATTTGGGATCATAGCGTAGTCGACCTGACTCCAGTTTGTTGAGAGTCTTTCGTGATCCTGATTATAACAACGAGTGGCATTGTTAATACTATTTTCACACGTGGATGCATTCCCGTTTAAGATAAGCTCGCCACCCGCCTTTATAGTAGGGAACACGGTATTGACGATTTGCTTATTTCCGTTATAAATGTACAAGGCGTCATTCGCCATATTTATTCCACCATTAGCATACAAATCGCCTTCAAAATAGCCACTACCATTAATTGTAAGCTCTCCACGTGAACCTGCGGCATATTTCAGAAAACTAGGCATTGAGGTCACGAAGACTTTTTGTCTATATGCTTGACCATTGGATCCTACTGCAGAAACGTCAAAAACTCTGGTATAGTATTGATCCTGCTCAATATCGTCTGGGGTTATATTCTTAATAGTAAAGCATGTTGGGGTTTTATCGACTTGAGAGCATTGGATATTTTGTAATAGAAGCTCCAATTTTGAATTATATTCATCTAGAGATATATTCGTAAACTCATCTTTTTGGAGTTCGTACTTTAGTAACGTGACCCCTTCATCTATTGCTTTCATTGCATCTAAGTCTGTAACAACATTAGATTCGAGCATGCTTGTTCTTTTAGCTCCGCCAATACTCATGGCTAGTATACTAACACCAAGAACCATAAAAATAATGAAAACGAGCATGGTTGTTAATAATGTATATCCTTTTTCATTTTTAAGTATCAATACCAGTCACCTCCTTCATTAGAAACCGAAGCTACTATTTAAAAGAATTGGATCAACATCATCAGTTTGTCTTGTCGGAATTGCTTCAATTTTAATCTCGACTAACCCCTGATAGCAACGTCCTGTTCCATTTGTCGTTCTATTAGGACAATCAATTGTAATGTAACTATTATCTCCTAACTGCAAAGCATTAGTATTTAAAGTAGTGATTTCATTCTTAGATGTATTTTCTATGGTAAACGTATCATTAACAATTGAAATAATGACTTCTGTCGGTGGATCATCAGATTCTTCAACAATATAACGATCTACTTTTTTGTCAGGATTTCTAATCAACTTGACACCAACAGTAGATCCATCCTGAAATGCTTCTACATAATCCGGTTCTTCGTTATAAAATTCATTCATAATGGATGTAACAATATAATCTGCTTCATCTCGAATATTTCCAATCGTAGATGTTTGTTGATACAAATTAATTCCAGAGATAAATACACCATAAATTGTAGAAGCAAAAATCATTGAAATCGTAAGCGTTACTAGTAGTTCAACCAATGTAAGCCCTTGTTCGTTTTGTTTATAGGGTTTATTCATTTTTTATAAACCCCCTGACTGTTGTATTGAATTGATTATTATTTCCCCATGTAACAGTCACTTCTACTGGAATCATTGTTTTTTCCAATACTGCATTGTCAGCACTTGATTGATCATCATTCGAATATTTTTCAAGAGCAACTGCTGCTGAATATTGATAGTTGTTAATCGTAGAAGAGAAAAATTCCTTGCAGCGAGATGAGTTATTTAGATCAACAAATGGAGAATCATCACAGTTGTCTATCGTTAGTGGGACCTTTGTCCCGGTATTTATACCTGAAATATACTGATTATAAATTTTATCGAAATCCTGTTGCTCCATATAATAAAGGACATTACGTGCGACATTTATTCCAACCGTTTGATTCTGATTTCCAATCGTATATTGATAAGATTGTGTAAAGAATGATAACAAAGATATAAGGATAATATTTAAAAGAGTAATAGAAACTAGAACTTCGAGTAAAGAAAGTCCCTTTTCTCCCACAATTTTACTACGTCTCATGTCATACCCTTCTTTCAATTTGACTAACTTTATTATACAATATCATAGAGTCGAAAATTGTTTAAATCAGTAAAAATTTCTCGAATGTGTCGATTGTTGGGCTGTTAGGAGTGAGGAAATGACACTGTCAATTTTTGCTGTAATTGCTTTTATCTTTTTATTACCCATTCTTTACTTTATTCCAATGGGATTGAGCTTCAAAGCTAAGGTGATGATTTCTTCAATTGCTTTAGTGATTACGTATTTAGGAATTCTAGCAAGTGAAATATTTCCAGTATGGCAGATCGCATTAATTCTTATTTTATTAGTTGTATTCATTTCGTACATTCTGGAAACACGTTTTGGAAAAATCCTACTACAATCTGCAAATGAAGCAGCCACTGCGGAAGAAGAACTACCTGTTGAAACAGTAGAACAACCTGATCTTACTAGTGAAAAAGAACTAGAAGAGAAGCAAGAAGTGAATGTGGAGCTAGAGGACATAGCAATAAACACAGCAATAGAAAAAGAAGATTCTCTACTAGAACCAATAGAACCAAGCCTAGAAGAGATAGATGAAAGCAATACAATTGAAATCGTTCAACCTTTAGAGTCTACCGATGGAACGACAGAAGCTGAACGTAACACTCATGAATTGACTACAATGGATGAGCTAGAAGCAATCGAGGAAATTGGTACATTCAAAAATGATTCTTCTAAAAATGTTAACGATGTATCGGAGTTTCATAATGTAGTAGAACAATATGAAGACGAACTTGAAGAACGTAATCATCTAGAAGAGATTGAAACTATACATGAGGAAGACAACAAGAATGATGAAGCAGATGAACTTGAGCAATTGCTAGAAAACCGAGATCTAGCGGTTGAAGACAGTTACAAGGAAGAGATTCCACATGTAGTAGAAGAGGATTATAAGTCTGCTCTTGAGGAACTGGAGGAAGAAAAAGACATGAGTCCAATGTCTACAAAAACTGAGAACCGTGATTCACAAAATTCGAATGAAGTGAATGTAGAAGAAATTGAGTTTTCACTTCAAGAGGAAGAAGAATTAGAAGTCCTATTTGCAGATATACTTCAAGACCAACCAGTACTTCTTGAAGACAATGACCCTACGAGTGAGAATCAAGAAGAACATCTTTCAGAAACACCGGCAGAAAATTTGGATGAAATCGCAGAAGTTGAAAAAGAATATGAAGATGAAGAAGTAATGAATGAATCTGTAAATAACAATAACCATTTTATAGAAGATCTAGACGAAGAGGAGTTATTTGAGGGCAATAACCACTCTAACCAACCAGACACACCGGTAGAACAAGAAGAACGAATAGCATCACCTGTTCAGCAGCAATTGATCCATACGATGGTGCAAGAGCTAGAAGCATTAAGAATGAACACAAGTCCTCATAACTATGAAAATATCATTAAACAATACCTACAGCCTAGCCTTCCAGACCGTGACTATTATACATTTGCAAAGATGCTATTAGAGCATTATGTTAGCAGTGAAAAGCTAGAAGATTTAAAAGGCTTAGTTGAAGAATTAGAATTGAAATTCATTTCGTATCCTGTATTACAACTTGAGTTAGAACTATATAAAGAATATGCGTGGAGAAACATTATCCAGCAGTTACATGACTAAATACAAATAGAATAGGTGTGATGATAATGAAAAAGAGTTCAGAAATGAGAGGCTTACCAATTATTACAATTGCGGATGGTAGTGAAATTGGAATGGTGAAATCACTAGTGATTAATCCGGAAAAAGGATCTGTTGACTTTCTAACTATTGAGCACGAAGATTGGCAAGTAAGTGTAAAGGCAATTCCTTTCAAAAAGGTAATCGGTATTGGTGAATATGCTGTAACGGTTGAAAATGAAAATGCTGTAATCGATTTAAATGAAATTCCGATTGCAAATCAATTAGTAAATAAAAAAATTAGAATTATTGATACGAAAGTAATGACGCGTAAAGGGCAATTAATCGGACTCGTAACCGAATATATCGTTGATGATGAAACAGGTAACATTGCAGCGATGGTTCTAAAAGTTAAAGAGCAAGAGGTTTATCTAGCTGCTCAACAAGTGATGACATTCGGAAAAGATATTATCATTGTTAATGAAGATGCAAGCAATTATTTTGCTGATTCTTTTGAAAATCTTTTCACCCAAGCTACTGCTGGAGAAGAGCTTCTTGAAGAGGTTTCTGCACCTGCGTCAAATAAGGACTTTGAAGATATCCGTTCAAAGCAAGCAGAGCTTCTAAAAGGGAAAAGAGTAACAAAAGATATCTACAATGCTAAAGGTGACATTTTAATTTCGAAAGGCACACTTCTTGAAGGAATTCACATTTCTTCTGCTCAAGAAGCAGGTCCTGCGGTATTCGTTGAGTTGACAATGAATGTTGAAGAATAAAAAAGGAGGATGCCAAGGTGAGCAAATATCCACTTACCAGAATAACGATCGTACTTGCGTTAACAACACTGTTTTTATTTGTTTTCTCTCACCTGGGTGCCTTTGCTTTTGAGACATTTGTGTCTAACGAAGATGTATATGCTGAAGGAACAACTGTCGCAAGTGTGAACGTAGCGAATAAAACACCAGAAGAAGCAAAGATCCTTCTAGCTGAAGAAATCACTAATTGGAAATCACAACAAAAGCTAGAGCTTGTTATTTTAAAAGACATGCTTGAATTGAAAGAAGAATTTTACTCTATTGACCTAGATACTACAGTCTCGAGTATTCAGTCTGGACAAGATAATAGTCTAGTTACCGAAATAAATCAAGAAGCGTTCCAAAATGCTTTGACTACAGCCTCTTTTTCAATTGATATAAATGCAATTGATTATGAGTTACTTGAAACAGATCTTATTCAAGCGATTGGAATGTTACAGCAGGAGCTTGTTCTAAATATCGAGCAATATTTCACCACTGAAACATCTGTAGGTACAATCTCAGAGGCTTCAATTAAACTTGGTGAGATTCCTGCAGGGCTGTCAAATTTCATTGGGCAATTTCCGACTATTGAGATTAACGAGACATCTCAGTTCTCTTTGTTGGAATTCCTAAAAGAACATGAAGCAGCTTTAACAGCTAAAGAGGATTTAAGCATCCTAGCAAGCGCTCTTTATCAAGTTGTACTCCCTACAAACTTTCAAATTGTTGAACGAAATCAAAGCATTGAGCTTCCGAGTTATGCATCTCTTGGCTATGAAGCCAAGGTCTCTATAGATGATAATCAGGATTTTGTTTTTACGAACCCTAATACGGACTCATATTCTATTAAGCTTGATTTGGTGAATGATCGTTTATATGTTTCACTTATCGGTCCGCAATTTATCTATGATTATAGTATCGCTCTAAAGGATCAAGAGAAATTTCCTCCTAGAACGATTAAGTACTTCAGTGCTTATGTAAACAAAGGAGACGTACAAATCGTTGAAGAAGGAAAAGATGGCCTACTTGTTTCCATCTATAGAGAAGTATTTGATCAAACGGGATTTAAAATAGAAGAATTGAAGATTTCTGAGGACTTTTATCCTCCGATTCATCGAAAAGAGCTTCATAGTATTGAAGCGTCATTACCTGATCGTTCGGGAACGAATAATGGAGAAGAATCTGTTGGGTTTCCGTCTAATGAGCAATCAGAAGATGGTCAATTAGAAGAGTCTGATAATCCTTCACAATCACCGTCAAACGAAGGTACTACTAATAGCAATGAATCAAGCAATGAATCTACTGAAAATACTGACCAAGATTCAGCAACCGATTCTGGTTCCAATACGGATTCAGCCTCTAGTGGTTCCAAGGTAACGACGAAAAAGATGAAGTAGCAGAGCAATACACTTTAGAAGCAAGGTGATGATATGGCACAAGAACGTAAGCGTTTAGGAGACTTGTTAGTAGAGTCTGGGTTACTAACCGAAGAACAACTACAGTCTGCGTTACAAGAAAAGAGCGAGGGACAAAAGCTAGGTGACGCCTTACTTCAGAGAGGTTATATCACCGAGCAACAGCTCATTGAAGTGTTAGAATTTCAACTTGGAATCCCGCATGTCAGCTTGTATCGATACCCCTTTGATACAAAGCTCTTTAGTTTAATTCCGAAGGATGCGGCAAAGCGCAATTTAATTATTCCTCTGAAAAAAGAAGGCAATAAGCTTTTTGTTGCTATGGCAGATCCAATGGATTTTTACACAATTGAGGATCTACGTCTAGCAACAGGATTCCAAATTGATACCGCCATTGCGACAAAGGATGATATCCTTCGTTCTATTAATAAATATTATGATACAGATGATAGTTTTGAGGAATTAAAAGATGGTGCTCCTGAAAGAGAAAAGATTGAACAAGAGACGATTACGGATCAAGATTCACCTGTCGTCCGACTTGTGAATCAGCTTTTATCCAATGCTGTTACACAAAAATCAAGTGATATTCACATTGATCCGCAAGAAACAAAGGTGATTATACGGTACCGTGTGGATGGCATTCTTCGAACAGAACGCTCACTTCCAAAGCATATGCAAAGTATGTTAACAGCACGTATTAAGATTATGGCCAATCTTGACATCACTGAACATCGTATCCCACAGGATGGCCGTATTAAGACCAATGTGGATTTTCGCCCTATTGACTTACGTGTATCAACATTACCTACCGTTTATGGAGAAAAGATTGTTCTTCGTCTTCTTGATTTAAGCTCTGCATTGAATGACTTAGGAAAGCTTGGATTTAACAAACTTAATCTAAATCGTTTCCAATCAATGATTGAACGCCCAACAGGGATTGTTTTAATTACAGGACCAACCGGTTCAGGGAAATCTTCAACACTATATGCAGCTCTTAACAAATTGAATAGTGAAGAAGTGAACATTATTACAATCGAGGATCCAGTAGAGTATCAGCTTGAAGGCATCAATCAAATTCAGACGAATGCAAATGTTGGTCTAACTTTTGCAAAGGGACTGCGGGCAATACTACGTCAAGATCCAAATATTATTATGGTCGGAGAGATTCGTGACCGCGAAACGGCTGAAGTCGCAATACGTGCTTCATTAACAGGTCACTTAGTTCTAAGTACCATTCATACTAATGATTCTTTAAGTACAGTTACAAGGCTAATTGATATGGGTGTTGAACCATTCTTAGTTGCTTCATCATTAAGTGGTATTGTGGCACAACGTCTTGTTCGAAAAGTCTGTCGTGATTGTGCACAAGAAGAGGCACCATCTGTACGTGAAATAGAGATCTTCAAACGTCGTGGTATGACAATTGATCGTATTGTTCGGGGAAGAGGCTGCGCTTCTTGTAATATGACAGGCTATAAAGGAAGATTAGCCATTCATGAAGTCCTCACAATTGAAGATGATATGAGAAAAGTCATCATGAATAATGAGCCATTATCAAAGCTACGTGAACATGCGATTAGAAGCAAAACGATATTCTTACTAGATGACGGATTATATAAAGTGAAGCAAGGCTACACAACGACCGAAGAAATCTTGCGTGTTGCAATAGAGTAGGTGATTGCTATGAAAGAAAAGATAGACTATTTGCTAAGGTCAGCGTTTGAGTTAAAAGCATCAGACATTCATTTAACCATTGGAGCACCACCGATTTTCCGAATTCACGGAGATTTAAAACGGTACGGCAAAGATATTTTAAAGCCAGACGATACAGAGGGAATGGCTAAATCAATTATCCCAGATCATCAGTGGAAGGAATTTAAAGAACGGGGAGAGCTTGATTTCTCTTATGGAATTCAAGGCGTTTCCCGTTTTCGTATTAATGCCTTCCATCAACGTTCTTGTATCTCCATGGCGATAAGGGTTGTTCCAACACATATCCCAACAATGGAAGAGCTAAACCTTCCAGGCATTATGCAACGTATTGCGGAAAAGCCTCAAGGTCTGGTACTCGTAACCGGTCCTACTGGGAGTGGGAAATCGACTACACTGGCATCGATGATTCAATACATGAATCAAACGATGAGAAAGCATGTTATTACGCTTGAAGACCCTATTGAATACTTGCATAGACATGGAACATGCATTATAGACCAACGTGAGGTTGGTTTTGATACGCAATCTTTTGCAAATGGTTTACGAAGTGCACTTAGACAGGATCCGGATGTGATCCTAGTAGGAGAGCTTCGAGACTTAGAAACCATTCACACAGCAATTACTGCTGCTGAAACAGGACATCTAGTATTAGGAACACTTCACACCTCAAGTGCTGCTGCAACTATAGAGCGGATCATTGATGTATTTCCTGCAGGTCAGCAAGAACAAATCCGTATTCAATTAGCGTCTGTACTTCAAGCCGTTATTGCTCAAAGACTATTAACGAAGGTAGATAAAAAGGGTCGTGTAGCTGCATTTGAGGTGCTGTTAAATAACCCAGCCATTGCAAACCTAATACGCTCTGAGAAAATCCACCAAATTCCAAGCATGATTCAAACATCTAGAGCAAGTGGTATGCAGCTTCTAAGCTCAAGTGTCCAATCCTTATATGAGTTAGGATACATCACGCGTGAAGTTGCCGAGCCATATATGGAGGAGAATGCATAATTATGGCTAGATTCAAATATGAAGGACGCGACCGAGCCGGTAAAAAAAATGGAGTTATTCAAGCTTCCTCAAGAAGAGAAGCCATGCAAAAGCTCAAAGTACAAGGAATACGTGTCATAGCTGTTGAAGAAGTTCCAGAGACAATCTTGACTAAGGATATTGCGATTGGAAATCCCGTAAAGTTACAGCATATGGTTATTTTCCTACGACAATTCTCTACACTTCTTAAAGCAGGTGTTACGGTAGTAGATTCTACTAAAATACTAGCAGAGCAAACCGAAAGTAAGCCACTAACGAGGGTGCTAACCGAGGTAGCAAATGAGTTAACAGAAGGAAATCCTTTTTCTGAAGCATGCGCCAAACACAAGCGAGTATTTGAACCATTATTTCTCAATATGATGCGAGCTGGAGAAGCAACAGGTAGCTTAGATGAAACACTAGAAAGACTTGCGATTCACTATGAAAAACAGCATCAAACTCGTCAAAAGGTTATGGCTGCTCTATCCTACCCAGCTGTTGTAGGAGTCATTGCCATCGGGGTTGTAATCTTCCTACTTGCTGCAGTCGTTCCAACCTTTGTTTCGATGTTTGAAGACTTTGGTGGAGAGCTACCTGCTATAACCAAATTTGTTCTAGCATCAAGTGGATTTGTACAAGGCTATTGGTACTTTCTAGTTCTTTTTGTCATTCTATTAATCGTTTCCATTACAATGATACGAAAAAATAAGAAATCAAAATATTATTTTGATTCCTTTATGCTTCGTATTCCAATCTTTGGACCAATGCTACAAAAGGCTGTACTAGCTCGTATGACACGAACATTAAGCTCATTGTTTTCAAGTTCGGTACCGATTCTACAATCACTATCGATTGTTGAAAAAGTAGTAGAAAATGAGGTAATCGCACGAGTGATTTATCATTCTCGACAATCACTCGAAAAAGGTGGAAGTATAACAGAGCCTATGAAGAAGCATTGGGCGTTTCCACCACTCGTATCGCAAATGATCGCGATAGGAGAGGAAACAGGTTCTCTTGATGCGATGCTAGGAAAAGTAGCCGATTTCTACGAACAAGAGGTTGAAAATACAACCGATCAGCTAAAGGCACTTATTGAACCATTGATGATCGTTGTACTAGCGGGTTTAGTAGGGACTATAGTCACAAGTATTATGGTTCCAATGTTTGAGATTTTCAATAATGTACAAAATTTCTAGTCAATTTGTACAAAATTTACAATATTCGACATGAACATTTGAACTTTTGTGTTGTATAATAGGAATAGAGTACTAGATTATAAGATTATTCATTTTAGGAGGAAAAAAGATGTTCAAGAAATTAAAACAGCGTTTACAAAACCAAAAAGGTTTAACTCTTGTTGAGTTACTAGCAGTTATTGTTATTTTAGGAATTATTGCTGCGATTGCAGTGCCTAGTATTGGGAATATTATTGAGAAATCACGTGCAGATGCTATTAAGGCTGAGGCAGTACAGACAATTAACGCAGCAAAGTTATATGTAGCTGCGAAGGGAGTACCAACTGATAATAATATGGACTCAACAGATTTGGCTGACTATTTAGATACAAATAGCAATACTCTAACAAATGTAGTAGTTACATCTACAAATAATGACTTAACTATTTCTGCCACTGGTAGTAAGGGAAATGTCTCAATAACATTTACAAATGCTTCAATTCAACAAATTAATAATGCTGAATCTAAATCTGGTATAACAATTGGAACAGAATAATAATAAATGATTTACGTTCTAGTATGTATCTACGCACTACTACTAGGCTCCTTCTACAACGTAGTAGGCCTAAGAGTGCCATTAAAAAAATCAATCGTAAAGCCACGTTCGGCTTGTCCGTATTGCAACCATACGCTTACAGCGATTGAATTGATTCCGGTTTTTTCATATCTCATTCAAAAGGGGAAATGTCGTCAATGTCAAGGACGCATTTCTCCTTTATATCCATTTATGGAGTTTCTTACGGCATTTTTAGCTGTACTAGCCTACTATGAATTAGGCTGGCAGGGAGAACTACTTGTTGCTTGGACGCTTATCTCGTTACTGATGATTATCACGGTGTCTGATCTAAAATATATGGTTATACCTGACAAGATTCTGCTCGTGTTTTTTGTTTTATTATCGATTGAGCGTATCTTCTTTCCATTGCAACCCTGGTGGGATAGTCTCGTCGGTGCTGGTCTTGGTTTTACCTTGCTACTCCTTATTGCCGTAGTCAGTAAAGGCGGCATGGGTGGAGGCGACATTAAGCTTTATGGTGTTATTGGACTAGTGCTTGGTTTGCAAGCAACGATTCTTTCCTTTATGATTGCTACCTTTTTAGGTGCGGTTATCGGAATCCTTGCATTAGCTTCAGGAAAGATCCAAAAGGGACAACCGATACCATTTGGCCCATTTATTGTCGCAGGTACGCTAATTTCGTACTTTTATCATGAAGAAATTATCTCTTTTTATCTTAGCTTGTTCTACTAAACTAGTAAGAAAGGATTATGACAATGGGATTATTTGACGTACTATCAGGAAGTAAACGAAAACTGAATATTGTGTTTACAGATCATTCCATTCGTTTCCTAGAGCTAAAACAACAAGATCCTATCATAGTCCAAAGCTTTCAAGAGCGTATGCTACCTGCGGGCATGATACATGATGGTAAAATTGTTGATCATGGTGCTCTTGAAATGATATTAGAAGAGTGTGTAGAAGAATGGGGATACAAAAAGAGAGAAGTACGCTTTATTGTACCTGATCAATTTGTAATTATTCGAAACGTTCTAGTTCCAGGGGACCTGAAAACAGACGAGATTAAAGGCTATCTTTTTCTAGAGCTTGGAACAAGCATCCACCTTCCTTTTGAAGATCCAGTCTTTGACTTTTCTTTAATAGGAGAAAAAGATGGAAAACTAGAAGTTCTACTAATTGCTTGCCCAGAGGATATTGTAGATGATTATCGAGCGCTTCTCGAAGATGTGACGTTAAAGCCAACCGTTGCAGACATTTCTTCTCTTTCTTTATATCGACTATATGTCTTGGATCAAAAAATTAAAAAAGATGAGCATATCATGCTTGTAAATTATACAAAAAGTCTTATGACGATTTCCATTTTTCATCAGCATCAGCCTATCTTTACAAGACCGATTAGCTTGGAGCTAGAAGACTCGGTTGAGACAGGTTCTGCGGGCGAATTAGAAGATTCATTTAAGGAAATAGAAAAGGTTATGAGTTTTTACCGCTATTCGGTGAACAAGGGTGAGCATCAGGTGCAGCGGATATTACTTAGTGGGGATCACCCGCAATTACAAGAAATTCTACCAGAGCTGAAATCCAGATTAAAAGTAGATGTAGAGCAACGTGTGCCAAAGCTAGAAAGTGTTACGGCTGGAGAACCATTGCCTTCTAAGTATATGACTGCTTTAGGACTTGCTTTAAAAGAGGTGCAATAATGCTAGTAGAAATTAATTTACTCTCACAAAAAGAAAAGAAACAGCAAGGATTTCTATATGTTGTCATTGCCCTAATCGTCCTTACTTTAGCTATCGGAGTCTTTCTATTTGTAAAATCACAAGGTGTACAAACATCAATCACGACAACGGAAACAACGATTACGCAAACACAACAGCTTCGAGAAATTCAAAGTGAAAAGCTTGCGAACTTTGAAGAATCAAACTCGTTTGAAGTTCTCACTCAAGCTGTTGAATGGGCAGAAACGTATCCTGTTGATACAGTGCCTATTCTGAATGATCTGATTGCTCAACTACCAGAACGAGGATTTTTTCAAACCTTCCAATATTCAGAAGCTGGAACGGTTTCGATCTCTGTTCAGTTCGACACGAGTAGAGAAGCAGCATTCTATTTAGATCGATTAAAATCTGTTGACTGGATCTCTGAATCCGAGTTAACAACAATCACAACAGAAGAAGTAACCGAAGAAATCAGTTCGGACCAAGACTCAGATGTACTCCCGCGATACATCGCACAGTATACACTAACATTAGATAAAGCTGTATTAAAGCAACCGACTACAGAAGAAGATTCTAATGCTGAAGGAGGGGAGTAGAGTGAATCTATCACTGTCTAAAAAGGAAACATATATTGTAACAGCTGTGATTATCACCTGTATAGCGGTTCTATGTTTCTATTATTTCTTACTCTATTCTCCTCAAAAAGCAAATCTTGAATTAAAGCAAAGTGAATTAGAAACAGAACAGCAGCTATTAGCTGTAGTTGAGTCAAAAGTGAATCAGCTAAAAGTAGACACGTTAAGCAATACAACGACATTACAAAAACGAATCCCTGTCAAACCACTTGTTGAGCAGGTCGTACTGGATCTTGAAAAAGCAGAAATTGTTTCAGGAAGCTTTATTGAAAGCATGGACTTCTCAGAGGTCGATTTCACAATCCCTCAAGAGACAACGGATGCTTCTCAGGGACAAGCAGGAGAAACAACGTCTACAGAAGGTGCTGGAACGGATGAATCAGCATCATCAGAGCAGGTTCAAGCAGGTGCACCTGTTGTATTGAAAAAGCTTCAAGTAACTCTATCGATTGAATCCCCTAGTTATTTTGAGCTAGAAGAGTTTTTACAAGAGCTAGAGGATCAAGAGCGGATAACTGAAATCCAACAATTAACCTTTATGGGTAATGAAGAAATTACATCACTTGAAGAATTAGTAGAACCTCTTTCGTACCAGGTTGTATTATCCGTATATTACTTACCAGAGCTAGTTGATTTACTTGATGGATTGCCACAGCTTGAGAGTCCAGCTCCTTCGAATAAGAAAAATCCATTTAGTCAATTTGATCTTCCAAAAGAGACTGAGAATGGAGACGAGGACGATGCAACTCCAGAAGATAATCAAGAGTAATAAGGGACTCTCATTAGTCGAGCTATTGGCTGTTATGGTGATCCTAGGAATTCTTGCTGTAATCGCGGTGCTGACATTTACAAAAGTCGTGGAGCAATCCAGAATGAAAGCATTTGTATCAAGTGCAGTAGGTCTTTCTGAATCTACTAGATTATACATTCATGCAAATCCAGACCTTGTGGATACCAACACAAATATGAAAATTGACTATGGAACAGTTTTTACAAATGGTTATATTGAGAAAATCCAGGATCCTATTACGAAAGAATTCCTAGATCCAACAACAAATGAATCTTATGTAGAAATCGTCAACGGAAAAATAGATTCCGTTTGCTTTTACGGAAGTGAACATAACCTCTGTATGGATGGTGATAATAATCAATCACCTATTAAAATTGGTGATCTAACAGTTGACGCCATTCGCCCCAATCCAACAAATCCGTGAAATATGACGAAAACCTATAAGGACAAGACGACAAAAGTCTTGTTCTTTTTTTTATTTACTATGATAGCATGTATAAAAAGGTTCATAGGAGGGGCGAAATTTGGACAAGCAGAACAATAAAAATACAATAACAATTAAAATTGATGGCGAAAAAAAAGAGTATGATGACGAAAATCTGCTTGTACATAATTGGCAGTTAGGTAGTGAGGAATCTGCAGCAGCAGAAGAAAAGGTAGAGGAGGATCAATTTGATTGGATTCTTCCAGATGAGGAAAATGATCCACTACCAAAAGAATACAAAAAAATTAATTATGTACAAACATCACCTAAAGTAAAAAAAAGTATGCTTCCAAAGCTAAAAGGTTCTTCCAAAATATTTGTATCGCTAGCTGGAGCTATTGTTGTTGGAGTATTATTAGGACTCATAACGTTAAAGGTCATAACGCATACAGATCAAGCTGCAACACCTGCTATTGCAATTCAGGAGGAAACATCTGCGGATACATCAGCGTCTGGTGAAGAAGCTCCGGCTGGTAATAGTAGTGCTTTTCAGACACCGGTTTTCACGATTCCAGTGTTACAGGCAGGGGTCTTCTCTACTTTAGAATCCCGACAAGCAATGGAAGACACGTTAGAAGCAAAAGGACTTCCAACTGCAGCCTTAGACTTTGATGGAAAGCAATTTCTTTTTGTTGGAGTGTCTGGAAATCTAGAAAGTGCCAAACAGATTGGTGAAAAGTATAAAGGGAGTAATGTTGAAGTATATGCTAAAGAATTAGCATTTGAATCAAAATCCATTGATGTCACTGAGCAAGAAAAGCAATTTTTAGAACAAGTAACGTCAATCTATAGTCTAGTAGCTCAAGAAAGTGCTAATGGAATCATGATGGGTAATGCGAACACATCAGTGTTAGATTCTATCGACAAACAAATGACAGAAGTGAACAATTTAAAAGTAACAGAGCCAACTCTAGTAGAAATGAAAAACATACTTGTCACAAATATGGAAACCCTAAAAAGTATGTCTAATGAACAGCAAGCAACAGAAATCCAATCATCGCTACTACAATTTTTAGTATTATACAATCAGCTATAATGTTTGCTTATAGTGTTGAAAAAGGGGAATGCTATAATGAAGGGACGGACCTTACAAGAAGCATCCCCCTTTTCCAACGACAAAACGTGCAGTTGTTTTCTATAAAGGCACAGCACTCGACATTATTTTCTAGGAAATAATCTATATAAGGAATTTCATCAAGGAAATAAACGACTAATTTTGAAGACTATAAGCACGTGTTTTGCTTGTACATGTAGGTAATTATTGGTAAGATATGAGCGTATCTCCTAATCTATATGGAAGGGACGGTTTTACATGTCCAACCTCATCTTAGCTTCACAATCTCCCCGCAGACGAGAATTACTTCAACAGCTTCAATTATCATTTACCGTAGTAAGTAGCAATGCAGATGAAACGATTGAGCAACACGTAAACCCAGCAGATGCTGTCATGGAGCTAGCCAAGCGAAAAGCATTAGTAATCGCAGAAGACCATCCAAATTCTTTTGTTGTAGGCTCAGATACAGTAGTAGCACAAGAGGAATTGATTCTAGGAAAACCTGAAAATCCTACAGAAGCAAAAGAAATGCTGCAGCGCCTATCTGGGAAAACACATTCAGTATACACAGGTGTTGCCATCATTCAAGGTCAAAAAGAACATGTCTTTTATGAAAAAACGGATGTAACGTTCTGGGAGCTAGCAGAAGAACAAATTGATGCGTACATTGCAACAGGTGAACCCTTTGATAAAGCTGGTGCCTATGGAATCCAGGCTTTAGGAGCGATCTTTGTAAAAGAAATTAAAGGTGATTACTTTTCTGTAGTTGGACTTCCAATTTCAAAAGTATATAGAGCGTTGAAGGACATGGGTTTTACCGAAACAAGTATCTAATCAATTGACTCTCCCAGACGTTGAAAGGAGAGCCTATTGACGACAACCAAAAGTAAATTAATGATTCGAGATTTTGCATTAGAGGACCGACCTCGTGAAAGACTGATACAAAATGGTGCTAGTGTTCTGTCAAATCAGGAAATCATCGCAATCCTATTACGAACAGGCACAAAAAAAGAGTCCGTAATAGAGCTAGCTAATAAACTGCTGCACCGTTTTGATGGAATTCGTCTCTTAAAGGATGCATCATTAGAAGAGATTACAAACATTAACGGCATTGGTGAAGCGAAGGCCGTTCAGGTTATGGCAGGAATTGAATTAGGTAGAAGATTCAATAAGCTTACCTTTGAGGATCGTTATTCGATTCGATCACCAGAAGATGGTGCAAATTATGTTATGGATGAGATGCGCTTTCTCTCACAAGAACATTTTGTCTGCCTCTATCTCAACACGAAAAATCAAGTCCTTCACAAGCAAACCATCTTTATCGGAAGCTTAAATGCTTCAATCGTACATCCACGCGAAGTTGTGCGCCCATAAGGGCATTTAGAAAATCTGCATTAGCAAAGCAGTAGGGAAATATCACAATCTTTACCCTATCATCAGCCAACTTATCCGCAAGGGAAACCAAGCGGGGAGTGTAGCATGTTGGAAAAGCCGTAAGTTGTCTAGTTACCAAGGCACGACTGAATAGCGAGATGAAAATTCATAGACAAGGATGAAAGCTGAATTGCTTGAATGATAGCTCAAGGAGGACTACGCGGACCTTCAGCGGGAGGTAACGATTAACGCTGTATGAAGTATGCATGTTTCTTAAAAACTTCGAGAAACATGAAGTGATACTACTTCGTCCAACTTCTGTATGGAAGAAACGAGTGAAAGTCACATCCGAAACTATGAAATGCTATGTTTCTATATGTCTAAATGGGGATTGCCTAAGTTGGAAAGCCAAGTATGGCTATGACAACGGTGTCTGAATATCCGATATGGCAACGGAGTTCTCGTAGTAGTCCGAGATAGGGAAAGCCTATCACATGGCGAAGGAGAACAGTTTATCTAGTTTAATTACCAAATTGGGAAGGAGCGAGAGGCTCCATGAGAAATCCAAAAGTAGTATTAAGCAGTCTAACTTCCAAAGCACAAGATGATACGTATATATTCGAAAGATTGTATCGAAATCTGTATAATATCGAGTTCTATCTAGAAGCCTATGCCAAACTTCACCCTAATAAAGGAAGTAACACAAAAGGTGTTAACAATGACACAATCGATGGTATGAGTTTAGAAAGAATCGAGCGTTTAATCGAAAAACTAAAGGAACAAACATATCAACCAAATCCAGCACGCAGAACATGTATCCCAAAGAAAAACGGTAAAACACGACCTCTGGGTATTCCGACTTTTGAGGATAAACTAGTGCAAGAGGTTGTTCGGCGAATTTTAGAAAGTATCTACGAACCTCAATTTTCAAATCATTCACATGGTTTTCGACCAAATCGTAGCTGTCACACTGCCTTAAAAGAAATACGCAATACTTTTACGGGTACGAGATGGTTTATAGAAGGTGACATAAAAGGTTTCTTTGATAATATCGACCATCAAGTATTAGTTGGACTTTTACGGAGGCGCATTAAGGATGAAAAATTAATTAATTTAATTTGGAAATTCTTAAGAGCAGGTTATGTAGAAGATTGGACTTTTCATAAAACCTACAGTGGGACACCCCAAGGAGGAATCATTAGTCCGTTACTTTCGAATATTTATCTGCATGAATTAGATAAATATGTTGCAGGGTATGCGGAATCCTTTAACAAAGGTGTAAAACGTAGGCATAATCTTGTTTATCATAACCTAGCATCAAAAATTAATCACTGTAAAAGTAAAAATAAACGTGACTGGGAACGACTAACCAAAGAAGAAAAAGCTGAAAGGCTTGGAGAATTAAAAGCTCTGTACAAAAAACTGCAAAGCCATGATAGCAAAGACCTTTTTGACCCAAACTATCGTCGAATGAAATATGTAAGGTACGCGGATGATTTTATTATCGGTGTCATTGGTAGTAAAAAGGAAGCTGAACAAATCAAGATAGATTTAACAGAATACCTTGCAGAAAAACTCAAATTGGAATTGAGTGCTGAAAAAACGTTGATAACACATAGTGAGAAAAACGCTAGATTTTTAGGATACGATATACGAGTAGCAAGAGATTGGCACAGAATGAAAATGCCAAATGGCACAAAGAAACGAAAGTTTAACTATCAAACAAAACTATTCGTTCCTCATGAAAAATACATCAAAAAACTCATCGAGTTAGGTGCATTGAAAATTGGCAGTAACAATGGCTGGAAACCTGTTCATCGTCCCTATCTAGTGCATAATGATGACCTTGAAATTCTTCGTACGTATAATGCGGAGATTGAGGGATTATATAATTACTATCGCCTAGCAAGTAATGCTCATGTCCTTCAGTCTTTTAGACAAACAATGAAATACAGCATGATTAAAACGTATGCCAATAAATACAAAAGTACCGTCAGTAAAATCATTGCAAAATTTAAAATAAACGGGAAATTAGGTATACGTTATATAACGAAGGATGGTCCTAAAATTGCCTATTTTACGGAACAACGAATGGAAAAGAACTCGGAAATCAAAAAACAGTCAATGGATATAATCGAAAATACAATTGTTTACGGTGGCAGAACAAGTCTCATTGAACGCCTTTTAGCTGAAAAGTGTGAATGGTGTGGTGCAGAAAATGTTCCATTGGAGATGCATCATGTCAACAAGCTCAAGAATTTGAAAGGCAAGAAACGATGGGAACAATTCATGATTGCAAGAAATCGCAAGACTATTGCAATGTGTGTAAAATGCCACCATGACTTACACAATGGAAAGTTAGATTGATAAATGGAAAGCCGTATACTCTGAGAGGAGTACGTACGGTTTGGAGGGGAGTTCTTGGAAACCTACTTAGGAAACTAAGCAAGGCGCCAGGTTCTTACCCTACTTCAAAGAGGCATTCAGAAGGTCAGCTGCATCCATTATTTGTATTCATAATCACCCGTCTGGGGACCCGACGCCGAGTCGAGAGGATATTGATGTCACCAAAAGACTTGTGGAGTGTGGGAAAATTATTGGTATTGATATTTTGGACCATCTGATTATAGGTGAAAAGAAATATGTGAGCTTAAAGGAAAAAGGCTACTTGTAGTACTATGATTTTTAATAGTGTTACGCTATAATAATGTTTATGATTTTTCGACATTTTGCCAAACATAAGAAGGAATGTTTCTTTTTAACGGTTCTTTAATAAAACGGTCCTTTTAAGGCTATTGATGCTATAGTAGTAATAGCATCAAGATAAGAAGACCTCATAAAACAAGAAAAGGTGAATTCCCTCCAGAATAGATGAGTTGGGAAATTAGATTTGGACTGAAACAATAGCTAATCCGTATCAGAAAGGGAGATACAACACATGTTAGGAACAAAAGACTTAGGAATTGATTTAGGAACTGCGAATACTCTTGTCTATGTAAAAGGAAAAGGTATTGTTGTTCGTGAACCATCTGTTGTAGCATTACAAACCGATACAAAACAAATCGTCGCAGTAGGAAACGATGCAAAAAATATGATTGGGAGAACTCCGGGTAATGTTGTAGCATTACGTCCAATGAAGGATGGAGTTATTGCCGATTATGAAACAACTGCAACGATGATGAAATATTACATAAAGCAAGCAACACACAAGAAAAGCTTATTTTCAGGTAAACCGTATGTAATGGTATGTGTTCCAACAGGAATTACAGCTGTTGAAAAGCGTGCGGTGCTCGATGCAACAAGACAAGCAGGAGCAAAGGATGCATACTTAATAGAAGAGCCATTTGCGGCTGCGATTGGCGCAAATCTACCTGTATGGGAACCAACAGGAAGTATGGTTGTTGATATTGGTGGCGGAACGACAGAGGTTGCGATCATTTCATTAGGTGGTATTGTAACAGAGCAATCGATTCGTGTTGCAGGTGATGAAATGGATGATGCGATCGTTAATTATATCCGTAAAACTTATAACCTTATGATTGGTGATCGTACATCTGAAACGATTAAAATGGAAATTGGTTCTGCTGGAGATGCAGAAGGAATTGGAACAATGGAAATCCGTGGTAGAGATTTATTAACGGGACTACCAAAGACAATCGAGATTACAGCAGAAGAAATTGCATCAGCTTTAAAGGATACGGTTTATGCAATTGTAGATGCCGTGAAAAGTACTCTTGAAGAAACACCTCCTGAGCTAGCAGCAGATATCATGGACCGTGGAATTGTACTTACGGGTGGTGGAGCCCTGTTACGAAATTTAGATAAAGTGATAAGTGATGAAACAAAAATGCCAGTATTAATTGCTGAAGAACCACTTGATTGTGTAGCAATTGGAACAGGAAAATCACTAGACCATTTACACTTATTCAAAAACCGCTCTCGTTAATATTGATTTACTAAAAATATGTGTAAATCAAAAAATAAAGAAAAAGAGGGTGTCTCAATAAGCGATCACCACACCTTACTATTGTATAACGTGTTAACATCAATTGATGCCGCTATACACATGCAGTAGAGGGATTGGGATTTTGCTTTGAGACAGCCTCTTTCTTTACGGTTACTCTTAGGTGAAATAAAATTTATAAACATGTAATACGTGAATGATATCAAAATTTGTTTTCTTTTGGTATAGTATGTAGTAGAAATAAAAAAGGTTGAGGTGTACGTCGTGCCACAATTCTTCTTGAATAAACGATTGATTATTCTTTTAGTAAGTATCATTGTTCTCGTGGCATTGATTGGATTTTCTTTGCGAGATCGTGACAATATTAGCTTACCAGAGCAATTTGTAAAAGATGTTGTTGGGTTTGGCAATTCACTTGTGTCAAAACCTGCTCATGTTATATCTGATTTTTTTGGAAGTATTGATGATCTTCAAAATACATATGTTGAAAATCAAAAATTGAAAGCTCGGTTAGAAGAACTTGTTACTCTTGAAACGAAAGTGAGAGACCTGGAAAAGGATAATCAAAGTCTTCGCGAAACATTAGAAAAGACGAATAACCTACGCTCTTTCTCGCCGATTCAAGCAACCGTTATAGCCCGTAATCCTGACAGCTGGCAAGAACTCATTGTCATTGATAAAGGGAATGTTCACGGAATTGAATCCGATATGGCCGTGATTACAGCTCAGGGGTTAATTGGAAAAGTGAAGAGTGTCAATGGGTTTTCCTCAACCATAGAGCTTCTAAGTGGGAAAAATCCAAATAACCGAATTTCTGCACTTATTCAAAGTGATAAAGAAATCTTTGGACTAGTAGAAGGCTATGATGAAAAGACAAAGCGTCTTCTAGTAAAAAAGATTCCGTACGATATGAAGGTTGAGGTTGGTTCAGAGGTTATTACATCAGGACTTGGTGGTGTATTCCCTAAAGGTCTTGTAATCGGTAAAGTTGAAGAAGTAATGCCTGATCAATATGGCCTCACACAAATTGCCTATGTAAAACCTGAGGCAGATCTTTATCATTTAGAGCATGTCATCGTTGTGAAACGAGATGCAATTGATGAGGAGCAATCAGAAGCAACGGAGGAGGAAGAGCAATCATGAAAAAGCTTCTTCTTCCTTTTATTGCACTACTCTTTTTCTATAGTGAGAGTATTTTTGTAAGTCTTGCACATGGTGAGACACTTTTACAAAATCGAATCATCGTCCCTCATTTTCTTCTGATGTATCTTTTGTTTTTAGCAGTCTATTATCAACACCGTACTGCACTTCTACTAGGTTTCATTTTTGGATTCTTATATGATATGTACTACACAGAAATTAATGGAATTTACCTCGTGTTGTTTCCATTTTTAATTTTGTTAACCGTTCGACTCATGAAAATCTTTTATAATAATCTGTTCGTATTTGGTGTGATCGTCATCATAAATATGGCAATCATTGAGTTTTTAGTTTACCAAATTAACATAATCATTCAACGAACAGAACTGTCATTAATACAATTTATGGATTGGCGTTTGTGGCCAACACTTGTGTTAAATATTGCATTTTATATCATTGTTTCTTTTCCTTTAAAGGCATTATTTGTGAAGTTACAGAAAGCTTGGCTTGAGGAATAAATGGATTGAAATTTTCGAGAAAAAGAGGGAAATGACCTCCATTTGTCGAATTTATTGACGACTGAGGTGAACATAGCGCCATGAAAAAAAAGCAAAATGTGATGATCAAGGGAACTAAAGAAGGGTTAACTCTGCACCTGAATGATCAATGTTCATTTGAAGAATTAAAGCAAGAATTAGAGGAAAAGCTAACTGCTCATTATCCAGAGACAGAGGATACACCTTTGATTACTGTTAATATCCAAACAGGTAATCGATATGTCACACCACAACAAACAGAAGAATTAAAAGATATCGTTAGACAGAAAAAGAAGCTTGTCGTAGACGAGGTTTCTAGTAATGTAATGGCAAAGTCTGATGTAGAAGATTTATTAAGTCAAAGAAACATCCATACACTTGCTGGGATCATCCGATCAGGTCAAGTAGTAGAAGCACCAGGAGATTTACTGATCATTGGAGATGTAAACCCTGGTGGTACGGTTCTAGCAGTAGGAAATATTTTTGTACTTGGTTCATTACGAGGAATTGCACATGCTGGTATTGAGGGTAATCATCAGGCAGTTATTGTAGCCTCAAAAATGGTTCCTTCTCAACTACGGATTTCCGATTGCTTAAATCGCGCACCGGACCGATTCGACGATGGTGATCAATTAGAAATGGAATGTGCCTATATAGATGAAACCAATCAAATTGTTGTAGATCGATTACAAGTTTTAAAGCATCTTAGACCAAATATTACTAGTTTCAAAGGGGGACGCTAACATGGGGGAAGCCATAGTCATTACATCAGGTAAAGGCGGAGTAGGTAAAACAACAACCTCCGCGAATGTTGGTACAGCACTTGCTCTACAAGGTAAAAAGGTCTGTTTAGTTGATACAGATATCGGATTACGAAACCTCGACGTCGTTATGGGATTAGAAAATCGTATTATTTATGACTTGGTTGACGTTGTAGAAGGACGTTGTAAAATACATCAAGCTCTTGTAAAAGATAAACGTTTTGATGATAATTTATATCTTTTACCTGCAGCACAAACAAGCGACAAATCTGCAGTATCTCCTGAACAAATTAAGGAGCTTATTGACGGGTTAAAGCAAGATTATGATTATATTATTATTGATTGCCCTGCTGGAATAGAGCAAGGCTATAAAAATGCTGTCGCTGGAGCAGACAAAGCAATTGTCGTAACAACTCCAGAAATATCAGCTGTCCGTGATGCAGACCGTATAATCGGATTACTAGAAAAAGAAAACATAGAGCCTCCAAAACTAATTATTAATAGAATTCGTACACATATGATGAAAAGTGGAGAAATGCTAGATGTTGACGAAATTACAACACATCTTTCCATTGATCTAATTGGTATTGTCGCGGACGATGACAATGTCATCAAATCATCAAACCGTGGTGAACCCATTGCCATGGATCCAAATAACCGTGCCTCTATCGCATACCGAAACATTGCGAGAAGAATTCTAGGAGAATCTGTACCTCTACAATCACTAGAAGACGACAAAGCAGGCATGTTCTCTAAAATCAAAAAACTATTTGGTGCAAAAGCATAAAAATAGCTCATCCGTTAACATTGACGGATGAGTTTCTTATTATTGGCTACTACAGTGAGTGATTCTACTGTGGTAGTTTTTTTGATTTGTTACTAGTTAGTCCAAACACTTGGAGGTAGTAGGAAGTGTTTGCTAGTTACATTTATTGGTAAAATGCACAAGTTTTTATAATAGGAGCACAAGTTTTGCTATAAAATGCACAAGTTTCACGAGTTAAGGCACAAGATTGACTGAAAGAAGCACAAGTTTTCAGTTGAGATAGTAGAATGTCTTCTTTTTATAGTAAATATGAGTATAAATGTCTAAGAAATTCAACATTTTTGTAACTATATTAACATTAAGCCTAATAAACTCGAATTTTGAGAGGGGTTTTCAGATTATTTCTTAACAAAGAATATAATAAACAACATATATAAATACAGAATTGCTAGGAGTGGAAGGTGCTTGACCCCCGCCCCGCTGAAAACAGGCATCTGGAGCAGATAGCAACGGACCATTAGTGAAAAATAACAAATCCACACAAATCTCTATAAAATCCCACCCTACAAGAAAATTTTCCAAATAGTTTCAATCAAAATAGAATAATCCAAAAGGACAAGTCATACATTGTAGCATTATACAATTCGTAAAAACATAGAGAGAAATTTTCGGAAAGGGAATGGTCGAATGTCAAATCGAGCGGACGAGATAAGAAAACGAATCGCAAGAAGAAAGAAAGAGAAAAGCCTTTCTCCTAGTCAGCCAAATCGGTCTCAATCAGTCATACTACCAAGTGACGAAGAAAAATACGGTATGGAAAGATTTCCAAGCTATGAGATGGGGCCATCTTCAGACAATGGTCACCCATTATTTAATAAAGAAGTCATTATGTTAAAAGTATTAGGAGCCGGAATCCTCGTTTTACTTACGGCCATTCTATTTAACAGCCAGGCTCCTATGTTTGACAAAACGAAAACAGTGATTACTCAAACAATGGAGAAGGAATTCCAATTTGCAGCAATCAATACTTGGTACGAAGAAAAATTCGGCAAACCGCTAGCATTGTTGCCTATGAAAACTGATGCAGGTGAAGGCGATACTCAAAAAGTATTTCAACCTGAATACGCTGTCCCAGCCTCTAGTAAGGTCGTTCAAAACTTTAAAGCGGATGGACAAGGGATTATGATCCAAACAGGAGCAGGTGAAAAAGTAGATGCGATGAACGGTGGAACGGTTATTTTTGCCGGGAAAAAAGAAGAGTTAGGTAATACCGTTGTGATTCAGCACTCCGATAAATCTGAAACTTGGTACGGTCATCTTGATACAATTGAGGTGACACAATATCAATCCGTATCTGCAGGAAGCAAAGTAGGAACAGTTTCTTTAACGCAAGATAAGAACTACGGTGAGTTCTACTTTGCTATTAAAAAGGGTGATGCATTTATCGACCCGATTCAGGTGATAACCTTTGAATAGCTTGCTGCTGGCTTTAAAGAAGATTCATATCCACCCTTTGTTCTGGTTTGTAGTTGGTATTGCCATCATAACCGCGCATTTTTTAGAGCTAGTTTTATTAGTCACAATCATTTTAATACACGAATTGGGACATGGGGTAATGGCCCATGTTTTTTCGTGGAGAGTAAGAAAAATTTCGATCCTGCCATTTGGTGGCGTAGCTGAAGTAGACGAGCATGGAAACAGAACATTAAAGGAAGAATTCCTTGTTGTATTAGCTGGCCCGATACAGCATGTTTGGATGATTGGTCTTGCCTTGGGGCTTCAGCAGCTTGAAGTAGTCTCCCCACATATTTTAGAGCTATTTATCCAACTGAATCTAATGGTATTATTGTTCAACTTACTACCTATATGGCCGCTGGATGGTGGGAAGTTTATTTCTATTATTTTTGCAAATTATTTTACGTTTTTAAAATCATTTGAGTATACGTTGCTATGCTCGCTCTCGTTTCTCGCGTTGTTTAATGTGATCGTTTTGATTATTGCGCCATTAAATCTCAATTTATGGATTGTTCTCTCTTTTTTGTATGTTTCCTTATGGGGAGAATGGAAGCAACGGCGATACATTTTTATGAAGTTTCTATTAGAAAGATATTATGGTAAGACAACCAACTTCCATACATTAAAGCCCATCGTTGTCGACGGAGATGAAGATCTTTTAACAGTATTAGAACGATTTCAAAGAGGGTTTAAGCATCCGTTAGTCGTTTTTCAAAATGGATCAGAGGTAGGGAAGCTTGATGAAAATGAAGTGTTACATGCTTTTTTTGCTGAAAAGATGACGACAGCTAAAACACGGGATCTATTGTACGTTTATTGACGTTAAAGGAAATTCTGTTTAAAGTGAAGAGGAATACATAGGATGGGCTACTTACCATCCTTTTTCATATTGGTGAAATATTAGGATTAGAAAAGAGGATTACATTGATTCAGATCATGATCAGTGCGAAAAGTAGAGAAAAACGTTGGATGGCATTAAAAGGAAATGAGCCTTTGGCACTTCACACTTATCAACAAGATAAGGAATCACGAGTTGGAAATATTTATCGGGGACGTGTTCAAAAGGTTGAAAAAGGACTTGGAGCTGCTTTCATTGATTTTGGCGATAATAAAAACGGTTATTTGCACGAAAAGGATACACCTCAAAATAGCTTAGCAAGTCTTGAAAAGCGCAGAATGGTTCCAATCCAACAGTGTGTTCATGAAGGACAATGGATGTTTGTTCAAGTGACGAAAGATGCATCCGAACATAAAGGTGCAAGGCTCACGGCTGTTTTGGAATTTACTACAGACGCATTTGTTTACATGCCTCAGGGACAATATGTCACGGTATCTAGAAAAATTGAAAATAAAGAAGTACATAGTAGATTAGTAAAGGCTGTTGAGAGGTGGAGAACAGCTGAAGAAGGGGTCATTGTTCGCACAAATGCGGCTGAACACTCAACGGAAAAACTCGTAGAAGAGCTGTCGGCTGTTCGGGAGGACTATCAACAGCTGCTTAGTTCTTTCTCTTCAGTAAAGTCAACAACATTAGTATATGAAAGAAATGATTTTCAAGCGGATCTATTCCACTTTTTAATGAAGCACCATCCTTCTGAAATTTTGATTGATGACTTTGATTGGCTAACTAAAATAAAAGCAGTTATGAACCAAAAAGGTCTCCAAGAACATTGTCAGATTACTTTATATCAGGGGAAAGAAGAGATTTTTACAAGCTTTGGTGTCCATCAATATTGGGAAAAAGCTCTAAAAAGAATTGTGTGGTTAGAAAATGGAGCTTCTATTGTAATAGAGGCAACAGAAGCCCTAACCGTCATTGATGTAAACTCTGGCAAATTTACAGGGAAAGCAAGCCTAACACAGACATCTGCCAATACGAATATTGCTGCTGCAAAGCAAATTGCAAAAGAACTTATACTGCGAAATATTAGTGGCATCATATTAATTGATTTTATTGATATGAGAAGGAAAAAAGATCAAGAGGCTGTGATTATTACTCTTGAGAAAGGCTTAGCAAAGGATCAAAATCGTAGTGTGATTGTGGGCTTTACAGAGTTAGGGATCCTTCAGTTAACAAGAAAAAAAACACGTCCGTCCCTATCTGATTATCTTACAATAAACTGCCCTACATGTCAGGGGAAAGGACGGGTCTTAAGTTCAGAATCGGTTGCTTTTCAGCTAGAGCGAGAACTGTGGGAGCTTGAGGATGCAGAGGGAGAAGAAATTATAATCCAATGCTCTCAGGATGTTTGGACAACATTCGTTGGTGAAGGTGAGAAGCATTTAGATAGGATGCAAGGGAAACTCGGTAAAAAAATACAAGCAGAAATCCAACTTGCTCCTCCCTTTTATACGATCAAACGAATACAATAAACACAGACCGATACTGTATTGAATTCAAAGGAATTGTCGAATTTATATTGACATCATCTTTATGAATATGATAGTATTTTCATGTTATCTTATTGTAGCACCCGTGCTACAACCGCTCAAAAGCAGGTATAAAGATCGGTGTAATGCTGACACCTGACTTGGCGAGTCTTAGACTATGAGGAGGTGCGACTATGTACGCAATTATTGAAACTGGTGGAAAGCAAATCAAAGTAGAAGAAGGTCAAGCAATCTACATTGAAAAGCTTACAGCAAACGAAGGCGAAACTGTAACTTTTGACAAAGTTCTTTTCGTTGGTGGGGACAACGTTAAAGTTGGTAGCCCATTAGTAGACGGAGCTTCTGTATCAGCGAAAGTTGAAAAACAAGGCCGTGGTAAAAAGCTTGTTGTATTCAAATACAAAGCTAAGAAAAACTACCGTCGTAAGCAAGGTCACCGTCAACCTTACACTAAAGTTGTTATTGAAAAAATCAACGCGTAAGGTCATAGACGATGATACATGTTACGTTTGAGCAGACACCTGATAAAAGAATTCGTTCTTTCAACATGAGTGGTCATGCAAATTTTGCCGAACATGGTCAAGATATTGTTTGTGCTGGAGCATCTGCTGTTTCCTTCGGATTGATAAATGCTATTATGGCGCTTACAAATGTAGAACCACAGATTGAGCAATCAGCTGATGGTGGTTTCTTACAATGTACAGTTCCTATGGATTTACCAAAGGAAACAGATGAAAAAGTACAGCTTTTACTTAAAGCTATGCTTGTCTCTTTACAAACAATTGAAACTGATTATAGTGAATACATTACAATAACCTTCAAAAAGTAGGAGGTGGAACAAATGTTAAGATTAGATCTTCAATTTTTCGCATCGAAGAAAGGGGTAGGTTCGACTAAAAACGGTCGTGACTCTATCGCGAAACGCTTAGGTGCAAAACGTGCAGATGGTCAATTCGTTACTGGTGGATCAATCCTTTACCGTCAACGCGGTACAAAAATCTATCCAGGTGAAAACGTAGGCCGTGGTGGAGATGACACTTTATTCGCGAAAACTGACGGTGTTGTTCGTTTCGAACGCATGGGTCGTGACAAGAAAAAAGTGAGCGTATACCCTGTTGCACAAGAAGCATAATTGTATACAATCGAAAAGGCTGATCTATAAGGTGTCTCATAACGCCTTATGGGTTGGCCTTTTTTTATATTCGACAGTAGAACTATTCTATGAAAAAGATTCCCAAGCGAGCTAGATAATGTGAACAACGTGACAAATTCTACAAATTCATACGGAATTATTACACGGTGCTCCTTTCTTTTTGATATACTAACTAGTAGCATACAGTATAGGAGTTAGATTATGAGCGAAAAGTTTAATATAGTCGAAGCCTTAAGACATGCACGTCATGATTGGATGAATCGACTTCAGCTAATTAAAGGCAATCTAGATCTGAATCGTACGGACCGTGCAAGACAGCTAATAGATGAGATGGTAATCGAAGCTCAAAATGAATCAAAACTATCAAATGTTAAATATCCTGAATTTGTTGAATGGATTCTCACATATAACTGGGGAAAACATCAATTACATATTGAATTCGAAGTACTCGATCAAGAAAGTGTACAAAATAGCTTTAATGAACAAAGCTTTCACTGGCTAAAAGCTTTCATTGAAAAACTAGAGGAACAAGTAGAACCCTTTCGTGAAAATAAACTTTCGATTGTGATGAGCTTTTTTGAAGAGGAAACGTGTTTCAATTTGGATTTTAACGGAATACTAAAAGAAGAAAATACGATGAACATTTGGTTACAGCAGCAGGAAAAAGAGATAACCCAAGGTAGATTAGATATCGAAGAGTTTACAAAGGAAGTTTTCCTATTTCAAGTAAGTTTCGGATCAAATTAGCTGTCAAAATGTTCATACGGACACTGTTAGGAGTGAAAGTATGTTTATAGATAAAGTTAAGGTATATACAAAAGGTGGCGACGGTGGCGATGGGATGGTTGCATTCCGCCGTGAAAAATATGTTCCGAAAGGTGGGCCTGCAGGTGGTGACGGAGGCCGTGGGGCTGATGTTATATTTGAAGTAGACGAGGGCTTACGTACTCTTATGGACTTCCGATATCAAAGACACTTTAAGGCTCCTCGTGGGCAGCATGGGATGTCTAAAAATCAGCATGGTAAAAATGCTGAGCCTATGGTTGTTAAGGTTCCACCCGGAACGGTTGTAAAGGATGCTGAAACAGAAGAAGTAATCGCAGACTTAACGACACATGGACAACGTTCAATCATCGCGAAAGCTGGCCGTGGGGGTCGTGGAAATACACGCTTTGCCACCCCAGCAAATCCAGCTCCTGAAATCTCTGAAAAAGGTGAGCCAGGACAAGAACGTGAAATTGTAATGGAGTTAAAACTATTAGCAGATGTTGGGCTTGTAGGATTCCCTAGTGTAGGAAAATCTACTTTATTATCTGTTGTTTCATCTGCCAAGCCAAAAATCGCAGAATATCATTTCACAACAATTGTCCCGAATTTGGGGGTTGTTGAAACGGGTGATGGTCGCACATTTGTATTAGCTGATCTTCCAGGTCTAATAGAAGGTGCGCACGAAGGTGTAGGTCTAGGACATCAATTCTTACGTCATATTGAACGTACAAGAGTTATTGTACACGTTGTTGATATGAGTGGTGTGGAAGGACGAAACCCATATGAAGACTATGTCACGATAAATAAAGAATTAGAACAATATAACTTACGTTTAATGGAACGTCCACAAATTATAGTTGCGAATAAAATGGATATACCTGAATCAGAGGAAAATTTAAAAGAATTTAAATCGAAGCTTCCTGAAGATGTTCAAGTTTTCCCAATCTCAGCTTTTACCCAACAAGGGTTAAGAGAACTGTTATTTGCTGTTGCGGATAAGATTGAAACAACACCAGAGTTCCCTCTTCATGAAGAAGAAGATACGAGTGTACACCGTGTTATCTACAAGCATGAAGAGCAAGGACGTGACTTTGAGCTTACACGTGACCCTGATGGTATATTTGTAATCGGTGGACCGAAAATTGAACGTTTATTCAAGATGACTGACTTTACAAGAGATGATTCTGTAAAACGCTTTGCGAAGCAGCTACGCTCATACGGTGTGGATGATGCATTACGAGAACGTGGAGCTGAAAACGGTGACACCGTTCGAATTATGGAATACGAATTTGAGTTTGTAGACTAGTCCTTCACCCTTTTCGTATTGGAGGAAAAGCTATTGGGGAAAAAACTTCAAGATGGAAAATTCTATTTAGTAAGAGAAGATATACTACCAGAAGCAATGAAAAAGACATTAGAGGCAAAAGAGCTACTGGAGCGAGGGAAGGTAGATTCAGTTTGGGAGGCGGTACAGAAAGTCGACTTGAGTCGCTCAGCGTTCTACAAGTATCGTGACACCGTTTTTCCGTTCCATACAATCGTAAAAGAACGAATCATTACCCTCTTTTTTCACTTAGAGGATCGCTCTGGAACCTTGTCACATTTGCTCAGTGAAGTAGCCACACATCACTGCAATATCCTAACCATTCACCAAACGATTCCGTTACAAGGAAGAGCAAACGTGACATTATCGTTAAACGTAACAGATCTAACAATTAGCCTTGATGACTTACTCGGAAAGCTAAGACGGCTAGAGTTTGTTGAAAAAGTTGAAGTCCTTGGTTCTGGTGCTTAATATTCATTTATGAGAAACGTCGATGAACTCGATTGTTTCTCTTTTTTTTCTTCAAACTCAGTCCGTTACTCTCCACTCCAGGTGCTTGCTTTCCGCGGGGCGAGCGGTGAGCCTCCTCGTCGCTTTGCTCCTGCGGGGTCTCACCTGACTCGCTATTTCCCGCAGGAGTCAAGCACCTTCCGTTCCGAGTAACTCAGTAAATAACCCTCATATAGTTAGCTAAAGTTACAACAATATTTATTTGGGAGATTACTTTCAGTTTTCTTGAAAAAGAAAATAGTATACAAGCCTATCCTATTTTATGGTATTATCGTCAAAACGGTAAGAATGTGAGGGAAATTAATTTGAAGATCGCATACCTAGGTCCAGTGGCTTCTTTTACCGACTGGACAACGACACGAGCATTTCCAAACGAAGAAAGAATCCCATATGTAACCATTCCAGATTGCATTGAAGCAGTGGTTGAAGGGGAAGTTGACTATGCGGTAGTACCGCTTGAAAATACATTAGAAGGATCTGTACCGATAACGGTGGATTACATCTTTCACGAAGCAACCATACATATTACAGCAGAGCTGATTTCACCGATTCAACAGCATTTGATGATTCACCCTCAACATAATTCAAGCGATTTTACATTAAATAAGATTCTATCTCACTCCCATGCACTAGCACAATGTCATAAATATTTGCATGGACATTATCGCGGCATACCATGTGAACAAACTACGTCAACGGCCGCTGCCGCAAAATATGTAAGTGAGCACCCTGAGGAAGCGATTGCGGCTATCGGGAATGAGCTTGCAGCAGAACATTATGGACTAACAATCATAAAAAAAGATATCCATGATATTCTATCAAATCAAACACGTTTTATTGTCGTTCACAAAAATGAACATGCTCTTGCATTAACAACGGTTAAGGAAGAATCAAATAAAACCACATTAATGATTACTCTTCCTGATGACCACTCAGGGGCATTACATCAAGTATTATCAACATTTGCCTGGAGAAAATTAAACCTAAGTAAAATCGAGTCCCGCCCGTTAAAAACAGAACTTGGGCGTTACTTTTTCATTATTGATGTAGCACAAAAAATGGATGACATCTTACTACCAGGGGCGATAAGTGAAATGGAAGCACTGGGCTGCACTGTTAAAATTATTGGCTCTTACTCTTCCTATACAATAGGGACGGACCTTCAAATTTGAAGGTCCGTCCCCAATAGACTACGCCTCGATTAGAAAGCCGGCTTTTTTCAGCGCATCTTCTGCTTGTACAAGAATGTATTCACTTGGTGCACTAAGTGTGTGAAGGTGAACACCATCTGTTAGCTCGGAAAGATAAGAAGCATTTGCTTCTAAAATCTTTTTAACAAATTGCTGTACTTCAAGGCGGTTGGAAACCATGATGGATGCCGTTAGGTCACCATATACAGCATGTTCGATTTTTACGTCCTTTATGGTAACCCCATGATCGACTAGAAGGTTCAATTCTTCTTCTGTACGGTCAGGAGTGTGTTTGCAAGCAACAGTTCTTTCGAATAGTTCGGTTTCTAAGTTTGTAGGCATGTATAAGTATCCTTGGCTTGTTGCAACAATGGGTTCTTTTTTTGCTTTTAGGATGGTGATGTCACTTACGATGACTTGCCGACTGACGTTTGCGAGTTTTGCAAGGTCACCGCCTGTAATGGGGCTTCTTGTGTTTTTTAGTTGTTGGAGAATGACGTGTCTACGTTCATCTCCAAGAATTTTTTTTGCTTCTGCCAAATGAATCTCCTCCGTCTAAATATCTCTATACATTATATGGAATCGTTGTTTGTATTACAAATGATTAAACAGATACAATTCCTGCTTCTACTGGGACCGTGGCTTTCCGCTCCAGGTGCTTGCTTTCCGCGGGGCGGCGGTGAGCCTCCTCGCCGCTAGCGCCTGCGGGGTCTCACCATTGCCGCTATGTCCCGCAGGAGTCAAGCACCTTCCGCTCCAAGCCACTCTTTATTCTTTTAAATGAGTTGAAAATTAATTAACATTACTACGATCATGTAAAGTTATTTCCTAGTAAACTCCCGAACAATCCCGAATAAAGCCTCTGCTAAAGACTTAACATCTTGTTCAGTGGTATCTTCTCCAAAAGAAATCCTAATAAATTCTAATGCTTTTTGCTGTGAAAGTCCCATTGCTTCGATAGTTTTAGAAGGAGCTTGTTTTCCTACCTGACAGGCAGTTCCTGTAGAGATAGCATAGCCTAGTCGGTTGCATTCTAGCATGAGCCATTGTCCTTGAATGCCTTCAAAGCATAAGCCGACAACTTGAGGCATTTGGTGTTCACCTTCAATGACCTCAACGGTAACAAAATGATCACTGCGTAACGTATTTAAAAATAGTGATCTCAGCTGACTATAATGCTGAGATTTCCCTTGTAGGTCAATTCGTTCAGAAGCGACAAGAAATCCTGCAATTCCAGGAACATTTATTGTCCCACCCCTAAACCCATTTTCGTGAGTTTGCAGAGGCATGTATGGCTTTATATCAAGAGTTGGATTCATGTAAATAGCGCCCACTCCCTTTGGGCCATATACTTTATGCGATGAAATGGTAAAGCTATCGACTAGGTTTGCTTCTTTTTTTAAATCAACCTTTCCGAATGACTGAACAAAATCACTATGAAGGAAAATGGAGCGACTACCAATGAGTTTTCTAATTTGCTCCAATGGTTGTATACTTCCAATCTCTCCATTCGTGTGCCCGATTGTAATTAGAACTGTTTCGTCATCAATGGCCTTTTCAAGAGCCTGGATATCGATATGTCCATTGGAAGTGTAAGGGATTTTCGTAATATTAAAACCAATAGTAGTTAAAAATTCCAATACAGCATGAACAGAAGAATGTTCAGCCATGCTTGTAATAATATGGTTTCCTTTATGTCTTAAGCTCATTGCAAGCGAAAGTATGCTAATATGGTTTCCTTCTGTACCGCCAGAAGTAAAGTGTATTCCCTTTTCTTGAACGTGAAAATGACCAGCGAGCTCTTTTCTACAATGTTCAAGTAATCCTGCGGCTTTGGAACCAATATCGTGTAAGCTGTTAGTATTTCCCCAATATTCCTTTGCCACCTGATTATAAGCGGTTAAGACATCTTGGGCTATTGGGGTCGTTGCCGCATAGTCGAAATAGTTCACTCTCGACATCTCCTTCTAAATAGTCTGAATACTCTTTTACAATAAAAAACTCTTGTCATTAGTTTAAATATGTGTAAATATATGTGTCAAGACACCTGTAAATATTCAGGAGGAAATTACATGAAAAAAGCAGATGTAATTATAATCGGAAGTGGTATTGCAGCCTTGCAATTAGCACGTCGCTTACAAGATTTCTTACATGTGATGATTATCACAAAGAAAAATAGATTCAATAGCAACTCTTATATGGCACAAGGTGGAGTAGCAGCAGCAATTTCATCAGATGACTCAATAGATTTACACGTGAAAGATACAATCATTGCTGGTAACGAGCATGGAAACCATTCTGCTATTTACGGATTGGTTTCGGACGGGAAGAAGGTTGTCCAACAGCTTGTTCATGATGGAATGAATTTTGATCGTAAGGAAGATGGTTCGTTATCACTTGGCATGGAAGGTGCCCATAGTATTCAGCGTATTTTACATGCTGGTGGAGATCAAACAGGGAAACATCTGATCCATTTTTTAATGAAAACCCTTACAAAGGTTCAATTTGTAGAAAATGAAATGGCCTTTAGCGTGATAAAAGACAAAGAAGACCGTTGTATCGGTGTGAAAACAAAGGATGCACAAAATCGTGTTCACCATTATTTAGGCTCACATGTAGTTATTGCAACAGGAGGGATTGGCGGTCTTTATGCTGCTAGCTCAAATGACTCTACCGTTTTGGGAGACGGAATGGCAATGGCTTACTTAGCAGGAGCTAGACTGATTGATATGGAGTTTATCCAGTTTCATCCAACACTACTTTACATCAACAGAGAAACTAAGGGGCTCATATCTGAGGCTGTTCGAGGTGAAGGGGCACATCTTATGAATCATCATGGTAGAAGAATTATGGACGGTGTTCATCCACAACTTGAGCTTGCTCCAAGGCATATTGTTGCTCAACAAATTTTCTTAGAACGCCAAAAGGGAAATGAAGTATTTTTAGATATTCGTACTATAAAAGATTTCCAAGAGAAATTCCCTTCCATTACACAACTTTGTCAGGAACATGCAATCTCAATTGAAGAAGGATTACTTCCGGTTTCTCCAGGCTGTCATTTTATGATGGGGGGAATCGCCATTGACGAGGTTGGCCAGACAAATGTAAAAGGGTTGTTTGCTATCGGTGAAGCAGCTTGTACAACAGTTCACGGAGCAAACCGATTAGCTAGTAATTCCTTATTAGAAGGATTAGTCTTTGGAGAACGTCTAGCAGACTACTTAAAATCTGTAGGGAAGACACACGAAGTCACTTCTTCTTATATAGAAACGAAAAAACCCCAAGAGGTTCGTAGGTTTCCATTTCGTGTAGAAGCACTTAAAGAGAACATGATGAATTATGTTGGGATTATTCGTAGCGAGGAAAAACTCCAACAACATAATCATTGGCTTCAAGAATTAAATCAAGAACTCATAGATACTCTTGATCCTTTTAAACAAGAAGATATTCAAAAGTATTTTATGTGGTTAGTAGGTTCTCTGATTTCTAAAGCGGCACTGTTACGTACTGAAAGTCGTGGTGGACATATTCGCTCAGATTTTCCTGAGGAACAGCAAGAATGGTATCAAAAGCGAATTATTCATGAGTGTGAAAATAATGTAATGAGGGTGTATTTCGATGAACAAAATCAAATTAAAATCTATGCTTGAGTCTTTTTTCCTTGAAGACATCGGTGAAGGGGACCTTTCTTCTCAAGCACTTTTCACACAAAAGGATAGAGGAACCTTCTACTTTATGATGAAGGAGGACGGAATCTTTTGTGGAAGAGATATCATTGAAACGGGTTTTAAAATACAAAACGATGGTATTCAAACTGAAGTGTTTGTGCAGGATGGGGATGCCGTTACAAAGGGGCAGACAATAGCGAGTATAGAAGGCCCTATGGCTGACCTTTTGCAAGCTGAACGAGTGGTGTTAAATCTTGTTCAACGGATGAGTGGTATTGCTACAAATACTCATCATGTGACACAACTTGTGAGAGAAACGGGAGTCCGCATATGTGATACAAGAAAAACCACACCTGGTTTACGTATGCTTGAAAAGTATGCTGTTCGTAGTGGTGGTGGATTTAATCATCGTCAAGGGTTATATGATGCTGTCATGCTTAAAGACAATCATATTTCCTTTGCAGGTTCAATTACAGAAGCAGTCAAACAGGTGAAAAATGTACATGGTCATACGGTTAAAGTAGAGGTAGAGATTGAGACAAGAGAACAAATGCATGAAGCAATAGAAGCTGGTGCAGACATTATTATGTTTGATAATCGTTTGCCTCAAGAGATTACGGAATGGATCCAAGAGGTCCCAGCACACATCATTACAGAGGCTTCAGGTGGAATTACGTTAGATACAATCATTGATTATGCCAAAACAGGGGTTCACTATATATCATTAGGCTATTTAACGCACTCAGTAAAAGCATTGGATATTAGTGCAAAGGTTCAATTTGACAAAGCAGCTTTACTATAGGGGGATATACGATGGGCTTATTAGATCAATTAACAAAAGGGACAAATGAAATTCCAGAGCACATTCGTGCCATGTCAACAGAGGAAATGGAAGAACGTGTGCGTGAGATTAAACAAAAACTAGGTTCAAAGCTATTTATTCCAGGGCATCACTATCAAAAGGACGAGGTTATTCAATTTGCTGACGTAACAGGAGATTCGCTTCAGCTTGCACAAGTATCCGCAAAAAATACAGAAGCAGAATACATTGTGTTCTGTGGTGTTCACTTTATGGCAGAGACTGCTGATATTTTAACAAATGAAAATCAGAAGGTCATTTTGCCAGATATGCGAGCGGGCTGTTCAATGGCTGATATGGCTGATATTCACCAGACAGAACGCGCGTGGGAGCTGCTAACAGACATGTTTGGTGAAACCATGATTCCATTAACATATGTGAACTCTACTGCTGCAATTAAATCCTTTGTTGGAGAGCATGGCGGTGCAACAGTAACATCTTCAAATGCTCATAAGATGGTGGAATGGGCACTAGGTGAAAAAGAACGCATTTTATTCTTACCAGATCAGCACTTAGGTCGTAATACTGCATATGATTTAGGAATTCCACTAGATAAAATGGCTGTCTGGGATCCGATTAACAACAAACTGATACATGAAGGAAATGTGGAAGATATTATCGTCATTTTATGGAAGGGACATTGCTCTGTTCATGAAAATTTCACAGTGAAAAATATTGAAAATGTTCGAGAACAGCACCCTGAAATGAAAATCATTGTTCATCCAGAATGTAGTCGTGAAGTTGTTGAGCTATCAGACTTAAATGGAAGTACGAAGAATATTATTGATACGATTGAGAAATCTCCAGCAGGCTCTCAGTGGGCAATCGGTACTGAGATGAATCTAGTTAAGCGTTTAATTGATCAACATCCAGATAAACAAATTGTTTCGTTAAACCCTTATATGTGTCCTTGCTTAACAATGAATCGTATTGATTTGCCACATTTATTATGGTCGCTAGAAAATATTGTGGATCATAAACCAGAGAATATCATTAAAGTAGATGAAAACGTAGCTCATAATGCGATTTTAGCACTAGATCGTATGTTAGCAAGAGCGTAAAACTGTAAATATACGACTAAAAAATATGCCTCCTCTATAAGAGTGAGGCATATTTTTGTGAAAAACATCATAAGTTTTTGTGTAGATTGATAGCACTTCGCCTATTTTGTCATAGGATATATAGACATATGCCTGAGGAGGGAAACATCGTGAAAATCCATATTGTACAAAAAGGTGATACTCTTTGGAAGATTGCCAAAAAATATGGGGTTAATTTTGAAGAGCTTAAAAAGATGAATGCTCAACTTTCAAACCCTGACATGATTATGCCTGGAATGAAAATTAAGGTACCTACTGATGGAGGTACAGTTAAAAAAGAAGTAGCAATAAACAAAGAAGCACCAACAAACCTAGGTGCAAAAAAAGAAATGCCAAAAGCAGAACATCCATTTAATCAACAAAAACCACCTACTCTACCTGTCCAAGAGACTCCAAAAGAACAGCCGAAAAAAGAAGTTAAACAGCCATTCACTCCAAAAATGCCACAACCTGTCGTCCCAGAAATTGATATTAATAACTATTACATGATGAATATGGCGAATATTCAAGCACAACAACAGGCTCAGCCACAAGTGCAACCAAAACAAGTGCAACCAAAACAAGTGCAACCAAAACAAGTGCAGCCTGAATTACCAAAGCAACCAGAACTGCCGAAGCAGCCTGAGCTACCAAAACAGCCAATGCTACCGAAGCAACCTCAGATTGAGTTACCAAAGCAACCGTTTAATATTCTTCCACAACCGAATCAAGAGCCAAGTGCTGTTGCAGGTGTAGAAGAAGATGATGATGAATTAGGAATGCCTACATTACCACCACAAGGAGGATTTACACAGCCTATGTTCTATAACAACTGTCTACCAATTTCACCTGTTATGCCTGGAACTGGATTTGGAGCAAACCCATATGGTCCAACGTCACCACTTGGTTACGGAGCGCCAACACCAGGATTTGGAACACCTGCACCTGGTTACGGAGCACCAACTGGAGGGTTTGGAACACCTGCAACACCTGGTTATGGAGCACCAGCTTATGGTCAACCTGGATATCCTACAGCGGTTCAGGGAGCGCAAGCACTACCAGGAATGGATATATATGATGATGAAGATGATGCACCATTCACGGGTGGGTTCAATCCTTATGGAGCTCCACAACAACCGATGGGCTATCCAACAGCTGTTCAAGGAGCTCAAGACTTTGATGATGATGATTTTCCTGCGACACCGTTCCCATATGGTGCGAATCCAGGAGTAAATCCATACCAAGGTGGAGCACCATTTCCAACAGCTCCAGTAGCTCCAGCATTTGATAATTGCTATCCTGTTTCTCCAGTATTACCAGGAACAGGCTATGGAGCAAATCCTTATGGACCAACTCCATTTGCAGGAGGTTTCCCGCAAGGAGCAGGAGCTCAGGTTCCTCAAGGATACCCAACACCATATCGTACAGATGATGATGATTGTGGATGTGGTGGTCCAAGAACACTACCAAATTATGGTTCACAACCTGGATATGGTCTTCAGCCAGGATTTGGAGCACAGCCAGGATTTGGAGCACAGCCAGGATTTGGAGCACAGCCAGGATTTGGAGCACAGCCAGGATTTGGAGCGCAGCCAGGATTTGGAGCACAGCCAGGATTTGGAGCGCAGCCAGGATACGGAGTGCAACCAGGATACGGAGTGCAACCAGGTTTCGGAACACAACCAGGATTTGGAGCACAACCAGGATTTGGAGCACAACCAGGATTTGGAGCACAACCAGGGTACGGAGTGCAACCAGGATTCGGAGAGCAACCAGGGTTCGGAGAGCAACCAGGTTATGGAGTGCAACCAGGATTTGGAGCACAACCAGGATACGGAGTGCAACCAGGATTTGGAGCACAACCTGGATTCGGTGATCAGCAAGATTTTGATTTTGATCAAGCTGGTTTCGATACTCAACAACAACCGTTTGGGTACGGTTTTCCACAAGGTCCACTAGGATCACAGCCTTATTTTCCACAAGGAACAGGATTAGGTGGGCCAAGAGCTTTTGGAAATCCTATTGAAGAAGACGATGACTTCGAGGATTAATCCAAAATTGGAGGGAGACGATTTTAAACATCGTCTCCTTTCTTTTTTATCCTTAAAGTTAGATGAACCAGATGCCTCTCTGATTGACTTAAAGGAAAATAAATGGCTGTTATTCTGTGAGAATAAGAAATGGTTTGTGAAAAGATATCCTAACTGGCAACGTTTTGAAAAGCAATTTCTACTAGTCGAAGAACTTTTGAAGCATAACGTACAATTTGTTTTACCGTTTCATGAAATACACCAGCAGGAGACGTTACAGTTTATGGGGAATCCAATTGGTGTCATGCAATGGCTCGAGGATTCTAATGCCATAAGCTATAAAAAAGAACAAGATAGAAAGTCAGCATTATTTATATTAAAAGCGTTTCATGAACTTACATCCACCTTTTATCAAGATCCAAGCTTCTCAAACGTTCGAAAAAATCACTGGTTAGATAAGTGGGAATATCGTTTACAGTTATTTCATCAAAATATACCTTTACTACATAGTATGATTCCTTCATATTACTTTTGGACATATTTACAGTGGGGTTATTATGCTATGAACCAATTAACTTCGCACCAAAATATTGAGATTCAATCTCAGTGTTTTTTACATGGAGATGTTGCGCATCATAACTTTTTAAAAACGAAGGATCAAAAGACCTTTCTTATTGACTTTGATTTATTGACAAAGGGCGACCCAATTATTGACGATTTGCAATTTGCTTATCGAATTTTACCTTACATTGACTGGTCCTTAGAAAAACTGTGGTTACATAGTCCGCTCAATCATTATAAAAATAACTCTATATTTCTCAATGCTCTTATGTACCCTACTGATATTTTTCGCGAATGGAATCGGTTTATTCGGAAAGACAGTACGAATAAGCGAAAAATGTTTCCATTCCTTTACTTTCTAACAGTGAAGCAATTTACCGAACGAATGAAATTTACTCATTCTTTGCATGAGGCCATTAGAAATAACCAATAATAGCCGTCATCACCAGTTAAACGTTGAATGAGTTTATCTCTCCTTTCGTACCCTATTAATGAGTCAATATCGACTCAATCTGTAGTCGAAGGGGGAAATAAACATTGAATAGGAAACATTTTATTGTTCCATTTGCAGCTTTCATGTTAACTGGACTTACAGCATGTAATACAACGGAAGAAGGAATTGAAAATCCTGGACATGAGTCCTATGAGCCGCTAGGATATTATTCCAATGAAGGGCATGGCGGTGAACAAGGAGATCAGCGGGATGGTCCTATAACTGAAATGTATGATCATACGATTGGAAATGAAGCAGAAGCTATTCAAAAAGATAAAAGAAACTTCCTAAAAGTTCGTGATCAGTATGGCAACCCACAAAATCCATCTGTTCCTTTAGCGGATCAGGATCGAAACTTTTTTGCTCGTGACACAGATGCAAGTCATGGAGATGCGAACTATCACGGTCATCTTGACGATAATACTCGTGAAGCAAGAAATTCCTATTATACTGCGTACGAAGGAGAACTTGCCGAACAGATCAATGATGTGACTGCATCAGTTCCTAATGTGGAGGATGTTCGTTCTGTATCATATGGAACGAGCGTATTGATCGCAATTGAACTAGATAATCATGAAAAAGAAACGGTAACTAAAGAGCAAGTGAGAAAGGTCGTAGAACCCTATTTACACGGACGTTCTGTTCAAGTTGTTGTCGATGAAGGAACATTTAGCCGAGTGCGAAACATTGACAACGACCTACGAGATGGAGGTCCGCAGCGAGGAATAAAATTAGATATACATGATCTGTTTAAGTCAGCAGATGAATTAGATCGCTAATCATGTTATTGATGTGCAGGAATTTACAAGCTTACGGTGAACGTTATCCGTGAGTTTAAGTGAATTTCCTGCACTTTTTAGTTTTTAGAAAGGAGATTATTTTTATTTTATAAATATTATCGGATATTCTTGTCAAATGTTGGTCACACTAGAAATAGATTCAAAGACTATTTTAGTTTCGAGGTGATCACGATGACAATGAAGATTCGAGTCGTGTTTATGGTGTTGTTACTACTTGGGGCATTTTACTTCACCTTTTTCCATCAAGAAGAAAAAGAAGCTGCAAGAAATAGTGTCCAGACAAACGAATTGCAAAATGAGCCCGTGCAGCCAGTTCAAGCACCCGCAGTGCATACTGTAAAAGTTATTTTAGAGCGAAAATATCTCGATGGAGAAACAAGTGAAGAGGTTGTTCAAGAAAACATTATCTCCATGGAAGATTTTTGGTCACATTATGCAGAATGGCAGCTAAAAGACATGACAGAGGAACACATTACGTTTGAAAAAGAAATAGATGATATTTCACCATTATTGAAAACGAATGGGTATTTTGGAATTTCAGAAGATGGTGTTCTGTCTATTTTTAACGGTAAACCGGGAGAATCTGAGATTATTCAATCGTTCTTTCAGCTAGACATTCGAAAGCTGGAGAGCAAACAACATGATGAGCTTGTAAAGGGAATTCCGATTAAGTCAAAGCAGGGGTATCAAGAGGTAATCAAAAGTTTCAAGCCTTATTCCATATTAGAATAGTGTTGAACTGGGGAACTGACTATTCAGTTCCTTTTTTATATTGTGCTAGCTTTAAGATTAAATGGCTTTCTAAAGGGCCCGTTGCTTTCCGCTCCAGGTGCTTGCTTTCCGCGGGGCGACGGTGAGCCTCCTCGGCGCTTGCGCCTGCGGGGTCTCACCATTGCCGCTATGTCCCGCAGGAGTCAAGCACCTTCCGCTCCAAGCAACTCTGTACTTGTAAAGGACGCATCCTACTAAACTCTCCAATAACAAACTGATTATTTGATGATAGGGATTAGATACGTATGAAATAGTTTGACAATGTTAAGGTAACAGATACTGTTAAATCTATTTCAATAAATGCGAGCTATTTTAGTATGCATACGGACTCAGAAGACCTATTTTACTTATATATGCATTGATAAAGCCTGACACAATATATAACATCCTCTTTGTCCATTAGTTTTAATAAAGGGTATATTTTGATGGAATAAAGGCACTAGTGTCCGTTAGCACTCCACTCTAACTATTTATTGAAACCTCATTCCCTTTTGTTCACATTCTGATACAATATAGGAACAAATGTTTTGTGTGCAATAGCACCTCTACATTGATTAAATTATGGTACAATAGGGTTTTGAAGATAAAGTGAGCAGTTGTGGTAAAACGGCTTTATAAAAGAAATGATCGTTTGCTAAGGGAGAGTCAAAAATGTACGAATATATCATAGGGACCGTCAAACATGTTAGTCCAGAATATATAGTCTTAGACAACAATGGAATTGGGTATCAGCTTTATACAGCCAACCCGTTCCTGTTTTCAAAATTTCAAAATGAAACAACACAAATCTATACATATCAGCATGTTCGAGAAGATATTCTTGCCCTATATGGTTTTTCAACATTAGAAGAAAAGTTACTATTTGTAAAACTATTAAACGTTTCAGGCATTGGACCGAAAGGCGCACTTGCAATCTTAGCTTCTGGGGCACCAACACAAGTGATTACGGCCATTGAGGAAGAGGATGAAAAGTTCCTAACGAAGTTCCCAGGTGTTGGGAAAAAGACTGCACGACAAATGATTCTTGATTTAAAAGGAAAGCTTCAGGATATTGTACCAGATTATTTTCCTTCTTTATTCAATCACGAAGAACAGAGCATACAATCAACTCAAAATGAAGCATTAGAAGAGGCAGTGTTAGCATTAAAAGCACTTGGATATTCAGAAAGAGAAATCAATAAGGTGTCTCCGAGCCTTGAGAAGGAAGCTCTTTCAACAGATGAGTTGATTAAGAAAGCCTTACAGCTACTTTTAAAATAGATGAAAGGAGGCCATAATCATGGATGACCGTATTGTTTCAGGTGAAATAGATGGGAATGAGGATTCCTTTGAACAATCGTTGCGACCTCAAACTCTTAGGCAATATATTGGTCAGGATAAGGTAAAATACAATTTAGAGATTTTTATTGAAGCAGCTAAGATGCGGAGTGAAACATTAGATCATGTATTGCTTTACGGACCGCCAGGCCTAGGGAAGACTACACTTGCTGCAGTTATTGCAAATGAGATGGGCGTTAACTTACGAACCACCTCTGGACCAGCGATTGAGCGTCCAGGGGATTTAGCTGCCATCCTCACAGCTTTAGAGCCTGGAGATGTCTTGTTTATTGATGAGATTCATCGTCTGCCAAGAAGCATTGAAGAGGTACTTTATCCGGCAATGGAGGATTTTTGTTTGGATATTGTCATTGGAAATGGACCGAGTGCACGGTCCGTTCGACTCGATTTGCCTCCTTTCACACTGGTTGGTGCTACAACGAGAGCGGGAGCATTATCAGCTCCGTTACGTGACCGTTTTGGTGTTCTCTGTCGACTCGAATACTATACGGAAGAGCAGCTTCAGGACATTGTAAAGCGAACAGCCTTACTTCTAAATACTACTATTGATAAGCAGGCTTCCATAGAGGTTGCAAGAAGATCAAGGGGAACGCCGAGGATTGCCAATCGTCTATTAAGAAGAGTACGAGATTTTGCACAGGTTCGAGGGAATGGATTGATCAATACAGAATTAGCTCAGGAAGCACTAGAGCTATTGCAGGTTGATAAACTAGGACTTGATCATATTGATCATAAACTATTAAAAGGAATAATTGAGCGTTTTAAAGGTGGCCCAGTAGGCTTAGATACGATAGCTGCTAGCATTGGAGAGGAGTCACATACCATTGAAGATGTGTACGAACCTTACTTACTTCAAATTGGTTTTATCCAACGAACGCCACGGGGACGTGTGGTAACTTCATTGGTTTATGACCATTTTAATTTGGAGGTGCCAAAGAAATGACCAACCTACCCAAGACGATCATGATAATCGGTGCAGTCATTTTAATTATTGGTTTTTTAATGCAGTTTATCAAAATTGGAAAGCTACCAGGTGACATTATCATAAAAAAAGAAAACACAACCTTTTATTTTCCGGTTATGACCTCTATCCTACTTAGTGTGATTCTTTCTGCTATTTTTTATATTATTGGGAAGTTTAAGTAGAATTTAGAGGGTATTACACTTTTTTAGAACATACTAAAAAGAGATTACTTTATATAAAGTGGTGAAGATATTGAAAGTAGAAGATTTTGATTTTTATTTGCCTGAGAATTTAATTGCACAGACTCCTCTTGAAGACCGAACGAGTAGTCGATTAATGTCTTTAAATCGTCGTACTGGTGATATTGAACATAAGCAATTCTATGAAATTTTGGACCTTTTACAAGAAGGGGACTGCTTGGTCTTGAATGATACTCGAGTACTTCCTGCACGTTTATACGGGGCAAAAGAAGACACTGGTGCAAAAATAGAGGTATTACTTTTAAAACAAGAGCAGGATGATCAATGGGAAACTCTCGTTAAGCCTGCCAAAAGAGTGAAAGTAGGAACGGAAATCGTTTTTGGTGATGGAAAACTTCGTGCAACCTGTGTTGGGACGAAAGACCATGGTGGGCGAATTCTACAGTTTTCATACGAAGGAATCTTTTATGAGGTGTTAGATGAGCTTGGAGAAATGCCACTTCCCCCGTACATCACGGAGCAGCTTGATGATCAGGATCGTTATCAAACTGTTTTTGCGAAGGAAAGAGGGTCTGCAGCTGCACCTACAGCTGGTCTCCATTTTACAGAAGAGCTTCTTGAAACCATTAAGAACAAAGGGGTACATATTGCTTTTATCACATTACATGTTGGTTTGGGAACGTTTCGTCCGGTGTCAGTTGATTCAATTGAAGAGCATGATATGCATTCAGAATTCTACCAGATGACAGAAGGTACAGCACGTCTTTTAAATTCTGTAAAAGAAGAAGGTGGCCGTATCATCACAGTGGGTACAACCTCAACGAGAACGCTTGAAACGATTGCATCAGAACATGGAAAATTTATTGAAAGTAGTGGATGGACAAGCATTTTTATATACCCTGGCTATGAATTTAAAGCAATAGATGGACTTATAACCAATTTTCATTTACCAAAGTCAACGCTCATTATGCTTGTAAGTGCCCTTGCTGGACGTGATAATGTTCTACATGCATATGAAACGGCTGTAAAAGAGCAATACCGTTTCTTTAGCTTTGGCGATGCAATGATTATACTGTAAGAGGAATGTGGAAGGAGTTTTTTCATTGACAGCAATACGATATGAATTGATCAAAACGTGTAAACAAACAGGAGCTCGATTAGGGAAGGTTCATACACCTCACGGCTCTTTTGATACGCCTGTATTTATGCCTGTGGGAACGTTAGCAACAGTTAAGACAATGGCACCAGAGGAATTAAAGGAAATGGGTGCAGGAATTATCCTGAGCAACACCTATCATCTTTGGTTACGACCTGGACATGAAATTATTCGTGAAGCAGGTGGGTTACACAAATTTATGAACTGGGATCGTGCCATTTTAACAGATTCAGGCGGTTTCCAAGTGTTCAGTCTAAGTGAATTCCGTAGGATAGAAGAAGAAGGCGTACATTTCCGTAATCACTTAAATGGAGACAAGCTATTCTTAAGTCCTGAAAAAGCAATGCAAATCCAAAATGCATTAGGCTCAGACATTATGATGGCGTTTGATGAATGTCCTCCATATCCTGCTGAGCATGATTATATGAAGAAGTCAGTTGAACGAACATCTAGATGGGCAGAAAGATGCTTAAACGCTCATGAGCGTCCACAAGACCAAGGACTATTTGGAATTGTTCAAGGTGGAGAATATGAGGACCTTCGTCGTCAAAGTGCCCAAGACCTCGTTTCATTAGATTTTCCAGGTTACGCAGTTGGTGGATTATCGGTTGGAGAGCCTAAGGATGTTATGAATCGTACTCTTGAGTTTACGACACCACTTCTACCGTCTAATAAACCTCGATACCTAATGGGAGTCGGTTCACCTGACTCGTTAATTGATGGTGCAATTAGAGGAATTGATATGTTTGATTGCGTACTACCAACAAGAATTGCACGTAATGGTACGTTAATGACAAGTGAAGGAAGACTTGTTGTGAAGAATGCAAAATACGCAAATGACTACCGTCCATTAGATGAAAATTGTGACTGCTACACATGTAGAAATTACACGCGTGCGTACATTCGTCACCTAATTAAATGTGAAGAAACGTTCGGAATACGTCTTACGACTTATCATAATCTTCATTTTCTGTTAAAATTAATGGAACAAGTCAGACAAGCGATCCGTGAAGATCGTTTAGGTGACTTTAGAGAAGAGTTTTTTGAGAAGTATGGATTCAATCGTCCAGATGCGAAAAACTTCTGATCATGCACTAAAGATTTAAAGTTTGAAAGGAGGGGAAACGAATGGAAGGCTTAACTACAATTGTTCCTTTAATATTAATGTTCGTGTTATTTTATTTCCTATTAATCCGTCCACAGCAAAAGCGTCAAAAGGCTGTACAAAAGATGCAAAGTGAATTAGCAAAGGGCGATAAGATTGTTACAATAGGTGGACTACATGGAATTCTTGATGCTATCGAGGAAGGTAAAGTAGTCATCAAATGCGGCGATGGTACTCGTCTTACATATGACCGTAACGCAATCCGTGACGTAATTAAAGACTAATCCTACTAAAAAGCATCAAATGTAATTAGTACATTTGATGCTTTTTTGATATTTATGATTCGCGTGGTTTTCCTCCACTAATATTAACACCTAATACGCCACCCATCATAGCGGTCACAATATAACAAAGGTGATAGATTGTTTGCTGTAATGTGAATAAGCTGTCATAGCCTAAGTATTGAAAAAGAAAGACAAAAGCCGTATAGATTAAACCAGTAACGCCTCCAAGAATTAAGCCTTTTTCCTTACCTTTCCCACCAGACATGAAGCCCCCAACAAATAACATTAAGAAAGAAATAATCGTTATGAGTAAGCTAATGGACTGCTCTTGTAAGTCTGTAAATCGAAGTAATAATGAAAAAATCAGACTGGCTACTACCGCAATGACAAAAACAGTTAACACACCATAAAGGATTGCTCCCCCAAATTTTCTCGCTTCTATTGTCACTCTCTCCCTTCATTTCAAAACTCTGATTCATTTGTTGGTTGTCGTGGATAGGGAGCTATCTACGTTGAAAGGATCCTACTTCAAGCTAAGTCTTTCATGATCCTAATTTCATAGAGATGTAGAAACTATCCCCTGTAACAACCTCGTCTTTAAAGCAGAGTCTTTACTATAAAATATTTAGAACATGTCTTAGTACAAGCATATTCTCAAGAGAAAAAAATAGACTAGAAATTTTTTTGGTCCAAGCCTCATATGATGATATGAAAGATCCTTTCAAAAAAGGAGTGCGCCCTTATGTCATCTTTACTCGTGTTAATCATTTTTGTTGTAACCTATGTTATATTAATGACGGAAAAATGGAATAGAGTGTTGGTTGCACTGTCAGGTGGAGTAGCGATGCTATTAATTGGAGCTTTTCCAATGGAAAAAGCACTTTTTACATACATTGACTGGAATACAATCACACTGTTGTTCTCTATGATGTTAATTGTGACCATTACTAGTAAAACAGGTTTTTTTGAGTACTTAGCAATACGTCTTGCACAGCTAGTAAAAGGAAATGGATTAGCATTATTAGTAATATTCTCATTGCTTGCTGCTGTTGGGTCAGCTTTCTTGGCAAATGTGACCATCGCGATGCTACTGGTTCCTATCTTGTTTACATTGACCAAATTATTACAACTACCACCAATTCCTTATCTAGTTATAATGATACTTAGTTGTAATATTGGTGGAACTGCGACACTTATTGGAGATCCTCCAAACATGATGATTGGTCAAGCTGTAAAGCACTTTACATTTAATGCATTTATAGAAAACTTACTTCCGGTTGCTTCCATTATTTTTGGAGTAACGATTCTCATTCTTGGAGTATGCTATCGCAATATGCTTCATGTTGAAGAAGATCGCAAGTTGCTTTTAGAGGGTATTGAAGCCAAAAGCTACCTAAAAGCTGATAAAGGATTGGTTCCATCAATAATTGTACTGTCACTTGTTCTTGTAGGATTTTCACTGTATCCGTTGTTTCACTTAGATGTCACAACAGTTGCACTAGCGGGAGCAGTACTACTAATGCTTTTAATTGAGAGAATTACCCCACCTGAGGAAGTCTTGAAGGAAATAGAATGGGGAACGTTATTCTTTTTCATGGGGCTCTTTTTGCTTGTTGGTGGGATTGAAGAAGCAGGGTTTATTGATGAGATTGCTCGAGAGATTTTACGTGTTACGAAGGGGGATATGCAATCCACAGCTTTTGTTATACTGTGGGGAACAGGAATCCTTTCTGCTGTAGTAGATAATATTCCATTTGTTGCTGCAATGATACCGGTCATACTTGAATTCCAAGAGTTTGGGATGGTGAATATGGATCCTCTTTGGTGGTCATTGGCTTTAGGAGCATGTCTTGGAGGGAATGGATCATTACTTGGTTCATCATCGAATTTAGTGATTGCTGGACTTGCCTCTAAGGAGAATGTTCATGTTCGATTTGGACAGTACTTATTAATTGGAATCCCAATTACTTTGATTTCTCTAGCAGTATCTACACTTTACGTGTACTTTAAGTATATTCTTCCGTTCTATAATGGATAAAGGATATATCTTCCTCACATCTTTCTTTTTCCCAAGAACATACTAAACTGTGTGTGGGTAAAGGAGGAAAAGAAAGTGGAGGAAACGATTAGTATAGTTTTGAGGACACTCCTTCTATACTTCGTTATTTTATTTATTTTCCGCGTAATGGGTAAACGGGAAATAGGTGAATTAAGTGTATTAGACCTCGTTGTATTTATTATGCTAGCTGAGCTTGCAGTCCTGGCAATTGAAGAGCCTGGAGATCCAATTATTCATACGATCTTACCAATGGGAGTTATTTTTCTTATACAAATCTTTACTGCGTGGTTGTCATTAAAGTCAAAGCCAATTCGAGAAATATTAGATGGAAAGCCCACTGTTATCGTTCATAAAGGCAAGATAAATGAGTCGGCCATGAGAAGCCAGAGGTATAACTTTGATGATCTTCTATTACAGCTTCGGGAAAAAGATATTTACAATCTAGCAGATGTTGAGTTCGCAATTTTAGAACCATCGGGTAAGCTTTCGGTAATCAAGGAAGATCCAAAGAATAAAAATCAAGATACTTTTACCTTACCTTTGGTCCTAGATGGAAGAATTCAAGAGCGGCATCTTGAAATGATCGAGAAAACAAGCTTCTGGCTCCGAAAGGAACTTCGAGAACGAGGTTATGAGGATATAAAAGCGATCTCCTTTTGTAGCTTTCACAATGGACAATTCTATATAGATTTAAAAGATGAATTCTAGAAGGAGTCTCCCTTGGTGTTGGGGGATTTTTTGTTGGGGAAATCGCGGTTTTTGTCGAAAAATAATTATATGGAGAAAATCGATAATAAAATCAAGCATTCCGATAATAAAAACGAAAAATCGATAATAAAGTGATCAAATTTGATAATAAAACTGAGGGACGGACCTCTATATTGGCCTATTTTCTGAAAATAGCCTATATTAAAGGTCCGTCCCTATTCAGTTTGCTATGACACATTAGTAGGCCTAGAGATAGGCTGCAAATATGTAAAATAATCTACCAAATCCTTTACGCTAATCAAGGATCTGCAGATTAGCTTGTCTAAATAAACACTAAAAAGTGAGGGACGGACCTCCAGAAGCCGCTGTTTTCAGAAAACAGCCACTTCGAGGTCCGTCCCTCTACTCCCATATTAAATAAATAGTTTCTTAACAAACGGAATGCGTTTAAGGTCATCCTTATTAATTAGTTTAAGTACATATGAAAGGATGGAGTAGATAGCGGTTGTGACAATAACACCGGCAATAAGTCGAATAAGGAGACTTTGGTCTGTCCAGACGGTTTCATAGAAATAATGACCTAAATAGCCTGTTGCCAGCAGAACCACTATAAATTTTAAATAGTCACGCACATAAATCGTCATGGGTATTCGTTTCAAGATGGTAGCAAAGTGAAGAAGAGTTACGAGCATAAAACCAGTAACAATTCCTAATGCAGCACCATAGATTCCAAAGCTTGACTGAGAGGCTAGTAAAAATATTACTGCTGTTTTGACAACAGCACCAACCAAACTATTAATCATTGCAGCACGAGCTAAATCCAAAGCTTGTAAAACAGCGGTTAATGGTCCTTGGTAATAGTAGAACAAAAAGAACGGTGCCATTAACGTCAAGAAACCGGCTCCACTGGTACTTCCATACATCACCTTCATAAGTGGCTCCGCAAATAGAAAGAGAACGATAACCGATATTCCACCTGTAATAAGACAAAATCTCAAGGCTTGTTGAAGACGATGTTCAATTAAAGTGAAGTCATTTTTAGAATTCGCTTCACTTATGGCTGGAACCAGTGATTGAGATAGAGATACAGTCACAAACGAAGGCAAAAACAATAAAGGTAAAGCGTATCCTGTTAACGAACCATATTGCTTTGTGGCAATATTTGCTGCAACCCCTGCTAAAGCCAAGCTATTTGCAACAACAATTGGCTCAAAAAACCATGCGATGGACCCTATCATTCTGCTTCCAGTTGCAGGTAATGCAACAGACATGAGCTCACGAAATGTTGTTTTACTTGAACGAAACACCGAAAAGAAATTTCTTCGTAACTTAAATTTCTTTTTTAGCTTAAAGGTAGTAAACATATAAAGTAAAGAAGCAAGCTCTCCTAGTACAGATGCAACCATTGCTGCTGCTGCTGCATATTCAACCCCATAAGGGAGGAAGGTCTTCGTTAGAACTGCAATGAGTGTAATCCGGACCACTTGCTCTATTATTTGAGAATACGCCGAAGGCTTCATATTCTGTCTACCTTGGAAGTACCCTCTAATAACAGACGATACGGCAACAATCGGAATGATAGGCGTAATCGCTACAAGCGGGTAATAGATTCTAGGGTCTGTAAAAAGAAGCTCTGTTAAATAAGGTGCTAGTAAAATTAAAGCAGGTGTAAGGATAATGGATAAACCTAGCGTGATGGATAATGACACAACTAAAATCTTTTTAACCTTCTGCATATCACCTTTAGCTTCTGCTTCTGCAACATTCTTTGAGATCGCTACAGGGAGACCAAGTTGAGTGATGGTAATAACGAGCATTAGGGTTGGAAAGGCCATCATAAAGAGCCCAACACCTTCTTCTCCTATAAAGCGTGCAACGACGATTCGGTTGACAAAACCTAAAATCCTTGTAATAAAAGCAGCTGCCATTAAAATCATCGTTCCTTTTAGAAACTTTGACATATTATTCCCTGCCTTCTCAAAATTGGTAATATCATATACAATGATGTATATGCACAAAGGTGGACAAAGCATGACAAGTTGTGAATATTTGGCGAGGTGAAAGATGTTATGACGAAGGAAGAACATCCTTATCAATCTTTTTTTTATAAAATTGAGCCTGCACTAGAGAGTAAATTAGAGGAATTTGAAATGATGGGGTACGGAAAAGCAACAAAAGAAAGCCTTTGGATGTTTTTAACGAAGAAAAAATGGAAGAAACCTAAAGACACAATCCGATTGCATGAAATTGTTAACGATATCCTTAGAGTAAAGCCAGGGGACTATATGAACTTCGAGACTGTTGAAGCATTTCGTTCACCGAATTGGTTTAGTGATATAAATGAAGATGAATTAAATGAATTACTTCGACCTAAAAAGTAATTGGTTTTCAAATCAAATTGACAGTCATTTTTTTCTCATCCATAATGAGAATGTTGAACAAATTTATATAGGTTCCGTTTATGTATAAAGTGGCTTGAAGGGAAAACGGCAAGGAGGAAACACATAATGGGTAAGCGTAGTCGTATTATCGCCTTTATTTTACTCGTAATTATTTTTGCGAGTACGATCGGAGGTACATCGAAGAATATACTTAACAATATTAAGCTAGGTCTTGATTTGCAGGGTGGATTTGAGGTGCTTTATGAGGTACTGCCACTTAAAGATGGAGACGAAATTACTAGTGAAACAGTAGCAAACACAGCAGATGCATTGGACAAGCGTATAAACGTTATTGGAGTTAGCGAGCCTAACATTCAAATCGAAGACGGCAATCGAATTCGTGTTCAGCTTGCTGGAGTGGAAGATCAAGAGGAAGCAAGAAGATTGCTTTCTACTGAAGCGAACCTAACATTACGTGATGTCAATGACGAGGTCCGTTTAGATGGTTCAGACATTAAAGCAGGAACAGCACAGGGAACGTTTGATGAATACAACAATCCTATCGTGTCTCTTCAATTAAAGGATCGTGAAAAGTTCTACAATCTAACGAAAGAGCTTTCAACAAAGCCAGCTCCAGAGAATACGTTAGTTATTTGGCTAGACTTTGAAGAAGGTGTCGATAGCTATAAAGAAGAAGTAACGAAAGAAAATCCGAGATTTCTATCAGATCCAAGTGTAAGAGAGCCAATTAATTCTGATGGTGTACAAATTACAGGAATGCAATCTATAGAAAGTGCGCAAAACTTAGCTTCTTTATTAAATGCAGGGGCTCTTCCTGTTAAATTAGAAGAAATTTACTCAACATCGGTAGGAGCAAAGTTCGGTCAACAAGCACTTGATAAAACTGTATTAGCTGGAATTATTGGTATTTCAGTTGTGTTCTTATTTATGCTTGTGTTCTATCGATTCCCAGGCTTTATTGCGATGATCACCTTGTCTTTATATATCTATTTAATACTTGTAATTTTCGACTGGATGAATGGAGTTCTGACTCTTCCAGGTATAGCAGCCCTAATCCTTGGGGTGGGTATGGCGGTTGATGCTAACATCATCACCTACGAGAGAATTAAAGAAGAAATCAAGGTTGGGAAACCGCTTCGTGCTGCGTTCCAATCTGGTAATAAATCTTCTTTCTTAACAATCTTAGATGCCAATATTACAACAATCCTTGCAGGTATCGTCTTATTTATCTATGGGACAAGCTCTGTAAAAGGATTTGCAACGATGTTAATTATCAGTATTTTAACAAGCTTTATTACAGCCGTTTGGGGATCTCGTTTACTGTTAGGCCTATGGGTGAACAGTAAAGTCCTTAACAAAAAGCCACATTGGTTTGGAGTTAAAAAATCCGAGGTTAAGGATATTGCTGAAAACTATGATACCTTGGACTTACCTACAAAGTTTGATAATGTGAATTTTGTGAAAAATAAAAACAAATTCTTTGTACTTTCTGCTACATTAATCGTAGCGGGTATTCTAATCCTTTCAATCTTCAGATTAAATCTTGGAATTGATTTTGTAAGTGGTTCAAGAATGGAAATTCTTTCTGAGAACAGCTTAAAAGTAGCTACAATTCAAGAGCAACTTGAGGAAGTCAATCTTACTTCAGATGAAGTAGTGATTTCTGGAGATAATAACGAAATTGCGGTAATTCGTTTTACAGAGGAATTAAGTCAAGAGCAAATTGCGGAGACTAAAGCTCATTTCAGTGAGCTATATGGTGCTGAGCCAAACATTAGTACCGTTTCTCCAATTATAGGAAAAGAGCTTGCGCAAAATGCAATGATTGCCGTTGCAATTGCATCAATTGGAATCATTATTTATGTAACGATTCGCTTTGAATGGGCAATGGCTTTAGCAGCTGTTGCGGCATTAGCACACGATGCATTCTTTATTGTTGCAGTCTTTAGTATCACAAGACTTGAGGTAGACCTGACATTTATCGCAGCTGTATTAACGATTGTGGGTTATTCCATTAATGATACGATTGTTACGTTTGACCGCTTGCGTGAAAATCTTCATAAAAAGCGTCGACTTAAAACAGAAGAGGATATTGAAGAAGCAGTCAATAAGAGTATCCGTCAAACAATGGGACGCTCGGTTAATACGGTTATGACTGTTGTGATAACAGTTGTTGCCTTAATGGTATTCGGAAGTCAGTCCATTCTTAACTTCTCAATTGCATTACTAGTTGGTTTAATTTCTGGTACCTATTCATCAGTATTTATTGCTTCTCAAATCTGGTTAGTTCTAAAGAAACGAGAGCTTAAGAAGAAGGGGACGATTGAGACCGTTAAAGAAAAGAAAAAATGGTCTGACGAACCACAAGTTTAATTCATTTCTAAAATTCAAACTGAGCAAAGGAAGCATTCTTTGCTCAGTTTTTTTTGAGTTTGAAACGTTATTGCCAACTTCTCAGATGATGACTTTAAAATCTACATAGAAAAGAAATGCCCTTTTTTGGATATATAGTCGAGTTTTTCTTATACTATCGGTTACAATAAAGTGTATAGGAGGGAGGAATTGCGTTGAGTCATGACGATCGCTTTAAAAAAGCAGAATTTGCAGCCATGGTAGGTGTTGTAGGGAACATTCTACTAGCAATATTAAAGGGTTGGGCAGGTTTTGTAGGAAATAGTAGAGCCCTTATTGCCGATGCAGTTCACTCAGCATCTGATGTAGCAGGTTCATTGGCTGTATACATAGGTTTGCGAGCAGCAAAGCAGCCACCAGATAAAGACCACCCTTATGGTCATGGGAAAGCAGAATCCATCGCAGCAATTATTGTTGCAGTCTTACTATTCCTAGTTGGAATTGAAATTGGAAAATCCTCAATTGAATCTTTCTTTCATCCAATAGAAGCACCAAAGGCAATTGCAATCTATGTTGTTATTTTTTCTATTATCGTTAAAGAAGCAATGTTTCAATGGAAGTATCGTTTGGGTAAGAAACTGAATAGTGATGCATTAATTGTAAATGCTCATGAGCATCGCTCTGATGTCTTCTCATCAATTGCTGCTCTTATCGGAATTGGTGCCTCCATATTAGGGGGAAGACTGGATATAGATTGGTTAGTCTATGGAGACCCGATAGCAGGATTAGTTGTTGCGCTCTTAATCCTAAGAACAGCTTGGAAGCTTGGAGCAGAATCGATTCATAATACACTGGATCACGTCTTACATGATGAAGATACAGTAAAGTATAGGAAAATAGTTGAATCCGTAGCAGAAGTTAAGGAGATCAATGAGCTTCATGCAAGAGAACATGGCCATTATGTAATTATTGATTTAAAGCTTAGTGTCGATCCATATATGACGGTCGAGGAAGGACATCGTGTTGGGAAAAAGGTTAAAAAGAAGCTTTTAGAGGATTCACTTGTACAAGATGTATTTATCCACATAAATCCTTATAACCCCAACAACGAAGAAGTAGAATAGAAAGGGGAGAAATACAGTGAAGTTTCAATGGACGTTATTATTAGGATTATTCTTTGCACTTGTAGTTGCGATCTTTGCAGTTATAAATGTTGACCCAGTAACAGTCAATTTTTTATTTGGAACTGGAGATTGGCCGTTAATACTAGTTATTTTAGGATCGGTTTTAATGGGAGGAATCATTATTGGTTCCGTCGGCCTTTTCCGACTGTTCGTTGTACAACGTAGACTCACAGCAGCAAGCAAAGAGAATATGAAGTTAAAAGAAGAAATTTACAAATTAAAAGAGGGTAAAGAAAAACCTACACAACCGACTTCATCTACTAAAGAACCAGAAAAAATTGAACAACAGCAAGAGAAAGAATAAGAAAAAACAGTCCTCAATTAATGTAAACCGTTCTACGGTAAAGGAATTATATAATGTGCAATGGAAATGGGGTGCAAACTGAAATCAGTTTTGCTACCCCATTTTTTTAGTTATGGAGTTTTTGCAATCTATATACATAGACAGCCCATGGACTACCCTTGGAATGGTTAAGAAATATTTATTTCTAGGTGGACATTTATTCCGTTATTTTTACAAAAAGCTCTCATTTTGGAGGGATTGAGGACATTTATTCCGCTATTTGATGAAAAGTCCAGTAAAATCTTCTCCATTTTGCTTTATAACGGAACAGATGTCCGCCAGCACCTCATATTCAGTGTTTTTACTTATCATAACGGAATAAATGTCCGGTGATATTTACCAAAGATAGCTAGATGCATCATACTATAACAGAGTTACTTAACTTCCTTCGGGACATGGTGGCAACAGCATCCAACTCCGGTTAGTCCAAGTTCTCCGTATTCACTGTAAAGAAACCCTACAGGTGTGTTCGCCGATGCCATGGCGAAAAACAAGCACCTGGTGCGGAAATCAACATTTAAATTAAGAGGTCCTAGAAGCATTACTAGCTTATGGTAAAAATACCCACATTCAAACTTTCCTCTAATACAATTGAAAGCCCCTTCTCGATTTTGTATAATGATAAAGCTGAGGAGTGAACGTATACGATGTTAAATTCTAAAACACGTTGGATTATACAGAATTCTGATGAAACTCAAATAAATGAATTAGTAAATCAATTAGGTATCCCAAGTCTTGTTGCAAAACTACTAGTAAACCGAAATTTAGGCAACGTAGAACAAGCAAGGGATTTTTTATTTGTAAACGATGATGGTTTTCATGACCCCTTCCTTTTTCCTGACATGGGAATTGTAGTAGATCGTATTGAAGAGGCAATTGAAAACGAAGAGAAAATTCTTATATTTGGAGACTATGATGCAGACGGAGTAAGCAGTACCTCTGTTATGATGACCGTTCTTCAAGAGAAAGGTGCTAAGGTAGAGTTTTATATACCTAATCGTTTTACAGAAGGGTACGGCCCTAATGAAAAGGCGTTCCGCTGGGCAGCTGATGAAGGCTTTTCGCTCATCATTACTGTTGATACTGGAATTGCAGCTGTTCATGAAGCTGAGATTGCAAGTGAACTTGGAATTGACCTAATCATTACCGATCACCATGAGCCTGGTCCACATTTGCCTGAAGCTCTAGCAATTATTCATCCAAAGCTTGAGGATAGTGTCTACCCATTTCACGAGCTCGCAGGTGTTGGAGTTGCCTTTAAAGTCGCTCATGCCCTTTATGGACATGTTCCAGAGCATCTATTAGATTTGGCGGCAATTGGAACGATTGCTGACCTTGTTCCGTTAGTGGGAGAAAATCGACTGATTGCGAAAAAAGGAATAGAGCATTTATGCAGAACAGATCGATTAGGGGTTAAAGCACTTTGTAAAATTTCCAGTACACAACAACAAGAACTAACAGAGGAATCAATCGGATTTATCATTGCTCCGCGTATTAATGCGGTGGGAAGGTTAGGTGACGCTGATCCTGCTGTTCACTTAATGCTTTCAAAAGACGAAGAGGAAGCGCTAGAACTTGCTCAAGAAATAGATAGCCTGAATAAAGAAAGACAAACCATTGTAGCTCAAATGACGGAAGAAGCGGTACAAATGGTAGAACAACAGTTTCCGCTATCAGAAAACCAAGTTCTTGTGATCGGAAAAGAAGGCTGGAACTCTGGTGTAGTTGGAATTGTAGCATCTAGATTAGTAGAGAAATATTATCGTCCAACCATTGTATTGAGCTTTGATTCTGAAAAAGGTACGGCAAAAGGATCTGCAAGAAGTATTGTTGGTTATGATTTATTTAAGAGCTTATCTACTTGTCGTGAGATTCTGCCACACTTTGGTGGCCACCCGATGGCTGCGGGGATGACACTTCAGCTGGAAGATGTACAACAACTACGAGATCGCCTGAATCAAATAGCACGAGAAACGCTAACACCAGAGGACTTTATTCCAGTTAAGAAATTAGATGCTACGATTTCAATTGATGAAATTGATCTTGAATCAATTGAAAAGCTTCAATTGTTATCACCATATGGAATGAGTAACCCGAAACCAAAGATTCTGATTGAAAACATTTCTGCATCAGGGGTCAAACAAATTGGTTCAAATCAAGATCATCTCAAAATGCTTTTACAAAACGACGTAAGCCAACTAGATTCTGTCGGTTTTGGTCTTGGTTCATTGGTTTATCATATTGCCCCGTCAGCAAATCTTTCTGTAATTGGAGAATTATCCATTAATGAATGGAACAATCGAAAGAAACCTCAAATATTTTTAGAGGATGTTAAAGTGTCTGACTGGCAGCTTTTTGACGTAAGAGGAAAGCATCATGAACGTTGGCTAACCTATGTACCAGAGGAAAATAGAAAGTTGATTGTTTTTCAAAAAAGTACGATGGACAAGCTTACGCTTACTGAATATGAAAACGATCTTGTTTTCATTCAATCTACTGAGGACATCAATTCATTAGATTTTTCAGGAAGTAATCTTGTGTTTATAGATCTTCCAACAGCAAGAGACGTGATGGAAAGCCTAATAGCAAGAGTGGAACCACAACGAATCTATACGCATTTCTTTCAAGAGGATAACCATTTCTTCAGTACCATACCTACAAGAGAACACTTTAAATGGTACTATGCGTTTCTAGCAAAAAGAGAGTTTTTTGATTTCCATAAGAATGGTAGTGAGCTTGCAAAATATAAAGGCTGGTCAAAAGAAACGATAGAATTTATGTCAAAGGTGTTTTTTGAATTAGATTTTGTTACAATGGACAATGGTATTATTAGGCTAAATCAAACAAAGGCAAAACGTGATTTATCCCAGTCTAAAACATATCAACAAAAGCAAGCCTATATTAAGCTTGAAAATGAGCTATTGTATTCATCCTATCACGACCTCAAATCATGGTTTGACCAAAGGATGAATACGTCCGTAAGAAGCGAGGAGGAAGTCAAAGCATGGATTTAAAGCAATATGTAACAATTGTTGAGGATTGGCCAAAAGAAGGAATTAGATTTAAAGACATTACCACATTAATGGATAATGGTGATGCCTATAGATATGCAACAGACCAAATTGTTGAATATGCTCAAGAAAAACAAATTGACCTAGTAGTAGGACCAGAAGCACGTGGATTCATTATCGGTTGTCCTGTTGCCTATGCACTAGGAGTAGGATTTGCTCCAGTACGTAAACCAGGAAAATTACCAAGAGAAACGATTCAAGTAGAATATGGTCTTGAGTACGGTAAAGACTCCTTAACAATCCATAAGGATGCAATTAAGCCTGGTCAACGTGTTCTAATTACCGATGACCTATTAGCAACAGGTGGTACAATTGAAGCAACAATCAAACTTGTAGAAGAACTAGGTGGTATCGTAGCTGGTACAGCATTCCTAATCGAACTATCTTACCTAGATGGCCGCGATAAACTAGAAGGCTATGACATTTTAACACTAATGCAGTATTAAATTTCACACTGTTCGTTTATAATGAAAGAATACGCATAGAAAAGGGACTGACACCTCGATAAGTGTCAGCCCTTTTTATTTATAAAGAAATACATACTCTATATAAATTACTTTTATGTGCATATTATGGGGTATTTGAAGATTGTTTAAAAAGAATTGAACTTTGTTGAAAGACTATCCCTATCTAACTACTAAGTTGCTCGGAACGGAAGATGCTTGACTCCTGCGGGAATTGCGGGAAAGGTGAGACCCCGCAGGCGTTTGCGCCGAGGAGGCTCACCTCACGCCCCGCGGAAAGCAAGCATCTGGAGTGGAGAGCAACGGACTAAGTTTTATTGCAAGAACTTTCCAAAGCGTTATTACATACGCTATCAATCCCGAATATGTTAGGATTAAGTTTAAGAAATTGAGATAAGATTTAAAATGATAATAGACAAAAAGGGTCAAATTGGACAAATTCCCGTCAAACCCTTTACAGAAAGCATTTTTTTTCTGATAATAATAACAATTATTAAAAACGTTTTAATAAAAATAAACCATAGCAAGCAAAGGTGATTTTGATCATGGCAAAGGATCACGTGTTAACTCCACAACAAGTAATAGACAAAACAAAAGAATATTTAAATAAAGAAAACTATGAGCTTGTTGAAAAAGCTTATGAGTTTGCAAAGGAAGCTCACAAGGAACAATTCCGTAAATCTGGAGAGCCCTATATTATTCACCCTATACAAGTAGCGGGCATTCTAGCAGATTTAGAGATGGATCCTGCAACAGTTGCTGCTGGTTTTCTTCATGATGTTGTGGAAGACACGAACGTCACTTTAGAGGAAATCAAAGAAGCATTCAATGTAGAAGTCGCTATGCTTGTCGATGGTGTAACAAAGCTCGGAAAGATTAAGTACAAATCTCACGAAGAGCAGCAAGCTGAAAACCATCGTAAAATGTTTGTCGCAATGGCCCAGGATATCCGGGTCATCCTAATTAAGCTTGCAGACAGACTTCATAATATGAGAACGCTCAAGCATCTTCCACAAGAAAAACAAAGACGTATTGCAAACGAAACGTTAGAAATTTTTGCACCGCTTGCTCATAGACTAGGGATTTCCACAATTAAGTGGGAGCTAGAAGATACGTCTCTTCGCTACTTAAATCCACAACAATACTACCGTATTGTGAACCTAATGAAAAAGAAGCGTGCAGAACGAGAAGAATATTTAGAAAATGTTATAACGGAAGTGAAAGACCGTCTACATGATGTAGAAATAAAGTCAGAGATTTCTGGTCGTCCAAAGCATATCTATAGCATTTATCGTAAAATGGCACTTCAAAATAAGCAATTTAATGAAATCTATGACCTACTTGCTGTAAGAATTATTGTTGATAGCATCAAGGATTGCTATGCAGTACTAGGGATTATCCACACCTGTTGGAAACCAATGCCGGGTCGCTTTAAGGATTATATTGCAATGCCAAAGCCAAACATGTATCAATCTCTTCATACAACCGTTATTGGACCTAAGGGAGATCCATTAGAGGTTCAAATCAGAACAGATGACATGCATCAAATAGCTGAGTTTGGGGTGGCGGCACATTGGGCTTACAAAGAAGGAAAAAACCTTGCAGCAGATGTACCACTAGATAAAAAGCTTTCGTGGTTTAGAGAGATACTAGAATTCCAAGATGAATCAGCAAATGCAGAAGAGTTTATGGAATCGCTTAAGATTGACCTTTTTTCAGATATGGTCTTTATTTTTACACCAAAAGGCGATGTGATTGAACTTCCATCGGGTTCAGTGCCAATCGATTTTGCCTACCGAATTCACTCTGAAATCGGAAATAAAACCATCGGAGCTAAAGTTAATGGGAAAATGGTCACGTTGGATTATAAGCTGGAAACAGGGGATATTATTGAAATTCTAACATCAAAGCACTCCTATGGTCCGAGTCAGGATTGGTTAAAGCTTGCTCAAACATCACAAGCAAAGAATAAAATTAGACAATTCTTTAAGAAGCAACGAAAAGAAGAGAATATTGAAAAAGGACGAGAGCTTGTTGAAAAAGAAATCAAGAACCTTGATTTTGAAGTGAAAGAGATCCTCGTTCCAGAAAATCTAAACAGAGTTGCAGAAAAGTTCAACTTCTCAAATGAAGAGGATATGTTTGCTGCGGTTGGCTACAATGGTATTACCGCTGCTCAAATTGCAAATAGATTAACAGAGAAGCTACGCCGTCTACGAGATCAAGAGGATATGATTCATGAGGTTATGTCTGAATTAAAGGCTCAACCTGTAAAACGTAAAAAGGATGCAGGTGTACAGGTTGAAGGGATTGATAACCTATTGATACGTTTATCTAGGTGCTGTAGCCCAGTACCTGGAGATGAAATTGTTGGGTTTATCACAAAAGGTCGAGGCGTATCCGTTCATAGAGCAGACTGTACGAATATTAGTTCATCAGACGTGGAACAGCGTCTTATCCCAGTTGCTTGGGAAAGTGCTGGAGATATACGTAAAGAATACAATGTTGATATCGAGATATCTGGTTATGACCGAAGAGGATTACTAAACGAGGTACTTCAAGCTGTAAATGAAACGAAGACGAATATTACTGCTGTTAGTGGTAAGTCGGATCGAAATAAAATGGCAACAATTAATATGTCAATATCAATACAAAACGTTTCACATCTACAAAAGGTAGTTGAACGAATTAAACAAATTTCTGATATCTATGCAGTTAGAAGGATTATGAATTAAGGAGCTTAACAAATGCGAGTTGTTTTACAAAGAAGTAAAGAGGCCTCGGTCACAGTAGAAAATGAAATCGTGGGACAAATTCAAGGAGGCTTCGTTCTCCTTGTTGGTATTACCCATAATGATAAAGAAGCTGATGCGGAGTATGTTGCAGATAAAATCGTGAACCTACGTGTCTTTGAAGATACTGACGGGAAGATGAATCATTCATTGCTTGACGTTAAGGGTGAGATTTTATCAGTTTCTCAATTTACTTTATATGGTGATTGTCGTAAAGGTCGACGCCCAAATTTTATGGAAGCGGCTAGACCAGAACATGCCGAAAAAATATACGAGCATTTTAACAAAGTATTACGAGAAAAAGGTGTAACAGTTGAAACAGGAACGTTTGGAGCGATGATGGATGTAAAGCTTACAAACGATGGACCTGTAACACTTATCGTAGAAAGTAAATAAAGGGACGGACCTTTAGCTTCAAGGAAGCTTTAAGGTCCGTCCCTATTTTTTAATTAGAGAAATAATCGCTTAATCCTTGGTAGATTGAGTTTGCTGCCATGTCTTGGAAGTAGGATGTGTTTACTGTTGCTTCTTCTGTTGGGTTGCTTAAGAATCCAAGCTCTAGTAGTACAGCAGGATTTTTATTTTCTCGTACTACGTGATAATTTCCAACCTGAGTGCCGCGATCTCTTAAGTTTAGCCTGTTCGAGAGCTGCTTGTTTATAGTAACAGCTAATTCCTTCTGGTAGTTATGATAATAGTATGTTGTATGACCCATTACAGATGAGTTTTGATAGCTATCAAAATGAACACTAACGAATGCATCGGCCTTGTAATAGTGTGAAAGAGCAACACGTGATTGGAGAGAAATGTATCGATCATCTTGACGTGTTAAGATGACGTTTGCTCCAGCATTTCGAAGCTTTTCGTACAATAACTCAGAAGTTTTCATTGTTAAAAGCTTTTCAAACGTTCCACGTACCCCAGTTGTTCCATTATCTCGTCCTCCATGTCCGGGATCAATGACAATGGTTTTTCCTTTTAGTGTTCCATTTTTATTCGGGTTTTGAGTTGGTTGCTGTGGCTTAGTAGTAGAGGTTGTTGAACTACTAACAATCCAGCCTGCAACATACGCTTTGGTTCCATTATCTAATACAATTTCGTACCAATCCCCTACAGTTTTAGAAATTGGGAATGTTTGTCCACTTAGTGCTCGTAACACAATAGCTGACTGCACATTAGATTGACTTCGAATGTTTGTGCCATTATACAAAATGGTTATTTTTCCATTCTGAGCTGGTGTTGTTTGCTCTGGTGCTGAAATTGTTTTTTCAACATACCAGCTTGCAACCCAACCTTTTTTATTATTCGATAGCTGGATCTGGTACCAATTGCTTTGTTCATTTAGAATAGGGTATTGTTCTCCTTTTGAAACTTTCCCAATAACCTTACCATTTAGAGAGTTTTGATCTCGCACATTTAATGAGTACACCGTAATAGTACCAGTTAATGAGGATTTTTCATTCTCTATTATCCCAGTTTCATTCTCACTCTCACTGACTTCCTCAGAAACCGTCTCTTTCATACTTTCAATATAGCGATTGCTAACCCAAGCTTTTTGACTTCCAAACTGTATTTGAGCCCAACCAGACGAAGAGGTTAAAATTGAAACCTTATCTCCTTTGTGAAGCGCTCCTACAATTCTTGCATTTAAAGATGGCTCTGAACGAACATTTAAACTCGATACAGAAACAATTCCACTCGTATTTTGAGTTGTGGGTTCCTCAACATTACTACTAGGTTCTCGCTGGTCTGTTGATATCGGAGATGCTTTTAATTCAGCAAAATCAGATGAAATCCATCCCGTCACAGATTTGATAGATATTTTTATCCAATTCCCTCTTGTTTCTTGAACTGAAAATGAATCTCCTTTGTTTACAATCGCTAGAATAGAATTACTAGTAGATGGTCCGCTTCGAACACGAAGGCCATTTACTGTTACTGTGCCACTTTTTACATCACTATCAGTACTAGTAACTTCATTCACAAGCCAATTTGCAACCCAGGCTTTTTGTGATGAGACTTGAATTTGATACCAATCTCCGCTCTGGTCAAGTAATTTATATTTTTCTCCTTTATGAATTTGTGCCACTACTGGATAGGACAAGCCTGGTCCTTTCCGAACATTTAATGTCGGGATAGACACTTCAACATAACGTGTTTCTGCATGGACCTTCTCTTGATGGAAGGGAACCAGAATCGTAAGGAATAAAGCGAAGCAGGTAATAATGGATATGTAAGTTCTAATCGGTTTTCACTCCCCCATAATTGTAAAAATTGCATTGAATGGAAAGATATAGTATCTCATATTTTAAAAAAACGTAATAGAGTATAAATACGATAAAAAAAAGAGAACTCCTTTTAAATAATAGAAAAAATAATAATTGGAAATGATATATAGTGATGACGTTTGAAAGGATGAAACTGATGAGAGCAAGTGATAAAAATTTAATGACGAACAATTCCGATAATCAATTATTTGGAGTGAACTTTCATCACTTTGTTGAACGTGAAAAGGATGCTGTGAATGTTGAGTTAGCTTCTGAATTCGGTTTGAATTTACGAGAAGTTCGAATGTTAAAAAAGAAGCTCGAGCGTTCATAAGTGGGACAGGGAACCTGTCCCACTGTCCCAAATTTTTTAATAAATAGTCTTGACATCATGGTATGGCATCATTATGATAAAGAAACAAAATAGTATTTAAACAAAACCAATGATGGAGCATAGTAGCTAACCATCACATGAAAAGAGAGGAAATGCCCTAGGCTGAAAGCATTTCTACATGCTGACTTAGTGAATGAACACTCCTTAGGTTTCGCTCTGAAAAAATTACGGTTTTAGTAGGAGATGAACGTACCAGGCGTTAACTGGCTAAGTGGAAGCTTTTTTTGAAGCTTCAATTAGGGTGGCACCACGGGAATATATAGCTCTCGTCCCTTGTATATCAAGGGATGGGGGCTTTTTTGTATTCTCTAAAATCCTACGCTCCTTTAAGGGATTGGTTTTGTACTACATAAATAATATTAAAGGAGGCAAACCAAATGTCTATTCAAGTCCCGCGCGGAACGCAAGATATCTTGCCTGGAGAGGTTGAAAAGTGGCAGTACATCGAAGAAGTCGCTAAAGATATCTGTAAAACATATCAGTACAAAGAAATTAGAACTCCTATTTTTGAATCAAGTGAGTTATTTATGAGAGGTGTGGGGGATACAACCGACATCGTTCAAAAAGAAATGTATGTGTTTGAAGACCGTGGAGGAAGAAGCTTAGCGTTACGACCAGAAGGAACTGCACCCGTCGTTCGATCTTTCGTCCAAAATAAAATGTTCGGTGATCCAAACCAGCCAGTGAAGTTATTTTACACGGGCCCAATGTTCCGTTATGAACGACCTCAAGCAGGACGTTATCGTCAATTTGTTCAATTTGGTGTTGAGGCACTTGGAAGTGAAGACCCAGCAATCGATGCTGAAGTAATCTCATTAGCGATGCAAGTCTATCAAAAACTTGGATTAAAGAACTTAAAGCTTATTATCAATAGTCTTGGTGATACAGAAAGTAGAACAAATCACCGCGAGGCATTAATCAACCACTTTAAACCAAGAATTGATGAGTTTTGTAGTGATTGCCAAAATCGCCTAGAAAAGAATCCACTGCGAATTCTTGATTGTAAAAAAGATCGTGATCACGAGTTAATGAGCTCTGCACCATCAATTCTTGATTACTTAAATGATGAATCTCGAATTTATTTTGAAAAGGTTCAAAAATATTTACAAGCCATGGACATTGAGTTCGTTGTAGACCCTACATTGGTACGTGGACTTGATTACTATAACCATACTGCGTTTGAGATTATGAGCAATGCTGAAGGGTTCGGAGCAATAACTACTCTATGTGGTGGTGGCCGATACAATGGGTTAGTTGAAATGATAGGTGGGCCAGCAACACCTGGAATTGGATTTGCCTTTAGTATTGAGCGTCTGTTAGCTGCGCTAGAAGCAGAAAGAATTGCTCTTCCAATTGAAGAAGCACTAGATTGCTACTTTGTATCACTTGGTGAAGAAGCAAAGGATCACACTGTAAAAATACTGCACGAGCTTCGAAATGCAGGTTTTACCGCTGAACGAGATTACTTAGATCGAAAGTTAAAAGCTCAATTTAAAGCAGCGGATCGTCATCATGCAAAATTCGTTGCAGTTTTAGGTGATGAAGAATTAAAAAACAATAAAATTAACATAAAGAATATGCAATCTGGGGAGCAAGAAGAAGTTGCTTTACCTGAATTTATATCGTATTTAGAAAAACATATTCGTTTAGGAGGTCATTAACATGACACAGCGTACATCCTACTGTGGTGAAGTTACAGAGAAGTTTATTGGTGAAAAGGTAGTCCTTAAGGGCTGGGTTCAAAAGAGAAGAGACTTAGGTGGTTTAATTTTTATTGACTTACGGGACCGAACAGGGATTGTTCAAATTGTGTTCAATCCAGACTTATCTAAAGCAGCGTTAGAGCTTGCTGAGAAAATCCGTAACGAGTACGTTCTTTCTGTAACTGGGAGCGTAGTAGCACGTGAAGAAAGTACAGTGAATGAAAACATTAACACAGGTAAGATTGAAATTCAGGCTGAAAGTGTTGAGATTATTAATAGTGCAAAGACACCGCCATTTGTTATTGGAGATCAATCAGACGTAAATGAGGATGTTCGTTTAAAATATCGTTACCTAGATCTACGTAGATCCGTCATGTTTGACACGATGAAATTACGTCATGATGTAACATTGTCATTCCGTAACTTCCTAAATGATAATGGATTCCTTGATGTTGAAACACCAATTTTAACAAAAAGTACGCCAGAAGGAGCACGTGACTATCTTGTACCAAGCCGTGTGCATCCAGGTGAATTTTATGCTTTACCTCAATCACCACAAATATTTAAACAGCTATTAATGGTATCAGGCTTTGACCGTTATTTCCAAATTGCTCGCTGCTTCCGTGATGAAGATTTACGTGCAGACCGTCAGCCAGAATTTACACAAATTGATATGGAAATGAGCTTCATGTCTCAGGAAGAGATTATTGCTCTAGTAGAGGATATGATGAAGCAGCTTTTACAAGATGTAAAAGGTGTAGCATTACAAACTCCTATTCCGCGAATGACATATGATGAAGCAATGAGTCGTTATGGCTCCGATAAGCCAGACACACGATTTGCTATGGAACTTATAGATGCATCTGAAATTGTAAAAGACTCAAGCTTTAAAGTATTTGCAGGTGCAGTGTCAAGCGGTGGGCAAGTAAAATTAATTAATGTTAAAGGTGCTGCAAGTAACTATTCTCGTAAGGACATTGATGCTTTAACAGAATTCGTTTCACGTTATGGTGCAAAAGGACTTGCATGGCTTAAGGCTGAAGAAGATGGATTAAAAGGCCCAATTTCAAAGTTTATTACTGAAGAAGAACAGCAGCAGCTTCAAGCGCAAGCATCTGTTGAGCAAGGAGATTTATTATTATTTGTTGCAGATAAGAAATCTGTTGTTGCGGACGCGCTAGGTGCTCTTCGCTTAAAGCTTGGAAAAGAATTAGGTCTTATTGATGAGACAGTGTTTAACTTCCTTTGGGTAACAGATTGGCCATTATTAGAGTATGCTGAGGAAGAAGGACGCTATTATGCAGCACACCATCCATTCACAATGCCAGTCCGTGAAGATCTTGAAAAATTAGAAACAGATCCCGCGAATGTTCGTGCACAAGCCTATGACCTTGTGTTAAATGGATATGAGCTTGGTGGTGGATCTCTTCGTATCTATGAAAGAGACATTCAAGAGAAAATGTTTAAGGTTCTTGGATTCTCTAAAGAAGAAGCACAAGAGCAATTCGGATTCCTACTTGAAGCATTCGAATATGGAACACCTCCACATGGTGGTATTGCATTAGGGTTAGATCGCTTAGTTATGCTTCTAGCAGGACGTACGAACCTTCGTGATACAATCGCATTCCCTAAAACAGCAAGCGCAAGTGATTTATTGACGAATGCACCAAGTGAAGTAAGTGACAATCAATTAGTGGATTTATCGTTACAGGTTCGTGTCGAAAAAAGTGAATAATTTCCAGTCTTGTCTTTGTTGAAATCACCATTTTCATATGATACTATAAAAACAATTAAACGAGTCCTGATGTGTACGTTGTTTTACCTATCAGTTTTGACCGAACAACTATACCTTCGGGAGCTTGAAGTTTCAAAGTGGCGTACATGCCTTTTTAAAGGACTTACAAATCTTTGAACAAAGCACCCACCTGCGATGAGCGGGTTCAAAACGAAGGAACCACATCAACGGCATAATTGGGACTTGTTCTTATTACATTCCTAATATGAGTCTAGATGATCCGAGTCACACGTTAACAGTGTGGCTCTTTTTTGTTCCACACCAAAAGCATATCCCTCTCTAAATCCAAACATCGTAAGTGCAAGAGGGGTCTGTCCCTGAAAACAGCCACACTTAAATGCAGGATGACAAACATTCTGCTTGATAAAAGGAGACTCCTTGAAGGGACTGACACCAAAAAAAGCACCCCAATAAAAAAAAGCCCCTTCAATCTACCATACCCGTAAGTGCAAGAGGGGTCTGTCCCTGAAGACAGTCACACTTAAATCCAGGATGACAAACATTCTGCTTGATAAAAGGAGACTTCTTGAAGGGACTGACACCAAAAAAAGCACCCCAATAAAAAAAAGCCCCTTCAATCCACACAAAAACCAGTCACATAAAGTGTCACTTTTAAAAAACGATTGAAACAAACAGCATGATTTCCAAGATGTAATCCATACTACTAATAAATTTAAAAGAAAATAATTGTGGTACACTTGAAAAGCAACTAACAAGTAGCATGTCATTTATGTTTTATCTAGCATCATTTCAATTAATATTTATAAGAATTTATTGAACAACCGGTGTAGGAAGTTTTAGAAAATAACAACGCGGACATTTATTCCGTTATTATTGCCTGAAACCTTGATTATGAATGCCTGACGGACATCTGTTCCTTTATCTAACTGAAATCGAGAAAATTTATTGCGAAATTCATCAAATAAAGGAATAAATGTCCACAAAACCCTCGAAATGAACACTTTCTGTGAAAATAACGGAATAAATGTCCGCGAAGAACTACGGTTAAGAATCGTATTTCCTAATCTTCAGCTAAGTGAATGATCCAGTTAGAAGCAGCCTATATTTTACGTGTCAAAGGCACATGATTCAAAAACTCGAAATAAAGCTGATGTCAGTTTTACACACTTTCCATTGACAATAATATGAAGTGTACCGTAAAACAGAATCGTTTATAAATAAACTACGGGTTGCTTTTCTACTACTTTTCCTTTATCCTAATTCAGTAAAAACCTAGTTGAATACTTATGATGGAGTTGATTCTATTGCTACACCAATTTTCACGTAACGAGTTAGCCATTGGAAAAGAAGGGCTAAATACGTTAAAAAATACGACTGTCGCTGTTTTAGGAATCGGAGGAGTGGGTTCTTTTGCAGCTGAAGCATTGGCACGTTCAGGTGTAGGGCGTCTTGTGCTTGTTGATAAAGACGATGTGGATATCACAAATGTTAATAGACAAATACACGCATTGCTCTCTACTGTGGGACAACCTAAAGTAGATTTAATGGCTGCACGTATTAAAGACATTAATCCAGAATGTGAAGTTGTTTCATTAAAAATGTTCTATACAGAAGAAACATATGAGCAGTTCTTTGATCAGAACATAGATTACGTAATTGATGCATCAGATACAATCTCGTATAAAATTCACTTAATGAAAGAATGCTTAGAACGTAAAATTCCAATAATCTCAAGTATGGGTGCTGCAAATAAAAATGATCCGACTCGTTTTCAAGTAGCAGATATTTCAAAAACGCATACAGATCCAATTGCGAAGGTGATTCGTACTCGTTTGAAAAAAGAAGGGATTCGTAAAGGGATAACGGTTGTTTTCTCTGACGAAAGTCCGATTGTTATTCGAGAAGAAATTCGTAAAGAGGTTGGAAACGATGAAGCAAAAATTCGTAAAGCCAAAATGCCACCTTCCTCAAATGCTTTCGTCCCATCTGTTGCTGGTCTAATCGCTGCAAGTCATGTGATTAATGAATTACTAAAAGATATTGAAATTGTACGTGTTAAAGACAAATAATCAAAAGGATGCCAATAAAAACTGGCATCCTTTTTTAATGTACAATATTAGTTTTTTCATTAGAAGTCAGATTCTCCGCCTCTTGTAATAAAGAGAGCATTTGCTGGACCTTTTCATGCTTTTCAACAATTTGATTGTACCGTTCTTTTAATTCATGTTGTTTATCTAAGAGCTGCTTTCGCTCTTTAAGTAATTCCTTCCGTTCTTGTTCTCCATCGTGAGGGGATACTAGAGTACTTAAGTACTCAATACATGTTTGTAGTTGATCAGCAAAACTAACTTGATCGTCGTGACTTGCGGGTATTTCTTCTATGTCACGTTTAACTAGTACTTCTTCATGATCACTCTGATCCTTCAATACACGATTCCAACGATAAGCACATGCTCCCTTAGTTCTACCAAGCTCTCGCGAAACCTTTTCAAATGCTGCTGATTTTGTTTGGTCCTCTTCAATAAATTTTAAAACCGTTGAACGCAAATACCGATCTTCCTCATCAGACCAAGCGTCCTTCCGATGTGTCAATTGCCTCAACCCCTTCCATCGATTTTTTATTAGTATTTTTCACTTCTTCAAAAATATCCAAATACCCTTTATTCACTTAGAAATCAGACCTTTAATGCTAACACTGTATTAATGCTAACAGTTTATCTAATGGACCGTTGCTTTTCGCTCCAGGGTGCTTGCTTTCCGCCGGGCGTGTAGTGAGCCTCCTCGTCGCTACACTCCTGCGGGGTTCCGTTCCAGTGGGTACGGAACTTGGTCTCACCAGGGTTGAATGCTAGCATTCAACCATTTCCGCTAATCCCGCAGGAGTCAAGCACCCTTCCGCTCCAAACAACTCTGTAGTGTCACTAGCGGTTTAATAATTAATATAGTTTTTTTTCAAAAAGAGATTAGGCAATTTAATTATTCTGAAAGAATATCCAATAAATTGAAAAAAAGTAGTTGAAAACCATTTTGTATTAGTGTACTATCTAACTAGAACACTAATACAAAAGAACACTTCTGTGGAGGAGTTTGGAAAAATGAACGCATTTAAAGGTTTATTATGGAAAGATTATATGATTTCAAGAGTTTGGTTTTTCGGATGGCTTACCGTCATGTTCTTTATCTACCTAATTGGCATTGGAGTCAGTCAATATTTTGAAGAACCTGCTGTCGCTTTAATATTCGTAGTCATGCTAGGATTCTGGCACATCGCCATCATTCCCATTATCTTGTACTCCATGCTACGTCTAGAAGGAAGAAATCAACTGTGGTTACACAGTACACAAAGTGCATCAAAGTTGTTGCTTTCAAAAATCATCGTTGCCTTCACGTATTCAACAATTTCTTTTTTGCTATTGGATGTACTCGGAATACTAACTCTATCTTGGCAGCAAGAACATTTCACAGTTTGGCCATGGGTAGAAGGGATCTATGTGAATTTAGCTATTTCTAGTACAGCACTTTATTTCGGAATATGGATTATCACGTATTGGACGTTCTATCACTATTTAGGTAAATTTCCAAAAATCAGAAGTATCCGGTGGTTATTATTAGTCTTGTTTTATATTAGCTATCAGATTATCGCCACACTATTACTTCGTGTGAAGTGGTTAGAAAATATAGTAGGTTCTTGGAGTGTCCCTTTCGTATCAGAGTTTTCGTTTAATATAAACGAACGTGGGGGAGCATTTGATTTAAGACAAACAGAGCTTCCCATTCCCTTAAGTGCCATGGCTCTATATTTTATCATCATGATTGGAATATTCTTCTTATCAAGTTGGTTATTAGATCGTAAGGTTGAGGTGTAGCAAATGACAGAGGAATTTTCAGCATCAAAGCCGATATATATGCAAATTGCAGATCGGATTATAAGAAAAATTGTTCGCAGAGAGAATTGGCCAGGTGACAAGCTCCCATCGGTTAGGGAAATGGCGGTGGAGTCAGGTGTTAATCCGAATACGATTCAGAGAACGTATAGTGAATTAGAGAGGATGGGCATTGTGGAAACAAGGAGAGGGCAGGGAACTTTTATTACAGAGAATAAAGAAATCTTATCTTCAATAAGCGGAGACTTACAAAGAGAGGTTATTGAATTATTCGTAAACCAGATGAAGGAGCTTGGTTTAACAGAGGACGAAATGATTTTTAGTATTCAACAATATTTCAAGGCTGAGAGGGAGGCATGATAAAATGCCGATTACGTTTAAACAAGTAACGAAAAGATATGGTAACACGTTTGCAGTAAAAGATATTAATTTTACCTTTGAACGGGGAAAAGTCTACGGTGTGTTGGGCCCAAATGGGAGTGGGAAATCTACCACGTTAAAAATGATAGCTGGTCTCGTGCAGCCTGATAAAGGGGAAGTCCTCTATGAGAATCAGTCTATCACACGAAAAATCGCCAAGCATGTTGCTTATTTGACAGAACTCGATATGTTTTATGATTCCTTTACAGTAGATCATTATATTAAATATTACTCAACACAATTTGAAGATTTTCAGCTTAAAAAAGCTGAGGAGTTAGTTGCTTTTATGAAGCTTGATCGTTCAAAGAAGCTAAAGCATCTATCTAAAGGGAACCGTGGAAGATTAAAGCTTGTTTTAACATTATCAAGGGATACAGACGTACTTTTGTTAGACGAACCATTCTCTGGATTAGATCCTATGGTCAGAGACTCGATTGTAAAAGGGCTCATTTCTTTTATAGATTTTGAAAAACAAACGGTTATTATTACAACACATGAAATTGATGAAATTGAAGCAATCCTCGATGAAGCCTATGTCATCAATGATGGGCTGATTCAAGGCCATTGTTTAGTTGAAGATTTACGTGAAACACAAGGGCTATCGGTATTAGAATGGCTAAAAAAATTATCGAATGAAAAGGGAGTGTAAGGATGAAACCAGTTGTACAATTGAAAAATGTATCAAAGAAGATTAAGGGGAAAACAATAATTGATTCATTAACGTTTGATGTTTATGAAGGAGAAGTATTTGGGTTCTTAGGACCAAATGGAGCGGGGAAAACAACAACCATCCGTATGATTGTGGGTCTAATGGGAATTACCGAAGGAGATATTATCATCACTGGCAATAGCATTAAATCAAACTTTGAAAAAGCTGTACGAGAAATAGGAGCGATTGTAGAAAATCCAGAGCTTTATAAATTTTTAACAGGCTATGAGAATCTAAAGCATTACGGGAGAATGAATAAAGGTATTTCAAAAGAGAGAATTGATGAAGTAGTAGAATTAGTAGGCTTAACACAAGCAATTCATAATAAAGTAAAAACATACTCTCTTGGAATGCGTCAAAGATTAGGCTTAGCACAATGTTTGCTTCATAGGCCCAAAATTTTAATCCTTGATGAACCAACAAATGGTTTAGATCCAGCTGGAATTCGAGAAATTCGTGATTACATTCGAAAGCTTGCTAGAGAAGAAGGTATGGCAGTAATCGTATCAAGTCACCTTTTATCCGAAATGGAAATGATGTGTGATCGTATTGCTATTATCCAAAAAGGAAAATTAACAGATGTTCAAGATATTCGTTCATTTGTTGATGGAGATGAACAGGTGTATCAGCTGGAGGTTGACGGTAATGCAGCAGTACCAGCAATGATCGAATCCTATGACTCTTCTATTCAATTTAAAATGGAAGATAATATGGTACAACTTCAAATCGCTAAAGAGGATATACCTCGACTAGTCAAGCATTTAGTTGAGCACAATGTTCAAATCTATAGTGTAATGCCAATTGCAAAAACATTAGAGGATCGTTTCTTAGAAATAACAAAAGAGAAGGAGGCGCTTGTAAATGCTTAGTCTTATCCAAAATGAATGGTTGAAAATTTTCAAACGAGTTGGCACATATGTCATGCTTGGTTTATTGCTACTAGTCATTGGAGTATCTGGAGCTTTTATGAAATACGATGACATTAAAAGTGAGGTGCCAGAAGACTGGAAAGCAACTGTTACAGCTGAATTAGCGGCGCAACAGCAGGAACTAGAACAGATTGAAGAAAACGGATTTAATGACGCATATCGTAGCTATTTAGAGGAACAGATCGCAATAAATCAGTACCGATTAGATAATGATGTTAACCCATACGAAGGCGAAACAGCTTGGACGTATGTTGAGGAAAATGCTGGTGCCATTATGTTTGTTGGACTCTTTGCGATTATTGTTGCTGCAAGTATTGTCGCTAGTGAGTTTTCTTGGGGAACAATTAAGCTTCTTCTTATTCGTCCAATCTCAAGAACAAAAATTCTTCTATCAAAATATGTAACGGTATTGCTATTTGGAACCTTTTTATTAGCTATACTGTTCACTGTTTCTCTTATTCTAGGCTTTATCTTATTTGGAACAGACGGAAACTCAGTGCACTTGGCTTTTGTAGATGGAAAAGTGGTAGAACAAAGTATTGTCGGTTATTTAATCAAAACCTACTTCCTAAGAACAATTGATGTATTTATGATGTCAACAATGGCCTTTATGATTTCGGCAGTATTTAGAAGTAGCTCGCTTGCATTAGGAATCTCACTCTTCCTATTATTCTCTGGATCTCAAGTAACAGCCCTTATTGCTATGAAGTTTGATTGGGCAAAATATAGTTTATTTGCAAATACTGACTTAACACAGTATACAGGAGAAACACAACCTTTAGTTGAAGGGATGACAATGCAATTTTCAATTATCATGCTTGTCGTATATTTCTTACTGTTCCAATTACTTGCTTTTGTTGTATTTAACAAACGAGATGTGGCAGCATAAAATTAGAAAAGGGTGCAGAAGCTGCACCCTTTTTGCTATGAATCACTATTTTGAGCGTTTCTGTATATTTTCATAGATTTGCGCTAATGCCTGTTCAAATTTACCGGTATCTTTGGGCTCATAATATTTTGCATTTTTAAGTGTATTAGGCAAATATTGTTGTGCTACCCATCCAGAGTCATAGTCATGAGGAAATTTATATTCTATTCCTCGTCCGAGCTCCTTCGCACCGGAATAGTGAGCATCCTTTAAATGAAGAGGAACCTCACCACTTTTTCCTTTTCGAATATCTGCAAGTGCAGAATCAATTGCAGCAATGGCAGAGTTTGATTTCGGTGATAAGCATAACTCAATTACCGCAGTAGCGAGAGGGATTCTTGCTTCTGGGAAGCCTAATCTTTCTGCAGATTCAACAGCGGCTAACGTTCGTGGACCTGCTTGAGGATTCGCAAGACCAATATCCTCATAAGCAATCACTACAAGTCTTCTAGCAATACTCACAAGGTCACCTGCTTCGACTAATCTTCCTAAATAATGAAGAGCTGCGTTTACATCACTACCTCGTATGGATTTTTGGAAACCACTTAAAACATCATAGTGACCATCACCATCTTTGTCATGCGAAAAGCTTTTCTTTTGTAGGCATTCCTCAGCTACTGATAATGTAATCGTAATGGTTCCTGCATCATTCGGGGATGTTGACAATACGGCCAACTCCAACGCATTTAGTGCACTACGAACATCGCCATTACTTCTTTGTGCGAAATGTTTTAGCGCTTCCTCATCAATTGCAATATCAAGTTTTCCATAACCTCGTTCGGGATCTTCAATCGCTCGAAGTAAAGCATCCTTCATCTCCTCTTCCGTTAGAGGATGAAGCTCAAAGATTTGACATCGACTGCGAATGGCAGGATTGATCGCATGATAAGGATTACTTGTTGTTGCACCAATAAGTGTAATCATTCCATTCTCAAGAAATGGCAAAAGGAAATCCTGTTTCGCTTTGTCTAATCGATGAATTTCATCAAGTAGTAATATAACTTTACCTGACATCTTAGCTTCTTCTGCAATAATTCCAATATCCTTCTTATTATTTGTAACAGCATTTAGTGTACGAAACGCGTATTTTGTACTTCCCGCAATGGCACTAGCAATAGAGGTCTTTCCAATCCCAGGTGGCCCATACAAAATCATAGAAGAAAGCTGCTTTGCTTTAACCATTCGATTAATAATCTTTCCTTCACTAACGAGGTGTGCTTGTCCAATAATCTCTTCAATCGTTCTCGGCCTCATACGAAAAGCCAACGGTTTAACTGACATATATATCTCTCCAAACTGATGTTCTCATACTTACACTTTATCACATTCAAAGCTACTAGGAAATTTTCCAACATAGGGACGGACCTATTAATTGATAATCCCTTTAACGTTGCACTACCAGATATGCTATAATGACAAAAGTCAAATACATTCTATTGGAAAAAATTTTGAAACCAAATGTTTATAAGAGGTGCGTAAAGATGAAAATATCAACGAAAGGCCGATACGGCTTAACGATTATGATTGAATTAGCAAAGCGGCATGGAGAGGGCCCTACCTCTTTAAAAACAATTGCACAAGCACACGAGCTTTCTGAACACTATCTAGAACAACTTGTGGCACCACTTCGAAATGCGGGACTTGTAAAAAGCATTCGCGGTGCTTATGGTGGCTATGTCCTCGGACACGAACCTTCCGAAATCACAGCAGGCGACATCATTCGCATCCTAGAAGGACCGATCAGCCCAGTCGAAGGCATTGAAGAAGAAGAACCAGCAAAAAGAGAACTATGGATTCGAATACGCGACGCCGTAAAAGAAGTACTAGACAACACAACAATAGAAGACCTAGCCAGCCACTCAAACGACGGCGAATCAGACGCCTACATGTTCTATATCTAAACTGCTAGTATAGACAGCAACGATTGGTTGTAGAAACTCATAAGGTTATTAAATTTTAATATTAAAGCTTTAAATTGTCTCAATTATATAAAAAACTAGACTGATTAAAACTACTAGTAGGACAGAGTATTCAATTAAGTATCTAGTGAATTAAACAGTTTATAACATATTTCCATTATTACTACAGAGTTGCTTGGAACGAAAGGTGCTTGACTCCTGCGGGAATAGCGGAAATGGTGAGACCCCGCATGAGCGAAGCGAGTGTCTAGCTCTGGCTCGCAGGGACTAGCGGATTTCACGAATAAAGAGGAAGGTTCCGTTCCGGTAGGTACGGAACCCAGATAAGTCAACATCGGCTCACCATGTTCGCCGTGTTTCCTTTATCTCGTGCGGTTCGCTCCAATCCATACGTCCCTAAGCGCTCGCCTCCGCTTTTCGTTGAGGAGGCTCACCTCCGCCCCGCGGAAAGCAAGCACCTGGAGTGGAAAGCAACGGACTCATTCACAAGAGACCACATAAAAACCAAGAAAAGAAAGAAGGAGTTAGTATGGAAAAGGTATATGCAGACCATGCCGCAACTTCTCCCATGCACCCCGACGTCATCAAAAAAATGTCTTCCGTCATGCTAGAAGTATATGGAAATCCCTCAAGCATTCATTCCTATGGTCGCGAAGCGCGTCATTACCTAGACGAAGCAAGAACAATAATCGCTTCAAGTATTGGAGCAAACTTCAACGATATCATCTTTACAAGTGGTGGTACCGAAGCAGATAACATGGCAATAATAGGAGTAGCTAAAGCTCGTCAATCACTAGGAAAACATATCATCACAACACAAATCGAGCATCACGCCGTTCTACACGTATGTCAACAACTAGAAAAACAAGGGTTTGACATTACCTATCTACCAGTAGACGAACACGGTATCGTGGCAATTCAAGATGTCAAAGAAGCTCTACGTGACGATACTATTCTTGTTACAATGATGTACGGAAACAATGAAGTCGGTGCCATTCAACCAATACAAGAGATTGGAGAACTGTTAGCAAATCATCAAGCTTACTTTCATACAGATGCAGTACAAGCATATGGCCTACTAGATATGAATGTCCGTGAGCTGAAGCTTGATTTACTCTCAATCTCAGGTCATAAAATTAACGGACCAAAGGGGATTGGTTTCTTATATACTTCGAGTACTATTATGCTTGAGCCTACACTATTTGGTGGGGAACAAGAACGAAAAAGAAGAGCTGGTACAGAAAATGTACCTGCAATTGTTGGTCTAGCAGAGGCTGTTAAAATCGCTAAAAGTTCTTTAGAGGAAAAACAACATCAATACAATGAATTTAGAACATTATTAATCAACAGCTTGAATGATCAAGGAGTTGAGTTTGTTCAGAACGGATTGCTTGAGCAATCATTACCACACGTGCTAAACTTAAGCTTCCCTGGAACAGATGTTGAATCGATGCTTGTAAATCTTGATATGGCAGGAATTGCAGCTTCCAGTGGATCTGCATGTACAGCAGGGTCTATTGAACCCTCCCATGTACTTGTAGCAATGTTCGGGAAAGATTCAGATCGAGTTCGAAATTCAATTCGCTTTAGCTTCGGTATTTCTAATACAACCGAGCAAGTTCAATATATCAGTGAACAGATTGGAAAAATCATCTCAAGAATTAAAGGGTAGGAGGTGTTGGGGATGAATAAAGAACCAAAAGATACACGCGTTGTTGTTGGAATGTCAGGTGGTGTAGATTCGTCGGTAGCTGCACTGTTGTTAAAACAACAAGGCTATGATGTCATTGGCATCTTTATGAAAAACTGGGATGACACAGATGAAAACGGTGTGTGTACTGCAACAGAAGATTATAATGATGTCATTCGAGTTTGTAACCAAATCGGAATCCCATACTATGCGGTGAATTTCGAGAAACAATATTGGGATAAAGTATTTACGTACTTTTTAGATGAGTATAAAGCCGGTAGAACCCCAAATCCGGATGTTATGTGTAATAAAGAAATTAAGTTTAAAGCCTTTCTTGAGCATGCCTTAAAGCTTGGTGCTGATTATTTAGCAACAGGTCACTATGCTCAGGTAGCCTATCGTGATGGGGAGTATAAAATGCTTCGTGGACTAGATGAAAATAAGGATCAAACCTATTTCCTTAATCAACTAGGACAAGAACAATTGGAAAAGGTCATGTTCCCGATTGGCTCTATTAATAAAAAGAAAGTCCGTGAAATTGCCAAAGAAGCAGGACTAGCTACCGCAACAAAGAAGGACTCCACGGGAATCTGCTTTATAGGGGAAAGAAACTTTAAAGAATTTCTAAGCAACTACCTTCCAGCTCAGCCAGGTAGAATGGAAACGCTAGAGGGTGAAATGAAGGGTAAGCATGACGGACTGATGTATTATACAATTGGTCAAAGACAAGGATTGGGAATCGGTGGAGCTGGTGAACCATGGTTTGTTATTGGGAAAAATCTTGAAAAGAACATTCTATATGTAGGACAAGGTTTTGACCACCCAGCACTGTATTCGGATTCAATCTTTGCTACAGATGTTCATTGGACTTCTGCTGATGGAAAAAACGAACCATTCTCTTGTACGGCGAAGTTCCGCTATCGTCAACAAGACTTTGCTGTCACGGTGCATCCATTAGAAAATAATGAAGCTCGTGTTGAATTTGCTCAACCGATTCGAGCGATTACTCCAGGACAAGCTGTTGTCTTCTACAATGGTGATGAATGTCTAGGTGGAGGAACCATTGATCGTGTATTCCGTCAGGAACAACAACTAGATTACGTTGGATAATATAAATTGGCTTCCTACATAAGCACTTCTAATCAATAAAGGAGATTCATAAAAATGTCTCCTCATGATATGGTTAGGAGTGACAATAGGAAGCTTTTTTCCATTCAAGCATGATGTGAATTCGCTATGCTATACTAGGAAAAGACAATAATAGGAACTTTACTTTTACATATATGGAGGTACCCTCATGGATAAAAACTTAAAAGGAATTGAGTTATTACAAGAAGGGAAATTAGAAGAAGCGGTAAAAATGTTTACAGAGGCAATAGAGGAGAACCCGCATGAACCGGTAGCTTATATCAATTTTGCCAATGTGTTAATGTCTGTCGGGGATCATGAAAGAGCCATCACATTCTTAGAACGTGCTATTGGTCTTGATGAAAATGCACCTGCAGCATATTATTCTCTAGGAACCCTTTATTACAATCAAGGGGAAATGGAAAAAGCAAAAGACGCATTTGAAAAAGCAATGAGTAAAGGAATGGATAATGCGGATGTCTTCTTTATGCTCGGAACTACCCTTTTTCAATTAGAGCAACCTAAGTTTGCAATACCGTATCTACAACGCAGTGTTGAACTAAACCCTGAAGATACCGAAGCTCGTTTTCAATTAGGGCTGTGTTTAGCAAAGGTGGAGGCTTACGAAGAATCCATTCGTCATTTACATCAAGTGATTGAACAAGATCCAAATCATGCTGATGCATACTATAATCTAGGAGTAGCCTACGCAGGCGTAAAGGATGACGCAGAGCAAGCATTAGAATACTTTAATAAAGCTTTAGACATTCAACCAGACCATATGCTAGCTGGATATGGTAAGAAAATGATCGACAAGCTGTTAGAACAATAACCGTATAGAAATAGGGAGGATCTTCTAATGAGCCAGCAGGAGTCAATGGGGTTATTTGAAGATGAATTATACATAAAAGGTCGCCATCTCGTAACCATTTTTCATAATAAAGACAATCTTTATACGGTTATGAGAATCCGGGTCGATGAAACAAATGATGAGGGATACGACGAAAAAGAAGCTGTAATTACAGGACATCTTCCCGAAGTTCATGAACAAGATTCATATATTTTTTATGGACACTTTCAAGAACACCCTAAGTTTGGCAAGCAATTTCATGCAAAACGATTCAAAAAAGAATTGCCTCAAACGAAACAAGGAATCATTCATTATTTATCAAGTGATCTGTTCAAGGGAATTGGTCGAAAAACAGCTGAGAACATTGTGGAACAGCTAGGGGATCAAGCAATATCCAAAATTCTTGAAAATCCAGCTGCGCTAGATGATGTTCCAAAGCTAGCACCCGATAAAGCAAAATTAATTCATGATACATTGCTTGAACATGAGGGACTTGAGCGAGTAATGATTCACTTAAGTGATCTCGGCTTTGGTCCACAGCTTTCGATGAAGGTATATCAAGCTTATAAAGACCAGGCAATTGAAATCATTCAAAAAAATCCGTATAAGCTTGTAGAAGATATTGAAGGAATCGGTTTTAACCGTGCTGATGAAATTGGAAATAAACTCGGTATCTCAGGAAATCATCCGGATCGAATTAAGGCCGGATGTTTGTTTACCCTTGAAAAACTATGCCTTCAAAATGGACATGTATATGTTGAAGCTGAGGAAATTATTGAAGAAGTCAAAACCTTATTAGAAGCCAGCCAGAGGTTTCTAATAGAGTATACGGACATATCAGACCAATTAGTCAAACTTGAAGAAGAAGGAAAAGTGATTGGTGAGGACACAAAGGTATATCTTCCGTCACTGTTTTTTTCAGAAAAAGGTCTTGTTACAAGTATTCAAACCATTCTAAAGCAAGATCAATATGAACAGCAGTTTCCTCAATCAGAATTTTTAAAAGCATTAGGTGGGCTGGAGGAACGGTTAGGTGTACAGTATGCACCTTCCCAGCGAAATGCTATTGAAACTGCGCTCATGTCTCCATTGTTGCTATTGACAGGGGGACCCGGAACCGGAAAAACGACTGTGATAAAAGGGATTGTTGAATTGTATGCAGAGCTGCACGGCTGTTCACTAGATCCTAAGGATTATAAAGATGAGCCATTTCCTATTTTGTTAACGGCACCAACTGGAAGAGCGGCAAAGCGGATGACAGAATCAACAGGATTGCCGGCAATGACGATTCATCGACTATTAGGGTGGAATGGACAAGAAGGCTTTAACTATGATGAAGAAAACGCAATTGATGGAAAGCTCCTTATTGTTGATGAAATGTCTATGGTGGACACATGGCTTGCCCATCAGCTATTTAAAGCCTTACCCGATAATATACAAGTGGTTCTCGTTGGTGATGAGGATCAGCTTCCATCAGTTGGGCCAGGACAAGTATTAAAGGATCTTCTCGATTCAAAGGTAATTCCTACAGTTCAACTAGTTGATATTTATCGTCAAGATGAAGGGTCCTCTATTATTGATTTGGCACACTATATGAAAAAAGGCAAGCTTCCTCCAGATGTAACGAAACAACAGAAGGACCGATCTTTTTTCAGTTGTAGCACAAGTCAAATTGCTGAGGTCGTGGAAAAGGTTGTAACCAATGCCAAAACCAAAGGATATTCGGCTCGTGATATCCAGGTGCTAGCCCCAATGTACAAAGGACCAGCAGGAATCGATAAGCTTAATAAATTGCTGCAAGAGATTTTTAATAGTAATCCAGATGGAACAAGAAAGGAAATCCTATTCGGAGATAGTGTTTATCGAATTGGGGACAAGGTTTTACAGCTTGTCAATCAACCGGAAAACCAGGTGTTTAACGGTGATATTGGAGAAGTCATCTCCATCTTTTATGCAAAAGAAAATACAGAGAAGCAAGATATGATTATCGTATCCTTTGATGGTATTGAAGTAACCTATACAAAGCAGGACTTGAATCAAATTACACATGCCTATTGCTGTTCCATTCACAAATCTCAGGGAAGTGAATTTCCCATTGTAATACTACCTGTCGTAAAGAGTTATTATCGTATGCTACGAAAGAACTTATTGTATACAGCCATTACTCGAAGTAAACAATTTTTAATTTTATGTGGTGAACTTGAAGCTCTGCAGCTAGGTGTAGAGCGCTCTGACGACGTGAATCGGAAAACAACATTAGTGGAAAGATTAAAGGGAGTGGAGACCAACAGTCAAGCAGAGGAGGCAACAAACGAAGAAAGTTATGAAGCCATGCTCTTTTCTGTTGACCCAATGATTGGAATGGAAAACGTTACTCCTTATGATTTTCTATAAATGACGAACAATAGTAAGTAGATGGAGATGTTCATCACATTCTTCATTAAGATATGTGTTTTTCCTCTAAAAAATGAGTATAAAAACAGCGCCGTTAGGACAGAATGGTACAAGAATTACAACGGTAAAAAGTACCCATTGGTAGGAGGAATTTTCAACGTGTCACATCCAATGAACTGTCCTAATTGTCAAAGCAAGGATATCGGAAAAATCGGTATCAATCAGTATTATTGCTGGAGCTGTTTTATTGAGCTATCTGTTGCCAAGGGAATCGTCAATACCCATCAAGTAGAAGAAGATGGAACACTTAGCTCATTAGATGACTTGTTTGAAGAGGAACAACGCCGACTAAGCTGATAAAGAGGTGTTTATTTTGAACAAGACTCTAGTTTCGATCTTAGGCTTTGGAGCAGGTGTAGCTGCTTCTATGTATTCAAACAAATCAAATATGATGAATAAAAAGCAAATGAAACGTATGCGTAAACAATTTAAGAAAATCTTTTAATGGGTAAGAACTGACAAGCCGGGGAACTTGTCAGTTCTTTTTTCTTGTATTAAAAAGTCACTATCCGTTTGCCATTTCCTATGAATTATAAGAAAGAAACAACATTTTCGCGCTCAACAAAATACACAGCTTATGAATAAAATAATAAGCTTTTCTGGAAGAATAAAGGAAAAGGGAGGGGTAAACAGCTTATGGAAAGAAGCTCCTATGTTAAGTGGTTATTTCGTTTATCACTTATATTTGTGCTTTTATTAGTACTGTACGTTATCTATTTAATGAAGGCTGTTTGGCTTCCTGTGTTAAGTGTGATCTCAATAGCCTTACTTCCTTTTATCCTAGGAGCATTTTTTGCCTATCTACTCCATCCGGTTGTTGAGAAATTACATGAGTCAGGCTTACATAGAGCCTATGCTATTCTTTTAATATATACGTTGTTCTTTGGTGGTCTAGGCTATGGTATTTACCGTGGAATTCCTTTGCTTATTCATCAACTAAGAGACTTAGCAGAGAATGCCCCGCTTTTTACAGAACAATATAAGAGCTGGCTATATTTTATCCAAAAGCAGACTTCAACATGGCCAATCTCGATTCAAGATCAACTTTTTGAACGTATACAAGCTTTTGAGCATTGGCTTCAAAATATTGTTTCGCTTTTAGCAGGAAATGTTATGAAATTTATGAACTTACTCATTTATTTTGCGATTGTTCCATTTATATCCTTTTACTTTTTAAAGGATATTACAAAGGTTAAAAAATTCTTTTGGAGTCTTACACCTCAGAGATGGAGAGAAAGTGGCAAGAAGTTTATGAGTGACCTAGATCAATCTCTAGGTGGATACATTCGTGGACAATTTTTAGTATGTATTGTGATTGGTACCATTGCAGCGTTTGCGTTGTGGGTGTTAGAGATGAAGTATTCACTTATTCTCGGTTTAATTATCGGAGCAACAAATGTTATTCCGTTTTTCGGACCGGTAATTGGGGCAATTCCAGCTGTAATTGTTGCAAGTACAATTTCCACAAAGATGATTATATATGTTGTGATCATTGTGTTTGGCCTTCAATTTTTAGAAGGAAACATTCTATCTCCCCTCATTGTTGGAAAAAGTCTTCATATGCACCCATTGTTTATAATGGGAGCTTTAATTGTTGGTGGTGAGGTAGGCGGTGTACTGGGACTATTAATTGCGGTCCCTATCTTGGCCATTCTGAGAGTTGCCATTATTAATATCCATGTCCATTTTATAGAAGCACGAACAAAGCTATTTGAAAAATAACTCCAACGAATAATTGACAAATGCTGTGCGTATTTCTATAATTCCACATATACAGTTAAATTTTATTGAATACGTAGAAGGATCGAGTACGTCATACCCATCTAAGTGTTACACACGTAGAGAGGAGCTCCCTAGGCTGAAAGGAGTTCTAGATGAAGGGTGACTGAAGGCTAATCCTGAGTGCAGTTAAAACCTGCCGAATGACCGCGTTAAGGTTGTTGAGGGATAGAGATGATGAAATGTATGTGTTTTCGCTTCTAATTGGGGCATGATACACCTTCTTCTCTATAACCAGGGTGGTACCGCGAGCATGCTCTCGTCCCTGTTTGGGATGAGGGCTTTTTTGTGTTCATTTAGCTATGATGCTAATGTAATACATATAAGAAATCTCTATTGTAAGAAGCGCTCGATAGCAAGAATATGTTTTACTCCCTCATGTTGCAATAGAACAGAAAAAACAAATTTAAGGAGGAAAAAGAAATGAACAAGCTTACTGGAGCTCAAATCCGTCAACGATTTTTAGACTTTTTTAAAGAAAAAGGACATAGTGTTGAGCCTAGTGCCTCATTAGTTCCACATGAAGATCCATCATTACTTTGGATTAATAGTGGAGTTGCTACCTTGAAAAAATATTTCGATGGTCGTGTCATTCCTGCTAATCCAAGAATTGTGAATGCACAAAAGTCTATCCGTACCAATGATATTGAGAACGTTGGAAAAACTGCACGACATCATACATTTTTTGAAATGCTTGGAAACTTTTCCATCGGTGATTACTTCAAAGAAGAATCAATTATATGGGCATGGGAATTCTTAACGGATAAAAAATGGATTGGCTTTGATCCTGAGAAGCTTTCTGTTACCATTCATCCTGAAGATCATGAAGCTTTCGATATATGGCGTCAAAAAGTAGGGGTTCCTGAAGAACGTATTATTCGTATCGAAGGGAACTTCTGGGATATTGGTGAAGGACCAAGTGGACCAAACTCTGAAATTTTCTTTGATCGTGGACCTGAATATGGGAACGATGAAAATGATCCAGAATTATACCCTGGTGGAGAAAATGATCGCTACTTAGAAGTATGGAATCTTGTATTTTCACAATTTAATCACAATCCTGATGGTACATATTCTCCACTTCCAAAACAGAATATTGATACTGGAATGGGACTAGAGCGTATGGCATGTGTTGTTCAAGAGGTTCCAACAAACTTTGAGACAGACTTATTTATGCCAATTATCCGTGCAACGGAAAAAATATCTGGTGTCACATATGGAGAGAATCCTGATTTGATGATGGCATTTAAAGTAATTGCAGACCATACTCGTACCGTATCGTTTGCAGTAGGTGATGGAGCACTTCCTTCAAATGAGGGAAGAGGATATGTATTACGACGTTTACTTCGCCGTGCGGTTCGATTTGCAAAAAAAATTGATATTAATCGCCCATTTATGTACGAACTTGTACCAGTAGTAGCAGAGATTATGGTAGATTTCTACCCAGAAGTAAAAGATAAAACAGAATTCATTCAAAAAGTTATAAAGAATGAAGAAGAACGGTTCCATGAAACATTAAATGAAGGATTAGCAATCCTTTCTTCCATAACGGAAAAACAGAAAAAAAATGATTCTAGTGTGATTCCAGGTGAGGATGTATTCCGACTTTACGATACTTACGGATTCCCGGTGGAACTTACAGAAGAGTATGCAGAAGAAGCAGGTATGACAGTTGATCATGATGGCTTTGAAAAAGAGATGCAAGCACAGCGTGAGCGCGCTCGTTCAGCTCGCCAGGATGTAGCATCTATGCAGGTTCAAGGTGGGGTACTTGGAGATATTACAACAGAAAGTAAGTTTGTTGGATATACGACATTGACGGCACAATCGACAATTCTTGAGCTACTCGTTAACAATGAGCTTGTTGATAAGGCAACCGCTGGAGAAGAAGTTCAATTCATCCTGGATCAAACTCCATTCTATGCTGAAAGTGGCGGACAGATTGGTGATAAAGGAACGCTAGTATCAGATGATATGGTTGTGTCAGTGAAAAATGTAAAAAAAGCACCAAATGGTCAAAACCTTCATACGGCAGTTGTTGAGAAGGGTGCAATTTCAAAAGGACAGCTTGTTACGGCAACGGTTTCCAATGAAGTTAGAAAACGTGTTGAAAAGAACCATACAGCTACACACTTATTGCATCAGGCATTAAAGGACGTTCTTGGAGAACATGTTAACCAAGCTGGTTCATTAGTTGAACCAGATCGCTTACGTTTTGATTTCTCACACTTTGGTGCTGTTACAGACGAAGAAATTGAAAAAATTGAAAGAATCGTAAATGAAAACATTTGGAACAATCTTCTTGTAGATATTTCAAATAAATCTCTTTCAGAAGCAAAAGAAATGGGAGCAATGGCTCTGTTTGGCGAAAAGTATGGTGAAGTCGTGCGAGTTGTTTCAATCGGCCAATATAGCTTAGAGCTATGTGGAGGATGTCATGTTACGAACACATCTGAAATCGGTCTATTTAAGATCGTATCTGAAGGTGGAATTGGAGCAGGTACACGCCGGATTGAGGCAGCAACAGGTGAACAAGCGTATCATGTATTAAATGAGCAGGTTAGCATGCTTCAACAAGCAGCCGATCGACTTAAAGCAAACCCTAAAGATATTCTAACTCGCTTAGAGGGATTATTTGCAGAAATGAAAGAGCTACAGAGAGAAAATGAATCGTTAACTGCAAAACTATCCAATATTGAGGCTGGAAGTTTAACAGATAGAGTTAAAGTTGTTGATGGAATAAATGTTCTAGCAGCAAAAGTTGCTGCAACAGATGTAAATCAGCTCCGAAATATGATAGATGATTTAAAACAAAAGCTTGGATCAGCAGTTATTGTTCTAGGTGCTCCAGCAGATGATAAAATCACATTTATTGCAGGTGTTACAAAAGACCTTGTAGAAAAAGGATACCATGCTGGGAAGCTTGTAAAAGAAGTAGCAGCACGCACTGGTGGTGGGGGTGGTGGCCGTCCTGATATGGCTCAAGCAGGTGGAAAAGACCCTGAAAAATTAGACGATGCGTTACAAATTGTAGAAGATTGGGTAAAATCCGTTTAATTCACCCCGTAACTGGTGTACAATGTATGTAAGAATGAACAATCTACTGTTAAAAAAGACAAGCCCTAAGAGAGGTGCAAAAAATGAGCTCTTTTGACAAAACAATGAGGTTTGATTTCCCAGAAGAACCGTTTGAACATGATGTGAAAGAAGTCCTTTTTCAAGTTCACGAAGCTCTTCAAGAAAAGGGATATAACCCCATTAATCAAATCGTAGGCTATTTACTTTCTGGTGATCCCGCTTATATCCCAAGACACCAAGATGCTCGAAACATCATCCGTCGTCTTGAACGCGATGAGATTATCGAAGAGTTAGTGAAATCGTATTTAAAGTTACACAAAGAGGGATAAACTACATGAGAGTTATGGGATTAGATGTCGGTTCAAAGACAGTAGGAGTTGCCATTAGTGACGAGCTTGGTTGGACCGCACAAGGAATTGAAACAGTACGAATTGATGAAGAGCAAGGTGTTTTTCGAATTGATCGTATTGCTGAGCTTGTAAAAGAATATGAGGTTGGAAAAGTAGTCGTAGGGTTTCCAAAGAACATGAATAATACAGTTGGACCTAGAGGAGAAGCCTCAATAAGCTATGCGAAAATGATTGAAGAGGATTTAAATCTCCCTACAGTTCTTTGGGATGAACGACTTAGCACAATGGCAGCGGAAAGATTGTTACTTGAAGCGGACGTTAGCAGAAAAAAACGGAAAAAAGTAATAGATAAAATGGCTGCGGTTATGATCCTTCAAGGATATTTAGACAGCCAAAAATAAGAGGTGACTGATAATGGAACATGGTGAAAAGCAAATTACAGTAGTAGACGAGCAAGGAAACGAACAGCTTTGTGAAGTATTGTTTACATTTGAATCAGAAGAATTCAAAAAGTCTTACGTACTTTATTATCCAATTGGAGCAGACGAGAATGACGATGAAGAAATCGAAATTCATGCATCTTCTTTTGTACCTGGTGAAGGGGACGAAGAAGGCGAGCTACAACCAATTGAAACAGAAGAAGAGTGGGACATGATTGAGGAAATGTTAGGAACATTCCTTGAGGAAGAAGACGAAGAATAAAACATATAGGGACGGACCTTTCGAGTGAAAGGTCCGTTCTTTTTGATTGTATTATTAGAATTCTCTCACATTGCTTTTATTCTTTTGAAAATATTGTATAATAGGGGAGATGGATGTCGATTGACGTCCCATACCCGTGTTTTTTTTGGATTTAGGGGGAATCAATGTGAGTGAAGAAAAAGAAAAACAAAGTCAGGGGAAGAAAGAGATTTTTATGAAAAAGCTTTTCGAAAGACAGCAAGAAGCAAGAGTGATTCGAAAAATTGTACTTATTGCCTTTAGTGTCATTCTTATAGTGATTGGTGGAACAGCATTAGGCGGTTATCTATATATAAAATCAGCCTTAAATCCAATGGATCCAGAGGACAACAAAACAGTACCAGTGGAAATTCCTATAGGTTCTGGTGTTACAACCATAGGTGAAGTCCTAGAAGAAAAAGGGATTATTAAAAATTCACTTGTTTTTAAATACTATGTAAAATTTAATAACGAATCAGGTTTCCAGGCTGGTTCCTATGATCTAACACCTTCCATGACAATGGACGAAATCATTGCTAGTTTAAAAACAGGCAAAGTCATTCAAGACGCTGTCTTTAAGCTAACAATTCCTGAGGGATTGCAGCTTGATCAAATTGCTTCCATTATTGCAGAGGGTACAGAGTATACAGAAGATGAAGTGATGAATAAAGTAACAGATGTAGAATGGATTAAGGAGCTTCAAACAAAGCATCCGACGCTATTAACAGATGATATTTTTAATGAGAATGTTAAATACCCACTTGAGGGTTATTTGTTTCCTGCAACGTACTCGTTTTATGAAGAAAACCCCTCTCTTGAAGCAATTATTGAAAAAATGATTGCGCAAACAGAAGAAAGCATTGTTCAATTTGATACGGAAATGACTCCTCACGAGTTGCTTACAATGGCATCTTTAATTGAAGAAGAAGCAACTGAAAAGGCTGATCGTGAGAAGATATCAAGTGTATTTTATAACCGTTTAGAAGTGGGAATGCCGTTACAGACAGATCCAACGGTTCTCTATGCACTAGGAGAACATAAATCACGTACAGTATACGAAGACCTTGAAGTCGATTCACCATACAATACGTATCAAAATACAGGCTTACCACCAGGTCCAATAGCCAATGCGGGGAATTCTTCGCTAAAAGCAGCCGTTGCACCTGAAGATACGCCATTCTATTATTTCCTTGCATCCTCAGAGGGTACCGTTTATTATTCTGAGACATTAGATGAACATAATGAGAAGAAGGCACAATATATTACAAATAATCAATAACCTAAATCAAAGTTTTGATGGAGGAAAGAGAAAATTCCCTTTCTTCCTCTTTTTATGTTAAAATAGTTCAAGTTCATTTTAATACGAAGACTTTTTGCAACAGATCTTCTATTTAGTAGAAAGCTCCAGTAGCTTTCTCTTTTCTTTGTCGAAAATACAAAATAAGAGATGCTTCAGTTAGATGCTCGTTTGTTAAAAGATTTAACGTTAAAAGGAATCGAAACTTTTGAAATGATTTTAGGAAATGTATGTTATATACATGGTGTCAGACTTTTTAAATCGTAATCTATCTAACTCGACAATGAAAATTGTTTTAAAGTGAGGGTTCACATATGGTTCATGAAGAAATAATCAGCTATATAGAGTCCAATATAAAACCTCGTTCAGAGCTGCTAGCTGAAATGGAGATGTATGCTGAAGAGAACAACGTTCCAATTATGGAGCTCGTTGGCATTGAAGCACTTTTACAACTGCTGCGAATTCAACAGCCAAAAAATATCTTAGAGGTTGGTACAGCAATTGGTTACTCAGCACTTAGAATGGCAGAAATCCTGCCACAAACAAAAATTGTAACAATTGAGCGTGATGAAGAACGCTATCAAAAAGCAGAGAGCTACTTGAGCCAATCTCACCACCGAGACCAAGTTGTAACGTTGTTTGGAGATGCACTAGAGCTTGAAAAAACAGTAGAGAAAGAGGGTCCTTTTGATGCAATATTTATTGATGCAGCTAAAGGTCAATACCAAAAATTTTTTGATCTCTACTCCCCAATGCTAACAGAACATGGCGTGATTTATTCAGATAATGTTTTATTCAAGGGACTTGTTGCACAAGAAGAAGTAGAGCAAAAGCGAATGAGACAAATGGTAAAAAAGCTTCAGAACTATAATCGATGGTTAATGGAGCATGAAGATTATGATACAGCCATTCTCCCTGTTGGGGATGGAATTGCTATTAGTAGAAAACGAGGTGGTAGCAAATGAAAAAGCCTGAATTACTTGTAACTCCTACTAATGTAAATGAGATTGAGTCTCTTTCTGCTGCCGGTGCTGACGCGTTTATTATTGGTGAACAAAAGTTCGGATTACGGTTGGCAGGAGAATTTAATCGTAATGATATACGTGAAGCGATTAAAATTGCTCATCGTCATGGAAAGAAAGTATATGTCGCTATGAATGCGATTTTTCATAACGATAAAATAGATGACATTACAGACTATGTTTCATTTTTGAAAGAAGTAAAGCCTGATGCAGTTGTCTTTGGAGATCCAGCAGTGTTAATGCTTGTACGTGAGATTGCACCAGAGCTACAGTTACACTGGAATACAGAAACAACAGCAACAAATTGGTATACATGTAATTATTGGGGCAGAAAAGGTGCAAAGCGTGCTGTATTAGCTAGAGAACTTAGTATGGATGCTATTGTAGAAATGAAGGAAAATGCAGAGGTTGAGATTGAAGTTCAGGTTCATGGGATGACATGCATGTTTCAATCGAAACGTACGTTACTAGGCAATTACTTTGAATATCAAGGCAAAGCATTAGAAATAGAAAATCGAAAAGAACAGAAAAATATGTTCTTACATGATAAAGAACGTCAAAATAAATATCCTATTTTTGAAGATGAAAATGGAACTCACATTATGAGTCCAAATGATATTTGTATTATTGACGAATTACAGGACATGATGGAAGCTGGGGTGGATTCTTTTAAAATTGATGGAATCCTTAAGACAGCCGAATATATTGTCGAAATAACGAAGCTTTATAGAGAAGCAATAGATGTAGTAGCTGAAAATCTCGAAGAATATGAGGAACAAAAAGATTCCCTATTGGAAAAAGCCGAAGAAATTCAACCTAAAGATCGACCATTAGATACAGGATTCTTTTTCAAAGAAACTGTATATTAAGTAGATATTTTGAAATGGAGGTTACGCGATGTCAGCGGTGATGAATGACAGGATCTCTCAAGTTGTTGATGGTAAACGAATCATTGTCAAGAAGCCTGAATTGCTAGCACCAGCAGGTAATTTAGAAAAATTAAAAATTGCTGTCCGCTACGGAGCGGACGCCGTCTATATTGGTGGACAGGAATATGGACTACGTTCAAACGCAGGAAACTTTACTCTTGAGCAAATGAGAGAAGGAGTAAAGTTTGCTGCACAATACGGTGCAAAAATCTACGTTACAACCAATATCTATGCTCATAATGAGAATATTGATGGTCTTGAAGACTACTTACGAGGGCTACAAGATGTAGGAATTGCGGGTATCATTGTCGCTGATCCATTAATTATTGAAACATGTAGAAGAGTAGCACCAAAGGTCGAAGTACACCTTAGTACTCAACAATCTTTATCCAATTGGAAAGCGGTTCAATATTGGAAAGAAGAAGGCCTAGATCGTGTTGTATTGGCACGTGAGGCTAGCAGCGAAGATATTCGTGAAATGAAAGAAAAGGTAGACATTGAAATTGAAACATTTATTCACGGAGCAATGTGTATCGCCTATTCAGGACGATGTACATTAAGCAATCATATGACAGCACGTGATTCAAACCGTGGAGGATGCTGTCAATCTTGTCGATGGGACTATGATTTGTATGAGCGAGCACAGGGAGAGGAAATCCCATTGTTCGACAGTGATGACTCTCCATTTGCTATGAGTCCAAAAGACTTAAAACTAGTTGAATCCATTCCTAGAATGATTGAATTAGGAATCGATAGCTTAAAAATAGAGGGTCGTATGAAATCCATTCATTACGTGGCAACGGTTGTCAGTGTGTACCGTAAAGTCATTGATGCATATTGTCAGGACCCTGATCATTTCACGATTAAGAAAGAATGGCTAGAAGAACTAGATAAGTGTGCAAATCGAGAGACGGCACCCGCTTTCTTTGAGGGCATTCCTGGTGTTGATGAGCAAATGTTTGGTGTACATGAAAAGAAACAATCGAAGTATGATTTTGTTGGACTTGTTTTAGACTATAACTCAGAGTCGAAAATCGTCACATTACAGCAACGTAACTTTTTTAAACCTGGAGAAGAAGTTGAATTTTTTGGACCTGACATTGAGAACTTTACCCAAGTTGTGAAGCAAATATGGGATGAAAATGGCAAAGAGCTCGATGCTGCTCGCCATCCACTACAAATCGTGACATTTAAAGTGGATCAACCTGTGTATCCTTACAACATGATGCGAAAGGAGAACACAAAATAAAGATGAAACAAAAACCGATAGTGATTGGGATTGCCGGGGGTTCAGGCTCTGGTAAAACTAGCGTAACAAAAGCGATATATGAACATTTTCAAGGTCATTCTATACTAATGATTGAACAGGATTATTATTATAAAGACCAATCACATCTTCCGCTCGAAGAAAGATTAAAAACGAACTACGACCATCCACTTGCTTTTGACAATGATCTATTAATTAATCATATAAATCAATTACTAAACCATAAAGCAGTTGAGAAGCCTGTGTATGATTATAAAATGCATACACGTTCACAACAAACAATTCCGGTCGAACCAAAAGAAGTTATTATTTTAGAAGGTATATTAGTTTTAGAAGATGAAAGACTAAGAAATCTAATGGATATGAAGCTTTATGTCGATACAGATGCAGATCTCCGTATTATTCGTCGGTTATTGAGGGATATTAAGGAAAGAGGGCGCTCAATTGATTCTGTTATTGAGCAATATGTTAGTGTTGTTCGTCCCATGCACAATCAATTTATCGAACCAACGAAACGATATGCAGATGTAATTATTCCTGAAGGTGGACATAATCATGTTGCAATTGACTTAATGGTAACAAAAATTCAAACAATTCTTGAACAAAAGTCATTTTTGTAATACGATAGCATAGATAAAAACATATACATGTTGATTATAGAAAATTCCCAATGCCAATAAATAAGGGAATGAGGAAACGCGGCGACTGCCAAGTTTCTTCATTCCCTGCATTTACATTGTAAGTAATGGCAGTACATACATATGGGAAAAGCTGAAGGAGTGAATGGTTTTGACGAATGATAAAGTATTTCCAATGACAGAAGAAGGTAAAGAAAAGCTAGAAAAAGAATTAGAAGAATTGAAAACGGTTAAACGTAAAGAGGTTGTTGAAAGAATTAAGATTGCAAGAAGTTTTGGAGACTTATCTGAGAACTCTGAATACGATGCAGCAAAAGATGAACAAGCATTTATTGAAGGGCGTATTTCAACTCTTGAAAATATGATCCGCAATGCAAAAATTATCAAAGAAGATAATCTTGATTCCGATACAGTTCAACTAGGTAAATCAGTAACATTTATTGAACTACCTGATGGTGATGAAGAAAGCTACACGATTGTAGGGAGCGCAGAAGCAGATCCATTCGAAGGGAAAATCTCAAACGATTCCCCAATCGCAAAAAGCTTACTAGGCCATAAAATAGACGACGAAGTAACAGTACAAACTCCAGGTGGAGAAATGAAAGTTCGTATCACAGCAGTAAAATAATATGAGTTCTAGAAAATGTCTTATGAAAGGATTGTCCTTTTATAGGGCATTTTTTATTTACAGTAGGACAAGCAAGTATACTAGGACTCTAATTGTGGATGTTCTAATTATAACTACAGAGTTGCATGGAGCGGAAGGGTGCTTGACTCCAGCGGGGTTTAGCGGGAATGGTGAGACCCCGCAACGAAGTGAGGAGGCTCACCCCCGCCCCGCGGAAAGCAAGCACCCTGGAGCGGAAAGCAACGGTCTATGTTCAAAAGATTTATACATATACAAGTTTAGAAGAGTGGTCCATCCACAAAATAGACAACAATTAAATGCAAAGAAATGAGTATTTTCTGAAAATCTCGTCAACAATGTTTTCGAGGTGATTTCTTCATGGTCAGAAAAAGAATATACTTTGCAAGCAGTATCATATTAATAGGTCTTATTCTTTTAGTAGTAAGACTTGTCCAAATACAATTGCTAGAAACAGAATCCTTCTCAAGTAGAAATATTAACTTAATTGAAAGAAGTGTTGAACAAAGAACACAACAGCTCATTATTGATGAAGGAAGAGGAGAATTCCTAGATCGAAATGGAACACCTCTAACCTATACAGAAAAAAACGTCCTCATATTGTTTCCTTTTTTAGAAAAAATGGACTGGCCAATTGAAAAAGTAGCAAATATCATTCATATCCCAAAAGAAATCATACAAACCAAAATTCAACAAGCAAACGGTCCATTTATTTTTGGAAGTAAAGAGCCTTTCTCATTATCAGAAGAACAAATGAATCAAATTAACAAGCTTGAAATTCAAGGTGTATTTTCTTTAAAAAGAAAGTTTCCTAACACAGAAATCCCAGCTGAACAGCTAATTGGTATTACTGGTGAGAATGAAGAAAAATTCCATGAAAGATATCCAGATAAAGTAAAAGGAGCTACGCAGAAAATTGGAATAACAGGTTTACAAAAGGAGTTTGATGAGTGGCTAATTGCCGAACAAGAAGCAAAGCTAATTTATCATGTAGATGCAAGAGGTGGCCCATTATTTGGGGTAGATGTTAAGTACCTTGCCCCTGCAAATCCGTTCTATCCTTTAAATATTCGAACAACCATCGACCGTGATATTCAAACGAAATTAGAGGAAGTAGTGGATACCTATAATATTCAAAAAGGAGGGGCACTTCTTCTTGATATTGAAACAAGTGAAGTGTTAGCAAATGTCTCAAGACCGAATGTGAACAATGCAAATCCTTTTTCCGACCATGGGACAACAAATTATATGTTCAAACCTCTTATCCCAGGGTCAGTGTTTAAAACCGTTGTAACTGCAGCAGCCATTGAGTCTGGCGTAGACGAGGATCGAACTTTTTCGTGTAGTGAAAATATTTACGGTGATCAGGCGGAGAGAAATCTTGGAAACTTAGATCTAAAGGGAAGTGTTGCAGCCTCTTGTAACCGCACCTTTGCAGACCTTTCAAAAGAAATGGTACCTGAAAATCCAAATATATTAGAAGAATATGCAACAAAGCTAGGATTAATTGGTGATATTGCTTGGACAGGAGATGTCTATCACTATACAGATTTTAAGCAATTTACATTGGAACAACAAAGAATATTTCGGTCAGAAGAAGAGAAAAAAGATTTAAACTATGTGGCTCAAACAGGAATCGGTCAAAGAGAGGTAAGAGTGACGCCTCTAGGAGTGGCTAATATGATGGCAACGATAGCTCGAGGTGGCAAACCCTATCAAGTAAGCACTGTTTCTGCGATAGAATATCAGAACGGGAAAGAAATGATTGATTTTCCTAAAAAAAGCATAGAGATGGAGAAAACGATTGCTCCCTATACAGCGATGAAACTTCAGGAATATTTAAGAGAAGTAGTGGTAGGAGAACAAGGTACAGCTACCTATCTACAACAAGCAGCTTATAAAATTGCGGGAAAAACAGGAACTGCTGAGACGGGACAATATATCACCAATTCAAATGGTACAGAAGTCCAGTTATATAATAAATGGTTTGCCGGTTACTTTCCATTTGATAATCCAAAATATGCACTTGTGATTGTTAATATGGATGTCACTGAATACGAGGGTGGAATTTATCCAATCTTTAAGGATGCCGCGAATGCTGTCTATAATTTAAACCAAAATTAGACACAAAAGTCCCTTTCGCAAAAATACAATCTGTGATAAATTACTGATAATGAACAAGGCTGTCCAAGATGATTTATGTTCTAAGCTTTATGAGATTTAGATAATGCTTACTAGAAAAGTTGGAGAAAACAGTTCTACATAACAAGACTATTCTTTTATGCTCTGTGAACATAAATACTACTTACAAAAATATGCGAATTGTTCATGATAAAGAAAATAACAGAGCCTTTTAAAAATCCATGTTAAAATATTGGATAACATAGGGAGGGGACATGATGTCTAGATATCGTTCAAGATTAGAAAAAAATTCAAAAGATAAAACAAACAAAGTATTAAATATTATGATAGGCGTTGTTTTACTATTAATCGTTATCGTAGCAGGTTCAATTTTTCTAGGAAATGATCGCGATCAAGCTACATCTGGTAAAGAAAATCAAGAGGAAACTAGTAGTGATTCGAAAGAAAATGATGGAGCTGAAGAGGATGATTCATCTTCAGCGGGGGAGAATAGCAACACAAATGAAGAAGCTTCCTCAGATGAAGAGGATAGCAATTCAACGAATTCTCCTACTGAAGAAGATACAGATGAAGAAAAAACAGAAGATGTTGCCGTTGAACCAGAGGGTGATGAGGGTTTAATTGTTGAAGAAAGCGATGAAGAAAATGTAAAACAAACGATTGTTCATCCTGATTGGAAACCGGTTGGGACAACTCAAACAAACGGTCATAATCCATCATATGAAGAGGATTCAGCTGATTGGAAAGAAAGACTAAAGGCATTATCTTATGCATCAGGAATTCCACAAGATCAAATGACATTGTGGTGGATTGAAGCGAATGGAAGCCCTCAAAGCACAGTAGGTACTATCTCCAATAAGAATGGATCAGAAGTGTACCGAGTGTATCTGGATTGGGTAGATGGTCAAGGTTGGAAACCAACTAAGATTCAAGAATTAATAGAAAATGATAAAATGTCTCAATAAGGAATTTCCTTTTCTTTATTCATCTATAAAAATTAATACTGCCTATTAAAATAGCGATATCATTTGCTTAGCAATGTATCGCTATTTTTTTGAAAAGTGGAATAGTCAATTACATTTTGATAATGTACATATTACTGAAGTAATGGTTGCTGAAGAGGTAGTCGTTACACCCATGTAGCTTAGCCCTATGATTGCGTGCAAAATACAGTGTCTTTACGGACATTTGTTCCCTTATTTCCACGAAAAGCCTTCATTTTGAGGGTTTTGCGGACATTTATTCCTCTATTCAATGAGAACAGTAGTGAATTTTCTTTAATTTTGTTAAATAACGGAACGGATGTCCGCCAACTCCTCATAATCAATGTTTTTATTCATAATAACGGAATAAATGTCCGGTACTTTTACTACACATTCATGCACCATTAGTTCGATAATCCTCATAGAATAGTATTTATTAGATTTTCTTGACCTTAAAATGCACAACAGCAGTAAATAGTACTCTACCTTTTTCATCAAAGTTTACAGAATGTGAAACAGAATGAACAGAAAGTAGTATGGCTTTGTTTTGTTCGACCTTCTCATTTACTTTCTTTTCAAGGCTTTTAAGATTTGCAGCTTCAAAAAACTCTATTTTATCTTCTATCAAATCAAATTGAATATTCAACATTACATCCTCCTATACAGCATGGTTACATTCCTAGTTTAAAAAAATTCATTCATTGGTGCAATCATAATCATTGCTAAAACATTTGAATCATGATAAATTAAGAACAGTTTTAACAATAATTCATACTATATTGATAGGAATTATAAGTTTAATGAGGTGAACATGAATGGGTAGAGAATTTCTTGATTTATTTCAAGATTGGGCTGATTCATATGATGATTCTGTAGAAGGTAAAGATATTGAGTATAAAGAAGTTTTTTCAAATTATGAAGGTATTTTAGATGCTGTTGCTGAGAAATCGTTTGGCACTGTACTTGAATTCGGACCGGGTACGGGTAATTTAACGAATAAGCTACTAAGCAGAGGACTTGCGGTTATTCCTGTTGAACCTTCACCAGAAATGAGAGCGATTGGGAAACAGAAAATCGGAGATCGTGCAGAATTTCGAGATGGCGACTTTCTTGAATTTCAAATAGAGGAATCAATTGATACGATAGTAAGTACGTACGCTTTTCATCATTTGACAGATGAAGAGAAATCAATTGCCATCGAGAAATATAGCAACCTATTATCAATGGGTGGAAAAATTGTTTTCGCAGACACGATGTTTGAAACAGAGCGTCATTTCAAAGGCATCATTCAAGCATCAAAAGACAAAGGCTTTCTGAATTTAGCTGAGGACTTAGAAAGGGAATATTACACAACAATTCCTGTATTAGAAGGTATTCTTCAAGATCATGGTTTCTCGGTTACTTTTACAAAACAAAATGCATTTGTTTGGTTAATGGAAGCAGAAAAGATAAATTAAGCTTGAAAAACTTTTTGTCGACAAGACAGTATGATAAAATCACCTTAGCTTATAAATTTTTAAGTACTTTTTTAGTATTTAAACTAGTATGCTAAGGTGATTTATTTTTGATTAACCGTAAGTGGTATAGATACTAGAGTAGATATAAGAACGTTTACCTAAAGGTAAGTGTATTACATAATGTATGTTACGAAGAGCATGTGTGTAACATTTAAAAGAATAGGGTGTGACAAGATGTCAGAGCGTAAAATTATTGTTAATGGAACAATTATAACTGTAAATGAAAAAAATGATGTCTTTTCAAATGGAGCCATTGCATTTGAAAATGGTGACATTACATATGTAGGTGAAGTGCCGGAAGACCTTTCATCTTATGATGAAGTGATAGATGCAAAAGGGAATTACATTTTGCCAGGTCTGATTAATACACATGGTCACTCACCGATGTCCTATTTAAGAGGCTATGCGGATGATCTGCCCCTTGAGCAATGGCTTCAAGAAAAAATGTGGCCACTAGAAGAACGCTATACTCCTGAACATACGAGATGGGGAGCGTATCTATCCATTCTAGAAATGCTTCGTACAGGAACGACAACCTTTGTAGACATGTATGATAATTTAGATGAAGTCGCTCAAGCCGTTGAGTACTCTGGAATTCGCGCAAAGCTATGTAGAGGAGTAATCGGCTTTGGCTCAGATGAATTAAGAAAATCTAAGCTTGAAGAGGCAACAAATTTTGCGGAAAACTGGAACAACGGTGCAGATGGAAGAATTACAACCATGATGTCCCCTCATTCTGCCTATACATGTACTCCTGAGTATATTAAACAAATCGTTGATGCAGCTGAAAAACTTAATTTACCGATCCATATTCATATGTCAGAGTCAAAGACAGAAGTAGAGCAAATTCAACGAGAGTACGGGAAACTTCCTGTTAAGCATTTACAAAGTATTGGTGTATTTGAGCGCCCAACACTTCTTGCGCACGCAGTACATGTAACAGAAGAAGAAATGGATATACTGGCAAAATATGATGTTAAAGTCTCACACAATATTATTAGTAATCTGAAGCTAGCAAGTGGAATTGCTCCTATTAAAGATTTTCTAGAAAAGGGCATTACAGTCTCTCTAGGTACAGACAGCTCAGCATCCAACAACAATTTAGATTTATTTGAGGAACTGAAGCAAGTAGCTATCTTACATAAAGGGATTCAATATGATTCAACACTTATTACTGCAGGTGAAGCATTAAGGATGGCAACGATAAATGGCGCCCAATCACTATGGTTGGAACAATCAATCGGAAGTCTAGAGGTTGGTAAGCAGGCGGATATCATCATCATTGATACGAACCAACCGTTCTACCATCCAAAGCATGATGCGGTATCACATATTGTCTATGCTGGTTCTGGAAGAGATGTAAACGATGTATTTGTAAAAGGTAAACAGGTAGTGAAAAATAAAGAAGTGCTTACAATTGACCAAGAAAAGGTATTTTACGAGGTTGCTCGTTTATTTAAGACATTAGAAAAGTAGTCCATGTATTAGAATGAGTTTGGAGGAAAAGGGATTGAAAATCGGTATCATTGGAGCCATGAATGAAGAAGTAGCAGCGTTCCTAAGTGGAATGGAGCATTCAGAAGAGAAAGAGGTTGCAGGAATCACCTTTCATACTGGTGTGTTTAATGGAAAAGATGTTATTGTCTGCAAATCAGGAGTTGGAAAAGTAAACGCTAGTGTTTGTACACAAGTTTTAATAAGTAGCTTCGGAGTTGAGAAGATTCTTTTCACAGGTGTCGCAGGAGCTTTAGACCCACGACTAGATATATGTGATATTGTGATCTCAACAGAATGTATGCACCATGACATGGATGCCACATCACTAGGCTTTAAAAAAGGTGAAATTCCTTACGACGAAACATATATTTTTAAAGCAGATCAGAAACTAGTCGATTTAGCACAAAAGGTCAGTCTTGAGGTTCTAACTGATCAGAATGTTTTTCAAGGCCGTGTGTTATCAGGAGACCAGTTCATTTCTAATGAGGAAAAGGTAAGCGAGCTTCACAAAGAGCTTCATGGAACATGTACTGAAATGGAAGGCGCAGCAGTTGCTCAAGTTTGTCATATGAACCACATCCCTTATGTAGTCATTCGTTCTATGTCTGATAAGGCAAACGGTTCGGCAAATGTTAATTTCATGGAATTCACGAAGAAGGCATCTCATCAGTCCTATTCCATTATTGATGGAATGCTGAAGAACTGGGTATGATGTAACAGTTAAGAAAAAAAGCTTATGAGTAATTTATCTCATAAGCTTTTTTTCTTATTTATTCTGTAGTCCAACTGTTTAAATACTTCACTTGCTCATCTGTTAGAGAATCAATTGTAATACCTGAAGACTCTAGCTTTAAGCGAGCAACATTTTCATCGATTTCATACGGCACATTTAATACATTTTTTTCAAGTTCTTTATAATGTTTGTTTACGTATTCTAACCCTACAGCTTGAAGTGCAAATGTCATATCCATAATTTCTGCTGGGTGACCGTCTGCTGCTCCTAAGTTAACAAGTCTTCCTTCAGCTAGAAGATGTAATCTGCGTCCATCCTCCATTGTATATTCTCTAATGTTATTGCGTACTTCTTTCATAGAGACTGCCTTTGCAGCAAGTTCTTTTACATTCACTTCAACATCAAAGTGACCTGCATTACAAAGGATTGCGCCATCCTTCATCTGATCAAAGTGTGTGGCATTAATGACACTGTAGTTACCTGTTACGGTAATGAAGAAATCACCAATCTTAGAAGCTTCATTCATCGACATTACTTCAAATCCGTCCATTTGAGCTTCAATGGCTTTAATGGCATCTACTTCTGTAACTACAACCTTAGCACCTAGACCTTTCGCACGCATTGCTACGCCACGACCACACCATCCATACCCTACTACAACAACTGTTTTACCAGCTACTAATAGATTTGTTGTACGGATAATTCCATCCCATACGGATTGTCCAGTACCGTAACGATTGTCATATAAGTGTTTGCAATATGCATCATTAACTGCAATCATCGGGAAGGAAAGCTTTCCTGTATTTGCAAGTGCTTTATCACGAATAATACCCGTTGTTGTTTCTTCCGCTCCACCACGGATCGTTGGGATCAAATCAGGACGTTCTGCATGAAGGAACGTAACAAAGTCTCCGCCATCATCAATAATTAAATCCGGTTTTGTTTCAAGAGTTTTTGTGATAAATTCTTTTTCTTCTTCTTTCGTTGGTTTATATTTTGCATAAACCGTAATCCCACTTTTAACAAGTGCCGCACAAACATCATCTTGTGTAGATAGTGGGTTACTTCCTGTAATGGTGACCTCAGCCCCACCAGCTTGAACGACCTGAGCAAGATAAGCTGTTTTTGCCTCTAAGTGTAGACAAATCGATACTTTTAATCCTTTAAACGGCTGCTCTTTTTCAAATCTCTCACGAATTTTGTTTAAAACAGGCATATGCTGCTTTACCCAGTTAATTTTCATTTGACCGTTTTCTGCTAAGCTTAAATCTTTAATGATACTGTTATCTATAGAATTCAAGAATAATCCCTCCATTAGCTCCGTTACTAATTACTTTACCATTTTATACACATAAAAGCTTTTTGTCTAATATTATAAATTAAGCATATAGGGATTGTCGGAATTGAAGAAAATCGTTAAACTCTATATAGTAGAAGGGGAAGTAAAAAATACATTAATAGGATCTATGTAATAGGGGGGAATTTCTTGAAAAACGTATATAAAGGTGTACATGAACTAATTGGTCATACTCCTATTGTCGAGCTCACAAATTTTTCATTACCTGAAGGTGTTCGTTTATTTGCCAAGCTAGAATTTTACAATCCAGGTGGGAGTATTAAAGACCGTCTTGGACTTGAGCTATTAAAAGATGCCGTAGAAAAGGGAAATCTTAAGCCTGGTGGCGTTATTATTGAACCAACAGCAGGTAACACGGGGATTGGCCTGGCACTTGCAGCCGTAGGTTCAGATTATCAGGTTGTCTTCTGTGTTCCTGAAAAATTTAGTATTGAAAAACAAGAGCTAATGAAGGCACTTGGAGCAAAGATTGTACATACTCCAACAAGTGAAGGTATGACAGGAGCGATTGCAAAAGCAAAAGCACTTGTAGAGTCAACGCCTAATTCCTATGCGCCTTTACAATTTGAAAATGAAGCAAATCCTAAAACCTATTACAAGACATTAGGCCCTCAATTATGGGAGCAGATGGACGGAAAGGTTGATATCTTCATTGCTGGTGCAGGAACAGGTGGTACATTTATGGGGACAGCACAATATTTGAAGGATCAATCAAAAGAAGTTAGAACCGTTATCGTTGAACCTGAAGGCTCTATTTTAAACGGTGGAGAGTCTGGCCCTCACAAAACCGAAGGAATAGGGATGGAATTCCTCCCTGGATACATGGATACAAAATATTTTGATGGTATTCATACTGTGACAGATGAGGATGCCTTTCAGCTTGTGAAGGAGCTTGCTATTAAGGAAGGTCTTCTGGTTGGAAGTTCTTCTGGAGCTGCTATGAAAGCAGCACTATTAGAAGCTCAACAAGCAAAACCTGGAACCAACATTGTTACCATTTTCCCGGATTCAAGTGAAAGATATTTAAGTAAGAAAATTTACGAAGGAGGAATTTAATATGAGAAAAAAAACACAAATGATTCATGGCGGAATTCCAAATGATCCACATACAGGAGCGGTGTCAGTTCCAATCTATCAGGTAAGTACCTATAAGCAAGAGAGTGTTGGAAACTTTAAGGGCTATGAGTACTCTAGAACTGGAAACCCTACTCGTTTTGCACTTGAGGAGCTTATAAAGGATTTAGAGGGTGGTAAGAAAGGATTTGCATTCGGTTCTGGTATGGCAGCTATAACTGCCATTATGATGCTGTTTAATTCAGGTGATCATGTAGTATTAACAGATGACGTATACGGTGGGACATACCGTGTGATGACAAAAGTACTGAACAGACTTGGAATAGATTCAACATTTGTTGATACTAGTGATATTTCAAAAATTGAAGGGGCAATTAAGCCGAATACAAAAGCGGTTTATATCGAAACGCCTACAAACCCATTACTAAAAGTAACAGATGTAAAAGCAGCTGTTGAAGTAGGGAAAAAGCACAATTTATTAACAATCGTAGACAATACATTTAGCACGCCGTACTGGCAAAATCCAATATCCTTAGGTGCAGACATCGTTCTTCACAGTGCAACGAAGTATCTTGGTGGACACAGTGATGTTGTAGCAGGTCTAGTAGTTGTCAATTCAGACGAGTTAGCTCAGGATCTTCACTTTGTGTTAAATTCTACTGGTGGTATCCTTGGACCTCAAGATTCTTGGTTACTAATGAGAGGTATTAAAACTCTTGCGTTACGTATGGAAGAAACAGAATCAAATACAAAACGCATTGTCGATTTCCTAGTGAATCATCCAAGCGTAAGCAAGGTATACTATCCTGGCTTAGAATCTCATCCAAACCATGAAGTGGCAAAACGTCAAGCTTCGGGCTTTGGAGGGATGATTTCATTTGATGTTGGCAGTGAGGAAATGGCAGATAAGCTACTAGCAAAAACGAAGTATTTTACACTTGCAGAAAGTTTAGGGGCAGTTGAGAGCCTTATCTCCGTTCCTGCAAGAATGACACATGCTTCTATTCCACCTGAGCGTCGACAAGAGCTAGGAATAACAGATGGACTTGTACGTATATCTGTTGGACTTGAAGATGTTGAGGATCTAATTGAAGATCTAGAAAATGCTTTATCTATTTAATTTGATGAAAATTCTATTAAAATGACTGAAGTCACCTTCCAATAGGTGGCTTCTTTTTTTGATGAAAAATAAGAATATGGTCTTATTGACTGGGTTAGCATTCTTAACACTAGCTTAACATTACAGTGTTATAATTAGTCGAATTTACACGAGATATGGAGGGCTTGGCTTGAAAGTGAAATGGACGAACTCCTTGAAAAAAATTCCACTACATAATATGAAACGAGAAAAGATGAAGCCTACAGATAATAAGAAAACAGTGATGGACAAGGATCAAACACCCAATCGTTTCTTAGACAAGTTTTTTTCGAAATTTAGTCTTCAAAGTCGGCTACTATTTTTATTTATCCTTCTCTTAATTGTCTCAATCAATATTGTAGGGATTAGTTCCTATTTAAAGGCAAAGGAGACCACAATTGAAACGATTGAAAATCGTCTGAGTCGTGAAGCGGAGGTTATGGCCTATGTTGCAAAAAATTTAAAGTTCCTATATGTAAGTGATGATGCTTATTTTATGCAACAATTTGAAATTAGTATTCGTGACCAGCAGCGTCAGCTTGAGAAGGATGGTATTCAGTCCGATTTATTCTATTACACTGAAAATGAAATCAAGCCATTTAAAGTTAGTAATAAAGCGAACATAACTTTCTCTGAATCTTTTACGGAAAAGTTAAAAAGTGAAGAGAAAGCAGTCTTCCACCAAACACTTAAAGGAGAAGACTACACAATCTCTGTCCTGAACATGCCAGAGATAAACGGAAAGTATTTCTTAGTTGTTCCAACTGCATCATACCTAGGACCAGTAAATGATATGGCACAATTTATGTTGATCGTCATCGGTATTAGTCTTGTTGTTTCGACTATTCTATTAATCCTGTTTGTTAGAAGTGTAACGAAGCCATTAAATGAGCTTCGAAATGTAATGACAGAGGTTCGTGAAGGAAATCTAAATAAGAAAGCAACGATTAATACAACAATTCCGGAACTTCAATCTTTAAAAACTAGCTTTAATATGATGATTGAGCAGATGAAAAACGTTATAAATGAACTAAATGAAACAACGACAGAGTTAGAGACAACGGGTGAAAAGCTTAGTCATTCCTCTGAAGATGCACTAACCTTCAGCCGTCAGTTAATTGAAGCAATTAATGTTGTAAAGCATGGGGCAGAACAGACTGCCAGTAGCTCAGATAGCAGTGTAAATGGAGTACAATCAATGAAACAAAAAATTGAACTATTGCTTTCTGGTATGGATACTGTATATCAGAGTTCTGAGGATATGAACTGTTCGGCAAAGCGCGGAGAAAAGAATAACACTGAGTTAATTGACACGATTCATACTTTTGAGCAAGATTTTGAGCATATGACGACTACAATCCAACAAGTAAAGAACCATTCTTCCTCGATTACAAACCTTGTAGGATTAATTAAAGGTGTCGCAGATCAAACAAAGCTTTTGGCACTGAATGCTACCATTGAGGCTGCTAGAGCAGGTGAAGCAGGTAAGGGCTTTGCGGTTGTAGCGAACGAAGTAGGTAAACTAGCTGAACAATCTTCATCTGCAACTGTAGATATTTCGAATTCGATTTCTGAAATGGAAGATGTAACCATTCGAGCTACCAAAGAGTTTAATGATATGCTAATGAAGATTAAGGGCAACCTGGAGACAGCTAATGAATCAAAAGCATCCTTCGATGAATTAATGACTGAAATCGATACCGTAAGTAAGAAGCTGCAAGGGATGCAAGGAGAACTTCAAGGGTTAAAAGTGGTTTTACCTGCCCTAGAAGAGGCAACGGTAGGATTCGCGTCCATTTCACAAGAAACACTTGCTAGCACGGAACAAATGCTTTCAACAAGTAATGATCAAATACAACAGATGGAAAGTACACATGAAATCGGTTTACAATTAAAAGGGTTATCAAACTCTTTATCTAGTATTTCAAAGCAATTTAATGTAAATTAATCAGAAAGAGGCTGGGACATAAGTATTAATGCTAATGAAAAACCCGAACGAAAAGGCGAGAATTCGATGAATCTTTCGCTTGATTGTTCGGGTCTTTGATTACTATCTTTACGTCCTATTTTTACTAGTGGAATGGAGCGAAGGACATTCGACTCCTACGGGAAATAGAGGAAAGGCTGAGACCGAGGTGACGTACCCACCGGAACGGAACCCCGCAGGCGAAGACGAGGAGGCTCAGCTTCCTCCCCGTGGAAAGCGAATGTCTGTAGCGCAATGGAACAAACTTATTTTCTCAAACTAAATTGAATCTTTAAGCAAACAGTATTCTGTTAATTAGATATTGTTCGTTTTTACGTATTATTTATTTAGTTATGTCCCAACCTCTTTTTTTACATTCTAGATCTCCTAAAGGGATTAAGCTATTTGGATATAATTACAAAAGCTTAAAATTACGGACTTATGTTATACTCAAAAAGTAGTTTACTAAACTTCTAGGGTGATAGCATAATGAATAGTAAAAACAATTTACAACATAAAATCATTGATTATAAACGATTCGGCTTTACCCTCTTAGCACTAAGTGTTTTCTTATACTTAGGTGTAGTAATTCCAGCTGAGGGCAAAACGATTTTAAAAACGTATATTTTAATGGGAGGAACAGTTGTGTTACTTTCTGCTTCTCTTATGTTCTTTATGAAATCAAATCGCTTTAAAAAGGAATTACAGAGCTTAGATGAAGAATAATGGACATTGTTTAACCACCAAATCTTAATTAAGGATTGGTGGTTTTTTTATTATGCAAATAGTCTCTTTTGTTTCCTAATAAGAAATTTGTAAAAAAATAGGTGTGAAAAGTGGTTTACATTTCCAAAGGAATTGGATATACTAACCAATGTAAGAAAAATAATCTAAGAAATGGAGGTCGAATTCAATGATCATGAGTGTATGGAAAAACGTAAGAACTGAATATGATTTTAAACATTCGACCAACCATGGGATGATTATGAACTAATTTCTAATCTATAGAATATCCATGCCACAGGGAGAATGTAGTTTCCTGTGGCTTTTTTATGGCCACAGAGAAACCATTTCTTTGTGGCTATTTTTATGGATAAAAACGGAGGTGAACATTCATGACGTTAAATTTATTATTTATGACCGTTACGTTTGCGAAACGTAGAGAGTCAGAAGCAACAATGCAGCATAACCAAGAAGTCTTAAGGCATTTTGAACATTTAAAAATGAAGCAAGAATTAAATATGACGAACATTCATATGTAATTTTTGATAGCGTTGGAGGTGATAACATGACGCTAAATCTATTATTTATTACTGTTACGTTTAAGAAACGTGAAACATCATATGAAGAAGTTCTTCACAATGATGTCGTTAGCAAGCATTTTGATGATTTAAAAATAAAACAACAAACACAAATGACGACGATCTACTAAGAGCAGAGTCTAGACAGAGGTGAAAACACAATGACACTTAATTTATTATTTATGACCGTGACGTTTAACAGACGAACATCGACCGTTGAGGAATTACACCATAATGAAGAGGTAATTCAACAGTTTGACAGGTTAAAAGAGAAACAATCACATTTAACCCATTTCCATATTTAAGCTTGCAAGCGTTGGAGGTGATAACATGACGCTGAATCTAATATTTATAACCATTTCAATAAAAAAACAAATAGTATTTAAGGATTTTCAACATGCAGAAAAAGTAAAGAAGCAATATGAGCAAGTAAAGCTAAAGCAATATAATAGCTTAACAAATAATCATTTTTAAGAAATATGAAAACAACATTGAAAGGGAGAGATGAATGATGATGAAAACATTTCTACAGGAGAAGCTTCTAAATGCAATTTGGGTTCAGAAGGACACTGCCTAACGAATGATAGTAGAAGGTAGGTGGGAGTATGTTTCTTAATATTTCGGTATGGACTTTATTTTTGAGGAAGGAACGAGGTCCTAGAAAAGAGCAAGAGAAATAGACTTAGTTTATTAGGAGGTGACGAGGATGTCATCTCCTTTTTGGTTTTATAATATCTCTTAATGAAACTGAGGTTATTCAAACGAAGTTTAGGGTTCTGCATTTGAAGGTGGTTTCCAAATGGATATAGAGGGTCCTTCGCTCGACTAGAAGCAGCGGCTGTTTTCTCAACAATGTTTGGAGCAGTCTATGGAGACTCCAGTGATGTAGATGGGCAATGGTAAAGGCCATTTGCCATCAGAAATGATTTGTATATAGTCACTAGAAACTTTCTTTTGAATTGACATAAGCATTTTCACATTTTTGTCAACAGTTTGATAAGAGTTGTTCACTTTTTCACAAAGAGACATTCATTTCCTATGATACATTAATAGTAAGAAGATATCCTACCTAAAAGGAAGTGATAAGCATGTTTACAATGGTAATGGGGCTGATAGTAACTGTAGCAATAGCTTTAATTATAACAGCAGAGGTTAGTGCAGATTAATGAAAAATGGGGACGGACCTTTCAAGAAGGTCTGTCCCCATTTTTTTAATTTGGTAAGTGATCATTTAGGTGACGTGTGTTTGCAATATCGTTTTGACCATCTAGTAGGTGAGTCATTCCTCGTACTAATGTATCGTCTTCTAATAGGCTCCAAATATGATATCCAAAATCTTCACGTTTAAGTAATACTTCCTCAAGCACTTGCACGGTTCCAAAATCATTTAATTCATGCGCTCTTTTAATGGTTTTTCTCATCATTCCTTGAATCTTAATTTCGTGTTCAAGGTCATTTCGAAGGAAATCTCTCATTGTGTAACGTCCTTCAGTCTCATGCTTGATATAGGATAATTCATGCTGTGTGACAGGGTGTGCCGTTGGGACCACTCCCAATCTTGCAACCCTCTCTCCGACCATATCAATATGCTTTTTTGTCACATCGATATGTTCGTCTAAAATATGATGAAGGCTTCCAAATGACTCTGCTCCTTCTGTTAACCAATGGTGTTTTGTATATTGGTTTAATGCTACAGAAAGTGCGCAAAGGTGCTCATCAAGCTGAAGTCCCATCTCATGTCGGGTATCATAGGGGAGACTGATACCACTTCCTTCTTTTCTTGCTGTACGTGGCTCCTGCCTCAGAACCATATCCTTTTGATGCTTAGTATCATGACCAGGCATGTTCGGGTCGAAGCCAAATTTATCTAACTTAAATTCATCTGGTGAAAAACCGTGTAAACCGCCTTCCATTCTAAAACCCTCCTTATTGACCTTTTTTGATTCAAACGTAGTATTTCCTAATTGATAATATAAATCCAATAAAGGAAGGTTTTAAAATCATTTTCATTACTTCTATTTATATCCTATTTTATCGATGTGTTTTTTCTAAGATGAACGATTTCGTTTCTCTTTTTCCTCACGATAAAATTCATGAAACATTTTCATTAAAGCTCTTTTTTCAATTCTAGAAACATATGAACGTGAAATTCCTAATTCTTTTGCTATTTCTCTTTGCGTCTTCTCTTCCTTAAGATCTAGTCCGAACCGACCGACAATCACTTCTTTTTCTCGATCATCAAGGACACAAATATATTTCTTTACTTTTTCTAATTCCATTGCTAATTGAATCGTTTCAATTACATCATCAGAATCAGATTTTAAAATATCCATTAGACTAATTTCATTTCCTTCTTTATCTTGACCAATAGGATCATGAAGAGAAACATCTTTTTTAGTTTTTTTCAATGCACGTAAATGCATCAATATTTCATTTTCGATACAACGAGCAGCGTATGTTGCAAGCTTTGTACCTTTCCCCTCAGAAAAGCTCTCAATCGCTTTTATTAATCCAATGGTACCGATAGAAATTAGGTCCTCTGGATCTTCCCCTGTGTTCTCAAACTTTTTCACAATGTGAGCGACTAGGCGTAAGTTATGTTCAATAAGTAGATTCCTTGAATGTTCATCGCCTTCTGCCATCAGCTTTAGATGCTTGCGCTCTTCTGCTGCTGAGAGAGGTTGGGGAAAGGCATTGTTTTTAACATAGGAAACTAGAAATACAAGCTCTTTGAGGAAATAACCTAGTGTTGTAATAATGCTTGACATCTGTTGCACCTCCATTAGGACTATCGCCTATAATTCAATCATATGTAAGTCCGAGGTTGTCCTTGCATGTCCATTGGAAAAGTCTTAGGCAAGAGCCTATTAATGGGTAATAATGCATATAGATGCCCATACATTTCTAGCCAAGTATCATAAAATAGGGATAATAAGAATAAAGGAGGTATGATGATGCCGTACGGTTATCCCTATGGCTATCCTTATGGACCTGTCTATCCTGGACCCAATTATGGAGGCTTCTATTTTGCTCTTGCTGTCGTATTACTCATCCTGCTTCTAGTCTTTGGTGGTTGGTGGTATTACAAAGGGTTTTAATTTGCATTTAGTAGGTCATCCCTGTTGAAATAAAGAGGGATGACCTATTAATATACGTGTTTGTTTAGTATCATAATGTTGAGAATGAACGAGTAATTGTACTTAAACATAACGTTGTGATTAGAACGTTTTCAAAAACTTCCTATAAAATATAAAAAATGTATAGACCTTACACGCTTCATGTAGAATAATACATTAAGGAATAGTCGATATGTTTATGGGGGTGTTTATGATTCGTAAATATTTATATAGAAGTTTTATTGAACTTACAAACAAAAGATGGACATCCTTCTTATTACGTAGGTTTGTTAGGTCAAGAATGAGCTATCCATTAATCAAATCTTTTGTGAAGGTGTTTAACATTAATATGACAGAAAGTGAACGACCAATTCATGAATTTAGCACACTTCATGACCTGTTTGTCAGAACCTTACATAAGGATGCTAGAATCATTGAGAATAGTGATTATAACAGTGTCGTAAGCCCAGTAGATGCAGTGATTGCTGAGGATGGAATTGTAGCAGATGATGTAACCTTGACAGTTAAAGGGAAACAATATTCTATTGAGGAAATGCTCGGAAATAAGGAAAAGGCGAAGCAATACACCGGAGGCCATTATATTGTATTTTATTTAAGTCCTGCACATTACCATCGTATTCATAGTCCGGTTACAGGAAAAGTTATGAATCGCTGGGATTTAGGAAGACATTCTTATCCCGTTAATGCCATTGGATTACATTTAGGGAAACAACCATTAGCTAAAAATTATCGCTCAATCTCTGAAATACAAACTGAGATAGGTATGGTTGCGATGGTTAAGGTTGGAGCTATGTTCGTTAATACAATTGAATATACCCATCAAGGATCTGAAGTGGAAGCAGGAGATGAACTGGCATACTTTGCCTTTGGTTCAACTGTTATTCTCTTATTCGAAAAAGGCGTTTTTAACAAGGTACCGACTAATACACTCAATGTAAAGATGGGCGAGTATCTTGGAACGTTACGTTAAAGGAGAAAAAAAGAACGGCTCGATATCATTCGAACCGTTTTTCGTATGTTTACTATTAAGATGATACTTTAATTTCGTGTGTTAAGCGACGACGGTGAATTTCAAGTTCAATGAGGTTAATGAAATCTTGACTTAGGTTTAATTCGCACGCTTTAAAATAAGAGTCAAGTAGTAATTCGTCAGAAAGCTTCCTCATAAATCTCCACCTCCAAAATGTAATAGCATATTTGTACTATTTCGATCATAATTTAGTAAGTTGTTTTCATTTGTATCCTTACTTTACCAAATACATTTGTAGAGAACAAGCGTTCGTTTATCCACAGACGATGGTGGATAACTTGTGATTAGTTTGTAAATAACTGGTGATAATATCCTATTTACCTACTGTATAATGTGAATAAGTTTATCCACAGGTGTTGATTTGTAAGAAAATTTGTCGAAAAAAATTTTTCGATTTTGATTTTGTATTCAAAAGTAAAGCGGTGTGTGTTATTTTCGTACAATTAATATCTTTGGAAATAATGAAGAATCAATAGCATTTTTCTTAAGAGATACATAAAAAGGAAGAAAATATGGTTTATTTTGAATCTAAAGCTAAAATTCGGTATTATTAAGGCGATATAAAGGTGTATGATAGAAAAATGCTTGTATATTAATAACCGACATAGAGGTGTTTTCATTGTTAAAGCTATTTTTGCCTGATCAACATGTAAAAAGTGTCTTTCACATAAATGCAGGAGATCTAAAAGACAGAGGTATTAAAGCTGTAATTACCGACTTAGATAATACATTAGTTGAGTGGGATCGACCAAATGCCACACCAAAGCTTATTTCGTGGTTAAAATCTTTACAAGATGAAGGAATTCTTGTCACAATCGTTTCAAATAATATTGAGAAGCGTGTAAGAGACTTTTCTGACCCACTTGGAATTCCATTTATATTCCAAGCGCGTAAACCGATGGGACGAGCATTCCGTAAAGCAATAAAGGATATGAATGTCAGGAAAGAGGAAGCTGTGGTAATCGGAGATCAACTGTTAACGGACGTATTAGGTGGAAATCGAAATGGATTTCATACGATATTAGTAGTTCCGGTGGCACAGACTGATGGATTTATAACTCGATTCAATAGAAAAGTTGAACGAAGAATCTTGAACTTTTTTAAACGCAAAGGATTAATTAAATGGGAGGAAGAAAATTGAGTGATATTGTATGTGTAGGGTGTGGCATAGCGATTCAAACTGAAAGCAAGGAAGGCTTAGGGTATGCTCCACCATCCAGTTTAGAGAAAGAAGAAATTGTTTGTCAGAGATGCTTCCGTTTAAAGCATTATAACGAGGTTCAAGATGTCCCTTTAACAGATGATGATTTTCTTCGAATATTGAATGAGCTAGGAAAAACAGACTCATTAATCGTTAAAATTGTAGACATCTTTGATTTTAATGGAAGTTGGCTACCTGGTTTACACCGATTTGTTGGAAATAATCCTATTTTACTTATTGGTAATAAAGTAGATATACTACCAAAGTCTGTTAAACCTTCAAAACTAATCCATTGGATGAAGTATCAAGCTAGCCAACTTGGCTTAAAGCCAGAAGATGTTCTATTAGTAAGTGCTTCTAAAGGACAAGGGATTCAAGAAACAATTGATGCTATTGAACGGTACCGTCAAGGTAAGGATGTCTATGTGGTTGGATGTACAAATGTAGGAAAATCTACGTTCATAAATCGCATTATTAAAGAAGTATCAGGAGAAGAGGATGTCATTACAACTTCTCATTTTCCAGGTACGACGCTTGATATGATTCAAATTCCAATTGATGAGGATGCATCCTTAATTGATACACCAGGTATCATTAATCACCACCAAATGGCACACTTTGTAGATAAAAAGGACTTAAATATTATTACACCTAAGAAAGAAATTAAACCAAAGGTGTTTCAATTAAATAGTGAACAAACACTATTTTTCGGTGGGCTTGCAAGATTTGATTTTATAGAGGGATTAAGAAGCTCCTTTACTTGTTACGTATCAAATCTAATTACCATTCACCGGACGAAGCTGGAAAATGCAGATGAACTATACGAAAAACATCTTGGAGAAATGCTACAGCCTCCTGGTACAGATGTTGAAAATTTTCCACCGCTTGTTCGCCATGAATTCAAAATTAAAGAAGAAAAGACAGATGTTGTTTTTTCTGGATTAGGATGGGTAACGATTAATGAACCAGGAATAAAAATTGCTGCACATGTACCAAAAGGTGTTAGTGTATTCCTAAGAAAGTCTTTAATATAAGGGGAATAACAATGAACTCTATCTATGGTGTAATTGGAGATCCCATTGGACATTCATTATCACCAGTAATGCATAATGAACAATTTCAACAACTAGAAATTGCCGGTGCTTATCATCCTTTTCATGTGAAAACAGAAAGATTAGAGGATGCTATAAATGGTATAAAAGCTTTACAAATAAAGGGAGTTAATGTCACGATCCCACATAAAGTTCATGTTATGAAATATCTTGATGAAATAGATCCATTGGCTAAAGCAATTGGAGCTGTTAATACCATTGTAAATGAGCAAAATAAGCTTAAAGGTTATAATACAGATGGTCCAGGATATGTTAGGGCACTAACCGAATTTGCGCAAGTTGATATAAAATCAAAATCAATTCTAATTATTGGAGCTGGTGGTGCTGCAAGAGCTATTTATTATTCACTTGTGTCTCATGGAGTGAAAAGAATAGACATTTGCAATCGTACCATTCATAATGCTAACAAGATTATTGAAGGTTGTCCGTTTGAAGTAGAGTCTAGCTCCTTTGTATTAGAGGAAGCCTCAGGCAGGAGTGATCAGTATGATATTATCATTCAGACAACCTCCATTGGAATGTACCCAGACACTTCTGAATGTGCAATTGAATTAAGAAGTGTCAAGTCAGGAGCTATTGTCAGTGACATCATTTATAATCCATTTCAAACACAATTACTAAAGCAAGCAAATTTGTTAGGTGCAAAAACGCAAAATGGTTTAGATATGTTTCTTTTTCAAGGAGCATTGGCCTTTGAAAAATGGACAGGGATATTCCCAAATATTGAACAAATGAGAAATACAGTAACGAAACATCTAGGAGGATAATATGCTAACAGGAAAACAAAAACGTCATTTACGCTCAGAAGCACACCATCTAAACCCTATTTTTCAAGTAGGTAAGGGTGGAGTAAATGAAAATATGATTAAGCAAATCAGTGAAGCGTTAGAGGCAAGAGAACTCATTAAAATTAGTGTGCTACAAAACTGTGATGAAGATCGTGATGAGGTTGCAGCGGAAATTGTAAAGGGTGCCAGAGCAGAGCTTGTACAAATTATTGGAAATACGATTGTTGTTTATAAAGAATCAAAAGAAAATAAAAAAATCGTTCTACCATAAGGCTCTAAAAGGGGAGGCATTAGATGAGGAAAAAGGTTGGTTTATTAGGTGGCACGTTCAATCCTCCACATATTGGTCATTTGATTATGGCCAATGAGGTTTTAGAAGCATGTCAGCTTGATGAAGTTCGTTTCCTTCCGAATAGAATTCCCCCTCACAAAGAATTGGAATTTAGTGTACCTGTAGCCAAGAGGATTGAAATGGTTGAATTAGCTATTCAAGATCATCCCCATTTTACGATTGAGCGCATTGAGAGTGAACGATCTGGACCATCCTATACATATGATACAATTCAACTCCTCAGGGATCGAGAGCCTGAAGTGGATTTCTATTTTATTATTGGTGGCGATATGGTCGAATACCTACCTAAATGGAATAATATTAATGAATTAAAGCATATGGTTCGATTTGTAGGAGTCAACCGTCCTCAATATCCAATCCCAGAAGTTAATCTGGAAGACATTATTTTTGTAACAATTCCTGGGATTGATCTTTCTTCCTCTTTAATAAGGGAACGACTAAAAAACGGGGAATCAGTTAGATATTTAATTCCATTTGATGTGTTGAATTACATTAAGGGGGAAAAAATATATGGATAGAGAACAGGCTCTTGAAATTGTGAAAGAGCAGATCTCGGGGAAACGATATATTCACACACTTGGTGTTATGGAATCTGCGATAGAACTAGCGAAGCAATATGGTGTTGATGAAAAAAAAGCAGAGATTGCTGCGATTTTTCATGATTATGCAAAATTTAGAACAAAAACAGAAATGAAGGATATAATTGACACACACGGTATTCCTGCTGACCTGCTTGAATACAATGCTGAATTGTGGCATGCCCCAGTTGGAGCGGTACTTGTAGAAAAAGTAGTAGGAATATCAGATAATGAGATATTAGATGCAATTCGATATCATACTTCTGGAAGAGCTGGCATGACAAAGTTGGACAAGGTTATCTACTTAGCTGATTACATTGAGCCCAATCGTGATTTTCCTGGAGTAGAAGAGGTTCGTGAGCTTGCAAGAAAATCATTAGAATTAGCCCTAATAAAAGCATTACAAAACACGATTTCGTTTCTTTTAAATAGAAATCAAGCCGTATACCCAGAAACCATTAATTTTTACAATGATTTAATTATGAAACAAGGAGATGAAGTGTATGGAGAGTAAAGGACTACTAGAACTAGCATACAAAGCAGCAGATGATAAAAGAGCGGAAGATATTGTTGTATTAGACATGAAAGGAATCTCCCTAATTGCTGATTATTTCTTAATTTGCCACGGGAATTCTGATAAACAAGTACAAGCCATTTCAAGAGAATTAAAGGATAAGGCCGAAGAGAATGGGCATAATGTTCGTCGCTTAGAGGGCTTTGATGAAGCTCGTTGGATTCTAGTTGATATGGGAGATATTGTTGCACATGTTTTTCATAAGGATGAGAGAAGCTACTATAATTTAGAACGCTTATGGGGAGACGCACCTCATGTAGAAGTTGATAGTGAAGCATAATGAGTTATGAACGTTTTGCATCCGTTTATGACTACCTCATGCAGGACGTGCCCTATGACCAATGGGTAAGATATTGCCTTCATCAAAAGGAAATGCAACATGTAACCGGAAACAAGCTTCTTGATATTGGTTGCGGTACTGCTGAATTGACTCTTCGTTTAGTTAAAGAGGGGTTTGACGTTACGGGTGTGGATTTATCTGATGATATGCTCTTAATTGCCAGACAAAAGGCAGAGGAAATGGGGATACAGCTTCCTCTCTTTCAGCAAGACATGAGAGAGTTAACAGAAATTGGACAATACGATATCATTACGATTTTCTGCGATTCCATTAACTATGTTACGGATGAAGAGGGGATCATGAATACCTTTAAAGGTGTACACAAGCATTTGCATTCGGATGGAATCTTTATGTTTGATTTTCATTCCATTTTTAAGATGACACAAATCTTTATGAATGAAACCTTCACCTATAATGATGAGAATGTCTCGTATATCTGGGATTGCTTTCCTGGAGAATATCCAAACAGTGTAGAGCACGAGTTAACTTTTTTTGTTCAAGAGAAACAGAGTGGGTTATACGAACGATTTGACGAATTTCATGTGCAAAGAACCTATCCAGTACTTGATTATAAGAATATGTTAAAACATTGTGGATTTGAAATCGTGGACTTATCGGCTGATTTTGAACATCATCCCCCTAGCGATCATAGTGAACGGATTATCATTACTTGTAAAAAGGTATAAAATATCATAATATTACTCATATTACGAACGTATAAGAAGCAAGGGCTCATATGCCCTTGCTTTTTAATTATTTTTGAAGGATTTTCAAAACTCATGTTGAACTAATTATATATTACAAGCCAAACTGACTTTTTGTTTGGTTGATATCCTCTTCAAATTTGTCATGAGTTCCTTGGAAAAGCTTTTCAAAGACGTCCCCTAGCTCTTGCTCCATAACAGCAATGCCCACGCCTGTAACACCGCCCTTAACACAAACCTTTTCCTGTAGGGTTGGTAAGGTGAAGATTCCTTTCTGAAGTAACTCTCCTAGACCGATTAACATTTCAGATGCTAATGTTGTAGCCGTTTCCTGATCAATCTCAGTTTCTGACACTGCTGCTTGGATAAATCGTTGTGTTAAATAGCTGAAAAATGCTGGTCCACAGCTAACAATATCAGAAGACACACGTGTTATAGACTGGTCAATTTCAACTGGTGTTGAGATTTTCTCTGTAATCTCATATAGCTTTTCTTTCCAATGTGTTGTACATTGATTTCCAAATGTAACAAGTGATACACCACTTAAAGCACGGTTTGTGATGCTTGGAATAATTCTTGCAGTTGAACAAGATAAGACAGAGTCTAATTGCTCTAGACTAATTGGACTTGTAATCGACACAACACACTTATCTTCAGTAAACAAATCCTCATTCTCTTTAATAACGGAATATATGTCATGTGGCTTTACACATAGGAAAACAAGATCGGATTGCTTGATAATATCGGCATTGTTTGGCAAGACTCTGATGTTTTCATGAATTTTCTGAATCTCTTCAGCCTTTTCAATAGTACGATTCGTGATATTGAGGTTTGAAGGAGAAATTGCTCCAGATTCAATGAACGCCTCAATAATTATTTTTCCCATGTTTCCTGTTCCTACTATTCCTACCTTCATGATGCGGCCCTCCTTCTTTTCACACACTCTCTCATAAACAGTATGAACAATGAACGAACATTATGACAAAAGGAGCTGATTCCTTTGAAACTAATGGTAGAAAAGCATAAGACAAAATTAATCGTAATGGTTTCAATACTATCAATGGTGCTTCTATTGTTCTATAGCGTACAAGGAAACCGAAGCACAATATTACAAGAAGAAAACGCTACGAACCTTAATGACGTTGTATTAGAAGATCCACCTGAAACAGTGATTCAACCCTCAGAAGAAGTCATAACCAAGGTGTATGTTGATATAAAAGGTGCTATTAAAGAGCCAGGAGTGTATACGTTACAATCCGATCAGCGTGTAGATGATGCAATAAAGCTAGCAGGGGGATTTTCTAATGAGGCGAATACAAATAGTGTGAATCTGGCAGAGAAAGTCGTTGATGAAATGGTTATATATGTGGCAAGCGTAAATGAAGAAATTTCTGAAGTTATCAATCAAATACCCTCAAATTCGACGAAAAATGATAAAATAAACATTAATCAAGCATCTTCTGAGGAGCTTCAAGAGCTTCCACGAATCGGCCCTTCAAAGGCTCATTCCATTATTGAATACCGAGAAACGAATGGTTTCTTCAAAAGTATTGATGAGCTTTTGGGGGTATCAGGTATCGGTGAGAAAACCTTTGAACAATTAGAGGATCTTATTACAGTTCAATAACAAAAAGGAGTTTTCAAATGAGTAGAATATCGTGGCATCAATATTTTTTGGCACAAAGTCATTTACTTTCATTAAGAAGCACCTGTACTAGACTTGCAGTTGGCGCTACAATTGTTCGAGACAAGCGAATCATTGCGGGAGGGTATAATGGATCAATAGCTGGAGGTGAGCATTGTATTGATAATGGCTGTTATGTCATTGAAAGTCATTGTGTTCGGACAATCCATGCTGAGATGAATGCAATACTTCAATGTGCAAAATTTGGAGTCGGGACAGATCATGCAGAAATCTATGTAACACATTTTCCATGCTTACAATGCTGCAAAGCTATCATACAAGCGGGAATTAAAACCGTTTATTATGCAAATGATTATAAAAATCACCCGTATGCCATCGAATTGTTTGAAAAGGCTTCTGTAACAGTAGAAAAAGTGCCTTTCACTCCACTTAGCATGGATCCAAATGCTGATAAAATGAAAACCCTAGTTGAACAATTATTGAACGAATTAGAGGATAATGGGATTAGCAATGAAAGTATTAAAGGCTATCGAAATGAATATAAACAATTACTTAATGATTTTTAAGCGGCCAAAGCTAAAAGGCAATGGTGTATTTTTTGCTTTGGCTGCACTAACCGGTACATCACTTGCACTTCATGCGATATGGGGTGCTTTCTTTCTACTATGTCTTCTCCTACTTCTTTATAATAAAAGATTCAACTCTGTGCTACTGCTCCTCTTGATCCTCACAACACTTCTTTTCTATACAAATACCTACCTTCAGATAAACGCTGCGAAAACACAGCTTATGCCTACTAAAGAACCCTTTCATATTCTATTTAAGGAAAGTCCAAAATTTGACGGTGAACAGGTCAAAGGATTTGCCGTCATACAGAAGGAGAAAATATATTTCCGTTACAGATTAAAAAGTGAAAAAGAAAAAGAAATACTAGTGAGTCTTTTACAACCAGGAGCAAAATGTAGAGTTCAAGGAGAATTTACTACTCCAAGTTCAAAAAGAAATCCCAATCAATTTAATTTTAGAACGTATCTTGAGAATGCTGAGGTATATTGGAATGTTACAATCAATACTTTTATAGAGGATTGCCAACAAATCACTACAGCAGGAAATGTAATATCTCTCATAAGGCATAAAGGATTACAAAAAGTTGAGAAATATTTCCCTGAAGAGATTGTCGGTGTGTCGCAAGCTCTTTTATTTGGAGAAAGAAACAATATTCCTGAAGAGCAAATGGAATTATACCAAAACTTGGGCGTGATCCATCTACTTGCCATTTCGGGATTACATGTTGGTCTTTTTATTACCTTTATTTACTTTTTCTTTTTAAGAATTGGGGTGACTAAAGAAGGTACAATAGTAATCATTTTGTGTTTCCTTCCCTTATATATATTCGTTACAGGGGGGTCTGCACCTGTTATAAGAGCCTCACTTGTAGCCTTTTGTGTTCTCTTTTTCACACTCCGGAAACAAAAAATATATACGATTGATGCTTTAAGCATCGTGTTTATCGTGTTGGTGATTATAAACCCGCAGAGTATTCTGCAAGTAGGATTTCAGTTATCTTTTGCTGTTAGTTTCGCGTTGCTTCTCTCGCGTAAAATTGTAGAATCAAAGCAGCATGAACACTATGTTATTTCTATTGGAAAAGTGACCATGATTTCTCAGCTTGCGTCTTTTCCGATGATGACCTACCACTTTTTTGAAGTATCCCTAATCGGTTTTATAACGAATCTACTTTATGTACCTCTATTCTCCCTTATTATCCTACCACTCGTTCTTGTTTGCTATGGACTTTTGTTTGTTTATGAACCGTTGGCTTCACTTTTTCTTTTTTTATTGAAAACGATAATACATTATACTGATTATTTATCTGTGACATTGAACCGAATTCCTTTTGCTGAGTTAATTTTCGGTAGACCCTCTATACCATTATTATTTCTCTATATCATTGTATTAGTTTCTTTGTTTCTACTTTGGGAGCGAGGGTTGCTCATGAAAGGGATGCTATTGTTTTTATTCCTTTGCTCTGTAAACCTTTCATGGAATCAATTCTCACCTATTGGCGAAATTGTGTTTCTTGATGTTGGTCAAGGTGATGCAATATTAATTAAATTACCTTTTCGAAATGGGGTTTATTTAATTGATACTGGGGGTAATATACAATTCCCTAAAGAAAAATGGCAACGAAAAAAGAATGAATTTTCAGTCGGAAAAGATATTGTTGTTCCAGTTTTAAAAAGTAAAGGAATTACTTCTCTCGATAAATTAATCTTAACGCATGCAGATCTGGACCATGTTGGAGGTACTAAAGACGTACTAAAGTACTTGAACGTAAAAGAAATTATTGTGCCTCCTAATAGTCAAGAAAAGCAAGAAATGGATACGATTTTAGCGGAAGCATTTGAAAGACAGATCCCTTTTAGGGAAGCAGTTAGAGGAGCTCAGTGGCGAGCTGGTTCTTCATCCTTTTTAGTGCTCGCACCTATAGAAGACGGACTTTATGAAGGTAATGATGATTCAATTGTTATCTTAGCAAAAATTAGTGGTAAGAAGTGGCTGTTTACAGGTGATATTGAGGAAAAGGGAGAAACAAGATTATTACGTACAACAAAACTAGATGTCGATATCCTTAAAGTGGCCCATCATGGTAGTAATACTTCGACTTCAGATGAATGGTTGGAAGCAACAACACCTGAACTTGCAATCATTTCTGCTGGAGTGAACAATCGATTTGGCCATCCACATCCTGATGTTTTACAAAGGTTAAGCAAAAGTGATATAAAAGTTGTTTCTACACAAGATTTTGGGGCAATAACCTATAAATTTTGGTTCAAAACGGGAACGTTTTTCACTGAAATTCCATAGGATGTATTACCCAATTGAATAAGAAAAGGCTAACTCTTCATCGGAGTCAGCCTTATCTTTTACCTATGATCCAGCAATGTACATTAAGAGCCAATAAATTTAATGACAGTTGCGATAATGAACATTGTAGCAAAGAAACCAAAAGAAACTACAAATCCTACACCAGAATCTACAGCATCATTTCTTTTAGATTGGACGTTTTTTTCGAATTCGTTCACAACTACCCCTCCTATTTCTATTCTAGTATAGATGATTGATACTAAAAAATCCATACATCAATTTCACTTTTCCTTTTATGACAAGAGTTAACACCTATAACTTACTCCTTCTAGGTAAGAATATTCATTACAAAGGAAATCCCGTCGAGGATGAAGGGTCCTAGGTCTTCTTCTTTGGCGTTAATATAGATTTACGGAGGGAGCCTTAGTACAGATGGCTCCCTTTCCTACTTGTCAAAATCGAATTGCTTCTTTACCATATAAGTAAGAAAAATAGCTTGGAGCGGGTGCTCATTATGGTAATGACTAATTGGAAAAAGATAGAAAACAAACAATTTAATAGTATATATTTAGTTTATGGAAATGAAGCGTACTTAATTAACGAAACAAAGCAGAAGCTGTATGATCATGCTCTTGAAGAAGGCGAAGCAGACTTTAATTATGCTGTATACGACCTAGAGGAAACTCCTGTAGAAACAGCCTTGGAAGATGCTGAAACCTTTCCTTTCATGGGAGAAAAGAGGCTGGTAATTCTTCAAAATCCAGTTTTTTTAACTGCAGAAAAAACGAAGGAAAAGGTTGTACATAATGTTGATAAGCTTGAAGCTTACATACAGTCACCAGCACCTTATACGATATTAGTCGTTATTGCACCATATGAAAAATTGGATGAAAGAAAAAAAATTACCAAATTGTTAAAGAAGCAAGCAGAAGTGATTGAAGCAAAGAAACTAAACGAACAAGAGATTAAAACATGGGTTAGAGAAAGAGCAGCTCTTAATGGTGTACAAATTGATGAAAAAGCAATAGACTTATTGCTTTCACTTGCTGGAACCAATCTAATGATGCTTACAAGTGAACTAGACAAGCTTTCTTTATATGCGAGTGATACCAATCGAATTGATTATGAAATAGTAGACAAATTGACCGCACGCTCACTCGAACAAAATATTTTTGGACTTGTTGAAAGGGTTGTTCAGCGGAGGATTGATGAAGCACTCCGCATATATTATGATCTTCTTAAACAAAATGAAGAGCCAATTAAGATTTTAGCCATACTAGCAGGACAATTTCGTTTAATTTATCAAGCGAAAGAATTGGCAAGAAAAGGATATGGGCAACAACAGATTGCTACTTTCTTAAAAGTTCACCCTTTTCGAGTAAAACTTGCATTAGGCCAGGCAAAGCATTTTAATGATCAACAGTTATTTTCTATTATGGATCTTATTGCAACTGGAGACTATGAGATGAAAACGGGTAGGAGAAAGAAGGAGTTAATTATTGAAATGCTCCTGTTTACGTTACATGAACAGACAATGACAACATCGTAATAAAAAAAGCCACTTACAGCTTCCTGTAGGTGGCTTTTTTATTAGTTAACTTTTTTCATTAAACGTGATTTATGACGGTTAGCAGCATTTTTGTGGATAAGACCTTTTCCAGCCGCTTGATCTAATTGCTTAACAGCAGTCGCTACTAAATCTTTAGCGTTATCATCATTGTTTACTGTAGCAGCTTCAGCTTTTTTAATAGCTGTACGCATAGCAGACTTAACAGCACTGTTTTGTGCGTTGCGCTCTTCACTTGTTTTTACACGTTTGATAGCAGATTTAATATTTGGCATTGATGTCACCTCCTATAAAAGACGATCGAGAATCTATTTTACTCGACATTTACCAACTCTTAAACATTATTAAGAACAAGAGATATTCTATCAAAACAAAGCCCATATTGCAATATGTTTCCCCTTGAAATTCATATTTATGAATGAAGAAGTGAAGAAACGGCAAACATAGTAAATATTAGAAAAGGATCTTTTAAGGGGGCTTTTACAATGGAACAAGAACAAATGGATCTCAGTAAATACTCTGTTAGGACAGACCTAGCCGTTGAAGCACGAGAAATGGTATTAGCTGAAAAAGCCAAACAGGAAGACCAAGCAGAAGCCATTTCAAATATAGAAGGCGTGATCGTAAAGGAAAAAGAGATAGACGGTGTTCAAGTCTCTTTAGTTACAATTACCGAGGAAGGGCAAAACAATATTGGTAAAAAGGCAGGGAATTATTTAACAATTGAAGCGCATGGAATTCGTCAGCAACGTACAGATTTACAGCAACAAGTTGAAGCCATCTTCGCAGATGAATTTAGCAAGTTTTTAGAAACAAACGGCATAGGGCCGAACGCAAGCTGTCTCATTGTCGGACTTGGAAATTGGAATGTTACACCAGATGCGCTAGGACCAAAGGTTTGTGAAAATTTAATTGTTACAAGACATCTCTTTGAACTACAACCTGAAACAGTTCAAGAGGGGTATCGCCCAGTAAGTGCATTGGCACCAGGGGTTATGGGCTTAACTGGAATTGAAACGAGTGACATTATTTTTGGTGTTGTTGAAAAATCAAAGCCGGACTTTGTTATAGCAATCGATGCTCTAGCATCCCGTTCGATTGAGAGAGTTAATTCTACCATTCAGGTATCAGATACAGGGATTCATCCTGGGTCCGGTGTAGGAAATAAACGAAAAGGTCTTGATAAAGATACCCTTGGCGTTCCCGTTTTTGCTATCGGAGTCCCAACAGTAGTTGATGCTGTAACGATTACAAGTGACACAATTGATTTCTTATTAAAGCACTTCGGGCGTGAATTAAAAGAAGGAAATCGTCCATCGCGCTCACTCGCTCCTGCAGGCCTTAGCTTTGGAGAACGTAAAAAATTCACCGAAGAAGATTTACCAGAAGAACAGCATCGTAAAACATTCTTAGGAATGATTGGAACACTAGAGGATGAAGAAAAAAGAAGACTCATACAAGAAGTCCTATCACCAATCGGCCACAACCTAATGGTCACACCAAAAGAAGTAGACGTCTTCATAGAAGACATGGCCAACCTAATCGCCAACGGCATAAACGCAGCCCTACACGAAAGCGTCACACAAGAAAACACAGGCTACCAAACAAGATAAAACCAAAAGACTCGTCCTCTACTATAAGATCTGACAACAAGACTACTCAAAACCTAAGAGAAGTCTTGTTCGTTAATGTATTAATGAATTATATAAAGATTGAGAATGTTTTCATCGATTCCTTAAGAAGATTACGCAAAATTTTAAAAGTAACTTAGTAACACTACTGAGTTGCTTGGAGCGGAAGGTTGATTGACTCCTGCGGGAATAGTGAGCAGGGTGAGACCCCGCAGGAGCAAAGCGACGAGGAGGCTCACCGCTCACCCCGCGGAAAGCAAGCAACCTGGAGCGGAAAGCAACGGGCTATTAATAGAAAAACAGAAAGTCACAAGGTGTCACATTATGTACTATACCAAATCAATCAAAGATCACATTACTAGTTCTACTCTCTCTATCAAATTCATAGACTGTAAAAGAGTAGAGTAGAAAGGGTGGAACTAGTGAAGTCGTTAAAACAACATTCCAATTACGTCCTAGCAATCAATATGTCAACAATTCTAAAAGGGCTTCTCATTTTCCTAGTAAGCTTACTCTCGATCTTTTCAATTTCGGGAATCCTTACATCACTGAAACCAGAATATCGAATCATGTCAACAGCACTAAATGAGGCAGCAGAGCATGTTTCAGGAGAATCACTGTACACACTATTCGAACTAGAAAACAGAGCCTTTTCAAGTATTTCTCTAGAAAGTGAGGAATGGCCAAGCTTAAGTAGTATATTCTTTCAAATTGCTGCAAATGTTCGGTTCGAGGACCCAAGAAGTTTCCTTGGGAGAGAACTACCTGGCTTTTCGATATTTGATAGTGAAATATTAGTAGCAGGAGAAGGGACAGACTTTACGAATATGCCTCATGAGTCAGTTCCTCCGAAGGAATCCATTGCTGTTGAAAATGAAGCAGACTTACAAAATACAGACACAATTAATAGCAGTAACCAAGATGAAGTAAAATCACCTTTAACAACTGGTGAAAAGAAAACAGTTCATTTGTATTTTACACATAATCGTGAGTCCTATCTGCCCTATCTAAAAGGGGTTAAAAATCCAGATGATGCTCACCACTCGAAGATCAATGTGACAAAAGTTGGAGACAAATTAAAAGGTGAATTAGAACAGCTGGGAATTGGAACCTCTATCGATAAAACGGATGTAATCGGCAATTTAAGTAAGAAGGGACTTGAATATTGGTCAGCTTACGAAGAATCAAGGCAAATTGCTCAAGCAGCTGTTACAACAAATAAAGATTTAATCTACCTTATCGATATCCATCGTGACTCACATCGAAAAGATATCACGACAATTGATATAAATGGAAAATCATATGCAAAATTGGCATTTGTTGTAGGTGGAGAGCACCAAAATTATGAAAAGAACTTAAAGATAGCAACAGAACTTCACAATATGCTACAGAAAAAGTACAAAGGTCTATCTCGTGGGGTTTTCTTAAAGAAAGGAAGCGGGACAAACGGAAAGTTCAATCAAGACCTTTCAAACAATGCACTACTACTTGAATTTGGTGGAGTAGACAATACATTTGAAGAGCTTGATCGATCTGCTGAAGCCTTTGCAGATATCTTTGCAGAATATTATTGGCAGGCTGAAAAAGTAGATCATCAGATTACAGTTCCAGCTTCAAGTCAATAATGGTACCTGAATGTATTTAGATAGGAGGGGTTAGCTTGAAACTATTTATGTTAAAAAGTCTCACACTAGTATCAATTCTATTTATCGGAGTATTATTAGGTATGCAATATGCGAGCAATGGGATATTAGAGATGAAAGGCTTAAAAGAATCAAGCTTCCAAACCCCTGTCCAAATACAGCAAAATGAATCAGGTAACATCGAAGCATCCATTCTAGGTAACGAAATAAAAAAAGAAACCATTGCTGAAAAAAAAGAAAAACTAGAAGAAATGAAAGCCTTTAACTTCTTCTCATCAATAGGCAAAAACCTTGCAAACTTTGTATCAACCTCTACAAAATCACTAGTAGAATGGATCTCAACGCTAATCTAACACTGGCTAACTAAGCCAGTTTTTTCTTTATAGGGAAGCGTGCGTGGAAGCGTGGGGGCGGTTCTTGCGCTTCCTTAGAACAAATGATAGAAGCATGAGAAACCTCCCGTATGTTTTAAGGAACTATTCAACATTATAACTACAGAGTTGCTTGGAGCCGAAGGGTGGTTGACTCCAGTGGAAATTGCGGGAAAGGTGAGACCCGGGTTCCGTACCCACCGGAAGGAACCTTCCTAAAGGAGGCTCACCTCCCGCCCCACGGCAAGCAAGCACCCTGGAGCGGAAAGCAACGGGCCTTTTATTAAAACCAACACCAATATTGTTTACATTGAATATTGATGTATGTACTGCTATAATTCAAAATAGTGCACATGTGTGGATTACAGGAGTTGAACGTTAATGAACCGAGAAGAAAAATTAAACAGACAAAGTAAAATAAGAAATTTCTCTATTATTGCTCATATAGATCATGGAAAATCAACATTAGCAGACAGAATACTAGAGAAAACAAAAGCGCTAACGGCTCGTGAAATGAAAGAGCAGCTACTAGATTCCATGGACCTTGAAAGAGAACGTGGAATCACAATCAAGCTAAACTCTGTACAGCTAAAGTATGAAGCAAAGGATGGAGAGACGTACATCTTTCACCTTATTGATACACCAGGACACGTCGACTTCACGTATGAAGTGTCTAGAAGTTTAGCTGCTTGCGAAGGAGCAATTCTAGTAGTCGATGCCGCTCAAGGAATTGAAGCGCAAACACTAGCAAACGTATACCTTGCATTGGATAATGATTTAGAAATCCTCCCTATTATTAATAAAATTGATTTACCTGCAGCAGACCCTGAGCGTGTTCGCCAAGAAATAGAGGATGTAATTGGCCTTGATGCTTCAGAAGCGGTGCTTGCTTCAGCAAAAGCAGGTATTGGGATTGAAGAAATTCTAGAGCAGATTGTTGAAAAAGTTCCAGCGCCACAGGGGGACCCAGAGGGACCTTTAAAAGCTCTTATTTTTGACTCTTTATATGATGCCTATCGAGGTGTTGTAGCCTATATCCGTGTTATGGAAGGTTCTGTAAAGGTTGGAGACAAAGTTAAGATGATGGCTACAGGCAAAGAGTTTGAAGTAACAGAGGTTGGTGTATTTACACCAAAAGCAACGCCTGTTCAAGAATTAACTGTAGGTGATGTAGGCTTCTTAACGGCTGCCATCAAGAACGTTGGAGATACTCGTGTGGGTGATACGATTACTCATGCCAAAAGACCAGCCTCAGAGGCATTGCCAGGATATCGCCGATTGAATCCAATGGTATACTGTGGACTTTATCCGATTGATTCTGCTAAATATAATGACCTTCGTGAAGCATTAGAAAAGCTAGAGTTAAATGATTCCGCTCTACAATTTGAGCCAGAAACATCTCAAGCGCTTGGGTTTGGGTTCCGTTGTGGATTCTTAGGTCTACTTCATATGGAAATCATTCAGGAGCGTATAGAACGTGAATTTAAAATTGATCTTATTACAACAGCACCAAGCGTTATTTACCAAGTTCATTTAACAGATGGAACGGAACTAAAAGTAGATAATCCTTCGATGATGCCAGATCCACAGAAGGTTGATCGCGTTGAAGAGCCTTATGTAAAAGCAACAGTTATGGTGCCAAATGATTACGTTGGTGCCGTTATGGAGCTTTGCCAAGCAAAACGCGGGAACTTTGTGAACATGGATTACTTAGATGAAACACGTGTAAGTATTATTTATGAAATCCCACTAGCAGAAATCGTTTATGATTTCTTTGATATTTTAAAATCAAATACAAAAGGCTATGCATCGTTTGATTATGAGCTTATTGGGTATCAGCCTTCGAAGCTAGTGAAAATGGATATTCTTTTAAATGCGGAGCAAGTTGACGCATTAAGTTTTATTGTTCATCGTGACTTTGCCTATGAACGTGGGAAAGTGATTGTTGATAAGCTAAAAGAGCTTATCCCAAGACAACAATTCGAGGTACCGATACAAGCAGCCATCGGTCAAAAAATTGTTGCCCGTTCAACGATTAAAGCGATTCGTAAAAACGTTCTTGCTAAATGTTATGGTGGAGATATTTCACGTAAACGTAAGCTTCTTGAAAAGCAAAAAGAAGGTAAGAAACGAATGAAGCAAGTTGGATCAGTCGAAGTGCCACAAGAGGCATTTATGGCTGTTCTAAAAATGGATGATTCGAAGTGATCTGAAAAAGAATAACAAAGGGGGAGAAGAGCTTATACGAGCATTCTCTCCCTTTTCAATATCCGTAGTAAAGAATCATTAAAAATGAGTACATTAAGGTGTGAAAAAAATGGCAAATTCAGCCTATATTCATATTCCATTTTGCGAGCATATTTGTCACTACTGTGATTTTAATAAGGTGTTCTTAAAAGGACAACCTGTTGATGAATACCTACAAAGCTTGCACAAGGAAATGAACATGAGAGCATCCTCACGTGGTAATCAACCGTTTAAAACAATATTTGTTGGTGGTGGGACTCCGACATCACTTTCAGAGAGGCAACTTGAAAGCTTTTGTCAATCAATCGTGAAAGAACTACCAATGGATCATACGGAATTCTCATTTGAGGCAAACCCCGGAGATTTATCTGAAGAGAAACTTAAAATACTAAAGCATTACGGAGTCAATCGACTAAGCTTTGGTGTCCAATCCTTTAATGACGAGCTACTAGAGAGGATTGGAAGAACACATAAAAGCTCTGAGGTGTATGAGTCGATTGATAAAGCTAGAAAAGCAGGGTTTACCAATATCAGTATTGATTTAATCTACAGTCTACCAGGACAAACGTTAGAAGACTTTAAAGACACATTAGAAAAGGCACTAGAACTGGAGCTACCTCACTATTCTGCTTACTCACTTATCATTGAGCCAAAAACCGTTTTTTATAATCATATGAGAAAAGGGAAGCTAAGGCTCCCAACGGAAGAGACAGAAGCGGAAATGTATGACTTGCTAATTGAAGAAATGGAAAAAGCGGGGATGCATCAATACGAGATTAGTAACTTTAGTAAAAAAGGGTATGAGAGTCTTCATAATACAGTTTACTGGGATAATGAGGAATATTATGGATTTGGAGCAGGTGCCCATGGGTATCTTAATAATGTACGTTATTCCAATCATGGACCACTAAAAAAATATATGGCTCCTTTAGAAGAGGGCAATCTGCCAATTCTTTCAGAGAATCCTGTTTCACTAGTGGAAGCGATGGAGGAAGAAATGTTTCTAGGGCTCCGAAAAACTGCAGGAGTATCGATTGATCGCTTCAAAGAAAAATTTGAGCGAGATCCATTAACGGTGTTTGAAAAGCCTATAGTAGAAATGACAAATAAAAAGCTACTTGAAGTTTCGGAGAATACCATTCACTTAACAAAAATAGGAAGATTTCTTGGGAATGAGGTATTTCAAGCATTTATTGGTGTTATAAATGATTGACATTAAGGAATGAATTTGATAATTTATTATTAGATTTAGCACTCATTTAGAGAGAGTGCTAACAGAGGTGATGAACGTTGTTAACAGATCGTCAATTACTCATTTTGCAAGTTATCATTGATGATTTCATTCGATCTGCACAACCAGTTGGGTCTAGGAGTCTTTCAAAGAAAGATGAAATTAGCTTTAGCTCTGCGACAATTCGTAATGAAATGTCAGACTTAGAGGAATTAGGTTTTATTGAAAAAACACATACATCTTCTGGACGTGTTCCTTCTGAGAAGGGATATCGCTATTATGTAGACCATTTGTTATCTCCACAGCAACTAAATAATCAAGATATTTTGAAATTACGCTCTGTTTTTGCTGAAAAGATTTACGAAATGGAAAAAGTAGTTCAGAAGTCTGCGAAGATATTATCTGAACTTACAAATTACACTTCAATTGTTCTTGGTCCAGGAGTAAAAGACAATAAGTTAAAGAGCATACAGCTAATTCCATTGAATAAAGAAACGGCAATTGCGATTATTGTTACTGATAATGGTCATGTAGAGCACAGAAATTTCTCGATACCACCAGGAATGGAAGTATCTGAGCTAGAAAAATTAGTGCGCATTTTAAATGACCGCTTGTATGGAGTTCAACTAGTTGATCTGCATGACAAAATCTATAAAGAAGTTGCAACCGTCTTAAAACAGCATATTGAAAACTATGAGCAGATCCTGATTTCGCTTTCTCATTCATTACATGAACCAACATCTGATAAGTTATTCTTTGGTGGAAAAACAAACATGCTCAATCAACCTGAGTTCCACGACATTGACAAAGTCCGAGCACTTCTCAATATGATTGAACAGGAAGAGCGTATGTATGATTTGGTTCGACCTATAGGCAATGGGTTAAATATAAAAATCGGGAAAGAAAACGATCATGACGCGATGGAAAATTGTAGCCTGATTACAGCAACCTACTCAATTGGTGAAAAGCATCTAGGATCTATTGCAATATTAGGACCAACTCGAATGGAGTATTCTAGAGTCATCAGTTTGCTTAACTTTTTTAGGCACGATATGTCTAAGATGCTGACAAAGCTGTATCAAAGCTAACTTTAGTGGCTATATTGAATAAGGGTATTAGAGGCTGGAAGTCAGCATCATAAGCTGATTTCTGGCATTTTTCAGGCTATCAATATAGACTATATAAGGGAATTTTAAGGAGGTGAAAGTCATGTCAGAAGAAACGAAAGAAATGCAGAATGAACAAGAGAATCAGCAACAAGAACAAGTAGAAGAAGTGTTTGAAGAACAAGCAGAAGCTGTTGAGAACACGAATTCAGAACAACAAGATGAAGTAGCTGAATTGAAAGCAAAGCTTGACGAATCTGAGAACAGTTACCTTCGCCTTCGCGCTGACTTTGATAACTTCCGAAGAAGAGTAAATTTAGATCGCGAAGCAAGTGAGAAATATAGATCACAAAGTCTTGTATCAGACCTGCTACCAGCACTAGATAACTTTGAACGTGCCTTAAAGGTTGAAGCAACAAATGATGAAACAAAAACCTTACTTCAAGGTATGCAAATGGTGTACCGAAGCATCGAAGAGGCACTGAAAAAAGAAGGTGTTGAACCGATAGAAGCGGTTGGTCAAGAATTCGATCCTCATCTTCATCAAGCAGTTATGCAAGTTGAAGAAGAAGGCTATGATTCAAATATCGTTGTTGAAGAGTTCCAAAAAGGATATAAATTGAAGGATCGAGTAATACGACCTTCAATGGTAAAAGTAAATCAATAGATTACATAAAAAATTATTCAGGGAGGTTTTCTTGCCATGAGCAAAATTATTGGTATAGATTTAGGTACAACAAATTCATGTGTTGCAGTCCTAGAAGGCGGAGAGCCAAAGGTTATTCCGAATCCAGAAGGAAATCGTACAACACCTTCAGTTGTGGCATTTAAAAATGGAGAAAGACAAATTGGGGAAGTAGCAAAGCGTCAAGCGATCACAAACCCTAATACAATTATCTCTGTAAAACGTCATATGGGTACAGACCATAAGGTTGAAGTAGAAGATAAGAATTATACACCTCAAGAAATATCTGCAATGATCCTACAACACCTAAAAAGCTATGCTGAAGAATACTTAGGTGAAAAAGTAGAGAAGGCAGTTATTACTGTTCCTGCATATTTCAACGATGCAGAACGTCAAGCTACAAAGGATGCAGGTAGAATTGCTGGGCTTGAAGTAGAACGTATCATCAATGAGCCAACTGCTGCTGCATTAGCATACGGTCTAGATAAAATGGATCAAGATCAAACAATTCTAGTATATGACCTTGGTGGAGGAACATTCGACGTATCAATCCTTGAGCTAGGAGATGGCGTATTTGAAGTTCGTGCTACTGCTGGTGATAACCGTCTTGGTGGAGACGACTTTGATGAAGTAATCATTGATTACTTAGTAGCTGAATTTAAGAAAGAAAATGGGATTGATCTTTCAAAAGATAAAATGGCGCTACAACGCTTAAAAGATGCTGCTGAAAAAGCGAAGAAGGATCTTTCTGGTGTAACGTCTACTCAAATTTCATTACCATTTATCACAGCAGGTGATGCGGGTCCATTACACTTAGAAGTGAACTTAACTCGTGCGAAATTTGATGAAATTTCAGCTGACCTTGTTGAGCGTACAATGGGACCTACTCGTCAAGCAATGAAAGATGCTGGCCTTTCTGCAAGCGAAATTGATAAAGTAATTCTTGTTGGGGGATCAACACGTATTCCTGCAGTACAAGAAGCAATCAAGAAAGAAACAGGAAAAGATCCACATAAAGGCGTAAACCCTGATGAGGTTGTTGCAATGGGTGCAGCCATTCAAGGTGGAGTTCTTACTGGTGATGTAAAAGATGTTGTTCTACTTGACGTAACACCACTTTCATTAGGTATTGAAACAATGGGTGGAGTTGCTACCAAGTTAATCGAACGTAACACAACAATTCCAACATCAAAATCACAAGTTTTCTCGACTGCAGCAGATAACCAAACAGCTGTTGATATCCATGTTCTTCAGGGAGAAAGACCAATGGCTGCAGATAATAAAACGCTAGGTCGTTTCCAATTATCTGATATTCCTCCAGCACCTCGAGGCGTGCCACAAATCGAAGTGAAATTTGATATTGATAAAAATGGTATCGTAAACGTAAGTGCAAAGGACCTTGGAACAGGTAAAGAACAAAATATTACGATTAAATCTTCTACTGGTTTATCTGACGATGAAATTGATCGTATGGTAAAAGAAGCAGAAGAAAATGCAGATGCTGATAATAAGCGTAAGGAAGAAGTAGAATTACGTAATGAAGCAGATCAGTTAGTATTCCAAACAGAAAAAACACTTAAAGACCTAGAAGGTAAAGTGGATGAAGCTGAAGTGAAGAAAGCTGAAGATGCAAAAGCAGAGCTTAAAGAAGCGATTGAGAAGAACGACTTAGATCTAATTCGTGAGAAGAAAGATGCTCTACAAGAAGTTGTTCAACAATTATCAATGAAGCTTTATGAAGAAGCTGCAAAAGCGCAACAGGGTGCAGAAGGTCAAGAAGGCGGTAAAGGTGCAGACGATGATGTTGTTGACGCTGAATATGAGGAAGTAAAAGACGATAAATAATGCTCTATTTCCGTAAGTGATGAAAAGTCAAAGTCAGGGATTAACACTTGGCTTTGACTTTTTATATGTTATTTACAATTGCAGATGTCCAACAAATCTAGTGAAGTGATTTTAGCTATTATACTGAAATATTTTTTAAATGATATTGATTATTGATTATCTAAACGATTCAATGTTAAAATAACCTTTATGCAAAGGATTCGGGAGTGTTGTTTTGATGAGTAAACGGGATTATTATGAGGTGCTCGGTGTAGGCAAACAAGCATCAAAAGAAGAAATCAAAAAAGCATACCGCAAGCTCTCAAAAAAATATCATCCTGATATTAATAAAGAGGCAGATGCTGCGGATAAGTTTAAAGAAGTTAAAGAAGCATATGAAATATTAAGTGATGACCAAAAGAGAGCACAATATGACCAATTCGGTCATGTCGACCCGAACCAAGGATTTGGTGGCGGAGGAGCCGATTTCGGTGGCTTTGGTGGTTTTGAAGATATCTTCAATACATTCTTTGGTGGTGGAGGAGGAAGACGAAGAGATCCTAACGCCCCAAGACAAGGTGCAGATTTACAATACACTATGACTCTTAAATTCGAAGATGCTGTATTTGGAAAAGAAACAGATATTGAAATTCCTAGAGAAGAAGAATGTGATACATGTGATGGTTCTGGAGCAAAACCAGGGACAAAACCTGAGACCTGCTCACATTGTCATGGAACGGGTCAGTTAAATGTCGAACAAAATACGCCATTTGGCCGTATTGTCAATCGCAGAGTGTGTAATCACTGTAATGGAACAGGTAAATTTATTAAAGACAAATGTACAACATGTAGTGGTAAAGGGAAAGTGAAAAAACGTCGCAGTATACATGTTAAAATCCCTGCAGGTATTGATGATGGTCAACAGCTAAGAGTGACTGGGCAAGGTGAACCAGGTATTAATGGTGGACCTTCTGGGGATTTATATATTGTATTCAATGTAAGAGGTCACGATTTCTTCGAACGTGATGGAGACGATATATTCTGCGAAATGCCTATAACATTCGCACAATCTGCATTAGGGGACGAAATTGAGGTTCCTACATTACATGGTAAAGTAAAGCTAAAGGTTCCGGCTGGTACTCAAACGGGTACAAAGTTCCGTTTAAAAGGCAAAGGTGTGCCAAACGTAAGAGGATATGGAGTTGGAGATCAACATATCCGCGTCAAAGTGGTAACGCCAACAAATTTAACAGAGAAGCAAAAACAGTTACTCAGAGAGTTTGCTGATATCAGCGGACAATTACCAGACGAACAAACAGAAAGCTTCTTCGATAAAGTCAAAAAAGCTATTAAAGGCGAATAACAGGAATGGAGTTGATAGATTTATGAAATGGTCAGAAATCAGCATTCATACAACCAATGAAGCGATAGAACCAATTTCAAATATTCTTCACGAGGCAGGAGCAAGCGGTGTGGTGATTGAAGATCCACATGATTTAGTTGTAGAACGTGAAGATCAATTTGGAGAGATCTATCAACTCAATCCTGAAGAATATCCTGATGAGGGTGTCATTGTAAAAGCCTATCTCCCCGTTAATAGCTTCTTAGGGGAAACAGTAGAAGAAATCAAGCAGTCTATTACAAACCTAGTTCACTATGATATTGATATTGGTCAAAATAAAGTTCAAATATCAGAAGTGAACGAAGAAGAATGGGCAACAGCTTGGAAAAAATACTACCATCCAGTTAAAATATCAGATCGCTTTACAATTGTCCCTACATGGGAAGAGTATACTCCCCATGAAGATGAGTTAATTATTGAACTAGATCCTGGTATGGCCTTTGGTACAGGAACACACCCAACAACGGTAATGTGTATCCAGGCACTAGAACGAACGGTGAAACAAAAGGATTATGTAATAGATGTTGGTACAGGTTCAGGTGTACTTAGTATTGCAGCTGCACTTTTAGAAGCAGAAAGAATAGACGCTTATGACCTCGATGAAGTAGCAGTTAGAGTGGCAACAATTAATTGTAAACTGAATAAAGTGAACGAGAAAGTAAATGTAGCACAAAACAATTTATTAGATGGCTTAGAGCAGCCAGCAGATATCATTGTAGCGAACATTTTAGCAGAGATTATTTTGAAATTTACAAAAGAGGCATTCGACTTAGTTAAACCAGGAGGCCACTTTATTACATCAGGAATTATAGGATTAAAGAAACAAGAGGTCCGAGACGCTCTTGAAGAGGTAGGATTCACCATAGAGGAAGTAATGGTTATGGAGGATTGGGTTGCAATTATTGCAAAGAAACCGATAGTCTAACTATATGGAGTTGAAGAGATGCAGCGCTATTTTTTAAATGAACCATATAAAGAAGAAAACCCAATTCAGATCAAAGGTGATGACTTCCATCACATCACACGTGTTATGAGGATGGATGTTAAGGATTTCGTATATGTAGTTTTTGCCGATAAAAAATCAGCCAAAGCAAAGATTGAAACGATTACCAGTGACGCAGTAGAAGTAACAATTGTACAATGGGAGACGGTAGAAAAAGAACTTCCCATAAACGTCTCAATTGCGAGCGGACTGCCTAAAGGGGATAAATTAGAGTTGATCATTCAAAAAGGGACAGAGCTTGGTGCTCATCGTTTTATCCCTTTTAATGCAGATCGCTCCATTGTGAAGTGGGATGAAAAAAAAGCTGGTAAAAAAGTAGAGAGATGGAAAAAGATTGCGAAGGAAGCAGCAGAGCAATCGCATCGTCAATACCTTCCTGAAGTTGACATCCCTATTTCGTTTAAACAGCTTATGATCCTATCAAAATCTTTTGATTATGTACTACTAGCATATGAAGAAGAATCAAGATTAGGCGAAGTACAAAACCTAGTCAAAACATTGCAGTCAATTCAAGCCCAACAGAGCTTATTAATAATATTTGGACCAGAAGGTGGTCTTTCTGATTCTGAAGTACAAGAATGTCTGACAAATGGGATCGTTCCTTGTGGATTAGGTCCTAGAATATTAAGAACAGAAACAGCACCTTTATATGCACTATCAGCTATCAGCTATCAATTTGATTTAATGAGGTGATATTATGCCAACAGTAGCTTTTCATACATTAGGTTGTAAAGTGAATCACTACGAGACAGAGGCTATATGGCAATTGTTTAAAGATGAAGGTTATGAGCGAGCAGACTATGATTCAATCTCTGATGTTTATGTCATCAATACATGTACGGTAACAAACACAGGAGATAAGAAAAGTAGACAAGTCATTCGAAGAGCAATTCGAAAAAATCCTGACGCAGTAATTTGTGTAACAGGTTGCTATGCGCAAACCTCTCCTGCTGAAATTATGGCCATTCCTGGCGTTGACATTGTTGTCGGAACACAAGACAGAAGAAAAATGTTAACGTACATTGAACAATATAAGCAAGAACGTCAACCAATTAATGGCGTTACAAATATTATGAAGAACAGAGTGTATGAAGAACTTGATGTTCCTGCCTTCACAGATCGTACACGTGCATCACTAAAAATCCAAGAGGGCTGTAACAACTTCTGTACATTCTGTATCATTCCGTGGGCACGAGGTCTTATGCGTTCTCGTGATCCAAAAGAAGTTCTTCAGCAAGCACAACAGTTAGTTGATGCAGGGTATAAAGAAATTGTCTTAACAGGTATTCACACAGGTGGATATGGTGAGGATATGAAAGATTATAACCTTGCGATGCTGCTTCAAGATTTAGAAAGAGAAGTAAAAGGATTAAAAAGAATCCGAATTTCCTCTATTGAAGCAAGTCAATTAACAGATGAAGTGATTGAAGTCATTGATCAATCAAATATGGTCGTTCGTCACCTGCATATCCCATTACAATCTGGCTCTAACACAGTTCTGAAACGTATGAGAAGAAAGTATACAATGGAATTTTTCGCAGAAAGACTTGAAAGGCTGAAAAAGGCTCTACCAGGTTTAGCTGTTACGTCTGATGTAATCGTTGGATTCCCTGGAGAAACCGAAGAAGAGTTTATGGAAACGTATAACTTTATTAAAGAGCATAAGTTTTCTGAGTTACATGTATTTCCATATTCAAAAAGAACTGGAACTCCAGCAGCTCGTATGGAGGACCAAATTGATGAGGATGTTAAAAATGAACGCGTCCATCGTTTAATTGAGTTATCTAACCAACTAGCCAAAGAATATGCTTCTAACTTTGAAGAAGAAGTGCTAGAGGTTATTCCAGAAGAGGAATACAAAGAAGAGCCGAACAGTGGATTATATGTGGGATACACAGACAATTATCTTAAAGTTGTATTTCCAGCAACTGAAGACATGGTCGGAAAGCTCGTTAAAGTTAAAATTACAAAAGCAGGCTATCCATATAATGAAGGACAATTTGTCCGAGTATTAGAACAGCACGAACTTAAAGATGAAAATGAATCCGCAGCTGTTTAATTAGCATAAATATATGACTTAAGGTTTGTTGTTTCAACTGTCTTAGTACAGCTGAGATGACAAACTTTTTTCTTAAATAAATAAAAGAGGGCTAGAAAACGAGTTGCACATTTTCTTAATGTCTTTAGAATTTAAGTTTATCATCAAACAAGTTAACACTTCAGAGGTACTCAGAGCGTAAGGAGCTTGACTCCTGCGTAATATAACGGGAAGGGTTGAATGCTAGAGCACTCACCCCCGGTTTGAGACCAAGTTTCGGTACAACTTGGAACGGAGCCCCGCAGGCTTGCCCCCCACCCCGCAGAAAGCAAGCTCCTGGAACGGAAAACAATGGTTTCTGCCAGAAAATTTGTTAACGGTTTCATTTTTTTATAAAATAGGATTGATATGAATAACAATCCGATGTAAACTAGTCATAGTGGCTTTATAAGGAACTTCTTTTTTTTAGCTCATTTATGCAACCGATTGCACTAAAACAAAAGTATGAGGTGTTAACATGAATAAAGTATGGCGTAAAGAAGCAGTAGGATATCAAATCTATCCTCGTAGCTTTCAAGACTCAAACGGAGATGGAATTGGAGACCTCCAAGGAATCATTCAACGTTTAGATTATATAAAAGACTTAGGAATTGACGTGATCTGGATTTGCCCTATGTACAAGTCACCTAATGATGATAACGGGTATGATATCTCAGATTATCAAGATATCATGGAAGACTTTGGTACTATGGAAGATTTTGACCAACTATTAGATGAAGTCCACTCTAGAGGGATGAAGCTTATTATTGATCTTGTGCTAAACCATACAAGCGATGAGCATCCGTGGTTTATTGAATCGCGTTCATCTAAGGATAACCCTAAGCGAGAATGGTATATCTGGAAGGATAGTAAAGAAGGAAAAGAACCGAATAACTGGGAAAGTATCTTTGGTGGTTCAGCATGGGAATATGACGAAGAGACAGAACAATACTATCTACATGTGTTCTCTACTAAACAACCAGATTTAAACTGGGAAAATGAAGAAGTTAGAGATGCACTATATGATACTGTCAATTGGTGGTTGGATAAAGGAATTGATGGGTTTAGAATTGATGCCATTAGTCACATAAAGAAACGCCCAGGTATGCCTGATATGCCGAATCCAAAGAACAAAAAATATGTGTCTTCTTTTGATATGCATATGAACCAAAAAGGTATTCACACATTCTTACAAGAGTTTAAGGATCGTACGTATGCAAATTATGATGTGATGACTGTTGGTGAAGCTAACGGAGTAACAGCTGATGAAGCAGAATTATGGGTTGGTAAGGAAAACGGGAAGATGGACATGATTTTCCAATTTGAGCATCTAGGTCTTTGGGATGCAGAAACAAATCCAGAATTAGATATTGTTGAACTAAAGAAAGTGTTAACACGTTGGCAAAAAGGTCTAGAGGGAGACGGCTGGAACGCCCTATTTATTGAAAATCATGATAAGCCACGTGTTGTATCAACCTGGGGAAATGACACGGAATACTGGAGAGAAAGTGCTACCGCAATGGCGACGATGTACTTCTTAATGCAAGGGACTCCGTTTATTTATCAGGGGCAAGAGATAGGAATGACGAATGTCCAATTCCCTTCAATTGAAGACTATGATGATGTTGCAGTGAAAAATCTCTACCGCTTAAAACGTGAAGAGGGAGTCTCTCACGATGACATCATGGAAATTATTTGGGCATCTGCTCGTGACAACAGTCGTACTCCTATGCAATGGTCAACTGAAGAAAATGCAGGATTCTCTTCAGGAAATCCATGGATGAAAGTAAATCCAAATTTTAAAGAAATTAACGTAAAAGCTCAGGAGCAAGATGAAACATCTATTCTTTCATTCTACAAAAAAATGATTGCCTTGAAGAAAGAGAACAAAGTGTTTACGTTCGGTATTTATGATTTGCTTTTAGAAAAAGATCCACAAATTTATGCATATACTAGAACAGATGACAACAGTCAAATGCTTGTTATATCAAATTTGTCGACAAAACCAGCTGTATTCAAAGTTAAGGGAATGAATCTGTCTTCATCACAATTAGTATTAAATAACTATGAAGTTGCATCACAAACAGAGGCAGAAGGTATTGAGTTAAAACCTTATGAAGCTAGAGTATATAAGTTAAAATAATCGTAATGTTGGTTGTTACAATAAACAGATCCTGATTTAGTGGGTCCACTATTGTAACAACCTCTTTTTATTAGGCTGTTTTCGGAAAGATTTTTGTTTAGGAATACTCTAAAGTGGATTGGAGCGGGAAATGTCTACCCTAGTGAATCTACTTCCTCCCTTTGGAAAACAAGTGTCTAGAACTAATAATGAACATATTACTAGCAGAAACGAGTTAAAAAGTAACAACGTATAGGAAAAGCGTTAGGTAAAAATTCTCTTCTACTAATGAAAAAATAAGGGCAAAATAATAAAAGAGTCGTCTTTTATTATTTCATTTGATATGATGTAAAAAGGTACGGACAACTGTTAAAAGGAGAGAATCATATGACAACAAATATTGCAAAGATGATTGATCACACACTACTAAAACCTGAAGCGACCAAACAACAAATAGAGGAGATTTGTGCTGAAGCAAAGGAGTACACATTTGCTTCCGTTTGTGTTAACCCAACTTGGGTGAAATACTGTAGTGAGTTATTAAATGGTACTGAGGTTAAGGTATGTACAGTAATTGGCTTCCCTCTTGGTGCGACAACTTCTGAGGTAAAAGCTTTTGAAACAACAAACGCAATTGAAAATGGCGCAACTGAAGTAGACATGGTTATCAATATTGGCGCATTAAAAGATGGTAATGACGACCTTGTTAAGAAAGATATTGAAGCTGTCGTTCAAGCAGCAAAAGGTAAAGCACTAACAAAGGTCATTATCGAGGCAAGCTTATTAACAGAAGACGAAAAAGTTCGTGCTTGTCAATTAAGTAAAGAAGCTGGAGCAGACTTTGTTAAAACATCAACAGGATTCTCAACAGGCGGTGCAACAAAAGAAGACATCGAACTAATGAGAAAGACAGTCGGACCAGACCTAGGAGTTAAAGCATCTGGGGGAGTAAGAAGCTTAGAAGACACAGAAACCATGATTAAAGCAGGTGCCACTCGCATAGGAGCAAGCTCAGGAGTAAAAATCGTACAAGGCCTACAAAGCGATTCAGATTATTAAAATAAAGTAAAAGAAGTGTTACATGTAACCATGTTGCACTTCTTTTTTGTTTTTATGGGTGCAATAAAAAAGTTCAAAACCTAAAGATTTCTCAAACTACAAAGTTGCTTGGAGCGGAAGGTGCTTGACTCCTGCGGGACATAGCGGCACTGGTGAGACCCCGCAGGCGCAAGCGCAGAGGAGGCTCACCGTCGCCCCGCGGAAAGCAACGGACCAAGTATTAATTGGGGAACTACTCTTAAACAAGCTAAATAGTAAGCATCAACTAATCCGCTCAATAAACCGTGAAAACCGATAAGCAAACGGAAGAATCAACAAAGAACAAATAACATTAAACAACACACTAGCATGAGCCAACTGTACATTAGGTTCATCTGCTACAAACGAAACAAACGTACCGAGATATGGAATAAATGGGACAAAGACAAGTACACCCAGAATATTCAACCATATATGAGCATAAGCCGTTCTTTTTGCCTCAAGTCCACCACCAATACTCGCAATAAACGCTGTAATACATGTCCCGACATTTGCCCCTAACATAATGGCAATTCCTGTAGGAAGAGATAAAACCGAGCTCGCTAAAAGCCCCATTGCAACACCTGTCACAACAGTACTTGACTGAATAACAGCTGTCATGAAAGTTCCAGCCATAAGGGAAAGAAATATGGAATCATTAATGTTCGTGAGAAGAGCGTGAATGGAAGGGCTATTTGCTAATGGGGAAGCCACCTTTTGAATGCAGTCAATTGCTAAAAAAATAAGTCCAAATCCTATTAACGATTGTCCAATAGATTTATATGTTTGCTTTTTTACAAGATAGAATATAGCTCCAACTCCTATAGCGGGAAGAATCATAAAATTCATATTTAGAGTGAAGAGCTCAAGAGTAAAAGTTGTCCCTATATTTGCTCCTAGCATAATACCGATTGTTTGTTTGAAAGGAATTAAACGAGAAGCCACTAGGCCGACCGTAATGACCATTACAGCTGAGCTACTATGTATTAGAGCAGTGAGAACCATCCCAGTAAGCATTCCTTTTACTGGAGTACTTGTTAATTTATATAAAATATTCTCCATTTTTTCATTGGAAATATTATACAACCCTGCTCGTAAGAGTGACATTCCGAATAAAAAAACACCGATTAAAAGAATAAATAATATAGTATTGATCATGGTTTTCCCTCCTTATATGTAATCATATGGGGGAACATATTAGGACATGCTGATTAAAATACACAATTATAGAGAAAATGTTGACCAATCGAAAGGCTTATATTATAATTGCTAAGTAATTGGATTTAGAAATAAATCCATTCTAGAAAGACATGCACTTTCTGTCACCTTGTATAGGAGAATACAAGGAATAGACCATCTCTTGGTGGTTATATTAGTGAATGTATGTACAACATACATCTAGAATTTCTAGAGTAATCTAGAGTTCTGTGATTTAACTTGATCATGTAAGTGTAGTGTGTTCGGAGGGAGGGAAAGAGAGATGTCAAAAACAGTTGTTCGTAAAAACGAATCGCTTGAAGATGCTCTTCGTCGCTTCAAACGTACTGTTTCTAAAAGTGGAACTATGCAAGAGGTTAGAAAGCGCGAATTTTATGATAAGCCAAGCGTAAAGCGTAAAAAGAAGTCGGAAGCGGCTAGAAAACGTAAGTTCTAAGAGAGGGTGCTTTTATGAGTCTTCTCAATCGTTTAAACGAAGATATGAAGCAAGCAATGAAGAGCAAAGAAAAAGATAGACTCACTGTAATCCGGATGCTAAAGGCTGCCATTCAAAATGAAGCCATTAAATTTGGAAAACAAGAGCTATCGGAAGACGAAGAGTTGACAGTACTTTCTCGTGAAGTGAAGCAACGAAAAGACTCCCTCCTAGAGTTTGAAAAAGCAGGTCGTACAGATCTTGTTGAAAAAATTCAAACTGAACTGACTTACGTCGAAATATATATGCCTAAACAACTATCAGAAGAAGAAGTTTCTACCATTATTCAAGAAGTAATCTCTGATGTTGGTGCTACTTCTAAGGCTGATATGGGCAAAGTGATGGGGGCAATCATGCCTAAAGTAAAAGGGAAAGCCGATGGAGCTCTCGTCAACAAACTTGTGAATCAACACCTTTCTTAAAGATAAAAAGCCGAGAAGCGTTTTAACGTTTCTCGGCTTTTTGTGTTGTATTCATAATAAATATACACATAATAATGATGATGTTAAATATGTATCGGTTATTTTAAATGTACTGCCCTAAACATAAATTAAAAATAATAAAAAATTGTGAAACCTATTTACATTTAAAACGTACATAATATAAATGCTAATAGTGTGTTTATACACTTACTTAAGCATGTTATCACTTTTTCTTTATATCTAGATATCCATATATGATACAGCGGAAGGAAAGGAGGAGTTTCTACTTGAGAAAGCTGATTTATGCTCTTCTTTTTGTCAGTTTAACTCTAAGTTTATTTCAACCATTAGCTAGTAAAGCGGATAATGACCAAATCGTTTTTGTCATACCCATTCACAAAGAAGTTGAAAAAGGGTTGTATGCATTCTTGGAACGAGCGATTTCGGATGCACAAAAACAGAATGCCGATCTAATTGTATTCGATATTGATACGCCAGGTGGACTAGTAGATGCAGCAGGTGATATAGGTAAGCTCTTAGATAGTATCGAAACAAAGAATGTTGCCTTTATTAATAATCGTGCTCTCTCAGCAGGTGCATTTATCGCATTACATGCAGATGAGATTTACATGGTACCAAATTCTACGATGGGATCTGCTGCTGTTATTAACCAACAAGGAACTGCTGCTGATAAAAAAGCTCAAAGCTACTGGTTGTCTGCGATGAAAAGTGCTGCACAATCACATGATCGTGATCCGATCTATGCGATGGCAATGGCAGATGACTCAATTGAAATTCCCGAAATAGGCTTGGAAAAAGGAGAGCTACTCACACTAGACTCCGAAACAGCTAGGGAAGTCAATTACTCAGAAGGGACAGTTGCTTCACTAGATGAACTGTATTCCCAGCTAGGAATGGGAGATGCGACTGTTAAACAGCTTGAGGAAACATTTGCAGAAAGCTTAGCGAGATTTATTACAAATCCGATTGTTGTTCCAATCTTGTTATCACTCGCTAGTCTAGGATTGGTTGTTGAACTATATTCGCCAGGGTTTGGTGTTGCAGGCTCAATCGGGCTAGCATCCCTATTATTATTCTTTTATGGACATATGGTTGCAGGACTCGCTGGTTATGAGACGCTTATTCTATTTCTTCTTGGATTAGGACTTGTCATTGCAGAGTTCTTTTTACCTGGGGGGATTGCGGGAATCTTGGGGAGTCTCGCAATTATAGGAAGTATTCTTCTAGCTGGGGGCAATATTATGCAAATGGCTATTTCATTAATTATTGCCATTGTGCTTGCGGTTATTGTTATGATTATCCTTACAAAGGTGCTGGGGAAAAAAATGAAATTGTTTAATAAGATTATTTTAAGAGACTCAACCAATACAGAAAGTGGCTATGTTTCAAATGTAAACAGGCTAGAATTAATCGGAAAAGTCGGCATTACAAAAACCCCTTTTAGACCAGCAGGTACTATAGTCATTGAAGAAGAGAGAATTGATGCCGTGTCAGAAGGTGGCTTTATTCAAGCGAATAAAGAAGTACGTGTTGTAAAAGTTGAAGGGTCACGAATTGTTGTTCGTGAAATCAACTCATAGTTTCATTCAAACCAGTACTACATTTCACAGTTGATAATAGGATGCAATAAACGTATCAACTGTGAAATACTATTATAAAGTTTAATACATTGGAGGTACTATTATGGTTTTAGATGCAGGCACAATACTTTTATTAGGTGCTATTATCGTAGGTGTTATTTTATTAGCTGTATTATTTACATTTGTTCCAATTATGCTGTGGATTTCTGCAATTGCAGCAGGTGTTAAAGTTAGTATCTTGACATTAATCGGAATGAGATTACGTCGTGTTATTCCAAGTCGAGTAATCAATCCACTAATTAAAGCACATAAAGCTGGTTTAGATTTATCGACAAATCAACTTGAAAGTCACTACTTAGCTGGTGGTAATGTTGACCGCGTAGTAAATGCTTTAATTGCCGCTCAGCGTGCAAACATTGAGTTATCATTTGAACGTTGTGCAGCGATTGATTTAGCTGGACGAGATGTATTAGAAGCAGTACAAATGAGTGTAAACCCTAAAGTAATTGAAACACCTTTCATTGCCGGTGTTGCTATGGACGGTATTGAGGTTAAAGCAAAGGCTCGTATTACGGTAAGAGCGAATATTGAACGACTAGTAGGGGAGCTGGTGAAGAAACAATCGTTGCCCGTGTTGGGGAAGGAATTGTTTCCACGATTGGTTCTTCAGATAATCACAAAAAAGTACTTGAGAACCCTGATTTGATCTCACAAACAGTTTTAACTAAAGGATTAGATGCAGGTACAGCATTTGAAATCCTCTCCATTGATATTGCGGATGTTGATATCGGTAAGAACATTGGAGCACATCTACAAATCGAGCAAGCTGAAGCGGATAAAAATATTGCACAAGCTAAAGCAGAAGAGCGTCGTGCAATGGCCGTAGCGAATGAACAAGAAATGATTGCACGCGTACAAGAAATGAGAGCGAAAGTTGTTGAGGCAGAGGCAGAAGTACCATTAGCAATGGCTGAAGCACTTCGTTCAGGAAATATTGGTGTCATGGATTACATGAATTTCAAGAATATTGATGCTGATACCGATATGAGAAATTCTATTGGAAAAGTAACAGGAGATAATCAAGATTCAAATCGAGATGAATAAAATCTTAGATGAGGGTGTCTCATCGGTCTAAGCTAATTTAATCTTAGCTTGTGTTAGACCAGAAGAAAGGAGAACCTCAACATGGAAGGATTAATTTTAGCTGCTATAATTAGTTTTATAGGCATGCTTGTGAATCGAAGAAAAGAACAAAACCAGAAAGAACAAAAAATACCTCGGAGGTCAGAGGAAACACAATCTTCTACTTTATTTGAAACATTTCCAGAAGAGGCCGAAACGAAAGTAGAAGCGAGCATTGACCGGTATAATGATAATAAAGAAAGACAGCCTATTATAGCTGAAGAAAAACGCTATACACCGGTAAGATCATTTAAACCTAAAAATGATAGAGCGAATCCAATAAAAAATCAGGATATAACACGTACTTATCATGCGCAATTTAGAAATAAGCAGGATATTGTGAAGGGAATTATTTTCTCTGAAGTGTTTGGTCCTCCAAGATCTAAAAAGAGAACTCACCGTAGTTAAAAATAACAATCATGAAACCCCTTTTCATTTCATAAACATGAGATGAAAGGGGGTTCTTTTTTATGGCAAAAAACTGGGTTCAACAGATGCGCCAATGGATGACCCAAAAGATGGACCTACCGGAAGATGTCATGATGGACCTTCCTAGAATAACAATGATTGGGCAGATCCATATCTATATAGAAAACCATAGGGGATTGCTGACTTTTACAGAAAAAGAAATTCGGTTGTTGTTAAAGCAAGGCCAGCTTTTAGTAAAAGGGAATTCCTTTGTTATTAAAACGATACTTCCAGAAGAAATCCTACTCGAAGGAAAAATAGACGAAGTGACATTTCTAGATCAGTGAGTGGAGGGTTATAAGTGAAAAACGAGTGGCTACGATTTTTTGTTGGAAAGGTTTACGTTAAGTTAGAGGGGAAGGGGACCGAACGTGTTTTAAACGAACTCATTCGGCAAGGTATTTCTTTATGGAATGTGAAAAGAGTTGGGACGGAAGCTGTTACCTTTTACCTTTCTCTTCGTGATCTACATAATTTCAGAAGGGCGATACGCCCTTTTCCTTGTAAAGCCTCTTTTATAAGAGGACAAGGTACACCATTTTTAATCAAACGGTCAATAAAGAATGCTGGGTTTGCAATTGGTACTTTCTTATTTTTCATCATAATTATGCTATTATCTAACATGGTTTGGGGGATACAAATAGAAGGGGCTAGTCCACAAACTGAACACCAAATTCGTAAAGAGTTAACCAATATGGGGTTAAAGCCTGGAAAGCTTCAATTTTCATTACCAAATGTTGAAGCCATCCAACAAGATCTATCGTATCGAATGGATAACATTACTTGGGTTGGTGTGGAATTAAAGGGGACAACCTATCATTTTCAAGTAGTAGAGAAGAATGTTCCAGAGGAAACAGAGAAAATTGGTCCTCGGAATTTAGTAGCAAAAAAAGAGGCTGTTATAGTAGAACTGTTTGTTGAAGAAGGTCAACCAATGGTAGAGTTGAATCAGTTTGTCAAAAAAGGACAACTTCTCGTATCAGGTCTTATTGGAAAAGAGGAGGAGTACGAGAAAGTTCCATCAAAGGCAAGAATAATGGGTGAAACTTGGTATAAAACCGATGTTACACTTCCTTTAAAAACAGATTTTGAAGTATTTAGTGGAAATGAAACGAATAAGCACATGATCATGCTTGGCAACTTCTCAGTTCCAATTTGGGGATTTGGTAGTCCAGAGTATAAAAACTCAGTTGAAGAAACAAATGAGCACCCTGTAAAATTTATGAAATGGACGTTACCTATTACGTATGTAGAAAAATCGATAAAAGAAAAAGAAAATGTTACAAGACAATATTCGAAAGAAGAAGCGATCCAGGTTGCAAAAGAATTAGCACAATCAAACCTAGAAGCCCAGTTACCTGAAGAAGCCGAAGTATTAAAACAAAAAATTTTGCAACAGAAAGTTGAAAATGGTAAAGTGAACTTAACCATTCACTTCAAGGTTCTGGAAGACATTGCAATAGGACAACCAATTATTCAAGGAGACTAAGGAATGTCAGAAGAGAAAGTAATTCGATTTCAACTAGAAAATCCAAATGAGGCAGTTGCTTTATTCGGAATATCAGACTCACATTTAAAGTTAATTGAGGAAGCTTTAGAGGTTTCCATGACAACACGTGGAGAAGAAATCATTATTGTAGGGGTAGATGAATCGATTGAACAAGCTACTGATATCGTTTCAAAGCTTCTGCAGGTTATCCGTAAAGGAATAAACATCAGTAAACGTGATGTCACATATGCTATTGAAATGGCAAATCAAGGAACATTAGAATATTTCTTGGATTTGTATAATGAAGAAATCACGAAGAATGCTAAAGGGAAATCAATTCGAGTGAAAACACTTGGCCAAAGACAATATATTCAAGCGATTAAAAAGCATGATTTGGTCTTTGGAATCGGTCCAGCCGGTACTGGTAAAACTTACTTAGCGGTAGTCATGGCGGTACATGCGCTTAAGAATGGCTTTGTGAAGAAAATTATTTTAACAAGACCTGCTGTCGAAGCGGGTGAAAGCCTCGGGTTTTTACCTGGTGACTTAAAGGAGAAGGTAGATCCATATTTACGACCTTTATATGATGCTCTACACGATGTTCTTGGGGCAGAGCATACCACAAGATTAATTGAACGTGGAACGATTGAAATTGCACCTCTTGCCTACATGAGAGGTAGAACATTAGATGATGCATTTGTAATATTGGACGAGGCACAAAATACTACAGCAGCACAAATGAAAATGTTCTTAACGCGCTTAGGTTTCGATTCTAAAATGATTATTACTGGGGATCGCTCACAAGTAGACCTCCCAAAAGGAGCAAAATCAGGACTTGTCTCAGCCGAACAGATATTAAACAATATTAAAGGTGTATCTTTTATTCACCTCGAGCAATCAGACGTTGTTCGTCACCCACTTGTGGCAAGAATTATTGATGCCTATGAGAAGGTAGAAAAATAAAGTATACAGAAAAAGGCTTTCATTTTATTGCTTGGCAATGAAACGAAGGCCTTTTTTAGTTGAGAGCCCCCATACTACCAGAATGATTTATACAAAACATAGAATATTTGTACAAAAACTGTTATGATTTTACATAGTAGTCTGGCAACTCTTCTAACTAAGAATAAAATTCTGAATTAAAACCAACAATTGATTTTATAAACCTATCGAAAAGGTGGTAGGGTCACGAATGCAAACACATCCATTATTAAAGAAAATAAGAACAATTCTTAGCTACCGTGTTTTTACTAGTAGTATTTTTGTGTTATTGGCATTGCTGGTATTTGGTGTACTCATTGGTAATATTCGTCCACCTGTATATAATGTTGAGTTATTTGAAACAGCAGATGTTACAATTCGAGCTCCAAAAACAATCATTGATGAAGAGAAGACAAAGGAAAAAAGAGAAAAGGCTGCAGCTGAAGTAGAAAAAGTTTATATACATAAAGAAGAAACGCTCGAGAACAGAATGGATTTGATAAATTCAATCTTCTCAAGTGTGGAAAGTATTATCTACCAAAATAACAAACAGAAGATTGAATCGCAGTCTGCAGAAGATCCTGAAACTGATGAAAAGAAAACCTTAACACTTTCCCAACAGCTAGATTCGCTGAAAAAGGGGCTAACGGAGAATGCAAAGCTAGACGTTACGGAAACCCTATCCGATGAAGTACTTCTAACATTACTGACAATGAGTGAAACGGATAGAAAACGTGTACAGTCAATAGTCATCTCACAAGTAGACTCTGTTATGAGTGAAAAGGTCCTTGAAGGACAAGAAATAGAAGCAGAAAACCTTGTTGAAAATCGTTTACGGTCGTTTAATCTCTCGACTGCACCATTAAACTTAGCGATTTCACTTACACAGTTGGCTATTGTGCCAACAGATATATATGATGAAATAAAAACAGAGGAAAAAAGGAATGAAGCACTTCTTGATGTAAAAAATGAAGAAATTATAGAGGGGCAGGTTATTGTTCAATCCGGACAAATGATTGATCATGAAATCTATCGCCAGCTAGAGCTTCTAGATCTTGTCTCTTCAGAAGGTTCAAGCAAGCCGTACTGGGGTCTTGTTATCTTTGTTCTCGTCATCATTAGTACATTGTATTACTACTTCTATAATTGGGAAATTAAAGAGGAGAAGAAACAAAACTATATTATTCTAACGAGTGTTATATTTATTATCTCCCTCTTAATTATGAAGATTGTTGGACTAATGGAGAAATTAGAAGTGAGCGAAATTGGGTTTCTATTTCCTGCTGCATTCGCAGGAATGATTCTCAGAATTCTCCTAAACGAGAGAATTGCAATGGTCATGATCTTTATTCTTTCTGGCTGTGCAAGCATTGTATTTCATAATCAAACTACCGGTGCGTTTGATATAGAAATTGCCATGTACACACTGTTTAGTGGTATTTCTGGAATCCTTTTTCTTGCGAATCGAAAACAACGTACAAATATCTTACAAGCAGGATTATATGTCTCAATTGTAAATTTGTTTATTATCTTATTTTTACTGCTTTTAAAGGATACAGATTACTCCAGAATGGAATATATCTTTCATGCAATTTATGCTTTAGTTTCTGGTGTAGGTTCTGCTGTCTTAACAATAGGATTTTTGCCATTCTTTGAAGCAGGCTTTGGCATTATATCAGCAATGAAGCTTATTGAACTTTCAAACCCTAATCATCCACTCCTTAAAAAGCTGTTAACAGAAGCACCAGGAACATATCATCATAGTGTGATGGTTGCCAATTTGGCGGAAGCAGCCTGTGAATCAATAGGAGCAAATGGATTATTAGCAAGAGTGGGTTGTTATTACCATGATCTTGGGAAGACGAGACGACCACATTTCTTTATTGAAAACCAAATGAATATGGAAAACCCACATGACCGACTTTCACCAGAAACAAGTAAAAAAATCATCATTGGTCATACAACCGACGGAGCCAAGATGTTACGAAAATACAAATTACCGAAAGAGTTAGTGGATATTGCAGAACAACATCATGGAACATCCTTATTGAAATTCTTCTATTATAAAGCAAAACAGGAAAATCCAGATGTAGTGGAAGAGGATTACCGATATCCTGGACCAAAGCCTCAATCAAAGGAGGCTGCTATTGTCAGTATTGCGGATAGTGTAGAAGCGGCTGTTCGATCAATGACAGCACCTACACCTGAGGAAATACGAAAGCTAGTTGAAAATATTGTACAAGATCGACTCCAAGATGGACAATTTAATGAATGCGATCTCACACTTAAAGAGCTACAAACCATTAAGAAAACCTTTTGTGAGACAGTCAATGGAATATTTCATTCAAGGATTGAGTATCCAGAAACACAATCGAAAGGAGTGTCCACATGACCCTAGAAATTGATTTTAATGATGAAACAGAAATTGTATCACAACAAGATTATGAACTAGTTGAAAAGCTCTTACAGTTTGCTGCTGAGAAAGAGCAAGTTGCTAAGAATACAGAGGTATCGGTTACTTTTGTAGATAATGAGAGAATTCAAGAAATAAATCGTGAATATCGTGATAAAGATCAGCCTACGGATGTCATTTCATTCGCTCTAGAAGAAATGGGCGAGGGAGAAGTGCAAATTATTGGAGAAGAAATGCCTACAGTTTTAGGTGATATCATCATTTCTATTGATCGTACACGTGTTCAAGCGGAGGAGTATGGTCACTCATTTGAACGTGAGTTAGGATTTCTAGCATTGCATGGCTTTTTACATCTTCTTGGATATGATCATATGGAACCAGAGGAAGAAAAAGAAATGATGACACGTCAAAAGGAAATTCTAGAAGAGTATGGACTTCAAAGGCTATAACATTAAGCGGTTTCTAAAATCCTTTGGATATGCTGTTAATGGAATTCGAGCAGTATGGAAAAGTGAGCAAAATTTTCGCTTCCATACATTTGCGATGATTCTTATCATAGCCTTATCATTTGCCTTATCTATTTCAAGAATTGAGTGGTGTATCATCTTACTATTAATTTTTGGTATGCTTTCTTTTGAAATTATGAACACAGCTATTGAAAAAACGGTCGATCTTGTTACAGGTGAATATCACCCATTAGCAAAGCTGGCAAAAGACTTTGCAGCCGGTGCCGTACTATTATTCGCCATCGCCTCCATCATAATCGGAACCATTATATTCCTACCGAAAATAATGGACATAATACACTAAAATGAAAAAGCTCAACGAACATGATTGTGCTGCTACAATCTTGTTTGTTGAGTTTTTTTGTAGTATTAAACCCTACCAATTGTGATTCTCGGTTTTGCAAAAGATAAGTTTCTCAGAAATATGCATTGGTTCACACTACGATAGTGTGGCTTGGAGCGGAAGGTGGTGGACTACTGTGGGAACTAGCGGGAATGGTGAGATTTCTCAGGCGCTAAAAGCTCTAAGGAGGGCTCTCCTCTGGCCCGAGGAAAGCAAGCTCCTGGGACGGAAGACAACGCTCCTAGAACGATAGATTTCTTGTTAGTAATGATTAAAAGTGAATACCCCTTCTGAGTAAGATTTGAAAATAACGCCAGAGTTGTTTAAAATAATCTCACTAGCAGTTGTTATCAAAGTAATATGTGTGAATTATCTAACTATTTTGTAACAAATTGATAACAGCCCATTTATTTTCGAATAAGATATAGTAAAATAGAGGTATAGGTAAAGGAGAGCAAAACATTGAACGTTGAACAAATAATCGCAGAAGCAAAAATTGCACGAGAAAAAGCATATGTACCTTACTCAAAATTTAAAGTAGGCGCAGCTCTATTGTCTAAAAATGGAACTGTGTATCATGGGTGCAATATTGAAAATGCTGCATATAGTATGTGTAACTGTGCAGAAAGAACAGCCCTATTTAAAGCGTATTCAGAAGGTGATACACAATTTAGTATGTTAGCAGTCGTAGCAGATACCGAACGTCCTGTGCCTCCTTGTGGAGCGTGTAGACAGGTAATTTCGGAGCTTTGTTCAAAAGATGTTAAGATTTACTTAACAAACTTAAAAGGCGACGTACAGGAGCTAACAGTAGATGAACTGTTACCGGGTGCTTTTTCACCGGAGGATTTACATGAATAATATGAATGCACAAGAAGGACATAAATCAGGATTTATCTCAATTATTGGAAGACCAAACGTCGGAAAGTCTACTTTCTTAAATCGAGTCATTGGTCAAAAGATTGCCATTATGAGTGATAAACCACAAACAACAAGAAACAAAATTCAAGGTGTTTATACAACGAATGAAGCTCAGATGATTTTCATTGATACTCCTGGAATTCATAAACCAAAGCATAAGCTCGGTGACTTTATGATGAAAGTCGCACAGAATACGTTAAAAGAAGTAGACTTAATTATGTTTATGGTGAACGTTGATGAGGGCTTTGGGCGAGGAGACCAATTTATTATTGAAAAATTAAAAGAGGTCAAAACACCCGTTTTTCTAATACTTAACAAAATCGATCAAATACATCCTGATAAGCTTTTACCAATGATAGAAGAATATAATCAGCTATTTCCGTTTGCTGCGACCGTTCCAATTTCAGCGCTAGAAGGGAATAATGTTGACCAGTTATTAGAACGTATAAAAGAGGAGTTACCTGAAGGACCTCAGTTCTACCCAGCAGACCAGGTAACAGATCATCCTGAGAGGTTTATTATCTCTGAATTAATTCGTGAAAAAGTGCTTCATTTAACTCGCGAAGAAATTCCGCATTCCATAGCTGTTGTAATGGAAAAAATAGAAAAGCATCCAACTAAGGATATTATTGATGTCATGGCAACTATTATTGTAGAGCGTGATTCTCAAAAAGGAATTATCATTGGAAAGCAAGGAAGCATGCTTAAAGAAGTCGGTAAGCGTGCTCGAACAGATATTGAGAACTTATTAGGATCAAAGGTGTATCTGGAGTTATGGGTGAAGGTACAGAAGGATTGGCGAAACAAATCTTCAAATTTACGTGATTTTGGATTTAGAGAAGATGAGTACTAGAATAATGTGAACAAATTATTTACAAATTTTATCTCACATGTTTTTAAGGTATTTTGTAAAATCTAAATACAAGTTAGCTTTGGGAATGTTGCTAGTTGAAATCATGAAAGGTGGGGGTTTAAATGTTAAACTTTACCTGGAAAGTATTCTCGGAAACTGGAAGCATTGAAACTTATTTATTGTTTAAGGAAATTGAACAAGGTGACCACGAGCACTCGTTAAATGCTGAAGAAGAGCTAGCAGAAGCTGATTTCCCGATTACGTAAAACTGCCTATCATCACTCGTCTACGACTCCATTACGGAGGTGGCGTGATGCTACAAAAGTGTGAAGGTATTGTTATTCGAACAAATGATTATGGTGAATCAAATAAAATCGTAACAGTATATACTAGAGAATTTGGGAAGCTTGGGCTAATGGCTAGAGGTGCTAAAAAACCGAATAGCCGACTTAGTTCGGTTTCCCAATTGTTTACATATGGACATTTTCTTTTTCATAAGAGTAGTGGTTTAGGCACGCTTCAACAAGCTGATACCATATCAACGTTTCGGTCCATCCGTGAAGATTTATTTCTAACCGCCTATTCAACCTATATTGTGGACTTATTAGATAAGGTTGTAGAGGATCGAAAACCCAACCCGTATTTATTTGAATTTCTATATAATACGATAAACTATTTAAATGAAGGTTATGATCCAGAAATCATTATGAACATTTTTGAGATGAAGATGATTCCTGTGATGGGGATGCATCCAACATTACATCAATGTACGGTGTGTGGAGAAACAGACGGTCACTTTGTTTTTTCGATCCGTGAGAATGGTTTTCTATGTCATCGTTGTCTTGAAAAAGATCCATATCATATTCCAATTTCTCAAGGTACTGTAAAACTGCTACGACTTTTTTATCACTTTGATTTAAATCGATTAGGTAACATATCTGTAAAAGAAGAAACGAAAAAAGAAATTCAAAAAGTCATTCGTACATACTATGACGAATACTCTGGGTTAACACTCAAATCACGAAGGTTTTTAGATCAAGTTGAAAAAATGAAAGATATATTTTAATAAAGAAAGGGCTGCTCAAATGGAGCAGCCCTTTTTTGGCATCAGAACGTAATTTAATATGCTATTTTTTCAGTTAAAAATGCTTTAACATCTTGGATTGGCATACGTACTTGATCCATTGAATCACGGTCACGTACAGTCACTTGACCATCTTCTAAAGAATCAAAGTCAAAAGTGATACAGAAAGGGGTTCCAATCTCATCTTGTCTGCGGTAACGTTTTCCGATAGATGCTGTTTCATCAAAATCTAGTGTGAAATCTTTAGAAAGCTCTTCAAATACTTTAAAGGCATCATCAGATAGCTTCTTAGAAAGTGGCAGAACTGCTGCCTTATATGGTGCAATTGCTGGATGGAAGCGTAGAACAGTACGAGATTCATTCTCTAATTCTTCTTCCTCATACGCATCACACAAAAATGCTAGGGTTACACGATCAGCACCTAATGATGGCTCAATGCAGTAAGGAACATATTTTTCATTCGTTTGAGGGTCCATATAATGGAAATCTTCGTTTGAATGTTCCATATGACGTTTTAAGTCAAAATCTGTACGATCTGCAATACCCCAGAGCTCTCCCCATCCGAATGGGAACTTATACTCAATGTCTGTTGTTGCATTACTATAGTGAGATAGTTCTTCTTTATCATGATCACGAAGTCGAACATTCTCATCTTTCATTCCGAGGTTTAATAACCAGTCCTTACAGAATTCACGCCAATATTCAAACCATTGAAGGTCTTCCCCTGGTTTACAGAAGAATTCAAGCTCCATCTGTTCGAATTCGCGAGTTCGGAAAGTGAAATTTCCAGGAGTAATTTCATTTCTGAAACTTTTCCCAATTTGTCCAATACCAAAAGGCATTTTTTTACGCATAGAGCGTTGGACATTCTTATAGTTTACGAAAATACCCTGAGCTGTTTCAGGACGTAAGAAGATCTCATTTGTTGACGATTCTGTTACACCTTGAAAGGTTTTAAACATTAAGTCAAATTGCCTAATCTCAGTAAAATCCTTACTTCCACAATCAGGACAAGCGATATCATGTTCTTTAATAATTTCTTCCATTTTTTCAAAAGGTAATCCGTCAACAATCTGCTCTATTCCTTTTGCTTCGAGAGCATCTTCAATGATCTTGTCAGCACGATGACGTGATTTACAGCTTTTACAATCAATCATTGGGTCGTTAAAGTTTCCAACATGTCCAGAGGCAACCCACGTTTTCGGATTCATTAAGATACTTGCATCTAGTCCTACATTGTAAGGAGATTCTTGAATGAATTTCTTCCACCATGCTTTTTTAATATTATTTTTCAATTCAACACCTAACGGACCATAATCCCAAGTGTTTGCAAGACCACCATAGATTTCGGATCCTGGAAATACAAATCCTCTATGCTTTGCTAGGTTTACAACTGATTCCATCGACATTTCCGTCACTCCTTATAAATTTATCTATTTTTTTGATCATTTGTTATGGCGAGTATTTGCTTTTTATTGATAATAAACAAACTTCGCCTTGAAAATAAAAAAAGCTCGTCTCTAGGCATAAGCCTAGGGACGAGCTAGTATACTCGCGGTTCCACCCTAGTTGATGTTAAAAACATCCACTTTCATAAATGATTGCTCAAGATTGCCGTTTTCCTTGTGTCTAGGCTTCCACTATCCCTAGTCGCTAATGGTACAAGTACTTATAAATCCGTCATCGCTCAACTATTAAGATTTAGAATGTAAGTATTTTATCATGTCAATAAAAAAATAACAACTTATTAATTATTTATAGTTTAATTAAAGCCATAACAGTGTGGTTCTTAAAGGGGCCGCTGCTCTCCGCTCCATGTGCTTGCTTTCCGCGGGGCGGGAGTGAGCCTCCTCGCTACGCTGTGGGGTCTCACTTTGCCCGCTATGTCCCGCAGGAGTCAAGCACCTTCCGCTCCAAGCAACTCTGTAGTACACATAGCAGCAACACCCATATAGTGAGTAAGAAAACCTAAAAATATTCTTGAATATAACTAAGGTAGCGAAATTAGGATAAGTTTTTTAGATGATTTAACTAGTAATGTCACAATAAAATAGTACTAAATTCATGGTTTTAAATGTAAGAAAATGAATACCCAATCAGAAAGTCTTTTCTTTTTTGTCTAATAGTATATAATAATTAATATAAAGTATAACATTTTTACACGGTTGGTTAGGTGGTGAGGACAATCGAACTAAATAAACGGCAAGATCAAATATTACAAATTGTGAAGGAAAACGGACCAATTACAGGAGAGCAGATTGCAGAGCAGCTTAATTTAACAAGAGCAACTCTCCGTCCGGATTTGGCAATATTAACAATGGCAGGCTACCTAGATGCAAGACCTAGGGTAGGTTATTTTTATACAGGAAAAACAGGCACACAATTACTAACCGAAAACCTAAAAAAAATCTATGTGAAGGAATATCAATCCATTCCTGTTGTTGTTAACGAGAGCGTTTCAGTCTATGATGCAATTGTTACGATGTTTCTTGAAGATGTAGGTACATTATTTGTAACAGATGGTAACTCCCATCTTGTAGGTGTCCTATCAAGGAAAGATTTACTTCGTGCTAGTATTGGGAAACAAGAATTAACTTCATTACCCGTTAATATCATCATGACGAGAATGCCAAATATTACTACTTGTGAGAAGGATGATCTTCTTATTGATGTAGCGAAAAACTTAATTGACAAACAGATTGACTCTGTACCGGTTGTTCGCAAAACTAGTAACGGAGATCTCGAAGTAACAGGCAGAATTACCAAAACGAATATTACTAAAGCATTTGTAGCGCTCGTTGAAGACTAGAATTGTGGAATAGTGAAAGAAAGGCAGGTGGGCTAATGTGACTGAACCCATTATCTATGTTGTGTCTGATTCCGTTGGTGAAACAGCAGAATTGGTAACGAAAGCAGCGATTAGCCAATTTAATGGTTCCAAAACTGAGCTTAAGCGATTTCCTTATGTAGAGGACACATCTAATCTTGATGAAGTAATCTCTTTAGCAAAACTCAATCAAGGGTTAATTGTTTTTACATTAGTAAAACCAGATATGAGAAAATACATGTTAGAACAAGCCAGTAAGCATGGATTGTATGCGATGGATGTAATCGGTCCAATTATGGATCAATTCCAGTCATTGTACGATAGGGCTCCTCTATGTGAACCGGGTATCGTTCATAAGCTTGATGAAGATTATTTTAAAAAAATTGAAGCAATTGAATTTGCAGTAAAGTACGATGATGGTAGAGATCCTAGAGGTATTTTGAAAGCTGACATTGTTTTAGTAGGAGTGTCTAGAACCTCGAAGACTCCCTTATCACAATACTTAGCACATAAAAGAATTAAGGTAGCAAATGTACCCATTGTGCCTGAGGTAGATCCTCCAGAAGAACTTTATATGGTATCTCCTGAAAAATGTTTTGGTTTAAAGATTAGTTCTGAAAAGTTAAATAGCATTCGAAAAGAGCGTCTGAAATCCTTAGGTCTAGATGATCATGCAAGCTACGCAAATGTAGAACGAATCAATGAAGAGTTAGCATATTTTGATAAAGTAATTGAAAAAATGGATTGTCATGTAATAGATGTTTCTAACAAAGCAGTTGAAGAAACAGCGAACTTAATTATTAATGCTATCCGAAAAAGATGATGCATGCATCATCTTTTTTTAATGTTAAAAGTCTGTAGCATGAAGTTACCTTTACGGTGAGTAACAAGACGGGGGAAATCAAATACTTTAACGCCTATTTTATTTTATATTATTTTATAATGATTTTAATTTTTTCAGTAGTCAACGCTTTTCAAATATACTATAATAAAAAATTGTGATAAAAAAATAAAAAATAATAGGTTTAGACTATTAAGGTATCGAATAAACTAATTATTGTGATATGTCAAGTCTTTCGGTTAAAATAAGTCGACAAATTTCAACCTAAGTATTTTTATTAGGGAAGGAAGGATAATACGGAGTGATGTAGAATAGTTAGTATAAATGACCTAAAAGGATCTGTATATGTAGATGCTGATGCTTGCCCGGTTAAAAAAGAAATTGTAGAAATAACAAAACCATTTAATTTACAGGTTGTGTTCGTAGCATCACAGGCACATCGTAAGTCTAATCCAGAGGATGGAATATGGGTCTATGTTGATGCTTCAAAAGAGTCAGCAGATCTTTATATTATGAATCATGTACAAAAGTACGATATTGTTGTAACCCAGGATATTGGTTTAGCAAGCTTAGTCTTACCTAAACATGTTTATGCACTTTCACCTAGGGGGACAATATATAGTGAAGACAGCATTATGACTTCATTGGACTTCCGTTACTTGGCTGCTAAAGAGCGCCGAAAGGGTAAGTATGGAAAAGGGCCAAAACCTTTTACTACAAAAGACCGAGACACATTTGAAATGAATTACAAAGAAATTTTGTCGAAAGTTGCAGGAATTTATTAATTTTTGACGAATCCTTATTTTAGAGTAAATATAGGTGATGTAAGAGTGGCAGTAAAGATACCTGAAGAAACGATCTCACAAATAACACAAAAGGTTGACATAGTTGATGTTATTAGTGAATATGTACAACTGAAGAAGCAAGGGCGAAATTATTTTGGTCTTTGCCCGTTTCACGGTGAAAACACGCCTTCTTTTTCTGTTTCGCCAGATAAACAAATTTTTCACTGCTTTGGATGTAAGGCAGGAGGCAATTCGTTTAACTTTATTATGGATATTGAAGGTGTTTCCTTTTTGGAATCTGTTCAAATACTTGGGCAGAAGGTCGGTATAGAAGTTGAGCTTGATTCGTCTATAACTAAAGCACAAAATGAAAAAAATCCAGACGAACAAAAAATGATCGAAGCTCATGAACTCTTACAGAAATTTTACCATCATTTACTCCTAAACACAAAGGAAGGTCAAGAGGCTTTAGAATATCTTCTCAATAGGGGATTTACAACCGAGACCATTAAAGAGTTTCAAATTGGATGGTCATTGCCGAATTGGGATTACACGGTTAAGTTCCTACAAAAACGTGGATATTCCCTTGAGCTTATGGAGCAAGCAGGCTTATTAGTTAGAAAAGAGCAAGACCAAAGTTTCTTAGATCGGTTTAGAGGCAGGGTGATGTTTCCTTTATTGAATTCAAAAGGAGAAACAGTTGCCTTTTCTGGAAGAAAACTTCAGGGTGATGGACCAAAATATCTTAATAGTCCTGAAACAAGGATATTTAACAAAAGTTCATTACTTTACAATTACCATCAAGCACGCTCTTCAATTAGAAGAAAGCAACAAGCAGTGTTATTTGAGGGATTTGCTGATGTAATTTCTGCTTCTAATGCGGATGTAGATAATGGTTTGGCTACAATGGGGACCTCCTTAACAGATCAACATATCCAAATGATTAGACGACTCACAGATTCTATTATTGTTTGTTATGATGGGGACTCTGCTGGGATCAATGCAGCTTTTCAAGCAGGGAATATGCTTACTAAAGCAGGACTGGAAGTACGAATTGCTGTTGTGCCTGAAAAGCTAGATCCTGATGATTATATTAAAAAGTACGGAAATGAACGTTTCAAAACTGAAGTCTTGGGATCAAGCCTTACGTTAATGGCCTTTAAATTAATTTATTACAAACAAGATAAAAACCTTCAAGATGAAGGAGATCGATTAAAGTATATCGAAGAAATAATTAGCGAAATTGCAAAGCTTGATAAGGTGCTGGAAAAAGATCTCTATCTGCGCCAGCTAGCAGACGATTTTTCTTTGTCCCTCGAGGCACTGCAGCAACAGCTACATGAGTTAGAAAAGGAAAGTCAGAAGAAAACAACAGCTAAGGAATCACCTGTTAAGCCTGTAATGAGAGCACCGACTGTGAAAACAACATTAAGGCCGGCCTACGAAACCGCCGAAAGAAGACTTATAGCGTATATGTTAAAGGATGAAAACGTAGCCTATAAAGTACAAGAGTGGTTATCTGGAAGGTCTTTTAATATAGATGAACATCAAGCAATCTTTACGTATATTCTCGGTTTTTATGAAAAGGGTTCAAATCCGAGCCTTAATGAATTTTTTCAATATATGACTGATACAAAGTTGCAGCGAGTCATTACTGAGATAGAAATGATGGAAATTGCGACCGAATATACGGAGCAGGAATTATTGGATTACATTAATCAAGTGTTAAAACATCAAAAGATGTTGACAATAAAAGAAAAAGAGGCAGAAGAAAAAGAAGCAGACCGCCAAAAGGATTATAAGAAAGCTGCTTTAATCGCTATGGAAATCTTACAGCTTCGTAAGTCTCTATAATAGTTTGTGGTAAGGAAGTTGGAAGGAGGGGAACAAATGGCTGAAAAGTCAGCACGTTCCAAAGATGAGATTGTCGTAACCGTCGATCATGTAAAAGAGCAGTTAGTGGAGCTCGGTAAGAAAAGAAGAGTTTTGACCTATGAGGATATAGCAGAAAAATTAGCAAGTTTTGAATTAGATCCTGACCAAATGGATGAATTCTATGAGCACTTAGGTGAACAAGGTGTTGAAATTGTGAACGAGAGTGATGATGATGATGAAGATCCTGGAATTCATGAATTAGATAAAGAAGAAAACGAAGAGTTTGACTTAAATGATTTATCAGTTCCTCCAGGTGTGAAGATTAATGATCCTGTTCGTATGTATTTGAAGGAGATTGGTCGAGTAGACCTTTTAACTGCTGAAGAAGAGATTAGCTTGGCGAATCGTATCGAAGCAGGAGACGAAGAAGCAAAGCGACGTTTAGCTGAAGCAAACTTACGACTAGTAGTAAGTATTGCCAAACGTTATGTTGGTCGAGGGATGTTATTCCTAGACTTAATTCAAGAAGGAAATATGGGATTAATCAAAGCGGTTGAGAAGTTTGATTACCGTAAAGGGTTTAAGTTTAGTACGTATGCGACTTGGTGGATTCGTCAAGCAATTACACGTGCTATTGCTGACCAGGCTAGAACAATTCGTATCCCAGTTCATATGGTTGAAACCATTAATAAACTAATTCGTGTACAAAGACAACTTTTACAAGATCTTGGACGTGAGCCATCACCTGAAGAAATCGCAGAAGAGATGGACTTAACTCCTGAAAAAGTACGAGAAATACTTAAAATAGCTCAAGAGCCAGTTTCACTTGAAACACCTATTGGTGAGGAAGATGACTCTCACTTGGGAGACTTTATTGAGGATGCTGAAGCTCAATCACCTTCTGAACATGCTGCATATGAATTATTAAAAGAGCAGCTTGAGGATGTACTAGACACATTAACGGATCGTGAAGAAAATGTTCTTCGCTTACGATTTGGTTTAGATGACGGCCGTACCCGAACGTTAGAAGAAGTAGGAAAAGTATTCGGAGTTACTCGTGAAAGAATTCGTCAGATTGAAGCTAAAGCTCTTAGAAAGCTTCGTCACCCTAGCAGAAGCAAACGGTTAAAGGATTTCTTAGAATAAAGGTAATTGTATTGGATAATTAAGTTTACTTCCTAAGTAGAGGAGGTAAACTTTTTTATTTACACATTATAGGATTTTCTATAGCTTATGTGTTAGATAAGGGTAGCAACCTACTTGCTATTGGAGGTTCGGGTCACAGTAACTACACATAGCTAGATAAAATACAATCTAATTTTTTTGAAAAAGCAGGATTATAAGTAATCTTGGCGAATGTTAATTCAATAACTGAAAGTCTACAGGATGTGACTACTATGAGCGATAAACGTAAAGAAATTATAGTTAGTGAAATTAATTTTTGGAAACAAAATAAAATGCTTCCAGATCATTATTGTGACTTCCTTCTTGCTTTATATGCGGAAGATGCCTCACAAGGTCAGGCAACTAAAAGTGTACTACATCAAAAACCTACTTTTAGAAGATGGTGGTTGCTAACGTTATTGGTAATTCCAATTTCATTATTTGTCATTTATTTTACTGAATTGTCTATCGTTTTGCAAACAGCGATTTTGACAGGTTTTGTCGTTTTCATCTTTTCTTTGGGTTTTTATTATTCTAAAAAAGGAATTTCGGTAACGTTTTTTTATATTATTTCAGCATTGCTACTCCTTCTTTTGCCTATTCATATCATCGATGTGTTTTTTCCAAATAATGCAATGTTTCTGTTTGTAGCGTTGATTATTAACTGTTTACTTTGGATTTTTTTAGGAATTAAACAAAAACTACTTTATTTTACACTATCTGGTTCTATTGGCATTATTATCATATTATACTTTATTGTAAGATAATAACGAAATCTTGTAAAATTTTTAAATGTTGAGAAAATTCATCTTTTCCTTTTATAATGAGTAATGAAAGCGGATTCAAAGTGTTGATCCATCATAAGTAGCACGCAAAGATGCATATGATGGTAGTAAACAAGGGGGATGAAATATGAATTTTGACTTAACGCAAGAACAGGAAATGATACGTAAGACCATTCGTGAGTTTGCAGAGGAAGAGGTAGCTCCTGGAGCCTTAGACCGAGATCGAACAAAGCAGTTTCCAAAGGAGATTTTTTCTAACTTGGCTGAACTTGGTATGATGGGACTTCCATTTCCAGAAGAGTATGGTGGTGCTGGAGCGGATACGATTAGTTTTGCGATTGTAACAGAAGAGTTAAGCAGAGTTTGTGCATCAACAGGAATTACATATTCAGCTCATATATCATTAGGAGGCGCACCATTACACCTATTTGGTACAGAAGAGCAAAAAGAAATGTACTTACGTCCAATCTGCCTAGGAGAGTCGTTTGGTGCATTTGGATTAACAGAGCCAAATGCTGGTTCTGATGCAGGAGGTACCCAGACTGTTGCAGAAGCAGATGGTGATGACTATGTAATTAATGGGAATAAATGCTATATCACGAATGCTAGTTATGCGAAGCACTTGGCTTTAACAGCAGTGACTGGAAAAGTTCAAGGGAAAAAAGAAATTACAGCAATCATCGTCCCGACCGATGCTGAAGGGTTCACCGTTATTGATAATTATGAAAAAATGGGACTGCACTCATCAAACACTACAGAGTTAGTACTTGAGAATGTCCGTGTACCACAAGAAAACATTTTAGGTGAACGTGGAAAAGGGTTTCAACAGTTCTTAAAAACGCTTGATGGTGGAAGAATTGGTATTGGAGCCATGGCGGTAGGAATTGCACAAGGAGCTTTTGAGAAGGCACTTCAGTATTCAAAAGAACGGAAACAATTTGGAAAAACGTTATCTCAGTTTCAAGTTACACAATTTAAACTAGCTGATATGGCAATGAAAATTGAATTAGCAAGAAATATGGTTTATAAAGCAGCGTGGTTAAAGGATCAGGGACGTCCATTTTCAAAAGAGGCATCGATGTGTAAGCTATATGCTTCAGAAATGTGTATGGAAGTTGCTGATCAAGCGATTCAAATACATGGGGGCTATGGCTACATGAAGGAGTACCATGTTGAACGCTATTTACGTGATGCAAAGTTGCTTGAAATTGGAGAAGGTACATCAGAAGTTCAAAGAATGGTCATTTCTAGATTAATAGGTTGCTAATTTTTAAAGCCTTCTATATTGAGGAGTTGCTAATGAGAAAGGATGTTAGGGACGGACCTCTTTATTGGAGGCTTTTTTATTTCATAAGGTGATGATTTTATTATGTTTCACTTTCTCGTGATTACAAATAAGCCCATGCGATAATACTAGAATGAGACTCTTTGATTTATTAAGATAACTTTTGTATGATAAGACTATCGGAAAAGTAAAGAGGAAAATGAGTTACCAATATTTGATTGTGTCTATTTTGCGACATCTTTGGAAAAGTTGAATGTTAGTACTTTCACTTTAATCATTTTTAAAGTAAAATATTAATTGCAGAATTAACGAAAACTATGTTTTTTACATAAGGGAGGTTAAATACATGAATCGTAATCCGATTATTCCGTTCATTTTAATTATGGTATTTGGACTTGGACTTGTTTTCTTCTTATCTATGGAAGGTTTAAACAATGCTGATGAAATGGCTGAAGGTGAACATGGCGAAGGCCATGGAGAAGAGGTAGCTGAAGGTGGAGAATTTGATCCAGAAGCTGCATATCAATCATCTTGTATTGGGTGTCACGGTGGTGATTACCAAGGTGCTGTAGGACCTTCATTAGTTGGTCTTGATTATTCTAAAGAAGAAATCGTCGATATCCTTGCAAACGGTAAAGGTGGCGGAATGCCAGGTGGTCTAGTTGCAGGTAATGAAGAAGCTATGGCAGAATGGCTATTAACATTAGAATAATTAATTATTTTGAGGAAAGTTCTTTGCACAATGCAAAGGACTTTTTTTATGTGGAAAATTTGTTTAGAATGGAAAACGGATAAACGGTTACGCTGAAAGTATAATGAACATAAAAAATATTTTAGGGTGAACATATGAACATTGAGAAGCTATCAAATCGATTAGAAAAAGTTGTATCTTACATACCAACAGGGTCAAGAATAGCAGACATTGGTTCTGATCATGCTTATTTGCCTTGTTATGCAATATCAAAAGGTGTTGCTTCATACGCAATTGCTGGAGAGGTTGTAAAAGGACCCTATCTATCAGCTGAAAAACAAGTGGAAGAAAGCGATCTAACGCATGCAATTGATGTACGTATGGGGGATGGACTTCAAGTGATTGCTCCAGGAGAAGTCGATTGTATTACAATTGCAGGCATGGGTGGAGCTCTTATTGCATCAATACTAGAAAAGGGAAAAGTTAAACTAGATGGTGTAACACGCCTTATATTACAACCGAATATCGGAGCACGAGCGATCAGAGTGTGGCTTTTTGAGAATGGATGGGAGCTTCAGTCTGAAGAAATCATCGAAGAAGAAAGCAAAATATATGAAATTTTAGTTGCTGAAAAAGGAAATAGCGAACGACCATACTCTAAGGATCATAAAGACAAACAAATCCTCATGGGTCCTTTCTTATTATTAGAAAAAAATGAAGCTTTTATTAAAAAGTGGAAGCAAGAATTAGAGCAGTGGAACAAGATATTACGAAATATGGAAAAAGCAGAAGAAAGTAAAGAATTAATAGAGCGACGTAAAGATATTCTAACGAAGATCCGACTAGTAAAGGAGGAGCTAGACGTTGAAAACAATTAATGGTCATGAAATCATTCAATTATTTGAAGAGTTTTCACCAAAGAAATTTGCTGAGGAAGGTGATAAAATAGGTCTTCAGATAGGAAGCTTGAGTCAGAAAGTGGACAATGTCATGGTGACTCTAGACGTATTAGATCATGTAGTTGATGAAGCAATAAAGAATAATGTACAGTTAATTATTGCTCATCATCCACCACTTTTTCGGTCTTTAAAATCTATTCAAACAGATACTTATCAGGGGAAAATGATTGAAAAACTAATAAAGCATGATATTGCTGTTTATGCTGCTCACACGAACCTAGATGTGGCTAAAGGCGGTGTAAATGATTTGCTTGCAGATGCCCTCCAACTACAAAACACTGAAGTACTTGTCCCTACCTTTGAAGATAAGCTTAGAAAGCTTATTGTCTACGTGCCAGAAGAACAGGCTGAAGCTGTTCGCACAGCTATAGGAGATGCAGGTGCTGGGCATATCGGCAATTATAGCCACTGTTCCTTCTCAACAGATGGAGTTGGAAGCTTCTTACCTGGTGAAAATACGAACCCTCATATTGGTGAAAAAGGAAAGGTAGAACAAGTAAAGGAAATAAAAATTGAAACCATTTACCCCCTTTCAAAGGAAAAGGCAGTGCTACGTGCAATGAAACAAGCACATCCATATGAAGAAGTAGCCTATGATTTATTTCCACTTTCAATTCAAGGAGAAATGCTAGGTTTAGGGCGTATAGGGAAGGTTGAGCGTCCTTTTACTTTAAAAGAGTTTTCGGAATTTGTTAAGGATAAGCTTCAGCTCAATGGGATTCGAGTTGTAGGAGATTTAGATACTCCAATTCGGAAGGTTGCTGTACTAGGTGGAGATGGTAACAAATTTATCTATTCCGCTGCCCGTAAAGGTGCTGATGTTCTTGTAACTGGAGATTTATATTATCACACAGCACATGATGCAATGATGTTAGGATTAAATGTTATTGATGCAGGACATCACATCGAACAAATAATGAAAAAGGGTGTTGTCGAGCATTTAGCCAAACGTTGTGCGGAGAAAGGGTATATTGTGAATATATTTTCTTCTAGAGCAAAGACCGACCCATTTACATTTTTGTAGGGAGTTCTTTAGTAGTCAGTATTAATAATCTTATATTGTGTTAAAATCTATGAAAAGACACGTGTTAGACAAGTTCCCGTGAACTGAAAACGAGCGGTTCAATTCAGTATTTGGATGTAAAAGGGTAATCGTAATAGGCTATTAATCACTAAGTGAAGTCATAAAACAATAGTAAAGAAAAACAGGCTGTCCCATTATCCGTAAGGATTTAGGGACAGCCTGTTTTATTATGGGATTATTGTATAGCCTTTGGTTTTTTTACTTTAGGTAATATCTTGTTTAATGGAACAGTCTTTTCTATCTTCCAGGTAGACTCATCGTTTGGATCAAATTGATCAATATACTTCATAACTTCTTTTACGATAGGTGTAGGCGTTGATGCACCAGCCGTCACACCGACGAGCTTTGCATCCTTAATCCAATCAATTTCAAGCTCGCTTATATCTGAGATACGATAGGCAGGAGTTCCTGCAATTTCAGCAGAAACTTGTGCTAGACGGTTGGAATTATTACTTTTTGGATCCCCAACAACAATTAATACATCAGCTTCTCCTGCTTGTTCTGCTACAGCTTCTTGACGAACTTGTGTGGCTAAGCAAATTTCTTTATGAAGCTCAGCATGCGGGTATCTTTCCTGTATTCTCTTCATTGTTTCTGCGACATCCCACTGACTCATGGTAGTTTGGTTTGTCACAATGATTTTCTCACTTTTAATGTTAAGTACTTCTACATCTTTAATATTTTCAACAAGATGTACAATATCAGGTGCTACTCCGACAGCTCCCTCTGGTTCGGGGTGGCCTTTTTTACCAATATAAATAACTTCATAGCCTTGAGCTTTTTTCTCACGGATTAGCTCATGAGTTACTGTTACATCTGGGCAAGTAGCATCAATCGTTACTAACCCTTTCTCCTCAGCTAATTTACGAACCTCTGGTGAAACTCCATGAGCAGTAAAAATGACCGTACCTGAATCTACCTGCTCTAAGATTTGTTTTCTATTCGGGCCATCAAGAGTGATGATTCCTTCTTCTTCAAAAGCATCTGTAACATGCTTGTTATGAACAATCATCCCAAGAATATATATTGGACGCGGTAGTGATTTGTCTAACGCTGCGTTTCTAGCAATAACCATGGCATCAACAACACCATAGCAATAACCTCTTGGAGTTATTTTTAAAACATCCATAAAAAATAATGCCTCCTAAAAATCTTATTGTATCCGGAGTAAAAAAACCTACACTATTTATTATAAGGGAGAAAAGAGAAGTTGACAAAAATAGAAATTATAAAAGCTCAAAGAGTTTGATGAAGATCAAACTTTTTGAGCTAATCTTTTATTATACATATAGCTTTGGTCTAGAAGTTCCTGCTTCTATTTCTTCAATTTCGTTATCAGAAGGATCTTCAAAACTTGAATTACTGTCTATTTTCTTCTTTTTTTTCTTTGATATCTTTTTTTGAACAGATTCGGATTTTTGTTCCTCTGGCTGCAGTTGTTCTTCTTTATCCTCTGTGGTATCATCTGATGCATTTAACCCTCTATATAACTTCCACATTGCTGGAAGATTTTTAACAAGAGGTCCGTATTGTTGGAATTGTTGAATCATTGGACCTACCTGCTGGGCTGTCTTGAGCATTCCTTGAGTATTATTTAAGAACGAATTAATTGAATTTGGGTTTAACATATTTTTCAATATTGACCCACCGCCTTGCCCAGCAGCTCTTTCAAAACCTTGTATTCCATTTACAGCTCCATTAGCACCAATGTTTCCCCCAGCAGTATTACCGCCTCCGAGTAGGTTTGATAGGATTCCTCCTCCGCCTCTCGGATTACTTCCTTGTTGAAAAGCTCCCATTTGCTGTAAAGCACCTTGCCCTTGAGCTTGATTACTGCCTCCAAGTATTTTTGATAAAAGCCCACCGCCTCGTTTTCCAGGTTGCGAAATGCCTCTTCCGCCTTGAAATCCATTCATTGGCTGGATTTGAAAAGGTGAGCCTGAACGGTTTTGTGGCATCATAGGTGATCCCATTCCTCTTCCTTGGAATGGATTATTTCCTGGTGGCATATACTTTGCCTCCTTTCTCATAAACACATTCTCTCTTATTACTGTATGCAGGTTAAAGCGAAAGGGTTTAGGGGAAAAGTAAAAAGGAAGGGTTACATCAAACGATATAAAAAGTAGGAAACTAGAAGTATTGACTAAAGTTTATTATAATAAGAAGATGTTCAAAAAAATTAACATAAATAATGGATACGCTTAAAACGTGTAACAACTAAGGAGTGACTGATTTGAAAGCACATCAGTTTGAGATATTTGGTTTTCAGCCATTTATAAACAAAGCAATAGACGAATTAGGATTTCATAAACCCACTGAAATCCAAAGAAAAATGATTCCAATGGTTATGAGAGGAGAAAGTGCGATCGGCCAATCCCAAACCGGGACAGGAAAAACACATTCGTATTTATTACCTATCATAAATAAGATTAATTCAGATGATCAGTCTGTTCAAGCGGTTATTACAGCACCAACACGTGAATTAGCCCAGCAAATCTACCATGAAGTGTTGAAAATTATGGAGGTAGCTGAGGTTGATGAAAAAATTATGTCACGATGCTATGTTGGAGGAACGGACAAGCTTCGTACGATTGAAAAACTTAAAACGCAACCACAAATCGTAGTCGGTACTCCTGGGAGAATTCATGATCTCATTAAAGAACAAGCGTTATTTGTTCATACTGCGAATATTCTTGTCATTGACGAAGCTGACATGATGTTAGATATGGGCTTTATTGAAGATGTTGATCAGATTGCTAGTAGGATGCCTGAAAACTTACAAATGCTTGTGTTTTCGGCAACCATCCCTGAAAAATTAAAACCGTTTCTAAAGAAGTATATGGAGAATCCACAGTATGCTCATGTTCAACCAGAGGAGATTTCAGCTAGAAATATTGAACATGTACTTGTGCCAGTAAGAAGCCGTGATAAAACAAATGTTGTGTACAATATTTTAACCTCCATCAATCCATACTTAGCGATTGTATTTACGAATACAAAGGTAAAAGCAGATGAGGTGGCAGATGCTTTAATTGAAAAAGGATTAAAGGTTGGACGAATTCATGGTGGTTTATCTCCACGTGACCGAAAAAAAATGATGACACAAATTCGTTCGTTAGAATTTCAATATATTGTTGCAACAGATTTAGCTGCTCGTGGTATTGATATCCAAGGAATTAGTCATGTAATCAATTATGAGCTACCACAAGACTTAGATTTTTATGTTCATCGATCAGGAAGAACGGCGAGAGCAGGTAATTCAGGTATTTCATATGTTATTTACGAAACGGCTGATGAAGATTCACTAAACAAGCTAGAAAAAATGGGATTAGAGTTTTCTCATCAAGACATTAAGCAAGGGGAATGGATCACATTACCTGAGAGAAATAAAAGAAAAAATAGACAAAGAACTGAGAATGAAATTGATGTTAAAGCTAAAACAATGGTTCGAAAGCCAAAGAAAGTGAAGCCAGGCTACAAAAAGAAAATGAAATATAAGATGGAACAAGTGAAGAAGCGTGAGAGAAGGATTAAAAGCCGCGACTCAAAATAAAAGAGTTGTTTGTCTTATAAAAGGGATTTTTTCATAGGGAGTGGAATACAATGTTAAAAATCGGATCACATGTATCAATGAGTGGGAAAAAAATGCTTCTTGCATCAAGTGAAGAAGCCATTTCTTACGGAGCAAATACATTTATGATTTATACAGGTGCTCCTCAGAACACGAGAAGAAAAAAGATAGAAGATTTAAATATTGAAGCAGGTATGAAACATATGAAAGAGCATGGTATTGACGAAATTGTTGTACATGCTCCATATATTATTAATATTGCAAACACGACGAACCCAGCTACCTTTGAATTGGGTGTGAATTTTCTACAGTCAGAGATCGAAAGAACTGCAGCGCTGGGGGCAAAGCAAATTGTCCTCCATCCCGGTGCACATGTTGGTGCTGGAGCTGATGTTGGAATTAAAAAGATCATAGAAGGATTAAACGAAGTTCTAACACAAGACCAAGAAGTCCAAATAGCTCTTGAAACAATGGCAGGTAAGGGATCAGAATGTGGTCGTTCGTTCGAGGAGCTTGCGCAGATTATTGATGGGGTAACTCATAACGATAAGATATCTGTTTGCTTTGATACGTGTCATACGCATGATGCAGGCTATAATATTGTTGATGATTTTGATGGAGTATTAAATCAATTTGACAAAATCATTGGAATTGACCGGATTAAGGTTCTTCATATTAATGATAGTAAGAATGAAAGAGGTGCACAAAAGGACCGCCATGAAAATATTGGATTTGGTCACATTGGTTATAAAGCACTGCATAAAATTGTCCACCATGAACAGCTTCAAAAAGTGCCTAAAATCCTAGAAACACCATTTGTTGGGGAAGATAAAAATAGTAAGATGCCTCCATATAAATTTGAAATTAACATGCTTAAAAATGGAGAATTCGATGAAGATTTATTAAAGAAGATTGTAGAAGGTTAAGAAGAGATAGGGACTGAGTTTCTCAGTCCCATAAATGTACTTTTCTATAGATTCTCACTATGCTATTTGAAGGTATTTTTATAAACGAACGAGGGCAGCCCTACATTAGTAAGTACGTAACAATACGTTAGCCAATGAGACATGATAAATTTTATTTTACAAATTGTAAAAAAAGTTGATTCAGGTCTTTTGCTGTTTTTGGTCCGACGATTTTTGAGAGGCTTTTAACTAATTGTGCTCGTTGTTGATCGTCAAAAATGTTAATTTTTTTCCCTCGAACCTTTAATACGATTGCTTCTGCCTGTTTTGGAGTCAGAGGCATTCCGTATTCTTTTGCATACTTTAGTAGCTCTGCAGTTGTAATAGAATTCACTTTTTGATTGACAACGTTTTGTAATAACTTCATTTTATCACTCCTCTTGAGATACATATGTAAGGAATCAATAAAATGTGACAGTAGACAAGAAATAAAAAAGGTTTTAATAGGGGTAGGAGGAAGGAGTTAACATGGGAAGTAGAATACATAAAAGAGAAAGTGTTTTCCATTTAATATATCGATTTGTTTTTATTACCTTTGGTGCTTCGTTGGCCGCCATTTCAATTGAATTATTTCTTGTACCAAATAATATTATTGACGGTGGTATTATCGGAGTATCTCTAATTTTAGATTTCTTATTATCTGATAAAATCCCATTTGTTAATTTTGGGACACTTGTAGTGCTTTTAAATATTCCATTCATGTACTCAGGATATAAGCAGATTGGTAAAACATTTTTTATTTCGTCAGCTTTTGCTATCGTAGCCTTAGCGGTCATTGAGAGTTTTTTGCATCATGTTGAGCCATTTGTAACAGAGAGTATTTTAGCTACAGTATTTGGTGGACTTACCCTTGGAGTTGGAGTTGGATTAGTCATTCGCCATGGTGGTTCGTTAGATGGCACAGAGATTCTAGGAATATTACTTACAAAGAAGCTTCCTTTTTCAGTCGGGGAATTTGTAATGTTTATCAATATTTTTATTTTTGGGTGGGCTGCATTTGTTTTTGGTATACAAGAAGCAATGTACTCTGTTATGACCTATTATATAGCATTTAAAACCATTGACACTGTTATCCAGGGAATGGATGAAACGAAAGCGGTCATTATTGTTTCAGACGTATATTCTGAAGTATCTGATGCAATTTTACAACGTTTAGGTAGAGGAACGACGATGCTAAAGGGCCGTGGAGGATTTACTGATAATGAAAAAGAAGTAATTTATGTAGTTGTAACGCGCTTAGAGGTTACAAAACTAAAGGCCATTGTTTCAGATATTGATGAGAATGCCTTTATAACAATAATGAGCACTCAAGAAACAAAGGGAGCTCGCTTTAAATCTGCAATTCATTAATAAAATAATAGGAAAGCAGGGCAATGAATTAGTTATTACCTTGCTTTCTTTTTATTTGCCTTCTTGATAGGTTAAAAGAATAAGGATTAAACATGAATAAACGGAGGAAAACGAATCAAGATCTTCTACTAGAAGAATATTGATGTCAAAAGAATAAGATGCATGTAAAGACATGGATACATTAGTAGTACTATACAATAAACATAAAAAATTTATTTCATCATCCAATTTTAAAGATGAATGCCTTTGTAATTTTTATGTTATAATGTAAATCGGAATGATTCTTATAAGTTTATACGTTCGTTCTAATATCAGGTAGCTCATGACTGTTGAATACCATTTTACTAGCAGGAAAGTAGGAAAAAAGCTAAAATAATGTAAGGAAACAGCCTAATGTAAAGAAGGAGAATATATATGGAAAAACCGGTAATTAACATCGAAAATGTTCATTATCGTTACGATCATGAATTAGTATTAAATCATATAAATCTTAACATCCCACAAGGTTCATTCTTAGCGATAGTAGGACCAAACGGATCAGGGAAATCAACCCTATTGAAATTGATTCTGGGATTGTTAAAATTAAGAAGTGGGTCTATATCGCTTTTTGGTGTTCCAATTCAAAAGTTTAAAGAATGGGACCGAATAGGTTATGTATCACAAAAAGCAAATTCATTTAACTCAGGTTTTCCTGCTACGGTATATGAGGTTGTTTCTAGTGGTATTACAAAGAAGGTTGGTCTTTTCCGTCGCCTTCAAACACATCATCACAAAGAAATCTTAGCTGCTATCGAATCTGTTGGTTTAACTGATTTTCTAAAAAGGAATATTGGTGAACTATCAGGAGGTCAACAACAACGAGCGTTTATTGCGAGAGCTTTAGTTAGTAAACCAGATATCCTTATTCTTGATGAACCAACTGTTGGGGTTGATTCTGAAAATGTTCAAAGTTTTTATGACATGCTAGATTATTTAAACAAGGAATTGGGTATCACGCTTTTACTCGTTACACATGATGTCGGTGCTATTTCAAATAAAGTTTCCCATGTTGCATGTCTAAATAAGCATCTTCACTTCCATGGAAAGACTGAAGAATTTGAAAAACTAAAGGACAATGAACTATCTGGGTATTATGGACATGATGTGCATGTACTAAGTCATGATCATCATCACCACGGAAGTGAGGGAAAAATGTAATGCTAGCTGCTTTACTTCAGTATGAATTTTTACAAAATGCGTTTTTGACAGGCATCCTTATTGGAATCCTAGCTCCACTTCTTGGTGCATTTATTGTAGTTAGAAGATTATCATTAATTGCAGATGCTCTAAGCCATGTAACGCTAGCAGGGATCGCAGCTAGTTTATATTTAAGTAAATCTGTACCTATGTTTGCGGGCTTAAGTCCTATTTATATGGGAATGATTTTTTCAGTTGCAGGCTCTTTATTTATAGAGCGGTTACGAAGCCTATACAAGCATTTCCAAGAGTTAGCGATCCCAATCATCCTTTCTGGTGGTATCGGTATAGGTGTCATCTTTATTTCACTTGCAGAAGGCTTTAATACGGACTTATTTAATTATTTATTTGGAAGTGTTAGCGCTGTGAGTCGTGCGGATCTATACTTAATCTTAGTAATTAGTATTGCAGTACTTGTCATGATTACACTACTGTATAAAGAGCTGTTTTTGTTATCGTTTGATGAGGAACACGCTGCTGCATCGGGGATTCCAGCTAAGGCTATTCATTTTATATTTATGGTAATGGTGGCTTTAGTAATTGCTGCTTCCATGCGTATTGTGGGTATTTTGCTTGTCTCATCACTTATGACTCTTCCTGTAGCGGCAAGCATTCGAATTGCTAATGGATTTAAGCAGACCATTTTATTTTCAATCCTATTTGGAGAGCTCTCTGTATTAATTGGATTATTTTCGGCGTTCTATTTAGATTTGGCTCCAGGTGGTACAATTGTTGTAACAGCAATCATCATATTACTTGCAACGATTACCTATAAGAAAATAAAAAATGCGGTTGTTGGGAAAAAGCGAGAGGTGAAAGTATGAATGTAACAGAAGCAATGGAATTAATGAAAAACAAAGGATATAAATATACAGGTAAGCGAGAACAATTACTTGAAATTTTCTCTAAATCAAATAAGTATTTAACAGCTAAAGACGTATTAGAAAATATGAAGGATGATTATCCTGGGTTAAGCTTTGATACAATCTACAGGAATCTTTCTCTTTTTGTAGACTTAGGGGTATTAGAGGAAACAGAGCTTTCAGGAGAAAAACATTTTCGTTTTACTTGTAGTAGCAACCATCATCATCATCACTTTATTTGTTTAGACTGTGGTAAAACAAAAGCCATTCATACCTGTCCAATGGAAAAGCTCGCAGAAAATTTATCGGGATATGATATTTCGGGTCATAAATTTGAGATTTATGGTAAATGCCCAGAATGTTTACATTGAGAATAAAAAAGGGTGTCTCAATAATAAGTCTAGTCTCCTTACTAAATAGGTAGTGAGGAACATGCTAGCCGTTTTGAGACACCTTTTACTTTATATGTTCATTAGAAGAGTGAAAGCATTATCTAGATGAACCTAATAATTTTTCAACGGTTTCTTTCGCTTCTGACCAATTATTCACGCGAATAACGCCTTCAGGAATGGGATCCTGGTTATAAGGAGTATTGAATAAAATAACCGGTATCTGTAGTTCATTATGTATATCAACTGCATTATCATGCTTGTCTTCAAAAAATATATCAACATTATATTTTTTAGCTGTAGATATTTTATTATGTGAGCCAATTAGTTCAATATGGTGATACGTTACATCTTGTTGAGAAAACCAGATCTTAGTTAATTCTGTAAGTTTTGACGGCCTAGCGCTAATAAAATATAATTCATATTCCTCTTTCCATTGATCGAGAACAGATTTTGCTCCCTCAGCTAAAGGGGAGTTTTTGTAAATATCAGCTTCGACAGCACCGAACCATTTGCCAAACTCCTCTGAAGAAATGTTTAAAACCTCAGTTAATTCATACCGAGTAATATCATTTAATGTTAAGTTTAAGCTAAAGTGTTTATTGATGTATGGAATTAATGAACTTGGACATGTCACAGTTCCATCAATATCAATTCCCAATCTCTTCATAATATCCTACTCCTTCAATTAAGCTCCTTTGATTTTACCACAAAGTATGTATCTTGTTTAATTTACCAAAGCTGAAGGTTTTTACCTTAGCAAACATTAGCATCGTTATTTTCCTCAAATTCGTACACAATAATAAATGCTCCTGAACACAGAAAGTGAGGGATTGCAATATGAGTGAAGAAAGACGAGATGAAGGCGTTCGTTATCTTCAAGAAGTAGAGCAATATCAAAATGCAAATCCAGAAGCAGATGTGGTTCGAGAGAAATATGATGAAGAAGTGGCTACAGAATTTACAACACCTATGACGTTAAGTCGTGGGTATGAGACTGATGAAGGAACGGAAAAAGAGTCAGCAGGACGTTTATTAGGATATTCTGCTTTAGCACTCTCTATCCTTTCTCTATTTATCCTTCCAGTGCTTATGGGAGCAGCTGGGATTGTCCTAGGCTTTGTAGCTAGAAGACGAGGATCTGGAATGCTTGGAGCATGGGCAATTGGAATAGGGGCAGTCTCTGTTGTAGTCGGACTGTTTGTCTTGCCTTTCTTTTAACCGTCAAAAGACGTTCATTTCTCAAAACGTGGGAGCATTTTGAGATTTAAAAAAGACTGCTTAGTCCTTTATGACTAAGCAGTCTTTTGTTATAAGGTTAAGCTTTTGTTGTTTTGGCTGCTTCTTCTTTTTGCTTTTGAAAATGTTCTTCAGCAAGTTTGTCAATTTCTTTCTTTAGCTCTTCTACCATTGTTTCTTCTGGTACTTTTCGAACGGTCTTTCCTTTGCGGAACAGTAATCCTTCACCACGTGCCCCAGCAATTCCAATATCGGCTTCGCGTGCTTCACCTGGTCCATTAACCGCACAACCAAGAACAGCAACTTTGATAGGCGCTTTAATTTTAGAGATATATTCCTCTACCTCATTGGCAATACTGATTAAATCTATTTCAATACGTCCACATGTTGGACATGAAATTAATGTTGCAGCATTTGCTGCTAGACCAAATGATTTTAGTAATTCGCGTGCAACCTTTACTTCCTCTACTGGATCCGCACTTAAAGAGATACGAACGGTATTTCCAATCCCAAGACTAAGAATAGCACCAAGACCAGCAGCACTTTTAACGGTTCCAGCAAAAAGAGTACCTGATTCTGTAATTCCTAAATGTAGAGGATAATCAAAAGCTTTTGCAGCTTTTGTGTAAGCTTCAATGGCAAGATTTACATCAGATGCTTTCATTGATACAATGATGTCATGAAAATCTAAATCTTCTAAGATTTTAATATGATGAAGGGCACTTTCCACCATTCCATCAGCAGTAGGATATCCATATTTCTCAAGGATCTTTCTTTCTAGACTTCCCGCATTCACTCCAATTCGAATTGGAATTCCCTTTTCTTTAGCTGCTTTTACAACGGCTTCTACCTTTTCTCTTCTACCGATGTTCCCAGGATTAATACGAATTTTGTCTGCTCCACCTTCGATGGCTTTTAATGCTAATTTATAATCAAAATGGATATCTACGACAAGTGGGATGTTAATTTGCTTTTTAATATCAGCAATAGCATTTGCTGCTCTTTCATCAGGACAAGCCACACGTACAACTTGGCAGCCTGCTTCTTCTAATCGATGAATTTCTTTAACTGTTGCCTCCACATCATGTGTCTTTGTTGTGGTCATACTTTGTATTACGACTTCATTATTTCCACCAATCGTCAGATTCCCAACTTTTACAGGTCTCGTTTTGGTACGATGTATAATTTCACTCAAGAGTTACTCGCTCCTTTAAAGGAATCGTTATTCCCTAATTGTAAGTCTTTACGAGTTTATTGTAACAAGGTTTAACGTAAGTTGACAAGAAATAGGTTGTTTCCAATCCAATCATACAAATTCAGTAATAATCCAAACATTAGAATGTTTTATAGCTTTACTCAGTTTTATTAGGGTAAACAGGTATTTTATATTCTTTCCCTATTTGCACTTTTGTAGGAGCGGTGCCGTCATTTAATTGTTCAAAGTCCTTGACAACTTGTTCAATAGATACAGGAATCGGTGCATTTCGTTCCTTTTCTACTAAAGAGAGCACAGTATCTCCTGGCTGAATGGTTACTTCAACAAAGGTTTTATCTATCTCTTTTCCAAGTTCCTCAGTATCTTCATTTGATGGCACTGTATTAGTAGATTGGACATCTAATTCTTTTTGTGTGTTTGCTGTATCTGCTACTGCAGGTAACAGTAGTAATGTTCCCTCTTTAAAATCATAATAAATACTATAAATAACAATAATTGATAAGAGTAATATGCCTAATCTTTTCATTTGAAACCTCCTACTATCAACGTATGAATGTCCAAATGATAATATGTCAAAAATGATAGATTATTTTTATAGATTACTATTCTTCATTTAATGTAGGTATCCTTCTAATAAAAAGAAAACTCTATTAAAAATAGAAAAGGAGGGGGGGGGATTGGCTCTACATTTATATGTAATAGAATGTCAAAAAAAAGTACTACTAGCATGTGAATAATACTAGTAGTACGAAGGAGGATTAGTTTTTAATTTTCTTTTGAGGCATCTCTTTAATAGATAGATACAGCATAATTAATATAACAATCCAATCAAGGAAAGCAGCCCCAGGTATTGAGGTTTGGAGTAATTCCATAATGGCAAAGAAAACAGTAGATAAAGTAAGACTGTAAGAGGTAATTCTCCAGCTTTGTTTATATTGTAATTTTCGTTGAAGGCTTCCAGCAATGACAGTACCAAAATAAGCAAAAATTGATACTTTAATAAATAGTAGACCAGCAGCAAATAAATAAATCAATATAATAATGATAGGGATAAAAATATACTTCATTGAATTTGCTGCATCAATCAAGTCTAATGCCACTTCATTATTAAATGTATAACCTTGAAGCATAGAGTATGGTGTAGATTGAACATTACCAGGTGTTATAATAACGAATTCATTTGTAAGCAAGGCAAACGTATCCTGGTTCCTTGATAGTTCTTCAACGGTTATCTCATTTGTGCTATCAAAGTATAAAAGAAAGTCTCCCTTTTCAATCTCAAGAGGTTCTTTTATATCTGATGATAGTTTCCCATCCTCAATTGAAAAAGTAGGTAGCTCCTCGGCAATAATCGTTCTCATATTAGTTAAAGCTTCATTTGTAAAATAAGTAAAGTAGATGGAAGTAGGAATAATTGAAACTAAAGCTAAAATAAACACATATAATATGGTTTTGCCTATTCCTTGAAAACGTGTTAGTGAGATATCTCTTGGTGAATATAAGCTTTTGAATAACTGAACAAATACATTCATTGTTTAAACCCCTCTCAAATTAACCCCTTTTATTTTATTCCTGAATCTATTTGAACTCAAGTGATTTGACAAATTACTAGTTTAAGCCTACCTAAAAAAACATTACAAGTAAAACCTCTATAACATAGCATGAAATTTAATAAATTCTTTAAAAACTATTTACTAAAACTTTAAAAAGATGAATAATTAGAAGCGATATTCCTATGTCGATTATTAATGTAGGGGATGAATGAATGGATTTACAATGGCAGAGTATGCTCTTTCAGTTCTTTGGAGGTCTTGGGATCTTCTTATTTGGTATTAAATATATGGGGGACGGACTTCAGAAATCTGCTGGGGAACGTTTACGTGAAATTTTAGATCGATTTACAACAAACCCGTTTATGGGGGTTTTGGCAGGTATTGTTGTAACGATGCTCCTTCAAACAAGTAGTGGAACAACTGTATTAACAATTGGATTAGTTAGTGCAGGCTTTATGAATCTTAGACAAGCTATCGGTGTCATAATGGGAGCTAATATCGGGACAACGATTACTGCTTTTATTATTGGTATCGAAATTACAGAATATGCCCTGCCTATTATCTTCATAGGTGCTGTTTTTATTTTCTTCATCAAAAACAAAAAGGTGCAATATTTTGGTCAGATTGTTTTCGGATTTGGTGCCTTATTCTTCGGATTAGATTTAATGACGGCTGGAATGAGTCCACTTGGGAATCTAGAGATGTTTAGGGAACTTACGATTAATATGAGTCAGTACCCAGTATTAGGTGTTGTAATAGGAACAGTAATTACACTAATTGTTCAAAGCTCATCCGTAACGATAGGAATCTTACAGGGATTATATGCTGAGGGGTTAATTAGTTTAGATGCATCTCTATCTGTTTTATTTGGGGACAATATTGGAACAACCATTACAGCGGTACTCGCTGCCATTGGATCATCATTAGCAGCAAGAAGGGCTGCTGCCATACATGTTTTATTTAATCTAATTGGAACTGCAATTTTTTTAGTGTTCTTGCCCTTATTTTTAAAATTCGTAATGTATATTGAGTCACTCTACTATTTGAATCCCAAAATGACCATTGCGGTTGCGCATGGAACCTTTAATATTACAAATACGATCATTCAGTTTCCTTTTATATTTTTGTTAATTATTATTGTTACAAAACTAATCCCTGGTGAAGACCATGCTTTTGAATTTAAGTCAAAGCATTTAGATCCTTTATTTATTGAGCAATCAACAGCGATTGCACTAGGACAAGCAAAAGAAGAAGTTCTTCGTATGGGACAATTTGCCGTAAAGGGTCTACAAGAATCGAAACGTTTCTTAGAAACAAAACATTCAAAGCACGCCGACGCAGCTTATCAGCTTGAAGAAGTAATCAATAATATTGATACTAAAATTACAAATTACCTTGTTAAAATCTCAGCAACCTCATTAACACAACATGAATCAGAGCGGCACTCTATATTAGTGAATACTGTTAGAGATATAGAACGTATTGGTGACCACTTTGAGAACATTCTAGAGCTTGTTGAATATGGATTAACACATAAGGTAACGATTACGGATGAAGCACTGCAAGATTTAGATGAAATGTTTGAGATGACAATTGAATCTGTTCAAAAAGCAATCGAGGCACTTGATTTTAACGATCTTCAACTAGCTAATATAGTAGCGGAAAAAGAAGAAATCATTGACAATATGGAAAGACAGTTACGAAAGAAGCATATTATTAGGCTGAACGAAGGAAAATGCTCAGCACAGGGTGGTATTATCTTTGTAGATATCGTGAGCAATTTAGAACGAATTGGGGATCATGCTGTTAGTATTGCAGAAGTGGTCTTAGGTGTTGAATAGTAAGGTAGGTTACTAACAAAGACGTTGGTAGGAGATGAGGTGAAAGGTTGGATATTCTTTTTTGGGCAATTATCATTATTCTCATAGCTCTATCATTTATTGGGCTAATTTATCCTATAATTCCTAGTGTTCTTGTGTTAATTGGAGCATTTATTCTTTATGGCTTTCTCTTTAGTTTTGAGCCTTTTAGTTGGCTTTTTTGGACGATACAGACATTATTTGTCATTCTATTGTTTGTAGCGGATTACGCAGCTAACCTAATAGGGGTTAAAAAATTCGGAGGAACAAAAGCTGGTGTTTGGGGAAGTACGATTGGACTATTAGTTGGTCCTTTTATTATTCCGATATTCGGAATTTTAATTGGTCCGTTCCTAGGAGCTGTATTAGGAGAATTACTTGTAAACAAATCTAACATTAAAACAGCCTTAAAAATAGGATGGGGATCGTTAGTAGGATTTATCTCTAGTGTGTTCACAAAAGGAATCATCCAAATCATTATGGTCCTTTACTTTATATGGGTTGTGTAGGACTGATTTAGGAATAACTCTTTATATATCAGATCTTCTAGGAGATGTATGTCCTCATAGGGCTAGCTGGAATAGTAAGACGAAGTTTACTATTAACAGAACGACTGGACACCGCAGGAGAGAAGCGACGGGAGGCTCACTCCCGCTCTGCTGAAAATCAAAGGCTCATGACATAAACATAATACTATTTTTAAAAAAACAAAAATCATTTTGAAAAATTAGTTTGAATAACATCGTTTAAGGGCATTGTATTTATGTTCATATAATTTGCACCCTGTGCATATTAATTGATGGAATTAGTTAGATTTGGTAATCTAATAATGAAAAACGAATCTATAAAAGATTCAAAAACCAATACATAGGGAGGAATTTTTAATGGCTTACACATTACCAGAATTACCTTACGCTTATGATGCTTTAGAACCACATATCGACAAGGAAACAATGAACATTCACCACACAAAACACCACAATGCATATATTACAAAAGTTAATGATGCAATTGCTGGTACTGACCTTGAGAACAAATCAATTGAAGAGCTAGTATCAAATCTTGATGCAGTTCCAGAAAACATCCGTACAGCTGTACGTAATAATGGTGGAGGCCATGCTAACCATTCATTATTCTGGTCTATTCTAACTCCAAACGGGGCAGAACTTACAGGTGAACTTGCGGATGCAATTAACGCAAAATTCGGTAGCGTTGACTCGTTCAAAGAAGAATTTGCAGCTGCTGCAGCAGGACGTTTCGGTTCTGGTTGGGCATGGTTAGTTGTAAATAATGGCGAACTTGAAGTAACTAGCACACCAAACCAAGACAGCCCACTAATGGAAGGTAAAACACCTATCCTAGGACTAGATGTTTGGGAGCATGCTTACTACTTAAATTATCAAAACCGTCGCCCAGACTACATTTCTGCTTTCTGGAATGTTGTAAATTGGGATGAAGTTTCGAAACGTTACACAGCTGCAAAGTAATAATTACTCATACAAGGATCCTTTCATTTGAAAGGGTCTTTTTTATTGTGGGCAAATAGAAAAAATTAAGGTTTCCGAAAGAACCTTTCACTTTCCTGAATAACTTCCCTTGTCCTATCAAAAAATAGGTCTATGATAAAAGGGGAGTTAAGAATGAAAACCTATAAAAAATTTCTAGGCGATATTGACTTAACCAAGGATTTAACTTTGTTACTTGTAATTGGAGGTCTTTATTCCTTAAGTGCAGCTTTATCTAATACATTCGTTAATATCTACTTGTGGAAGCAGTCAGGTGAGTTTATTGATCTCGGGATATACAACTTGTCTATAGTCGTTCTACAGCCATTAACCTTTATTCTTGCAGGGAGATGGGCAAAGAAGGTAGACCGAGTAATCGTGTTACGGATGGGCGTTATTGCATTAGCGCTTTTTTATTTATCTGTGTTATTTTTTGGAGAACGAGCTGGAGATTACTTAGTCGTATTAGGAGGACTATTGGGGGTTGGATATGGCTTCTATTGGCTTGCATTTAATGTTTTAACTTTTGAAATAACAGAGCCAGAAACAAGAGATTTTTTTAACGGTTTTTTAGGAACACTTTCATCAGCAGGTGGAATGATCGGCCCTATGCTAGCGGGATTTATTATCTCAAGATTTGCGTCGTTCAAAGGCTATACGATTGTTTTTACAATATCTCTCACATTGTTTTCTATCGGTGTTGTTTTAAGTTTCTTTTTAAAAAGAAGATCCGCTGTTGGGAGCTATCGATTTATAAGGATTATTAAAGAAAGAAAACAAAATTTAAATTGGAAGTATGTAACGAATGCGCACTTTTTCCAAGGATTAAGGGAAGGTACGTTCGTATTTATCATCACAGTTTTTGTTTTCATCAGTACAGGAAGTGAATTTGCAATTGGGACATTTGGGCTCGTTCACTCTGGAATTTCTTTTATTGCCTACTACTTTGCTTCTAGATTTATAAAGAAGAGGCATAGAAAAAGAGCCATTTTAATTGGTGGGTTACTATTGTATGCAGCGATATTTATTATCGTATTTGACGTAACGTATGCCCGTCTCTTAATATATGCTGCTACGATTGCTGTTGCATATCCAATCTTGCTTGTCCCATATGTATCCACTACATATGATGTCATTGGACAAGGTTGGAAAGCGGCAGATATGCGAGTAGAGTATATCGTTGTTAGAGAATTATTTTTAAACTTCGGAAGAATTGTTTCTATTCTCCTATTCATTATTTCCATTACAGCTTTTAACGAAGATAAAAGCATACCCATTCTTTTATTATTTTTAGGAGCTGGACATACAATTATTTACCTTTTTATTAGAAAAGTCGACATTTCCCTTTCATAGTGACTATGAGAGGGATTTTCTTTTATCACTACCAATGAAATTTTATAATATAATTGTAGGTCATGCTAGAAATTTTCTTGTTTGTTCATTAGAATAAATAGTATAACGAAATAAATAAAAATTCATTTTTTATATATGGAAGGGCTGTAACTGTTGAAGAAGAACAAGAAAAAGAAAAAAACACATGTACCTATAAGAATGAATCTCTTGTTTTTTGCTGTTTTCTTATTGTTTTCTGTACTTATCCTTCGACTTGGAGTGGTGCAGATAGTGAATGGAGAAGGCTATAAAAGAGAGGTAGAGCGAACCGAGGATATTGTCATTAATACAAGTGTTCCTCGCGGAAAAATCTACGATAGATTTGGCAATGTTATTGTAGACAATGTCCCATTAAATGCAATAACGTACACCAGAACACCAACTACGAAAACTGAGGACATGGTAGAAGTTGCTAAGAAGCTAGCTTCACTCATTGAAAAGGATACGAAGCAAGTCCAAGAACGAGATAAAAAGGACTATTGGATGATCGAAAATCCAGAGTTAGCTCGTGAAAAAGTAAGTGAAGAAGAGATTCGAGTACTCAAAGAAGAAAATGAGGATTTATCTGAAGAGGAAATTAATGCAAAGGTTTATGATCTTCAATTAAAACGAATTACTGAAGAGGATCTTAATTCTTTGACTGCTAAGGATTTAGAAGCATTAGCAATTTTTAGGGAGTTTAATTCAGGCTATGCCCTTACACCACAGATTGTTAAAAACGAAGGTGTCACAGCAGAGGAGTTCGCCGTCGTTAGTGAAAGACTAGATGCTTTACCAGGAGTTAACACGACAACAGACTGGGAACGTGCTTATGTATACGAAGATACATTACGTACTATTCTAGGAAATGTATCCTCAGCAAGAGAAGGATTACCTAGAGAAATGTTAGATTATTATTTATCAAAAGATTACAACCGAAATGATCGTGTTGGGACAAGCTTTATAGAATATCAATATGAAGAGATCCTACAAGGGCAAAAAGAGAAAATTAAAAACATAACAAAGGGTGGTAGTGTTCTTGAATCGCAATTAATTCAAGAAGGGCAAAGAGGCAAAGATGTTGTATTAACAATTGATATGGAGCTTCAAAAAGAGATTGAAAAGATTGTAGAAGAAGAACTATTAAAGCAGGTCAATCAACCAGGCTCTCCTTATTTGGATCGGGCATTTGTTGTTATGATGGATCCAAATACAGGTGAAATTCTCTCAATGGTAGGGAAAAAATATGATACAAACCCAGAGACTGGTAAAAAAGAAATCAATGATTATGCACTTGGGACATTTACCTCTTCTTATGAAGCAGGGTCTGCAGTTAAGGGGGCAACAGTCCTTACTGGGTATATGACTGGGGTGCTACGACCAGGTGAATATATAGTAGATGAGCCTATCTATATAAAAGGTACTCCGAAGAAAAGTTCTTGGTATAACCAAAATGGGCGTTGGAATATTAACGACCTTTTTGCCTTAGAAAAATCATCAAATTCATATATGTTTAAAATTGCTCTACGCATAAATGGAGATCATTATGTACCTAATCAACCCATTAGCTCAAACCCTGAAGCATTTTCTACTATGAGATACCATTTTGCACAGTTTGGCTTGGGTGTTCCAACAGGAATTGATTTGCCGAGTGAGCATGCTGGGTTCAAAGGTGAGAGTTTATCTAGTTTTTTACTCGATTACTCGATCGGACAATTTGATACCTATACACCAATGCAACTTGTTCAATATGCCAGTACAATTGCAAATGGGGGATATCGTATACAGCCACACATTATGAAAGAAATTCGAGAACCAATTAACGATAATTCACAACTTGGTCCCATTATTTATGAAAAGAAAACGAACATTCTCAATCGAATTGATGCGACCCCAGAGCAGTTAGAGCATGTTCAAAAAGGGTTCTATCAAGTTTTTCACGGTTCACAAGGAACAGCACAAGAATTTGCAAATGCCCCATATGAGGCTGCAGGCAAATCTGGTACTGCAGAAACCTTCCATAAGGGTACTCTAACGTACAATACAACACTAATTGGTTATGCACCTGTGGAGCAACCAGAGATTGCATTTTCAACAGTAGTTCCTAGATCACATCAAGATAAAGATCCTTATATTAATAAAATTATCTCAAGAAGAGTAATGGATAAATATTTCGAGCTTAAGAAAAAAAGAGAAAGTGAAGGATTAATTAAGCAAGATGTAAGCAAAGAAGTAGAAAACCTGGATGATGCGGTTCAACATCAAACAGAGGCTAGAGAAACAACAAATGAATAGTATGAACAAAAAAAAGACAGTAACACTGTCTTTTTTTTTGTGTGTACAATAACAAGATTCGCATGAAAAAAGTGGTTCCAAGAAATAATAATTATAATAATTTATGTATTACGATTACAAAAAGAAACAAATTTCCGCACATATTTACAAAACCTTTACATTTGATTAAAACGGTATTAACAATGAACCTATATTCTAATAAGCGTAGGACAAAACAACTAAACTCTTTAGGGGGAAATTAGGAATGAAAAACTTAAAAAGCCTACTATTACTTTTAGTAATGGCAACTCTTGTAGTATTCGCAGCTGCATGTGGAACTACAGATGAAGAAACGAACACAGATGGTACTACTGATGGAGAAACTTCAGGTAGTGATGATGCTGCTGAAGAAACTACTCTAGAAGGTAGCGTAGTAATCGATGGTTCTGGTACAGTATATCCTTTCATGGCTAGAATGGCTGAAAACTATATGACTGAAAACGAAGAAGTTTCAGTTGAAGTAAGCCGTGCGGGTACATCTGCAGGTTTCAAAAAGTTCCTAGTTGCTGAAAACGGAACTGATTTCAATGATGCATCTCGTCAAATTAAAGAAGAAGAAGTTGCTACAGCTGAAGAATTAGGTATTGAAGTTAAAGAATTCCAAGTTGCTCTTGACGGATTAACTTTCGTTATCAATAAAGAAAACGAGTGGGCTACTGAAATGACTCAAGAAGACGTTGTTAAGATCTTCCTTGCTGAAGGTGGAGTAACAAAATGGTCTGATATTAACCCAGATTGGCCAGCAGAAGAAATCAAGCCAATGGGTCCTAACGAAAACCACGGTACAAATGAATTCATGTTCGAAACAATTATGGAAGAAAAAGATTTCGTTGAGGGAGTTAACCTTCAACAAGAATATTCAACTCTAGTTGATCTTGTTTCTAAAGACAAAAACGCAATTGCATTTTTCGGATATGGTTACTATGATAGCAACAAAGATAAGTTAAACGCAGTAAGTGTTGACTTTGGTAATGGTCCAGTTGCTCCAAGCTTAGACACTATCGGTTTAGGTGATGATGCTGGTTACAAACCATTCACACGTCCTGTATTCACATACTTAAACGTTGATATGGCTAAAGAAAAGTCACAAGTTCTAGATTATGCAATCTACACGATGGAAAATGCTCAAGATGTGGCTGCAGAAACTGGATTTGCTCCATTAAAAGATGATGTAATCCAAGAATCTATCAGCTACTTAGAAGGTTTAAAATAATTTTGGGTACTTTCTAAATGTAATGAAGATGAGGAGTCTACCTTCTCATCTTCTTACGTGTTTTCTTCTACTAATTATTATTTCATTCTATAAATTTCTCCTTACATAAAATGGTGAAGGATGAAAGGGGTTTTACTTTTGGATAACAGAACTAGCATCCGTGAGATGATTGAAACGAAAAGGAATTCCAGAAATATTAGTTCAATCACGGAAACGTTAATACCGAAAATTTTATTAGCAATTGCTACAATATCAATACTTACTACAATCGGAATTGTTATTACGTTATTAACAGAAACGATTAATTTCTTTAGAGATGTACCGTTTTTAGATTTCTATACGGGAACTGAATTGAAGCCTCTTGGAGATCATGCGCAGTTTGGGGTACTGCCATTGTTAACAGGAACGGTTCTTTCTTCAGTGATTGCAATGTTTGTTGCCATTCCTATTGGGCTAATGGCGGCTATATTCTTAAGTGAATATGCTTCTGATCGAGTAAGAAGAACATTAAAACCAATCTTAGAAATTCTTGCGGGAATTCCTACAATTGTTTATGGATTTTTTGCCTTTACCTTTGTTACACCTCTATTAAGATCTTTCATTCCTGCTTTGGATCCAACAAATATCCTCAGTCCAGGAATAGTAATGGGAATTATGATCATCCCAATGGTTGCGTCTCTTTCTGAGGATGCAATGAGTTCTGTTCCGAATTCTATGAGAGAGGGAGCTCTTGCCCTTGGCGCAACAAAACTTGAGGTTACATGGAAAGTTGTAATTCCTGCTGCTATTTCTGGGATTATCGCCTCTTTCGTATTAGGTATTTCACGTGCTATTGGAGAAACAATGATTGTGGCAATTGCAAGTGGAAGTAATAAGAATTTTACATTTGACGTTACGCAGTCAATGCAAACAATGACAGCCTATATAGTAGAAGTTACGGGAGGAGAGGCTCCTGCTGGTTCAACTATATACTATAGCTTGTATGCTGTAGCCATGACGCTTTTTGTATTTACACTCATTATGAACCTAATTGCACAATATATCTCTCGTAAATATAGGGAGGAGTATTAATTATGAAATATGTAGATGTAGAACAAGTACAAAAGAAAATGGGATCACGTTTGTTTGCGAACAATTTTGCAAAAGGTGCATTTTTATTAGCTACACTATTTGGTTTGGTCGTTCTTGTAACATTAATTTATCGCGTTTATACTGATAGTATAGGCTGGATAGATTGGCAATTTATCACAAATAAGCTATCAACAGATGCTGAAAGAGCTGGTATTTTGGGAGCGATTTCGGGTACTGTATGGTTAATGATTGTTGTAGGACCGGTTACAATGTTCCTAGGTGTTGGAACAGCCATTTATTTAGAAGAATATGCGAAAAACGGTAAAATAAAGTCTATTATTCAAACGAATATTTCAAACCTTGCTGGTGTGCCATCTGTAGTGTTCGGTATATTAGGTTTGACTGTATTTGTTCGTAGCTTTGAACTAGGAAGTGTTGTTCTTGCAGGGGGGTTAACGATGTCTTTACTTGTACTACCGATTGTTGTAGTAGCAAGTCAAGAAGCAATTCGTTCTGTACCGCAATACTTACGTGAAGCATCATACGGTATGGGTGCAACAAAATGGCAAACCATCAAAAATATCGTATTACCAGCTGCAATACCAGGGATTTTAACAGGTCTTATTCTTTCACTTTCAAGAGCAATTGGAGAAACAGCTCCACTAGTTGTTATCGGTATTCCAGCGTTGTTAATTCCTCTTCCTGATGGAATCTTTGACAAATTTACAGTTTTACCAATGCAAATTTATTACTGGACGGTCGATTCTGCACTTGTGGATGAATATGCAAACCTTGCTGCAGCTACAATTGTAATTTTATTAATCGTGCTATTCCTAATGAATTCAATTGCAATCATCATAAGAAATAAGTTTCAAAAGAGATTTTAATTTTTTGGGGGGTTTTTAACTATGGCAGTAATATCTGATAGCGTAAAGAAGAATGTTAATATTGATACTGAAAGTAAAGAACAGCCAGTTAATAATAAGAGTATTGTATATGAGACAAAAGATTTAAATCTTTGGTATGGTGAAGATCATGCATTAAAAAATATAAATTTATCTATACAACAAAATGAAGTAACAGCAATTATTGGACCATCTGGGTGTGGTAAATCTACGTTTATAAAAACATTAAACAGAATGGTTGAATTAATTCCTGTAGTTCGTATTTCAGGTGATATTCGTTATAGAGAGAACAGTATTTTAAATAAAAGTTATAAGGTTGAAGACTTAAGAACTAAAGTAGGAATGGTCTTCCAAAAACCTAATCCATTTCCAAAATCAATTTATGATAATGTTGCATATGGACCAAGAATTCATGGAATTAAAAACAAAAAAATTCTTGATGAAATTGTTGAAAGAAGTCTTCGTGGTGCCGCAATTTGGGATGAAGTGAAAGATCGCTTAAAAGAAAATGCATACGGTCTTTCTGGTGGTCAACAACAGCGTCTATGTATTGCTCGTTGTCTTGCTATTGAACCAGATGTCATTCTTATGGATGAGCCAACTTCTGCATTAGATCCAATATCAACATTAAAAGTAGAAGAGCTAATTCAAGACCTTAAGAAAGAGTATAGTATCATTATTGTTACACATAACATGCAACAAGCAGCTCGTATTTCAGATAAAACAGCCTTCTTCTTAAATGGAGAAGTTGTAGAATTTGATTTAACAGATAAAATTTTCTCAAATCCAAATGATAAGCGAACAGAAGATTATATTACTGGTAGATTTGGATAATGCATCAAATATAGAAACAAACAAAAAGATCCTTAATTTTATATGATTAAGGATCTTTTGTACGAATACTCGAATATATACAATTTCACAAAGCGATCAGGATGGAGGAATTAGACATGGTTATTCGTGGTCAGTTTGAAGCAAATTTAAAGGAGTTACAAACAAAGTTAATAGAACTTGGCGACTATGTTACGAAAGCATTAGAAAGAAGTATAAATGCTCTTGAAGATAAAAATGTTGACTTGGCATTAGAGATTATTGAAGGTGATCAAAGAGCAGATATTATGGAAGAGGAAATTAATGATCTTGCCATTTTGTTGATAGCCAAACAACAACCTGTCGCTACTGACTTAAGAAGAATCATTGTAGGTATCAAAGTTGCTGCGGACCTAGAAAGAATTGGTGACTTTGCAGTCAATATCGCAAAGTCAACAATCCGTATTGGGAATGAACCATTAATCAAGCCAATTCATCATATTAAGAAAATGCATAGTGTTACATCAGATATGATTCAATTAACGATGAAATCATTTCTAGAAGAAGATATCGTAGCAGCAAAGAAGATTGCGGATCTGGATGATCAAGTAGATGATTTATATGGAGAGACCATTATAGAATTGCTAGAACTAAACAAACAAAAGCCGGAGTTTACAGCACAGATCACACAGCTCTCATTTATTTGCCGTTATTTAGAGCGTGCTGCAGATCATACAACGAATATTGCTGAAGGTGTATTTTATCTTGTTAAAGGTCGTCGTTACGATCTAAATGATTAATATAAGTGAAAAGGATGTTTCCATTGGGGTTTTACCCTAAAGGAAACATCCTTTTATTTAATCTGTTTTTGTGATGACTTTTGCAACTTGCTCCAACGTCATCTTTGAGTTAAGTTCGTATTTTCCAATTTGAATTCTTTCTGCATAATTGTTTTCTTTAAGAAATGTAATAAATTCTGAAGGATTATCAATAATTTTCAAACTCTCTAGCCGTGTAGCAATGTCATCTGAAGTATCACCAGATTCCACACTAAGCACAGCCCGATATGCTTCTTCTTCATTCACTTGTGGTTCCGGAGTTTCTTCTGTCTTTGTCTCATCTTGTTTTTCCTTTTGAGTATCCTCAGTGATAGTATTTAATTCTGTCTTTAAGGCATCAATTTCATCCTGTTTTTTTGCTAATTCATCTGTGTGAGATTCTTTAATTTTCTCTACATCATCATTTGCTGTAATAGAGAAAAATTGATTATAAACGATAAGCATGATCACTGTAAGAAAAATTCCTGCTGCAAATGCCCTAGTAGATTGCTTGTTCATGTTCTGACCCCTTTCCTATTGATTTGATATGATTTCCTTAACTTCTTTTAGTGATAAGGCAGATTGCTTGGCAATCTGATCAATAGGGGTACCTTGTTTATACAGTGCAATAACTTGATTTTTCACTATTTGATGTATTGGTGCTTTTCCTGCTGATTTTTTGACTTGTGTCGGTAACGATAGATCATAATCACTATCTACCATCAACTCTTCCTCTAGTATTTTAATTCTCTTTTTTAGTTGATAATTCTCTTGTAAAAAATTTAATGATAACTCATCCATATCTTTTTCTAGTGTTCTGTATCGGTCCTTCATAAAGAAGGAAGAAATAAATAATAGGATGGAAATTGAAAGTAAGATCAGTTCAATTGTACTCATACTTCACCTCTAGTAGCATTTTAAGTTTCTAATTGGAGAAACGAATCCTTTTATTTATAGCATAGTCAAAAAAATATCGCTACAAATCAATTAATTTGTCGATGCTTAATACGATCTTGTATCTTATTTTGTCACATTTACCTATTAAATCTCAATAGATGTTCAATAGAATCCCTTTATTAAATAATTTTGAACGTTTTATTCTTGATATAAAAGCTTCATACAATTAACGACAAAATGCGTTTATTGTAGGATTTTTAGAGCGGTGTTACGATTAATTTATCAATCTGTTCTATTAATCATCATTTCATCATATACTAAAAATTTTATTGTATTGGAGTGAGAGAAGAATGTTAGACCAAATAATAGCCCTTCGTAAAGATGGCCTTTCATTTAGAAAGATTGCGGATGAATTAAGTACAACAGTTGGAAAAGTACAATACCAATGGGTCAAATATCAGAAGCAGCTAGGAGCAGAAAAATGTGTCTTTGAAAGCAAGCAATCACCTCCGATACATAAGAAGAAAAGAATAGGAATTCTTCATAATGAATTGGTTTCGAATAATCAAAAAATAGATAGAGTAGATTCAAGCTTTTATATCATGTTTGCTTCAGAAAATCGAGCTTATGGATATTGGGATATCTCAAAAGAAGTCATGAATAAAGTATGTAAAACGTTTAATGTTTCTTATGAACAACTATCTTATACGATCCGATTATTTGATATCACTTCAATTCATTTTAATGGTCACAATGAACACCATTCAATGGATATCCTGATTCCAATTAATTGTAAAGATTGGTTTATTAATGGCCTGAAAGAAAATCGAACCTATTGTGCAGAGCTTGGAGTACTCCTACCAAACCAATGTTTTGTAGGAATAGTACGCTCAAATGCCCTTCATACCCCAAGAACAGACAACTCACAAGAGGTTCATAGTCTAGAAACATTATCTCAATTTGAGGCTGGCCAAACGCAAATACCAAATTGGGTTGAACATGTAAGTACGTATTCTTATTATGTTGACCGATTGGAGGCAAAAAAATGAACCAGGTAAAAAATGTTCTAATTCATCCTTCATTAATGAAAAAGACAAGCATGTATGAATACAATGTAGACCCAAAAGCATCAAATATAAGGAAAGTTTTTTTAAACTATCTGAACATGATTCATTTGGCTGAAAGCATTTCTTCAGATTGCCCAATTTCCTTAGTTATTTCCCCTAATCTAGTAGAATTCTTTTCTTCTCCTTCATTTATAGCAGAAATACAGCAATATTTTCACACAGAACGATTAGTAGCTGAAGATAAGGAGGAAGAGGTAACAAAAAACGTGTACTCTCTTTGGTTACGATGGGATAAAAACATGACACTAGCACTTAGAGAACTTTCTATGAGGGAAAATATTGAATTAATCCCAACAACATTAAGCCAATATCCCATAACACACCTCCGGACAGCATTAGGAATAAAGTTACAAATAAATATATCTGTTACAACGTTTCGTACTCTATTTGGTTTTGATCCCAGAGGCTTTTGGTTGCCACACACAGCTTACATACCAGGAATTGACTTATACTTAGTGAATGAAGGGATTCAATACTCATTTATCACGGAGATGTCTGCACAATATTGTGAAAAGGAACAAACACAAGATGGAAGTGGAATTTTAAGAACTCCTAGAGGGTTAAAAATGATTTCCACAATGATTCTAAAAGACTCGAATCAACTAAACATAGTAAATAATCTTGATTTTATTTGCATACCGGTACCAAAAAGCAGAAAAGAAATCCAGTATATTCTTAACAGTCTTGAGAATATAAAATCAAACTTTAATTTTACTAGATTAGCTGAAATGGGATCTACACTATCAAGATTAAACTTTGGCTATGAGGGGATGGAATTTGGAAAACCTATTCTCTCAGATGAAGAATTAATGAAAAGTCAAATCATTCATAAAATGGAACATGAACTTGAGCAACTTATCACTCGACAAAATATTTCCAAAGAAATCATTCATTTATTAATAAGAGAATGGCACTTTTATATAGAAGAGAACGATCAACAAAATCTTTCTCAGATTGAACAAAGTTTCTTTAAAATTGTAAAAATGATTGAAACAGCAAATATAGATCATCACTTTTTATCACATCGTAAAAATCTAGTTAAAGAGTTTTCTATATGTAGCGATATAGTGGATCTCGAGAATACGGAGGAACATCAATTAGTTAGGGAGACAAAAGGAGCAATTTTAGTTTTATCTTGGGAATATCCGCCTAATATTGTAGGTGGGCTATCAAGACATGTTCAAGATTTATCGAGACACTTAGTAAAGAAAGGAAAAACGGTTCATGTCATTACTGCTGGTGGGAATAGTCTTAAAGAATTTGAAGAAGATCAAGGGGTATACGTTCATCGAGTAATGCCACTTCATCCGCATGAAAATGATTTTTTTCAATGGGTTTTTGATTTGAATATTTCCATTACTAGAAAGATTCATGAGTTAATGAACCATAACCGCTTTGAGCTTATTCATGCTCATGACTGGATTGTCACGACTTCTGCATTGATGACAAAATCTATTTATGATATTCCGTTAGTTACTACGATACATTCTACTGAATCTGGTCGAAATAATGGAATTCATACCGACTTGCAACAAAAAATTCATAATGAAGAAGACGCAGTTATTAAGGAGTCTAATACGATCATCGTGTGTAGTGAACATATGAAACAAGAAGTCAATGAGTTATTTGTTAGAGAAGCACCAATTGAAGTAATACCGAACGGAGTAGACATTGAAAACGTAATAAACAAGAAGAGCTACACACGTCCGATTGAAGAACCTTTCTATTTCTCCGTTGGTAGGATGGTGTATGAAAAAGGGTTTGAAACAATTATTGATACGGCAGAAGTGTTAAAGAAAACAAGCAATAGAAAATTCATTATTGCTGGCAAAGGTCCTGAACTGGAATATTATCGTCAATTGGTTCGTTTAAAGGGCTTGGAAGAGCATGTTCATTTTATAGGGTATATATCTGACGATGAACGAAATCGTTATTTACATCATTGTGAGGCAGTTATATTTCCAAGCCTCTACGAACCATTTGGAATTGTAGCGTTAGAGGCAATGGCCGCTCAAAAAGCAGTGATTGCAACGAATACAGGAGGACTAAGAACAATTATTAAGAAAGGGAACGTGGGGATTCTGTTTGAGCCTAATAATCCACTAAGCTTAATAGAAGCACTGGAAGAGTTAGAATCCCAGCCGGATCAAAAATTCAAGCTTGGTGAGAATGGTCAAGATGTTATTAATAGTATGTTTAATTGGGAACGAATTGCGAGCAGAACGATAAATATTTATGATGACATACTTCTACAATCAAAATTAAAAGAGGTTCTATAACATGAAACAAGCTGTTCTTTTGGCTGGTGGAGAAGGAAAAAGACTAAGACCCTACACTTTGAATGTACCAAAGCCTATGCTTCCAATTGTTCACATGCCTCTGCTTGAATACAGTATAAGACATTTAAAGAAATATGGAATCGAAGAAATATATATGACTACGTGTTACTTAGGTGAAAAAATTAAAGACTATTTTCAAGATGGAAGCTCTTTAGGAGTCACAATTACGTATTTGGAGGAGGCCTCTCCTCTAGGAACAGCTGGTGGAATCTTTACAGCAAGAAATAATTTCCTTGAGCCGTTTCTAGTTATGAGTGGGGATGCCTTTACCAATATCAATATTCATAAAGTTTATGAATTTCATCAAAGACACCAATCTAAGATGACCATCATATCAAAAAAAGTAAAGGATCCAAGTGCGTTTGGAGTCTGTTTTACTAATGAAGATGGAAAATTAGAAAGATTTATTGAAAAACCTACTGATTATGTAGGGAATCAAGTTAATACAGGTATATATATTTTAAATCCAGAGATACTTTTTACTTACTTTTTTGGTAAGACTTTAGACTTTAGTAAGGACCTAATTCCAGCACTTCTTAACGATAACGAGAGTGTCTATGTTTATAACACAAACGAGTATTGGAGAGATATTGGGAATATAGCTGCTTATAACCAAGCACGAGAAGATGCTCTAACGAATCATTATTCCAATAAAAAGAAGTTGGATCATGTTCGTACAGAGGAAAAGGTGTATGTAACGAGATTAGAGGTTGAATGTCCAGTGGACTATAAATCAATTGTATTAGAACGCCTTCATCATGATGGGGATTTTATATTGGAATCTGATTCAAATTTGATCATTTCACACTACAATGGAGGTTGGACTCGGATTATTAATCAAGAGTCCTCAGGTTTTTTGATTTACTCTCAAGCAGAAGGGAAAAACCTGTCAAAGGAATTTGCACGATATTATCAAATAAAAATAAAACAATGGCAAAAGGTGTAGGTTATGAATAAACAAATGATGCTAACGAAAACAAAAGAAAATAAAAACCGACAATTTGCATACTATCCTGTGATCTTAGTTGAAAACCAGCAGCACACCCTTACGTTAGATGCTCCTAATTTGATTGATAATATAGTGATTACTCTACACGAAAGTACTCGTGCTTCTAGTGAAATACTAACATGTAAAATCGAGAATCGTTCAGAACAGACAAAGAGTATGAAAATGTTTATTTTTATAGAGTGGCTTTATCCATATAAAGAGAACATTGGATTATATTCACCCTCTAATGATCTTCTTTGGAACTATTCTTCAACAAATAAACTAGTAATTAGTGGGTCATATACAAGTGAAAATCTTGAGAGGAGAGTAGGTAAAGCGGTCTATCCTATGAATCATGAGAATCGAGAACAAATGATTCATTCCATAGTGAAAGGATCTTTATATTATTATCCAATTACACAAGGACCAAATGTAATGGCTCATAAAATAGAGTTGTTTCTCAATCCTTTTCAGACTGAAAAAGTAACCACATATGGAATTTATGGTGAATCAAAAGAGGAAGTTTTAAAAATCCATGATAGTGTTAAAAACAGACTAGCATTTCCATTAAAAAAGTGATATTATATAAAAGTCGTATGAAAAGAAGATGTTAGTGAAGTTTGGAGGGAAATAACCAATGCGTGTAAATATTACATTAGCGTGCACAGAGTGCAGTGAGCGTAACTATATTACTGTAAAAAATAAACGTAATAATCCTGACCGTCTTGAGCTAAAGAAATATTGCCCAAGAGAAAAACGTACAACTTTACACCGTGAAACAAAGTAAGCAGCTGGATTCTATCCACTGCTTTTTTTGTTACGTTAACTATCAATTGGTTCTACCATTTCTATATATATAATGCAAAAAGATAAGGAGTGGGAAAGATGAACAAGAAAAAAATTCGAATAGAACAATTAGAAACATTACATAATCTTGATTATTTAGTCAGGGAGCAAAAAGAATACTTAGTTTCAAGAAAGCTTTTCCAAATGTCCGAATGGAACAAGGCAGATACGATTGGAATAACAGTTTCAAAGCAACCAGAAATACATACATGGGAAATGATTAAAAGGGCTTGGGAGGAAGGGAAAACGGTTTGTGTACCAAAATGCATTCCGAAAACAAAAGAGTTACACTTCTATGTGCTTACATCTTTTACGCAATTAGAAAAGGTATACTATGACTTATATGAGCCTAATCCAGATAAGGTTTCCTTTATAGATAAAAAAAAGCTTGATCTGATCCTAGTTCCTGGACTAGGTTTTACAAAGGAGGGCTTCCGTTTAGGATTTGGTGGAGGCTATTATGATCGGTATTTAGAAAATTTCCCTGGTTGCACAATCGCACTTGCATTTAGTGAGCATCTTCTTAAAGAATTACCAGTTGAACCATTCGATGTACCTGTTAATAAAATTGTGACTGAGGATGGAGTCATAAATTGTGAGTGATTTTTTTGTTTATGGATTTATCGTCCTATTTACAATAGTAGGATGGCAAACACGAAATCTAACTCTATCAGGAAGTATTAGTGCAGTTTTTGTTGGTATTGTGGTGTATACGGCATTTCATATAAATGGCTTAATGTTACTAGGCGCATTTTTTCTTTCTTCTAGTCTTTGGTCAAAGTTCAAAAAAGATGCAAAAAGTTCTGTGGATACAATCTTAGCAAAAACATCCGTACGTGACTGGCAGCAGGTAATAGCAAATGGTGGACCAGCTGTAATTTTTGCCTTTTTATTTATTTTTACACAACAGGAAATTTGGACTTACACTTTTGCTGCGACGCTAGCAGGAGCCAATTCAGACACGTGGGCATCTGAAATAGGTCCTCTAAGTAATAGAAAGCCCGTATCGATACGCAGCCTTAAGAGGGTTCCAAAGGGTACTTCGGGAGCAGTCTCTTTGTTAGGTATGATGGCTGGATTAGTAGGATCTTTTTTTATTGCGATGCTGTTTGGATGGTTACAAGGTGTAGAGGCATACATTGTGATAAGTATTGCGATTGCTGGGTTCTTGGGGAATCTTGTAGATACAATGATTGGAGCTACCATACAGGTGGAATATACATGTTCAGTCTGTCATAAGCATACTGAAGCACGTGAACATTGTAAAAAAGCTACAATGAAAAGTAAAGGGCTGATCGGTGTTAATAACGAAATTGTAAATTTTCTTTCATCCTTTGCAGCAGGAATAGTATGTTTACTCATCATCAATTATGTATAAGGGTGTCTCTTTATAAAAGAGAACACACATACAAAAAATATTGGATAAGTCTTTAGTCTTTCATCCAAACTAATGCTAGGAGGGATGAAAGATGAACGGATGGATGAAGTGGATTGTTATTATTGGTGCAGTCTTTTATGCCGTTAATAACCGCTATAAGATACTTAATGTCATGTTAGGCAATTATTTCTTACGGAAATGGGTTGTTCGAATTACGATGAGCATTCCTAGTCTACGTTCAAAACTAATTCAAACAACGTTTCAACGATAATGTAAATACAAATTAAATGCAGAGGCTACCTTAACAAACAAAAAGTCGTTTAAACTTTATGACTTGAACTCTCATGTTAAGATAGTCTCTTTTCGTCTGAATAGAATTTTGTAGTTGGAATGTAAAGATGTTCAATACATTGCTATCATAAGTATATAAAACCTAAAATAAGCTTATATCTTTACATGTCTAAAATTTCGAGGGTATAGTTAAAGGAGCATAAGAAGATGGGGAGGAACATGTAATGAAACAAGATCTATTATTTTGGGAGCTAGCTCATTATCTTGTTGTACAACAGCATTATCGTATGATAAATCTCTCTCCATCCCAGAATGAACTTTGGCTTGAGAACACTTCCATGAAGGATAACCAATTGATACGATTATTGAGATACGATATTGATTGGAGTAATTGGATAAAAAGAGATCTTGAACTTGTTGAACATAATGTTCAAAGAGTAAAAAAGCAGCTTGGGAAGCGAAAACTGTCTGTTATGAATATCTATGTAACAGAATTCCCACCCGTTGATGATTACTCTGAGCTTATTCCTTCTAAATTAAATGGCAATGACGATATCAAGAGCCTACTCTTAACAAACGAACAAGCTAACGACATGATTCAAGGAGAACGAATCTTTCAATTGTTTCAACGACAACCTCAAGAAGATATCTTTGATTGGGATCGAGTGGAATGGTTAAAAAGAATGACAATTTCATCAGCGAATAACCAGATAAAAAAAGAAAAGCAGCTCTTTCAATATGGCAAGCCTTTTTTTACGTATATTTTCATTGCTTTACAACTAATTATGTATTACTTGTTAGAATCAAATGGTGGCAGTCAAAATATCCAAACACTTATTGAGTTTGGTGCAAAAGAGAACAGTCTCATAGAAAAGGGAGAATGGTGGCGTTTTCTAACACCAATCATTCTTCATATTGGATTTTTTCATTTATTAATGAATACCTTTGCACTCTATTATTTAGGAACAGCTGTAGAACGCATTTTTGGAAGAGTGCGCTTCCTTTTCATTTATATCATAGCAGGATTTATGGGGACAGTAGCAAGCTTTGTCTTTACACAAGGAATTTCAGCTGGTGCTAGTGGAGCTATCTTTGGCTGTTTTGGAGCACTACTTTATTTTGGTAGTGCTTACCCTAAGATTTTTTTTAGAACTATGGGTACCAACATCATCTTGGTTATCGGTCTTAATTTATTGTTAGGTTTTTCAATACCAGGTATTGATAATGCAGGTCATCTGGGAGGACTCGTTGGAGGTTTTCTAGCAGCAGGTTCAATAGGCGTTCCTAAAAAGACAAAATGGTGGCTTCAGATTCTCTTCCTAGGAGGCCTATTGGTTTTAACATCTCTTCTATTACAAACAGGCTACAGATAATTGTACTTTAGGTGATTATTGTGTATTAATTTGCTGCTTTAGAAGTACGGTTTCACCGTTTTTTGTAATGGTGAGTACGTGCAAATACTTCCTCTCGTTATCAAATAAAATCAAGGGAATGGTGCTGTCAATAGATTCAACGACAGTACCATTTTCTTTTTTTATGCCAAGAAAGTAATTTTTGTATAATCCTTCCCACAGGTTTCCTAACACGTGTTCCCATTCGTTCTGTGAATAACCTAAAATTGGTTTGTTTTCATAAGAAGGTAATTGTGTTAGCGGAATAATCTTATACTTTTCTTTTGAAAGATTATACGTATTAAGTGCTTTTTCCCACCAGTATTGAAGCTGTTGATTAGTAACCTTATCTAAAATTTGCCTCCATTCTTCTTCTTGAGAGCTACTTGGTTCTCGAAAAGAATTAAGTGGACTAAAATTAGAATCAATGACATAAAGTCGGTCATCAGTTATTTTCTGTGCACTAGTGAACTCATTTTCTGATGGGTGTATTTCTGAATAGTGATAGGAGATTGCTTGTAGTAAACTACTTTCTTTTCCTTCAAGAGTCATTTCTTCTACAATTTGATCGGTATTTTGTTCCCATTCATTCATTTTTCCTTTAAGCCGTCCATTAAAAAATACAAATCCGATATCCTGCCGTAAATAAGCGGGATTGTTTAATTTTGAAGATATTTTCCATTGTACTGTGTATGTGTCATTTTGTTTCTTAGGGTCTAGAATTAACTGAGTATTAGCAGATTCGTATTCAGCGTCCTTATCAATTGGGAAAAAAATAATACTTTCACGAGCTGTGGGGCTATACATCCACTGAATAAAGATAGAAATAGCCAAAATAATCACAAGAAATGGGGCAGTTGTTCTAATTTTATTTAGCATATTCTTCACTCCAACGGTTTGTCCATATATAGCCATTCTATGAAGCTTGTTTATTTTTTATGTTCCAATGTATGTTTTATCTTACGCTTGTCAAGGATGGTAAGGGATTATTTAATGAAAAGGCTGTTTTCGTAAAGATATTGTTTAAGAATGCTTAGTATAAATTTATAGTGAAATGAAGCGGAAGACACTTGACTCCTACGGGAATAGAGGAAAGGTCGAGACCCCGCAGGCGAAGACGAGGAGGCTCGACTTCCTCCCCGTGGAAAGCGAGTGTCTATAGCGCAATGGAACGACCACGTTACTAGCAAAAAAAGTTTAAAAAGCAACAAAGTATACGAAAACAACGAATGGAAAAGATTGGAGTGAAGGCTCTTGACCCAAAATGTAAAGCCTGTCTCTACTAATATAGAAGAAAACATTAGCTATTTAAAAGATGTCTTAGCAGTAGATAAAAGCTTTGATGTTATCAGTCTCGATTTAGAATACGCAGGTCGTAAAATGGGGATGTTCTTAGTCGATGGGTTTGCTAAAGATGATATTCTTCATTATTTAATGAAGCTTTTAGCAGAGTTAGATCCAGAAAAATTGGATGGAGACACATTACATAAATTAATAAAAACGTACATTCCGTATATTGAAGTAGAAAAACTAGATGATTTAAATAAAGTGGTAGATGGAGTTCTTGCTGGACCGACTGCACTTGTCGTTGATGGTATTGATAAAGTAATTATGATAGATGCAAGAACCTATCCCGTTAGAGGTCCACAAGAACCAGATATTGAGAAAGTTGTTAGAGGATCTCGTGATGGTTATGTTGAAACCATCGTCTTTAATACAGCATTAACTAGAAGAAGAATACGAGACCGGTCTCTTCGAATGGAATATATGCAGGTTGGAAGAAGATCAAAAACAGATATTGTTGTCTGTTATTTAGAGGATATAGCAGATCCAGAACTAGTTAAAAGAATAAAGGATTCAATCGGAAAGATTGATACAGATGGTCTTCCGATGGGGGAAAAAACCCTAGAAGAATTTATCTCTGGAAGGCACTGGAATCCATATCCGATGGTAAGATATACAGAGCGTCCGGATACTGCTGCATCACACCTTTATGAAGGCCATGTATGTATTATTGTTGATGGTTCTCCTAGTGTCATCATTACACCAACTACATTTTGGCATCATTTACAGCATGCTGAAGAATACCGTAACAAACCAGCTGTAGGAGCTTACTTGCGATTTGTCCGTTTTATAGCAGTATGGGCGTCCATATTTTTATTGCCTTTGTATTATTTGTTTGCTATTCAACCAGAACTATTGCCAGAAAATCTCCAATACATTGGACCGAACGATACAGGTGAGGTCCCGCTTGTTCTACAGTTTTTATTTATTGAGTTAGGTTTAGATATGCTCAGGATGGCCGCCATTCACACCCCTTCCTCACTTGCTACGGCACTAGGACTTGTAGCAGCATTAATGGTTGGACAGGTTGCGGTCGAGGTGGGTTTATTTATTAATGAGGTAATATTATATCTTGCTGTTGCTGCAATCGGAACGTTTGCAACTCCTAGCTATGAAATGAGCCTTGCGAATCGCATTATTCGAATTGTATTATTACTCTTAACGGCAGCATTTGGCGTTTATGGTTTTGTCCTTACAATCGTTGTATGGATGATTGTTCTCTCTAGAATGAAGTCATTTGGTGTACCATACTTATGGCCGTTTATTCCATTTAATATGAAGGCGTTTAGAGATGTATTTCTTCGTTCTCCGATGCCACTGAAAAACAGAAGACCAAGATTTTTACATCCAAAAGATCCAGATCGATAATATATATAATAGAAGAAACTAGGTTGAGGTTGCGAAAAAGGTGAACGCGTTTTCAATTGGGGTTGGAATAGACCAATCGACACCATTTGATAGGACGTAAATACCCCTTACAACCTCAACTTTTTTCATGTTCATAACTGTTTGATCTAGGCGCTTCTCTCGAAAGTTATATCATAACGTTGATATTATCGAAGTGCTTGTGAACTCTATTCATTTACTTTATACTTTATTGTGTTATAGAAGTTGAAAGCTGGTGTCCGGATATGAAAACGTTTTATGATGTTCAGCAATTACTAAAACGATATGGCATATTTATTTATACAGGGAGTCGACTGTCTGATTTAGAAATGATGGAAACAGAATTGCGTGAACTCTACTCTTCACAATTATTAGACAGTAAAGAGTTTCAAGTTGCTATGCTGCTGATTCGTCACGAAACACAGCAAGAAATAGAAAAAAATAAAAAAGGTGATTACAATGAGTGAAAAATGGTTAGTAGGTGTAGACTTAGGCGGTACAACTACAAAGATTGCTTTTTTAAATTTATACGGTGAACTTTTACATAAGTGGGAAATTCCAACAGATAATACGAACCAAGGGAAAAATATTATTGTAAATATTGCAAAGTCAATTGACAAGAAATTAGAAGAGCTTGACCTAACAAAAGATAAATTATTGGGAATAGGTATGGGAGCTCCCGGCCCGATTGATAAGGCAAAAGGTATTATTTATGAAACAGTAAATCTTGGTTGGGAAAAAAATACTCCTCTTAAAGACCTATTAGAAATGGAAACAGGTCTAGAAGCAGTAATTGATAATGATGCCAACTGTGCTGCACTAGGTGAAATGTGGAAGGGTGCTGGAGATGGGGCAAAGGATCTTGTTTGTGTTACCCTAGGGACGGGTGTTGGTGGAGGAATTATTACAAATGGTAATATTGTAAATGGTGTAAAAGGAGCAGCAGGAGAAATTGGCCATATTACCGTTGTTCCAGAGAACGGTTTTCAGTGTAACTGTGGAAAGAAAGGATGTCTGGAAACGGTTGCATCTGCAACAGGTGTTGTGCGTCTTGCAACAGAGAGACTCAATCAAACACAAGAAGAAACAATATTACGAGAGCAGTTTAATAAGGATCTAACCATTAGTGCAAAAGACATATTTGACGCTGCGCGAAATGGTGATAGTCTTGCCAAAGAAACGGTTAACCAGCTTGCTTTTTACTTAGGACTTTCATTGGCGAATTTAGGGAATGCACTAAATCCTGAGAAAATTGTACTTGGTGGTGGAGTTTCAAAAGCTGGTACTATTTTACTAGATCCTGTTCTTGATTACTTTAAGAAGTTTGCTTTTCCGACTGTAGCCGTTTCAACTAATATATCCATTGCTACTTTAGGAAATGACGCAGGAGTTATTGGTGCAGCTTGGCTTGTGAAAAATCATTTAAAATAAACGCAGTATGTTCACTAAATCATTAACAAAATTATGTAAGTTTTTTCATGGGGAATTTTGGAAAATGTATAAGAGATAAAAAACAATCCTTTCTACCATAATAGGTAGAAAGGATTGCTTTTTATTTTTTGAAATTGTGACCAATTTATGAAATTGAATTTTTTATGCATTTATTTGAAACTTTTACTGTCCTAGTACGTCTAATATTGTGTGCAAAAAAGAATGGTGGTAACTTTTCAATAATACTAAAACGATGTAAAAATTCATTTGACCTTTTGTAAAAAAAGTATTAAGATATTCAAAGGTTTAATAGCGAGCCCCTAAATTTTCAAATATTTAGAATATAATTCCAAAAATAAAGGTTTGTTTATGTGTTGTACAGGGAGGGAAACATCATTATGAAAAATAGAAAATGGCCGAAGATGTCGATCATTATTCTTGCATCACTCTTACTTTGGATTAAAACGTATATAGTCTATAAAACTAGTTTTGATATTAAAATTGATAATTTTATACAAGAGGTTATCTTATTCATTAACCCACTTAGCTTTTTATTGTTCATATTTGGGATTGCACTATTCCTTAAAACAGAAAAAGCGAAAGTGCGTTATATACTAATAACAAGCTTCATTGTTTCAGCTGTATTATACGGTAATGTAATATTCTATCGCTTTTTTAATGATTTCTTAACATTACCAGTATTATTCCAAACAAGTAACTTCTCTGATCTTGGATCAAGTGCAACCGAGATTGTTGAATGGGCAGACTTGTTAATTTTTATTGATATCATCATTCTTGCCGTTTTAGTTAAATTTAAACCAAGTTTCTTTAAAGCTTTAGATTATACAAAATCAAAACGTCGCGCATACTTCTTAGTTGCTACGTCATTAGCATTTTTTAATTTGGGGTTAGCTGAAAGTGAAAGACCACAATTGTTAACAAGAACATTTGACCGCGAGATGCTAGTGAAGAATATCGGTACGTACAATTACCATTTGTATGATATCTTTTTACAATCAAAATCGTCTGCTCAGCGTGCTTTAGCAGATGGTAGTGAACTAACGGATATCGATAACTATGTTCGTGCTAGTTATATTCCACCAAGTGAAGATATGTTTGGAGTAGCTAAAGATAAAAACTTAATCGTTGTTTCTTTAGAGTCACTACAAAATTTCACACTTAACTCGACTGTTAATGGTCAAGTAACAACACCATTCTTAAATGAATTTGTAAAAGAAAGCTTCTATTTTGACAATTTTTATCACCAAACACAACAAGGGAAGACGTCAGACTCTGAATTTTTATTTGATAATTCACTTTATCCTTTAAATAGAGGTGCTGTATTCTTTACGCATTCTGGTAACGAGTTCGAATCTATGACTGAAAAGTTAGGTGAATCGGGCTACTTTACAGCAACTATGCATGCAAATAACAAAAGCTTTTGGAACCGTGATGTAATGTATCAGTCACTAGGTTACCAACGCTTCTATTCATTACCTGATTACAATGCTACAGAAGAAAATTCTGTTAACTGGGGTATGAAGGATATTCCGTTCTTCCAAGAATCTGTGGCGCATATGGAAGACATGCAACAACCATTTGCTACAAAGTTAATTACCTTAACAAATCACTATCCATTCTATTTAGATGAAGAGGATCAATTCATTGAAGAATATGATTCTAACAGTGGTACATTAAATCGTTATTTCCAAACAGTTCGTTATATGGACGAGGCTGTAAAAGAGTTTATCCAGGATCTGAAGGACTCAGGTATTTATGATAACTCAGTCATTGTTATGTATGGAGATCACTACGGGATCTCTGAAAACCATAATGAGGCGATGAGCCAATATTTAGGAAAAGAAGTGACACCATACGTTTCAACACAACTACAACGTGTTCCATTAATCATTCATATTCCTGGAATGGAAGGAAAAACGATTTCGAATGTATCTGGACAAATTGACTTAAAGCCTACAATTATGCATTTATTGGGGATTGATACAAAAAAAGATATTCAATTTGGATCTGACCTGTTCTCTCCACAATATGAAGAATTTACTATTCTTCGTGATGGGAGATTTATTACAAAAGACGTAGTCTATGCTGACAATAAATGTTGGGATAAAGATACGGAAGAGCCGATTGAAATGGATGCATGTGAACCATTTAAGAAGCGTGCCGAGCAAGAGCTTCAATATTCCGATAAGATTATTTACGGAGACTTATTGCGCTTCTATGGTCAAACCGAATATCGAAAAGATAGCTAAGATAAGACGAGGTTTTTACCTCGTCTTTTTTCTATTTGAATAGAAGGTTTAAGAATGATGATGAAATACAGTTGCTTGTATTATTGAAATACAATAGATCAATTATTTTAATACAGAATTGAGGAAGACATATTAAAGACCAGAATATTCGCGATTCCTTTGTCATGATTTTATTTCATTTACATAAAAGTAATAAGAGAATATGAATTAGGAGGATATGATCCATGCAGGTTCGTATAAGAAGAGGAGATACATTGTGGTATTATAGTCAACTATTTTATATTCCGGTCCAGTTAATTATTGATTCTAATCCATCCTCGCAAGAAAAGTCTCTTCAGATTGGTCAAGACATAATGATTCCAGGCTTTGATATTGAGCAATATACGATTAAAGAAGATGATACACCTTGGAAATTAGCACGGAAGAGAAATTTGGATGTGGATGCACTCTTGCTCTTAAATCAAAACATCAACCCTACAACATTACAAGTTGGAAATGAGATCTTACTTCCGAAAAGAATTAGTGGCAGAGTGGTGAGTGCCAAAACTTCCTATACGTATGCTAGGCTTCAAGAGGATCTTCAGAATCTCCGAGATTCTTATCCATTTATTCGTGTTAATCGTATTGGCAAAAGTGTATTGGAAAAAGATTTATTTGAAATTAAGATTGGAAATGGAGAAAAGAAAGTTCATTTTAATGGTTCCTTTCATGCAAATGAGTGGATCACATCAGCCATTCTTATGCAGTTTCTGAATGATTATCTTCTTTCATTGGTAAACTCTGCAGCCATTCGCGGAGTTTTGACGCTTCCAATCTATAACGATGTAACCATTTCATTTGTTCCTATGGTAAATCCTGATGGGGTGGATTTAGTATTAGATGGGCCACCGCCTGCTCTTGAGGAAGAATTGATTGCCATCAATGATGGAAGCACCGATTTCACGGGATGGAAAGCAAATATAAATGGAGTAGACCTAAACAATCAGTATCCAGCAAAGTGGGAAATTGAAAAAGAAAGAAAGGAACCCAAAAGTCCTGCACCTCGGGATTTCCCGGGCTATAAACCGTTATCAGAGCCTGAGGCTGTATCGATGGCAAAACTGTCAAGGGAGAGGCTGTTTGACCGTGCTTTAGCACTTCACACACAAGGACAGGAATTTTATTGGGGGTATGAGGGGTTAGAGCCACAAGAGTCCACTTTTCTAGCAGAGGACTTTGAAAGGGTGAGCGGTTATCGGTCTGTACAATATGTTGATAGTTATGCTGGATATAAAGATTGGTTCATTAAAGAATTTCAAAAAGCAGGTTTTACGATTGAATTAGGCAAGGGGATCAATCCTCTCCCCTTATCACAGTTTAATCAAATTTATGAAAACATGTTAGGGATTTTTTTAGTATCCGTTTTTCGATGGTATTAATAAATTTTAGTTATTGTCGAAAAGACAATAAAGGAGTAAAATGATTCATTATAGATTTAATGCCGTTATTGTTGAGCGACTAGAACAACCACACTAATAGCATAATTAGTTTGCATAGGGCTGATTCTATAACTGTTGAATCAGTCCTTTTGGATGCAACAATACCTTTAAATCATGAAGTCACTAGCCAATGATCAAAACTTTCGACAGATGTGCTTATATAAACAGTTACTAGTAGGGGAATGAAGTCTCCTACCACGTTTATCTTAGCAGTAAAGAGACTGGGCAAACGAAAATAATGATAATTTCCCTCATTGAATTATTATATTTTTGAAACAATTTTAAATTATATACGTCTAACTATATAGAGAGAAAGTTAAGGGGGAGTATCATGCATAAAAAGCTATTATTATTTATCTGCTTTATATTTTGTACTGTAGTGCTTTTTGCATGTCAAGGTAGTCAGCAGCCTTCTCCATCAACGTCTTCCCCAAATGAAAATGAAGAACCTGAGCCTGATTTGCCAATTGTTGATGAAAAGACTATTATTCCTACACCATTTAATCAGGACCAATTTATTGACAATATTGGTTGGATTAATGAAGAGGAAGTCATTCTCACCGAACGTAACGGCAAGAACACAGATATCGTTCAATATAATCTATTTGATGGAAGTAAAAAAATTCTTTTTACTACAAATGAACCTTATGTAGATGTAAATATTAGCCCGGATCAAACAAAAGTTCTACTTCATACAGCCCCTCTTACATATTCGGCTACGATTCGTATATTTGATTTATCAGGAAAGTTTTCCTATGAAGAACAAATACCGTCTTACGAGCTTTCTTATGAATGGAACTCTTTTGATCCCAATCAAATCCTAATTACAAGTTTTGCTGAGGATTGGAGCTTTACTACTTCTGTATTAAATATTAATGAGAATGCATTACACTCTTTAGATGTTTCAGAACCTTTTATGCAATGGTATTCCGATAATGAGTTTATTTATCAGAACTGGAATATGGATACCGTATCATTAACGGCCCCTCTTATTGTTTTAAATCATTTGACAGGGCATATAGAACAGCTAGAAGAATCAGTTCTTCACTACAAGAAGTATCCTGAAAGCCTTCTTACAATCACTCCAATTGATGAGGAGCAACAAACTTTCCAATACAAATTCCAGGAAAACAATGTAGAGCTGAGTTCATTTGCTGTAAATTTATTAAGCCGATATTCTGACTGGTATATTCCTTATTATGATATGCTGGACGAGAATGATGCATTTTTTACCTTTGTCACAAAAGGGACTGGTTTTATAGATACGTATAGCGGTTCGTTTACTTTAGAGAAGTGGGACCCAGAAACTGGAGAAAAACTGGTTCTATTTGATGAATTAATGAATGAACCAATTAGTTGTTCTAGTGATGGTCAATACTGCTTATATGGTCACAGGTTTGAGAAAGTGATTTCCTTAGGTGACAAGGAGATTATCCAATTATTAAAGTAAGAAGGGACGTTGTAGGGTGGCAATAGTTGATGTAACAGTTATTCCAATTGGTACGGAAGGACCAAGCGTAAGCAAATATATAGTTGAAATTCAAGAAATTCTTCAGAGTTATGAAGAAGAAGGCTTAATTCGATTTCAGTTGACTCCGATGAGTACGATTATTGAAGGAGAACTATCTGTTTTATTCAAAGTTATTCAGGCCATACATGAAGCTCCTTTTCAAAAAGGGCTTCAAAGAGTAGCAACGAATATACGAATTGATGACCGTCGCGATAAATCTAGAGTAATGGAAGAAAAAATAGAAACCATTCAAAAGCAATTAAAAGAAAAAAGGGACATCTAATGTCCCTTGTCTTTACTTGAAAAAAAGGATGCTCACATTGAGCATCCTTTTTTTCATAAGTGAATTATATTTTAATGTCCACCAGGGTAACCAGAGTGTAGAACAGTCATAATTGTAAACCATCCAAATACTCCTAGAGTAGCTAGAGCAAATACAATTCCTAGTGCATTTTTGTTTTTTAATGAGCTAATCGTTCCGAAAACAGCTAATAGTGAAACTAATGCAGTAATAATAACAAAACCCATTTTAAGAAGTCCCCTTTCCTTGTAAATCACGTTGTATTTACATTATCAGCACATAAATAAATATCTATGTAAGCATAATCACACTTAATTCTTATTTTATAGTTTTTTTTAGGATTTGTCGAGGTGAAAAGTTTGACACTTCTATGGCACATTGCATATCGGAAGTTCAGTTCTTTTTAAAAGTAATGGTAAAATAATAGTATTCGAAGGAGGATGAATATGAATTATAAACAATTGCCGCTAGGTCCATTGCAAACAAACTGTTATATCGTTTGGAATGATCAAAAAGAATGTTTAATTTTTGATCCTGGTCATGAAGGAAATAAGATTCAATCATTTTTAAAGAACGAAGGATTAAAACCATTAGCAATACTTTTAACACACGCTCACTTTGACCATATCGGGGCTGTTGACAACGTTAGAGAGCTCTATTCTATTCCTGTATATGTACATGAAAAAGAAGCGGAATGGTTATTAGATCCTGCATTAAATGGTTCTGGGCGCTTCATGGGAGAGACGATACGATTAAAACAAGCAGATAAAATGATTAATAGTGAAAATCCAATTCATTTTTCAAGCTTTACTCTAGAGGTTTTTGAAACTCCAGGTCATTCGCCAGGTAGTGTTTCTTATTATCTAAAGGAACGTAATATAGTCATTTCTGGTGACACGTTATTTATGGGAAGTATCGGGCGTACGGATCTACCTGGTGGAAATCAAACTGTTCTAATGGAGAGTATTCATCGTAAACTATTATCACTAGATGAGGAAACAATTGTTTTACCTGGTCATGGACCTGAAACCATAATCTCACAGGAAATGGATTCAAACCCTTTTCTAAATGGATTCTAAAAAAACCTCTTAGAGTAATCTCTAAGAGGTTTTTTTTAATGTCCAGCTCCTGGAGTCATCATAAATGTTGTCCAATACGTGAAGCCCGCGAAAAAGACAGTTAGGTATGCACCAAAAATATAAATATACATACGTTCAGATAATTTCAGATAGCTTAATAAAATGAAGAATCCTGTTTGGCCTAGAAAGATTAGTGATGTAGTTGGCATGTGTCCTAGATAGAACATAACAGCAAAAATCCCAGTCCAGAATCCAAGAACCCTGTACATACGATCCATATGTAACCCTCCTTTGTAACCCTAAGTCCATCATACATATTATAAAGGAATAATATAAGAAATGTAAATAACCGTTTGTTTCTAGTTTGTGACAGTTGCACGATGTTTATTAAAAGGATGTGGAAAAAACACAGTCCAGCCAAAAGAATTTCAGTTTTTTTAGAATCAGAACCCATTCTAGTGCTTACATAAATATAATAACTTCTATTACTTAGATAAGAAAAAATCTAGGTCATTCTAATAAGCAATATTGTTAAACTTTGCAACTCTAGCAGAAGTGAGTACGACTAAATTTTTACTATGACATAGAAATATCAAAGAAAATCCTTTTATTGTACAATAATTGTTCAATCAATTTTCACACTTTCTGTATTTTAAGCTATACAAAGGTTATACAGTTAGTGTACAATAAATGTATAAAATAAGTTAAACAAAACGTGTACACAAGGAGGACATAGAAAATGAGTTCATTAACTTTTTTTACTTATCCAAGTTGTACCTCTTGTCGAAAAGCTAAAAAATGGTTAAAAGCAAATTCAGTTGATTTTCAAGAAAGACATATTTTCAGAGATACACCGAACTATGAAGAGCTGGTTCAGCTACTATCCTTAACATCTGAAGGACTTGACGAGATTCTTGCAACGAGAAGCCAAACATACAAAGCTCTAAATATTGATGTAAATGAAATGCCATTATCAAAAGTTATTGAACTAATTATTGAAAATCCAAAGTTATTAAGAAGACCTTTACTAACAGATGGAAACAAACTTGTTGTTGGTTATAATCCTGAAGGGTTAAGAAGCTTGGCTAATAAGAAACAAATCCTAAAACTAAGCAGTTAAACATACAAAAAAGGAAAGCCTGGATACAAAGGCTTTCTTTTTATGAGTACTGGGCTAGCTGGATTCGAACCAACGCATGTCGCAGTCAAAGTGCGATGCCTTACCGCTTGGCTATAGCCCACTGAAGTGAAATAATACTACATAAGTTAGTATGGCAAAACAGAAAAAAAATATACAAAAAAGAAGGAATTTCTTTAATGGTGTCGTAATTGTATTATGATTAAAAAGAAAGGTGGTGTGTGTTATTCAGTCGATAGAAATAATGGCTGATCAATTATTGAAGGAAGCCTTTCAGAATGGTGCTTCTGACATTCATGTTATCCCAAAGTCCTCAGAATATTTTGTGCAAATTAGAAAAGTGGGTACAATCTTACCACAACGGAAAATTCCTTATGAAGAAGGAGAACGTTTGATATCCCACTACAAATTTAAAGCTTCAATGGACATTGGGGAGCGGAGAAAGCCTCAAAGTGGGTCCTATAGTATTCAGTACAAACATCAAACCTTATCTCTTCGAATCTCCACTCTTCCTACCTCTCATGCTAAAGAAAGTCTAGTTATACGAATCTTACCCCAGCGTACTTCTGTTCCACTACACCAATTATCTCTTTATCCTTCATCAGTAAATAAACTGTTATCTCTATTGTTACATGCTCACGGACTTTTATTGTTCACTGGTCCGACAGGTAGTGGTAAATCAACAACCCTTTACACCTTAGTTCATTATTGCTCTCAATATTTAAAGCGGAATGTCATAACTTTAGAGGATCCAGTAGAAAAACAAGATGATGGACTTCTACAAGTTCAGGTCAATGAAAAAGCTGGAATTACGTATTCTACTGGATTACGAGCCATTCTACGGCACGATCCGGATATCATTATGATTGGAGAGATTCGGGATAAAGAAACAGCTGAAATCGCTGTACAAGCAGCTCTCTCAGGTCATTTGGTGTTATCAACCTTGCATTCTCGAGACGCAAAAGGTTCAATTTATCGGCTGCTAGAGTTAGGTATACAATGGCATGAGCTTCAACAAACAATTGTAGGTGTTACAGCTCAAAGGTTAGTAAGACTTTACTGTCCCATCTGTGGAGAGGAGTGTAACGAAAACTGTATAATCGATTCAATCAAAAAGAGAGCATCCGTTTATGAAATTTTATCTGGTGAAAATTTGGCGATTGCATTAAAGGAAGCAAAAGGAGAAGAAGTCTCAAGTCGCTACAAAAAAATTAAAGATTTTCTGAAAAAGGGGGTTGCACTTGGTTTTATTTCAGAAAAGGAATATAAAAAGTGGATTCATGAAGAGTGATGAAGAACTTGGCCAGTTTTTACAACGCCTAGGTGAATTGTTACTAAGAGGCTATTCAATTGTAGAAGCATTTGATTTACTATTTATCTATCAAACGCATCCTTTAAAAATAACAAGATCTACATTGATAAAGAAACTTGAGAAAGGAGATACGCTTACAAATGTTTTAGCCATTCTAGGTGTCCCAAAGGATATCTGTATTCGAATATACCTATCTGAATTTCACGGGAATATAGCGTATACTCTTATTCAATCGGGTAAATATCTAATTGAAAAAAAGAAGGACCATGAGATTCTTCTAAAAACAATCCAGTATCCTATGCTTTTAATCGTTTTTTTACTCTTGCTTTTATTACTGTTAAGGCATAATTTATTACCACAATTTTCACTACTATACGGATCAGTAGAATATCATCCATCAAAAGTTGTTCAGATAATTCTCCACACAATTGAAAAGCTCCCTATGTACTTTATCTTGATTATTTTCCTTTCTGTTATTCTATGCTTTGTATATAAGCTATCCAAACGATGGCTTTCACCACCTCAATTAGCTTATTTGCTACTAAACGTTCCAATCATCTCAAAAATAAAGTTATATGTAGATACCCATCTTTTTTCAAGAGAATTGAGCCATCTGTTGAACAGCGGAATCTCCATGACTGATTCACTGAAGTTATTAGGTGAACAAAATTACAAACCACTATTAAAACACATTTCCAGAAGTATGATTATAAAACTAAATGAAGGAATCTCTTTTTCTAAGTGTATTCAGTCCTATCCATATTTTCGGAAGGAATTGTCTCTTATTGTTCATCATGGGGAAGCAAATGGGAAGTTAGCTGAAGAGTTAGAGTTATATAGTTCAATGTGTCTAGAAGAATTAGAGCGCTATACAAAAACACTATTAAAATGGATTCAACCAACTATATTTCTTTTCATCGGGATCTGTATTCTACTAATTTATTTTTCTATAATGATGCCTATGTTTAATATGATGAATGACTTATCTTAGGAGGTAGAAAAAATGATTTGTAATAATAAGGGATTTACTCTAATTGAAATGATGATTGTACTGCTTGTTATTTCAGTACTTCTGTTTATCACGATTCCAAATGTAACCGAACAAAGCAGTTCGATTCATAATAAAGGCTGTGAAGCTTTTATTCATATGGTAGAAGCACAAGTTGAGGCATTTAAAATTGAACATAATCGATTGCCATCTAATTTTGACGAACTAAAAACAGAAGGTTATATAACTGAAAAACATTCAACATGTCCGAATGGACAAGCTATAACAATCGACACCAGTGGAAATGTTACTAGCGTCAATGAAAGTTAAGGACAGTGGCGGATATACTTTAGTAGAAATGCTTGTTGTTCTTATGATTGTAAGTGTCATTCTAACTTGGACCTTCATTAGCTTCTCTCCTTTAAAAGCCTCTTTTGAAAAAAATCTATTTCTTTCTCAAATTCAAGCAGATTTGTATTATTTACAGAGCTATGCAATCAATCACCAGGAAGGTATCATGTTTGATCTATATCCTACTTCTAATAAATATGTAGCGTTGACGATGACTGGAAAAAGGATTTTGTCACGCACCTTTCCACCATATGTACAATTCGTGCAGAGTAATAAAATTAGGAGTTTGATGTTTTACCCAAATGGACATACGAATCGTTTTGGAAGTATGTATTTTTTTGTAGGGAATTCAAAAGTTTCTTTAACATTTCATATCGGAGAAGGACGATTTTATGTGGAGGAATTATAAAGGGTTTTCTTTAGTTGAAAGCATGGTTGGGATATCGCTCCTATTTATGTTGATGACAGTTTTTATCCCATTATTGATACACTTCCATCAAAATATAGAAAATACCAGACTAAAAGCAATTGCTTTACAAGAAATCAAGGAAACTCTCGAAAATAGGCTAGTAAATGGGATTGAAAGGGATCAAATCGTAATAAGAGAAGGAACAACAATGAAGATAAGTTGGATTCCTTCTCTTGTCGGAGTGTGTGCTCATTACAAATCGTCAGAAGGAAAGGAGAACAACGTGTGTGTTAAGGAGGAAAATTCAATCAACTAACGGGTATACATTACTAGAATCTTTGTTTGCCTTATTGCTATTTTCAGTTGTGGCGTTTAGTATGCCCCTTTGCATTCGTGCCCTTTTCTTTGTTCATACTCAACTGCTTCCAACAAGCTACTATGAATGGACACTCTTTACGCATGAAATACAAAAAGAATGCAGAAATGCTAATGATATCCTTCTATCAGATACTTCAGTACGGTTGAGTATTGATGGAGAAGAAATTCTTTATGAGCAATACGGATTGTCAATTAGAAGAAGAGTTGACCGAAAAGGACATGAAATCATATTACAGAACATTCAAGAGGTACATTTTACTCGTGAACAGAATGGTTTTACAGTATCAGTAATGTTTAAAAATGGAAAGACAAGAGAATCTACTGTGTACTTATACAAGGGAGTGGATACCTTATAAATCAAAGAGGATTTTTCTTACCGATTATGATGATTTTTACATTTATTTTACTATTTGTCTCACTCTCATCTACACAAATATACTTATCAAAATTGGGCTATTTGAAACAAATGGTAGAAATTTATGAAAGAGAGTCTATTACCATTCTATCTGTGATAAAGTTAATGGAAAATGAAGGGGATAGCAAAGGAATTCTTGAATATAACGTTGGCAACATCTCATATGAGAAAAAAGCTACTCATGAGAAGGAAGTAAAAGTGGAGCTAACTCCTGTAAAAAGAGATACTATTCTTCCTTCCATTACAATTTATTATCATAATGACAATAAAGTTATTAAGGAATGGGGGACATTTCGTTGAAAGCAATTTGTTTTATTGGATTCATGGGGGCAGGAAAAACAACCATTGGAAAAGAGGTTGCAGCCAAAGCTAATCTAGAAGTCTTTGACACTGATCATGTTATTGAATCAGAGCTTAAGATGACCATCAAAGAAATTTTTGAATCGATGGGAGAGAATGAATTCAGAAATGTTGAAGCAATGGTTCTTCGAGAACTACTGCAAAGAAAAGCGATTATTACAACGGGTGGTGGTATCGTAGAACGTAAAGAGAATCGGAGAATTCTACGTGAACAAGCATTCGTCATTTATCTGTATAGTAGTTTTGATGAACTTTGGGGAAGGCTTGAAAATGATAGGGATCGACCATTAATTGTTAATAATAATCGGGACAATATATTCGAACGATACAATTCTAGGCTTTCATTATATAAGGAAGCTGCAGATGTTACGATTGATACAACAAATAAACAAATCCCTGAGATCTTATTCCAAGTGGAGCAAGCAATAACCTCCTTTAAAAACTGAAGTATATCCTTTCATAAATGCAAACAGGCATAGAGTCCTTCTAGGTATGTTTAATCCTTAAGAATTTTGCTAATAATGTGAACGAATGGTGGTGTTGGTATTGTCAATTAACGATTATATTAAGTACATTACCCAAACCTTCGTACAGCATTATAGTAAATCTCCACAAGAGAGAAAAGACATGAAATATCAAAGAAAAGTAGAACGTGATCCTTTTCTGTTTCGTTGGTTTGGAGTTATCCCTTATGCCTTCTTACTTTTGTTTAAAAAGAAGGATAAGTAGATTAAAAGTAACTAGTAGAAAAAGCTATCTCTACTAAGTCAGAAAGGAAACTACAATAAGCATGTAGACAAGATTGTAGTTTTCAAAGCTCTGACTTAAGAGATAGCTTTTTTAATGATGACGTGTGATTTCTTGTTGCAAATAGAATAGTCCACCATTGATGATTTCAATATGAATCTTTGGCTCATATTGTTCGCGCAGTGCTTCTTTCTCAAGAAAGTACGATTCTGGCTTTTCTTCTAGATCTTCATAAAAGTGATCTAATAACTTTAAATCTTGATTCCATCTTTCTCTTGCTTCTATTGCCCATTCATCAGATTCTCTTGAAACTTGCTCAAGTATATAGTTTTTAATTCTTGTAATACCACTTTTGGGTTTAATAATTGGTGTGAGTGTAAAAGAAAAATCAGGAATTTTAGGCGTTAACTCTTTAGAAAGTAAGGTATCATGAAACGTCTCTCTTAGTTGTCCATTTATAAGGTTTAAACCTATGGAAAGTATATGGTCTTTTTTTCGATCACATTGATAAGAAACTTTAAGGTTTAATCCTAACCAAGGGTGTAAAGGTGTTTGGCCACCTTGAAAGTTCATGCTTTTTTCATACAACCGAATATAACCTCCAAGGCTTTTGGTTGATTGGAAAATTTGGTGTAATCGAGGTGAACCAAAATGAATGAGTTCACCTTTCATATCTTCAGGTGCCTTTTCCTGATCGGTTATTAATGTTAACTTCATAGGATTTGGAATGCCCCCGGTTTTTTCTAGATAGTGCCAATAAAATGGGCGGTTCATCAATTCTTTGTCTAATTCAATGGTCAATTGTACCTCCATAAAGCCTTCACCTGATGCACGTAATTCACACCCGTTAGCCGTAAAGTAGTGCTCAAGATATTGATGAATTTCGTGCTGCTGCATGCTGTTCCTCCTTCATATTTTCAGCAAATTGAATCATTGCTGTTAAATTTTCCATTTTTATTTTCATTTCACCTTCCGTTCTTGAATTCCCGAAAACATCCATAACATGATCTTCAAAATTACCAAAGTCAAGCTTTGTTAGTATTTCATCAAGCTGTCCAATGACACGTTCAAATAAGTTGATTTTCTCATAGAGTAATTTTAGAATTTTTTCTTCAACTGTATTGTGTGTTGCAAAATTATAAACATGAACATCTTCTGTTTGACCTAGACGATGTACACGACCAATTCGCTGTTCAAGTCTCATAGGATTCCAGGGGAGATCAAAATTAATAACATGGTGACAGAATTGTAGGTTGATGCCTTCTCCACCAGCTTCTGTGGCAATAAGAACTTGTGCATGATTTTGGAATAGCTGTCTCATCCAGTCTTTTTTACTTGGTTTAAATCCACCACGAAACGGTACAGAGCTAATACCGTGCTGCTTTAAGAACCATTGAAGGTAGAGCTGTGTTGCTCGATATTCGGTGAAAATAATTACTTTATCATTTATGTTTTGTATTAGCTCTAATGCTTTATTAGCCTTAGAATTCATTTGAACGTTTTCTATTTTTTTCATCAATGTAGCAACAGTATCTTGAATAAATTGTGATGGCTGCTCTTCTTGTTTATTTAGCATGTTTTTTAGAGTGAAAAAAACAGCTTCACGACTACTACAAGCCTCACGTTGTAACGTTAGTAATGAAAAAGAACTTGCAGCCCAATCATCATAACCGTTTTTTAATAGCGAAATACTATCATACAATTCCTGTTCTTCTTTAGAGAATTCAATTAACACGGTTTTGACATGTCGTTTTGTCCATTCTATCCCTGTATCACTACGACGATTTCGTATCATGACATTATTGACTAATTCTCTTAGATACTCATCCTCATTGATAGAACGATCGCCATTCTTAAATCGTTCGGAAAATCCAGATTCACTCCCAAGATGACCTGGTTTTAACAATGAGACTAAATGAAAAATTTCATCTATTCGATTTTGTATAGGTGTTGCTGTAAGTAATAGACAAAATTTCTTCTTTAGATTTTGTACAAATTCATAGTTTTTCGTTTTATGATTTTTCAACTTATGCGCTTCATCAATAATAACTAGATCATAGTTTTGCTCATAAACTTTTTCCCTATGGGGACTTCTTTTTGCGGTATCGATAGATGATACAACAATATCACACTGATCCCACACATATTGCTTTCGTTGAGTAACAGCAGGAATATGAAATTTTGTATTTAACTCAGCAGCCCATTGAGAGGTTAAGGATGCAGGAACTAGAATTAACACTTTTTTTACTAATCCACGTATCATATACTCCTTCAATATAAGTCCTGCTTCAATCGTTTTCCCTAAACCAACCTCATCTGCCAGTATCGCTTTTCCATTCATATCCTCAACGACCTGCCTAGCAGCCTCCAATTGGTGAGGGAGTGGAGTGAGATTTACCAAATGTTTTGGTGCTTGTAGCCCATTAAAGTTCGGGATTGCCGTACTGTTCTCAGATTTAATAGCAAGTTTATAAAGATCCCAATTCCCCCATGGCCCGTCCTTTTCAATTCGAGTATTTAATTCTTCTCCCCAAGCGTCATCAAATATGACGTCAATATTCATATGAAAACATCTCCTTTAAAGCATAAAAATGATTGCTCTAATCTTATGTTTAGTGGTAGGATATAAATAACGTTTTAAAAGTTTTGAAAGTTATTAAAATCCGAACATTTACCTTAAAGCATTTCTTCATGCATAGTTCTAGTATATCCAAATTATTCATGTAATATTGGTTAATATTGGCGAATGATAGTAAGGGGAGAGACTGTTAGAAAACAGCGCCGAAGGAGCAAGCATCAAAATGTGAATCTCTCAGGCAAAAAGACTCTTACTGGACGCAACTCTGGAGAGTGTTTCTAGTATAAAGAAACCACCAAAGAGGAAAACCATTATTGGTAAACTTTCAGGTGCAAGGACAGAGATTTCCCTAAATTTTAGGGGAACTCTGTCTTTTTTTATGCAGTATGGAAAAATGCTTTAAGAATATGTAAGTTGAAGGGGGATAAACTGTGTCACAACTGAAAAGAACTCCACTTTATGATGTTTATCAACAATATGGTGGAAAAACAATTGACTTTGGTGGGTGGGACCTACCTGTACAATTTTCTAGCATTAAGGAAGAGCATGAAGCAGTCCGAACAGCTGCAGGATTATTTGATGTATCACATATGGGTGAATTTGAAGTAAAAGGAGAAGGTGCCCTACATTTTCTTCAAAAAATGATGACAAATGATATATCAAAAATTAAAGATGGCGGTGCTCAATACACAGCAATGTGCTATGAAGATGGTGGCACAGTAGATGATTTATTAGTTTATAAAATCAAAGATCATGATTACTTACTTGTGGTCAATGCTGCAAACATTGAAAAGGACTTTAGTTGGTTGCAACAGCATTGTCCAAAAGATATCGAATTAAATAACATTTCAGAAGATATGTCCCAGCTTGCACTTCAAGGACCTCTTGCTGAGCAAGTATTACAAAAGCTTTCAAAAAATCAGAATTTACAAGAGATTACATTTTTTAAATTTCAAACTGAAGTTGAATTAGCAGGTATGAGTGCTCTTGTTTCACGTACAGGGTATACAGGTGAAGATGGGTTTGAAATATACTGCAGACCAGAAGATGCGATCCCGTTATGGAATGCTATTTTAGAAGTGGGTAAAGAAATGGGCGTATTACCTTGTGGGCTAGGTGCTCGAGACACACTTCGCTTTGAAGCAAATTTAGCCCTATATGGTCAAGAGCTTTCGAAAGATATCACTCCTTTAGAGGCAGGGATTGGGTTTGCCGTAAAAGTTGATAAAGAAGTACCGTTCCTAGGTCAAGACGTTTTACGTAAGCAAAAACAAGAAGGAACACCAAGAAAGCTAGTCGGTATTGAAATGATTGAAAGAGGAATTCCACGTCATGGCTACAAAGTATTTCTTAATGAAACAGAGATTGGTGAAGTCACTACTGGAACACAATCTCCAACATTAAAGAAAAATGTGGGATTAGCTCTTGTTCATACGGAACATGCTACCCTTGATACAGAGTTACATGTTGAAATTCGTGGGAAAAAGGTTTTAGCTAAAGTAGTTTCAACTCCATTCTATAAAAGGCCAAAGAAATAAGAGGAGGAATTCGGGATATGAAGCATCGTTATTTACCAATGACGGAACAAGACCAAAAAGAGATGCTAGAAGTAATTGGAGTACAAGATGTTGCAGAGCTTTTTGAAGACATTCCTGAAAAGGTTCGTTTTAAAGGCGAATACAATATCAAGCCAGCTAAATCAGAAACAGCTCTTTTGAAAGAGTTGTCTGCAATGGCAGCAAAGAATGCAGATACAAAGAGTCATACTTCTTTCTTAGGTGCAGGAGTATATGATCACTATATTCCGACGATTGTAGATCATGTTATCTCACGTTCGGAGTTTTATACAGCATATACACCATATCAACCAGAAATTTCGCAAGGGGAATTACAAGCAATTTTTGAATTCCAGACGATGATTTGTGAACTTACTGGAATGGATATTGCAAACTCTTCTATGTATGATGGTGGAACAGCGCTTGCAGAAGCAGCGATGCTAAGTGCAGGGCAAACTAGAAGGAAAAAAGTACTCGTTTCAGCAACAGTACATCCAGAATCACGTGACGTATTGCGCTCCTATGCAAAAGGTCAATATATTGAGGTTGTTGAAGTTCCACATCATAATGGTGTAACTGATATTAACGCGTTAAAAGAGCTAATGTCAGATGAAATTGCAGCTGTTGTGGTTCAGTATCCGAATTTCTTCGGTGGTATTGAGAATTTAAAAGAAATGGAAGAAATTATTCATGCTGAGAAAGCAATGTTTGTTGTTTCTTCTAACCCATTAGCTTTAGGTGCCTTAACACCTCCAGGAAAATTTGGAGCTGATATTGTTGCGGGGGATGCGCAACCACTTGGAATTCCTTCTGCTTTCGGTGGGCCACATTGTGGATATTTTGCCGTAACAAATAAGCTTATGAGAAAAGTACCTGGCCGTCTTGTAGGTCAAACAACGGATGAACAAGGAAAAAGAGGGTTTGTTCTAACGCTTCAAGCAAGGGAACAGCATATTCGCCGTGATAAGGCTACATCGAACATTTGTTCAAACCAAGCGTTAAATGCGCTAGCTGCATCTGTTGCGATGACGGCTCTTGGTAAAAAAGGTATACGGGATATGGCAACACAAAATATCCAAAAAGCACACTATGCGAAAAATGTTTTTAAAGAAAACGGCTTTGAAATTGCTTTTTCTGGGCCAACCTTTAATGAATTTGTTGTAAAACTAAACAAGTCTGTGTACGAAATTAATGAAAAACTATTAGAAAATGGCATCATCGGTGGATACGACCTAGGTCTAGTTGATTCTGAATTAGATCAGCATATGCTTGTAGCGGTTACAGAGCTACGTACAAAAGAAGAAATAGACACATTTGTAAAAGAATTGGGGGATTATCATGAATAAGCAAGATCAACCTCTTATTTTTGAACTTTCAAAAGAAGGTCGTATCGGTTACAGCCTACCAGCAATGGACGTACCTGAAACTACTTTAGAAGATCTGCTTCCAAGTGAATTTATTCGTGAGGAAGAACCAAATCTACCTGAAGTTTCTGAATTAGATATTATGCGTCACTATACAGCTTTATCAAAACGAAATCATGGTGTTGATTCCGGCTTCTATCCATTAGGATCTTGTACAATGAAATACAATCCGAAAATTAACGAGGCAGTTGCTCGTTACAATGGATTTGCACATGTGCATCCTCTGCAAAACGAATCTGGTGCTCAAGGTGCTATGGAGTTAATGTATGATCTTCAAGAGCATCTGAAAGAAATTACAGGTATGGATGAAGTGACACTTCAGCCTGCTGCGGGTGCGCACGGTGAGTGGACAGGACTTATGATGATTCGCGCTTATCATGAGAAAAATGGAGACACAAAACGTACGAAAGTCGTCGTACCTGACTCTGCACATGGAACAAACCCTGCGTCTGCTACTGTTGCTGGATTTGAAACCGTAACGGTAAAATCCGATGAAAACGGATTAGTGGATCTAGAGGACCTTCGTAGAGTAGTAAATGAAGAGACTGCAGCTTTAATGCTAACAAACCCAAATACACTTGGACTATTTGAAGAAAACATTCTTGAAATGGCTGAAATCGTTCACAGTGCGGGCGGAAAGCTTTATTATGATGGTGCCAACTTAAATGCTGTATTATCAAAAGCACGTCCTGGAGACATGGGATTTGATGTTGTTCACTTAAACCTACACAAAACCTTTACAGGGCCACACGGTGGTGGTGGTCCAGGAAGTGGTCCGGTAGGAGTAAAGGAAGACCTAATTCCATTCCTTCCAAAACCAGTTCTTGTAAAGAAAGGTGACCGTTATACATTTGACTATAATCGTCCAGAATCTATCGGACGTGTGAAACCGTATTATGGTAACTTTGGTATTAACGTTCGTGCATACACGTACATCCGTACAATGGGTCCAGATGGACTTAAGGCGGTTACTGAAAATGCAGTTATTAATGCAAATTATATGATGAGAAGATTGGCAGAATACTTTGTTCTTCCATATGATCGTCATTGTAAGCATGAATTTGTTCTAAGTGGAAGCCGTCAGAAGAAACTAGGTGTCAGAACATTAGATATCGCAAAACGACTTCTAGATTTTGGTTACCATCCACCAACAATCTACTTCCCGCTAAATGTTGAGGAATGTATGATGATTGAGCCGACAGAAACAGAATCAAAAGAGACATTAGATGAATTTATTGATGCAATGATTCAAATTGCGAAAGAGGCAGAAGAAAATCCGGAGATCGTTCAAGAAGCTCCGCATACTACTGTTCTAAAGCGTTTAGATGAAACAACTGCTGCACGTAAACCGATTTTACGTTACACAGTAGAGCAATAATAATTAGAAAAACTTGTAATCCTTTTTGGGTTACAAGTTTTTTTGCGGATTTAAACGTGGAACCGCGTTGCAGTTAACCTTACATATAGCTTTCTCCCTTGAGATAGGTTCTATAAAGCGAGAAATTTTGAAAAACATGTTGCATTTTTTTACCATAGGTAATAAAATACAATTACTCAGTAAAATATATTTAACCGAGTAAAAAATATGTTTAGGTGATGTAGTAATGAAACCGATGATGATCATACAGGAATACGATCAATTAAAAGCTTTAAGTGACCCCTTCCGAGTAAAGTTAATGCTTCGCTTAGTTGAACAGCCTCACACTGGTCAACAGCTTTCAGAAATTTTCGATTTATCACGAGCAAGAATTCATTATCATTTAAAGGAACTTGAAAAATTGGGGCTTATAGAAATTGTACGTACAGAAGAGAAAAATGGTATTATACAGAAGTTTTATCAATCTGTGGCTAGTGGCTTCTACCCGGATTCAAGCTTACTACCACATAAAGATGAAATCAGTGAAACGAAAAGGCAAATGCTATACGGAATGCTTGACCGCACAATGGGAAGACTTTTGTTAGCACCAAATGAAGCATTTGAAGAAGCAGGTCCTGAAAACCCTTCAGAGTGGAATATCTTAGCTACCTCATGGGAGATCCAAGCAACGGAGGAGCATTTTAAGTGGTACACAAAGAAATACTTTGAGCTGTTAAAAGAATTTCAAGAGCTCGCAAAAGAAGATAAGAAAAATACAGATTCAAAATACTATTATATGGCAGGCTTTGGATTCCAAGTAGATGATTCAGAGTTCTCAAAAAGAATTGAAAAAAAAGACCAGGATTAATTGGTTTTTTTTACCCTAACGGTTAAATTAATTTTACTGGTTAAATTATATTTTTTAAATATACGGTTAAAAAAATTTAACCGTAAAAAATAGGAGGATTTATATATGAAAGAGCTGTTATTAAAGAATGTGAATTTTACTTTGTTATTCTTAGGGAGAATGGTTACCAACATGGGGGATAGCATTTATTATGTAGCTGCAATGTGGCTAGTGTATGAGTTAGGTGGTAGTGCTTTTTATACTGGTCTCGCAGGTTTTTTAACATTAATTCCAAATACATTACAATTTTTAGTAGGACCACTTGTTGATAAATGGCAAATTAAAAAGCTGTTAATCCTGACCCAAGTGTTACAAGCAATTTTAGTTCTTATCATTCCAGTTGCTCATTATACAGGTGTTCTAAATGTAACAATGATTTTAGTGATTATGCCGTTATTGTCTGCATTAAACCAGTTCGTATATCCTGCCCAATCCTCATTACTACCAAGGATTATTAAAAAAGAGCAACTGGTTAAAGGAAACTCTCTATTTTCATTTGCCTTTCAAGGAGTAGATTTAGCCTTTAATGCGATAGCAGGGATATTAGTAACTCTACTTGGAGCGGTAACGCTATATATGATAGATGCAGTAACATTTATTATTGCTGCTATTTTGTTTAGTTTAATTAAGTTAAACAAAGAAAAGGAGGCAAATGGTACTGAAAAGAAAAAACAATCAGTTCAAGTTGCATTTGAGCAATATAAGTATGATCTTCGTGAAGGATTCTCAATCGTATTCTCAACGCATCTAGCAAAGTTTTTACTAGGATCTGTTGTAGCTAACTTTTCAATTGGGGCTGTTTATGCAATATTACCTGCATTCGCAGACTCAAGAGGTGGTTCTGATTTATACGGTATATACCTTGCTGCCATATCGGGTGGAGCATTAATTGGTGCTCTATCTGCATCGTGGTTTGAACGCTTTCCTTTAGGAAAGCTTACAATTGGATTATTCTTTATTGGTGGGTTTAGTTGGATTTTATCTGGGCTTATTGGAGTAAATAGTCTCAGCATTGTATTATTTGGACTTTCTTGGATCCCTATTGGGGCTACCAATGTTATTATGGGGGCAGCCGTTCAATCAATTGTTCCACAGAAACTTCTAGGTAGGGTGTTTTCTGTTGTTTCATCAATGGGGGCATTGGCAATGCCGTTTGGCTCATTAAGTGGAGGGTATTTCGGGGATGTATTAGGTGCAAATGTGGTGTATATAACTTGTGCAGCAGGAATTTTATTTGTCTCTTTAGCATGGATATTGAATCGAACACTTCGCTCACTTCCTCATACAAAAGAGCTAAATCCTGAAGAATTTGGTTTATCAGCATCTAAAGAATCAGTGAGATCAATGTACTAACATATAAAAGGCTGTTTTATTACCACAGTAATAAAACAGCCTATTTTGATTATTTCTTTGTTTTAATTTTCCCAGTCCATTTTTTGAATCCGCCTTGTAAGTGGTGAAGGTCTCGGTGACCTTTTCGGTGCAACATTTGTGCTGCACGCCCACTACGAAGTCCACTTTGGCAATATAGATAAACCGGTTGATCATTACGAATCTCTTTCATTCGCATTTTTAACTGGGACATGGGAATGTTACGTGCACCCAAAATATGTCCACCCTCGAATTCATTAGGCTCACGGACATCTATTAACTGTGCTTTTCTATAGCCAGCTTTGAATTCCTCTTCATTTAACGTGTTAACCATTCTTTTTTGATTTAAGAAGGTAATAAGAGAGTAAACAATGATTCCACCTAGGACCACGAGTAAGATGTATAATCCTTCCATAATGCAAGCTCCTTTCTACTACGACACTATACTCTATTATATTCATCTATCGCCATAGAATCAAAATAAAAATAACGCAGAGGTCACTTTCATAAAAAGTTTTTTTCTTTGTTTTTTCGAATGGATTTGATAGACTAATAACGGACTTTTTTATTGGTTCTTTATTTTTCTTTATTGAAGGAATACGTTATTGTTCAAATGAGCAATTGTATGGAACCAGTATCTATAAGGGAACTACATAGTGACTAGACTAATAAATGAGGGAATAGTATATGACGAAGGAAACGTGGAGATTTATTAATTCAGGATATTGCTCACCTTCCTACAATATGGCGTTAGATGAGGCATTATTAGAGTGGCATAGCAAAGGTCTTATTCCACCTACGATTCGATTTTATGGTTGGGATCCAGCAACTCTTTCAATTGGCTATTTTCAAAAGGTTGAAAAAGAGATTAATCTCGATGCTGTTAAGAAGCATAACTTAGGCTTTGTAAGAAGACCAACTGGTGGCCGTGGAGTACTACATGAACATGAATTAACGTATAGCGTCATCGTATCAGAAGAGCATCCGGAAATGCCTCCTGGAGTAACAGAAGCATATCGAGTTATTTCAGAAGGGATCTTGCGTGGATTCCAACTGTTAGGATTGGAAGCTTACTTTGCGGTTCCAAGAACAGAAGAAGAAAAAAGTAGTCTAAAAAACCCACGATCTTCAGTATGCTTTGATGCACCAAGCTGGTATGAATTAGTTGTAGAAGGCAGAAAAGTAGCAGGAAGTGCACAGACTCGTCAAAAAGGGGTAATACTCCAACACGGTTCTATTCTACTAGACCTAGATGAAGACAAGTTATTCAGTTTATTTATTTATCCGAATGACAAAGTTAAAGAACGCATGCAAAAGGCATTTAAAAATAAAGCAGTTGCCATCAACGAAATAAGCTCCCATAAGGTCACAATGGAAATGGCTATGGCTGCATTTCAAAAAGGCTTTGAAGAAGGTCTAAACATAAACCTAGAAGAATATGTCTTGAATGATGAGGAAACACAATATGTAGAAAACCTTGCAAAAAATCGTTACGAGAGTGATGAGTGGAATTTTAAGCGTTAAAAAATTTTCTTCAGACAAAAAGCGACAAAATGTCGCTTTTTTCCTATTTAAACAACAATTATTGCGGCTTAATTTTTTTCAACCTTTAAAATTTATCTTTTAGAGTATTTATAAGCGCATAATCTACTAAATACTCTTTAAATCTATTAATTTTAAACTATTTTCAGTTTGACAAAATAGGTATTAGTTGACCAAAACACAATATGTAGTGTGTCGATAAATATTTTTTACACTATATATAGTGTTTGTTTGTTGATTTTCACTAAAGGCTATGATAACGTATAGAAAGATTACTAGACAGCAATGAAAAAACTGATACTTATAGCACTATAGATAGATGAAGGAGATGTATGTATGACTGTTGCGTCGCATGAAAAGAAAACATTAAACCACGAAAGTCTTAACAAGGATATTGGACTATTCCCTCAGGTACATCCTATTACCTCAGATATGAACATTACTCATAAAGGTGTTTCTCGACTTGTAATGATTGATCGTTATTCCTTCAAAGATACGGAAAAGCTTACGCTATCTCAAGGAGACTTTGTCGTTCTGACGATAAAAGAAGATCCTAAATTCCCAGCAAGAGGTCTTGGATATATCGTAAACATTGATTGGGAACAAATGAGAGCAGATGTATGGATTGAAGAAGAATATCGTAGCGCAATTGATAAGCCTGAAGAAATTGAAACAGGAATTGTGACACGTTCCTTAGACGTTATTGAAAAACCTTTAGAAGTATACTACGAGCAAATTGCAAAGCGTAACGCAACAGGTTTAGCAGAAGTAGAGCAAACAGAAGAAAAACGACAAGAATGGTTTGAGAAGTTTTATCATGAGCTTGTGAACATGAACTTTGTTCCAGCAGGACGTGTTTTGTACGGCGCAGGAGCAGGCACAGATGTTACGTATTTTAACTGTTATGTCATGCCTTATGTAAAAGACTCTCGTGAGGGTATTTCTGAACACCGTAAACAAGTAATGGAAATTATGAGTCGTGGTGGTGGAGTCGGAACGAATGGATCGACACTGCGCCCGAGAAACACACTTGCAAAAGGTGTTAACGGAAAGTCATCGGGTTCTGTTTCTTGGTTAGATGATATTGCAAAATTGACTCATCTAGTTGAGCAGGGTGGATCAAGACGTGGTAAAGTAGCTTAATGTGCCTCGTCTATAAATAAACCTCGTGAATTGCTGGGAACTCTTTGATGGTTTAAACACATGACTTACTGGCTACAACGTAACTGGAAACGGTAAGCGTGAATGCTTAAAAACAGTAAGTGGAAAAAGACAATCAGCAGCCAAGCTCCTTTAAAATGGAGAAGGTTCAACGACCATCGAAAACACACCATATGGTGGAAGTGAGTAGAGTAGAAATCAAGTGATTTCCAAGTGCGAGGACACTCTTATGAGTGTAAGATATGGTCTGAACTCTAAGGTGACTTAGAGAGTTGATGTAACGAATCAACGTAACGAATTGGCACAAATGATTATGCTAGCAGACTGGCATCCAGATATCATAGAATTTATTATTTCAAAAATGCAAAACCCAAGAATCTTACGTTACCTTCTTGAAAATACAGAAGATGAACAAATTAAAAAGGCTGCAAAAGATAAACTAAAGTTCACTCCACTGACTGAGCAGGAAAAAGCTATGTATCAAGGAATCATTAATTATAAGCAAATTCCGGGATACGGTGGATTTGATGAAAAGATCATTCGCAGTGCAGAAGAAAAATTAAGAACAGGTGGCACGTATACAGTTCATAATTCAGAATTTTTAACAGGAGCAAACATCTCTGTTTGTTTAACAAGTGATTTCATGGAAGCAGTTGAACATGATGCAATGTATGAGCTACGTTTTCCAGATGTAGAAAGCTATGATGTAGAGCAAATGAAACTGTATAATGAAACGTGGCATGAAGTTGGGGACGTGCGCGAATGGGAGAAATTAGGGTACAAAGTACGCACATACCGTAAAATTAAAGCAAAAGAGCTTTGGAACTTAATTAATGTCTGTGCAACATACTCAGCTGAACCGGGAATCTTCTTTATTGATAATGCCAATGATATGACAAATGCTAAAGCATATGGGCAACAAGTTGTAGCAACAAATCCATGCGGTGAACAACCACTAGCACCATACTCAGTGTGTAACTTAGCAGCAGTTAACCTTGCTAGATTTGCTGATAAAGAAACAAAAACAGTTGATTTTGAAAAACTAAAAAATACGGTAGCGGTTGGCGTGCGCATGCAGGATAACGTTATTGATGCAACACCTTATTTCTTAGAAGCAAATAAGAAACAGGCACTAGGTGAACGAAGAGTAGGACTGGGTGTCATGGGACTAGCAGACTTATTAATCTATTGCGAAAAAGAATATGGCTCTGAAGAAGGAAATAAGCTTGTTGATGAAGTGTTTGAAGTTATTGCAACAACAGCTTATCGTGCGTCTGTTGAGCTAGCGAAAGAAAAAGGAAGCTTCCCGTTCTTAGAAGGAGAAAATGAAGAAGAAACCAATCGACTAAGAAATGCTTTTATCCAAACTGGCTTCATGAAGAAAATGCCTGAGGATGTAAAAGAGGACATTTTAGATAGTGGAATTCGTAATTCTCATTTACTTACAGTAGCTCCAACAGGAAGTACTGGTACAATGGTTGGAGTTTCAACCGGTCTAGAGCCATACTTCTCATTTACCTATTACCGTAGTGGACGTCTAGGAAAATTTATTGAGGTAAAAGCAGACATTGTTCAAGAGTATTTAGACAAAAATCCAGAAGTAGATCCTAATGAATTACCTGAATGGTTTGTATCATCAATGAGTCTTGCACCTGAAGCACACGCGGATGTTCAATGTGTGATTCAGCGCTGGATTGATAGCTCTATTTCAAAAACGGTGAATGCACCTAGAGGCTATACAGTGGAGCAAGTTGAAAAGGTGTATGAGCGACTATATAATGGGGGAGCAAAAGGTGGTACGGTTTATGTAGATGGTAGCCGTGATGCTCAAGTGCTTACCCTAAAGGCAGAGGAAAATAGCTTTGATGATTCTGAAGAACTGGTTCAAAAAGATGAAAAACGAGCTGTAGTCTTAATCGATACGATTCAAGATGTTCGTTCAACAGATGTAACCATTGGTTCAGAAGTCGGCAACACTTGTCCAGTGTGTCGAAAAGGGACAGTGGAAGATTTAGGTGGATGTAATACTTGTACAAATTGTAATGCTCAGCTTAAATGTGGTCTATAATAATCAATTCTGAAGAAGAGGCGAAAAATCCTCTTCTTTTTTATAATGTGAAATTAGAATAGCCTGAAAATCTCATTCTAAAACGCCTCTAACCGTATAAATATGTAGAAAGACATAATAAAAAGGATTGAGCCTATGGACATCGATGGTGTTTTTTCTGGAGGAGGAATTAAAGGGCTTGCTCTTATTGGTGCATTTGAGGCGATTGAAGAAAAGGGCTTACGTTTTAAGCGTGTTGCAGGTACAAGTGCGGGAGCTATATTAGCTGCATTTATTGCCTCAGGCTACAAAAGTAAAGAGGTTATTGAATTAATGGATGAAATCAATGTTGATACCCTACTGGATTCAACAAACATATTATGGTCTTTGCCAATATTAAAGTGGATAAGAGTTTATTGGAAACTTGGTCTTTATAAAGGAGATGCACTGGAAAAATGGATCGAACAAAAATTAAGGCTAAAAGGGGTTTATACGTTTGCAGACCTTCCACCACAGTCCTTGCGTGTTATTGCATCTGATTTATCAAACGGTAGATTGTTAGTACTCCCGGATGATCTTGAAAAGTATGGAATACCTAAAGAAACTTTTCCTGTGGCTAGAGCAATTAGAATGAGTGCTTGTCTACCGTATTTTTTTGAACCTGTAAGACTTCGCTCATTAGAAGGAACTAGTTTTATTGCTGATGGAGGAATTCTGAGTAATTTTCCAATGTGGTTATTTGATCGAGAAAATACAAAATTAACAAGACCTGTAATTGGTATTAAATTGAGCTATAAATATACTGAACGTCCAAAAAATAACATTAAGAATGCCATTAATCTTTATGAAGCTTTATTTCAAACAATGAAGGATGCTCATGATGCAAGATATATAGCAAGAAGACATGAAAAGAATATTATATTTATTCCCAATGAGGGAGTCTTGTCAACTGAATTTGAGTTAACGGATGAGAAAAAAAATACACTGATACAGTTTGGAAAGACGCAAGCAGAGGAATTTTTGAAAAAATGGCACTAAAAAATCGAGCTTAAAAAGAGGCTCGATTTTTTTTGTTTTTCTTTCCTTCAATTACAGTCAACTTTGCAGTTGATTTTTTTCTACTTTTCTTTTTAGCATTCAAAACATTGTGACTAGGAAGTGCTGATTTGTTTTTAATTTTTTTCTTAGATTGCTTTGCTGCCTTAGTAAATGCTTTCTGCTCTTTATTGCTGGGCTTTCCACTAATCCATTTGCGATAGATTAGAACAAAAATCCCGATGATAACAGCTGAAATAATTAGATTTCTAATCAAGCTTAATGGATCTCTTATAAGGACGGAGCCTAATCCAAGGATAGCGAGCAGGCCTAGACCAGTAATAAGCAAATAGCGAGCATTCATGAAAGCCACCTCCTTCACGCAATATGAGCATCAAAATGATGATGAGTAAGACTATGGGGTAAAATGCTGTAATTATCCTAATCTTATAATAATATATTAGACAACTCTTCTTAGTTCTAATCGTATTTTTACTTTTTTACCATTTATGACCATGTAAGAATAGCAAGAATGATTGGACGTATACATGTAAAGTTTTAGTAACAACATTTACATGATTACCCTATTTATATGGAGATTGTTTAAAGAAATTGCATGAATCTTTCATGCAATTTTCATAACATTATACTTCAATTTTTCAAAAGATTAAAAAGCTTATTCTTTATTCTACTAAAAATCTACTCTTAAGCATAGGAAAAAGATACACCTAAAGAGTATTCCTAGCGGCGAAGGATAGTTAGTATCTACCACTTCTATCCTTATTTGTGTTTTTCGAGATATCTGATCAATGAATACAAACGTAAAGTAAGATCGTTTCTATACGGCTCAACCTTCCGTGTAAATAAGCTAAATAAATGTTTCAATTTTTTTCATTTCATATTAATGATTTAAAAAGGAAAATGATGCAAGTGTTTATAGCTTTTGGACATAATACAAAATGGAGGTGTTCTTTCATGGCAGATAATAAAAATCAACAGGAGAAATTTGACCAATTAAGAAATGAAGGGAAATCCAATCCGAAGCTTGAACAAAATCAATCTGATAAGCCATTATCCTTTATTGCAATGGTCGTTGTTACCGGGTTGTTTGGAGGAATACTATGGAGTGCAATCGGCTATCTTTGTTATTTCTTCTCGTTTACTAAAATTGAGCCAAACATTATCTTAGAGCCTTGGGCAGTAGGGGATTGGAAGGATACATGGATAGGAATAGTTATTTCAATACTTGCCTATGGAATCTTGTCAATTGGTGTTGCGCTTGTATACTATGGACTAATGAGAAAACTAACGTCAATGTGGGTAGGGATTGCATATGGCTTAGGGTTGTTTCTTGTTGTTTTCTTCATATTAAAGCCATTATTCCCGAGTATGCCAGCATTTACAGATTTAGAATATGACACCATCATTACAAATGCTTGTTTATATGCTCTATTCGGCCTTTTTGTTGGTTATTCTATATCTTACGAGGAAAACGAACTTCGTCATCAAGATGAAAAAGAAAGAAGCGATGAGGTTGTTCAGTAAAACATACTCACTCCCGAATAAAACACATAGTTGAATAGTGAACAACTTCACACATGATGAGTGTAAAATGCTATAATTTACTTGTAAAAGGAAATGAAGCTTTTTCTTTTTTCAGAGTATTTGGTAGGTATCATCATATGCTTTATGATAGAATGTTCATGATGAACATTCTATTTTTTTAGGTGATACATAACAATGAGAAAGCTACTACTATTAAACGGACCAAACTTAAATCGTCTTGGTAAGAGAGAGCCAGAAGTGTATGGGAAGACTTCGCTTGCTGAAGTAGAGTCCAGATTACAACAGGTTGCACAAGACATTGGATATGAACTTGAATGCAAGCAATCGAATCATGAAGGTGACCTGATTGATTGGATCCATAATGCAGAGGATGAGGGGATAGAAGGGATTATAGTAAACCCCGGTGCCTTTACACATTATAGTTATGCATTGAGGGATGCTGTTGCATCGGTAAAGACTCCAGTGATAGAAGTACATATTTCCAACGTACATAAAAGGGAACCGTTCCGCCATCATTCAGTTATAGCAGAGGTTTCCGTTGGTCAAATCGTTGGACTTGACTTGTATGGCTATGAGCTAGCATTAATGGGATTAATACATTTTATTAAGGGAGTGGATCATGTATGAAATTACAAAAATTAAGAGAAACATTTAAAAAGAACAACATTGATGGAATGCTACTAACGAGCAAGCACAATCGTCGCTATATGACGAACTTTACAGGTTCATCAGGTGTTGCATTAATAACGGAGGATCAAGCAATCCTTATAACAGACTTCCGTTATACAGAACAAGCTGCTGAACAAGCAAAAGAATTTGAGATTATCCAGCATAAGGGCCCAATCCAACAAGAGGTTGCAGACCAAGTTGAAAAGCTAGGGATTAAAAACCTTGGATTTGAAAAGGATTATATGACTTACTCTCAGTATGACTTATATCGTTCAACACTTAAGACAGAGCTTGTAGCCATTGCGGGCGTCGTAGAAAAATTGCGCTTGATTAAGACCCCGGATGAGATTAAGATTATAAGGGATGCTGCAGACATTGCGGATGCTGCATTTAAACATATATTAGATTATATTAAACCAGGTGTAACAGAATTAGACGTTTCAAATGAACTAGAGTTCTTCATGCGTAGGAGTGGAGCTGCTTCGTCTTCCTTCGATATTATTGTCGCGTCTGGATATCGTTCTGCTTTGCCACACGGTGTTGCGAGTGAGAAGGTTATCGAAAAAGGTGATTTTGTAACCTTAGATTTTGGAGCATATTATAAAGGATATTGTTCTGATATGACACGTACAGTGTCTGTAGGTGAACCATCAGACAAACTTAAAGAAATCTATGATATTGTTCTAGAATCCCAACTGCGTTGTATGGATCAAATTAAACCGGGCATGACAGGTAAAGAAGCTGATGCAATTGCGCGTGATTACATAACAGAAAAGGGTTATGGTGAGTACTTTGGACATTCGCTTGGTCACGGAATCGGGCTTGAAGTTCATGAAGGACCAGGACTTTCCAAAAACTCTGATGTAGTCTTTGAACCAGGAATGATTGTCACTGTTGAACCAGGTATTTACTTACAAGGTATTGGTGGCGTCAGAATTGAAGATGATACAATTATTACAGAAGACTCAAATGAAACACTTATTCACTCACCCAAAGATCTAATTATCTTATAATTTCCGAATGGAATTAGTTACGACTAGGAGGACATAGAATGATTTCAGTAAATGATTTTCGCACAGGTTTAACAATCGAGGTTGACAATGGGATCTGGCGTGTAATGGATTTCCAACATGTAAAGCCAGGTAAGGGAGCAGCATTTGTACGTTCAAAACTACGTAACTTGCGTACAGGAGCGGTTCAGGAAAAAACGTTCCGCGCTGGTGAAAAAGTAGGAAAAGCTCAAATTGATAACCGTAGAATGCAATATTTATATGCAAACGGTGACATGCATATTTTTATGGATAATGAAAGCTACGAGCAAATTGAATTACCTTCTGGCCAAATCGAGTACGAACTAAAATACTTGCAAGAAAACATGGAAGTTCAAATCATGATGTATCAAGGAGAGACACTTGGTGTTGAACTACCAAACACAGTTGAGTTAACTGTTACAGAAACAGAACCAGGTATCAAAGGCGATACAGCTTCTGGTGGTTCTAAACCAGCAACAGTTGAAACAGGTCTTGTTGTAAACGTACCTTTCTTCGTAAACGAAGGAGACAAACTAGTAATTAATACAACAGACGGATCTTACGTATCTCGTGCATAATAAATGATAGAGGCAAGAGGCTAACATTTACTTGTTAGCCTCTTGCTTTTGAAAGTATGAAGGTTTTCTGGGTTTTGCTTATAATGTTGGGATATTGGAGTTTTGTATAACGTATCAACGGACATTTATTCCGTTATGTACTAAAAGAACAGGATTTTTCGGGAAGTAGCGGACATCTATTCCGTTATTCATCAATATTTCAGCTGAATTCGTGCAAATCTCATTAAATAACGGAATAAATGTCCTCAAACTTCAATAAATATACGTCTTTTCTTAAAATAACGGAATAAATGTCCGCACCAATCAACAACGTTAGCTCTAGGCCAAGCAATATCGTAATTGGAAGATTACCGATATTGCTTGGTCTATTTCTTTGTATACGTATTAATGGCTTCTACGTGCTAAATTTTCATTTTATCTGACCGAAGTCATGTATTTCATATATCTTAATGAGTTATCGAAATGCTAACTAAGTTATAGATCCTTACCTCCTCAAAAACGCCTAACCACAGCCTCGAAACAAACTACATCAAGAAACCGACTTGAATACCTCCCATATCTACTTAAATATTTTCTACTATTCTACTTCTTGTCATATTCTTTCAAACATAGAATACATTTTATATCAGAGGACATGTACAAGGAGGAGGTTTAATGAAAAATATCGTAGCCATATTACCTAGTAGCATATCAGAACAAATATTGACTCTTCCGGAAACATTAATTGACATGATGGAAGAAATCCGTGTGCGTACCAATCGTCCTTTGGAGGTGACGATTCGGGGGGATGCGAAATTTTTTCCTTATATTGTTACGTCAGAAGACTGTGAACATTTAATGAATAAACTATCTAAGTATTCTTTCTATACTCTTGAAGAAGAGCTTAAAAGAGGATATATCACAGTAGAAGGTGGTCATCGTGTTGGACTAGCAGGAAAAGTGATCTTAGAAGGAGGACAGGTTAAGGGAATCCGAAACTTATCATCCTTTAATATTCGAATTGCTCGAGAAAAGATTGGCATTGCAGAAAAGATGGTGCCATTACTATATCGTGAACAATGGCTTCATACCATGTTTGTTGGTTCCCCACAATCTGGAAAGACTACGATCTTGAGGGATTTAGCCAGAATTATTTCAACGGGAATTCCAGAGAAAGGGATTCCACCAAAAAAGGTTGGGATTGTGGATGAACGTTCAGAGATTGCTGGTTGCGTGAAAGGTGTTCCACAGCTACAGTTTGGGCCACGCGTGGATGTTTTAGATGCGTGTCCGAAGGCAGAAGGTATGATGATGTTAATTCGTTCAATGAGCCCAGATGTTCTAATTATAGATGAAATTGGTAGAGAAGAAGATGGACAAGCCATTCTTGAGGCTGTCAATGCAGGAATAACATTAATGATGACAACACACGGTTCATCGTACCAGGATATTTATAAGAGGCCAACATTGAGAAAAATTTTGGATTTGCAAACAATTGATCGTTACGTTTTGTTGAAACGAGATCAACACCCCGGTGTCATCGAGGATGTCCTTAACACCAAAGGGGTATCACTTCATTCCAAGGTGGGTGTAACGTAAATGGTGAAGGTTATTGGAGCCATTTTTATCTTACTCTCGACGTCATGGGCGGGGTTTGAAGCTTCTAAATATCTGACTGAACGTCCAAGACAGCTGAGACTTTTAAAGGTTGCTCTTCAAGCACTTGAAGCAGAGATTATGTATAGTCATACCCCATTACATGAAGCATCAAGAAAGATTTCTAGTCAGCTTCAAAAGCCTGTATCTTGGTTATTTGAAGCATTTTCTAAGAAGTTAACTGAGCATGACATCACGGTAAAACGAGCCTGGGAAGAAAGCCTTAACGAGGTATGGAAGTTAACAGCATTCCGATCTGGTGAATATGAAATATTAAAGCAATTTGGTGAAAACTTAGGTCAGCATGACTTAGTTACTCAGCAAAAGCATATTTTCCTAGCGCTGAAGCATTTAGAGCGTGAAGAAGCTGAGGCATTAGATAAACAACAGAAATATGAAAAAATGACAAAAAGTTTAGGGTTCTTATCAGGGTTACTGCTCATTATCTTATTGCTCTAGAAATCAGGAGGGACAAAAATGGGGATCGAAGTTGATGTGATATTTAAGATTGCAGGGGTAGGTATTGTTGTTGCATTTCTTCACACAATCTTAGAACAAGTAGGAAAAAAAGAGTATGCACAATGGGTTACTCTGTTTGGATTTATTTATATCTTATTTATGGTTGCTTCCATTGTGGACGACTTATTCCAGAAAATTAAATCTGTCTTTTTATTCCAGGGTTAGAAGGAGGGATATCCGATTGATATTATCAAAATCGTAGGGATTGCACTCATATCTACCTTTTTAGCTCTCATAATAAAAGAACAAAAACCAAATTTCGCATTTTTACTCGTTGTATTTGTCGGATGTTCGATCTTTCTCTTTTTAGTAGATCAAATTCAAGAAATTATACGTATGATTGAAAAATTAGCAGTAAATGCAAATGTCAACCTAATTTATGTTGAAACAATACTAAAAATCATTGGTATCGCCTATATTGCCGAATTCGCAGCTCAACTTACGAAGGATGCAGGTCAAGGGGCAATCGCAGCAAAAGTAGAACTAGCAGGGAAAATACTAATTTTAGCAATGGCCGTCCCGATTCTAACAGTAATCATTGAGACCATTATCAATATGATTCCTCAAGGATAAGGGCGTTGTCAAAGAGGTGAAATCATTGCGGCAAAAAATACAGTTGATACTCATTGCGTTCTTGGTCGTCTTTTTATTCGGAGAGGCTGTACAAGCAGAAGATGATACGGTGCCACTGTCAGAAGAAGTACAGCAAAAAATGATAGATGAACAAATTGATCGCCTAGGTATTGAGGAACTAAAGCAATATTGGACAAGCATTGTCAACGATTATGGAGGGTACCTTCCAGAAAGTCAGAAAGGTAGTTTAATTGATTTTATAAAAGGGGAAAAGAAATTCTCATTTAAAGCGTGGTTTTCAGGCATATTCCATTTTGCTTTTCAGGAACTGGTGATGAATGGGAAGCTTTTAGGAACCTTAATCATGCTAACCATATTCAGTATGTTTCTGCAGTCGTTACAGAATTCTTTTGAGAATGGAAACGTTAGTAAGGTTGCGTATGCGATTATTTTTATGGTACTCATCATTATTGCTTTAAATAGTTTTCATGTTGCGATTGATTATACGAAAGAAGCCATCTCCACCATGACACACTTCATCATAGCGCTCGTTCCATTGTTGCTTGCACTGATCGCAGCATCCGGTGGACTAGCGTCTGCAGCTTTTTTCCATCCTATCATCATCTTTTTAATGAATACCAGTGGATTATTAATCCAGAATGTTGTGTTACCACTCTTATTTCTTTCAGTACTTCTTAATATCGTAAGTACATTGTCACAGCATTATAAAGTCACACAATTAGCAAGCTTATTACGCAATTGGAGTATTGGCTTATTAGGTGTTTTTATGACTGTTTTTCTAGGAGTTATATCTGTACAAGGTGCTACATCTGCTATTACAGATGGAATTACAATTCGCACTGCCAAATTTGTCACAGGAAACTTTGTCCCAGTTATAGGAAGAATGTTTACTGATGCTGCTGATACAGTCATTAGTGCATCAGTATTATTAAAGAATACGGTAGGTATAGCAGGTGTTGGGATTGTTTTGATCATTGCTGCCTTTCCTGCCGTTAAGATTTTGATGATTGCCTTTATCTACAAGCTAGCAGCAGCATTGCTTCAGCCCTTAGGTGGGGGTCCTGTTATCACGTGCTTAGATATTATTTCCAAAAGTGTTATATATGTATTTGCAGCTTTAGCAATTGTGTCTTTTATGTTTTTCCTTAGTATTACTGTCATGATAGCAGCTGGAAATATAACCATGATGATGAGATAGGGGGGGAGATTATGCAATTTTTAACAGAGTGGATCACCAATATCATCGTATTTGTTCTTCTTGCAACGGTGATCGATATGCTACTCCCTAATTCTAGTATGCAGAAGTATACAAAAATTGTTACAGGGTTATTGTTAATAACCATTATTCTGACTCCCCTCTTAAAATTAATGTCTAGTGATTTTGAAGAAGTATTGGAAACTGTTGCTCTTTCGGGCACAGATGAAAATAAATCTGTAGAAAATTCAATAGAATTTAAGAAAAAAGAAATACAAGCCTCACAACGTGCATATATTTTAGAACAGATGGCTGTCCAAATGAAAGAACAAGCTGAAAAGGAGTTGATTGCAGAGTACGAAAAAGAAATCGTTGCCATTGATATCCAATCAGAGGATTTGGAGAATTTACCGGACAGCATTCAACAGGTGCATGTTGAACTAAAAGATTATGCAAAAGGTTCAGTTGAAGTTGTTCAAAGGGTAGAAGTGGGCGCACATCAACAAGAACAACCAATTGATAGGCACGATGATATTTCAGCAGCACTCGCAGAACAATGGAACCTCTCAACAGATCAAGTGATAATTTTAGAAAAAGGAGGGATGGGAAAAGAAAATGAGCTCTAACAAAGGCCCCTTCGATCTCATTAAGCAATGGTTGTCAAAGGACTCAGAACATAGACCTACAGAAAAAAAGAAAAATATGAAACTACAATACTTTCTGATTCTACTATTATTCGGTGTAGCCTTTATGCTCATTAGTGACCTATGGAGTTCCAACGAAGACCAAACACTACAGGTTGCCAGTGTTGAGAGTAGTGAGAATCAAAGTAACCAAGACGAGGATGTTCCCACCTTCGGATCAAATAAAAGCGATATTAATGAAGGCATGCGAGTGTATGAGAATCAATACGAAAATCAATTGAAAGAAGCTCTAGACCAAATTGTTGGTGTAAGCGAAGTAACGGTTGTTGTAAATGTCGAGTCCACTGAGGCAAAAATTTTCGAAAAGAATCATTCAACTCAAAAACAAACAACAAATGAAACCGATACTGAGGGTGGAAAACGAAAGATTGAAGATCAAACAACAGATGAACAAATTGTTATTACTCAAGATGGAGAAAAAGAAGTGCCAGTCATCTCACAAACCAATAAACCAAAAGTCAGCGGTGTTCTTGTCGTTGCCAAGGGTGCCGATAATATACAAATAAAAAAATGGATAATAGAAGCTGTTACTCGAGCATTGGATGTTCCAAGCCACCGAGTTGCAGTGATGCCTAAAAAATAAGGGGGATATTATAAATGCTATTAAAAAAACAAACGGTTTGGTTATTAACAATGTTAAGTCTTGTGATTGTGTTATCAGTTTACTACATTACGTCACCTACAACTCAACAAGCAACAGATATGGCAGCAGTGGAAAATGAAGGTCAACAAGTAGGTGCGGAAGGTGAAGAGCAAACGATGACAAACGAAGAAATGGAAATCGTTACAGAAGCTGCTGGTGATGAAATGTTTGAAGCACTTCGTCTAGATATTAACGATGAAAGAGCTCAACTAGAGGAACAATTAACAGCGAAACTTGGAGATGCTGGACTCTCAACAGACGAGAAAAATGCTGCATACCAGCAAATGGAAGATTTAAAGCAATTGGCGATCGTTGAAGCTGCTTTAGAAACAATGATTATCTCAATGGGTTACGACGATGCTCTAGTAAGAGCTGATGGAAACAATATTAAAGTAACAGTAAAAGCAGAGGAGCATTCAGCTACTGCAGCTAACGACATCCTTCGCAAGGTTCAAAGTGAAATTGGTGAAATGGGGAATGTTGCCGTTACCTTTCAGCCTCTAAACTAATTCATGATAGTTTAACATTAAAATAAAAGTAGCTGGCTTATTAAACAGTGGCACACCCATTAACGGTCATAAATTCGTTAATGGGTGATGACATTGCGAATGCCAGCTATTTTTAGGTGCATAGACTAGAATTTAAACTACTTTTGGTAAGAAGCTTTTTAATAGGTTGAAACAATTAATGTGTGATAGCTCTTAGCCGAGAGAAACGAATTTGTTAATTGTTCTTTCATTACACTTAGAAATTGAATCGTCACTGACCTTGAAGGGAAAGTAAACTTTTGATAGAAGTATTTGCATCATCTATAATTTGATCGAGTACTCCATATTGCTTTGTTTGTTCATCATTACTAGATGAAATCTCTTCTAGTACTGCAGTTGCGCCTTCCATTAACTCTTTAAATTCAACCAATTGAGCATTAATCGCCTCAACGGAACTAGCAACCTCCTGTGCGAACTGTTCATATTCCAAAATCTCTTGGGAAAGACTCTGGTTATTTACTTGAATCGTAGAAAAAGAGTTCTCAGTATTTTTAATTTGCTCTACATGTTTTTGTAATTGATTCATTGCAGTCTGAACTTCTTGGAAAACATGATTCGTATCACTATTCATCTTTTGAAGTTTACCAGTTATTTGTGAAACGATCGTATTAGTACGATCTGCTAGAACACGAACTTCTTCCGCTACTACAGCAAAGCCCTTACCCGATTCACCTGCTCTTGAGGCTTCAATAGATGCATTCAAAGCTAAAAGATTCGTCTGCTTTGCAATGGCTTGAATGGATTCAGCAAAAGTTCCAATCTCTATATTGTGTTGAATAAAGAGCTGGCATTGTTTATTTAGAGCAGACATGCTCACTTGAAAATGCTTTAATTCTTCTCTAGAGGATTCAAGCAGACTACGACCGATTTTTGATGAAGCTAATGCTCCATCAGATTTTTTTTGAATAACATCTAACTTGTCTAGCATCTGAGAAACATGACGAGCCGAATAACTAAGGGACGTTGATATATCAACAATTTGTCCTGATTGTTGTTGGACGCTTGAGGCAATGCTCATGATGCCATCATTCATTTCTTTCGCAGCCTGGAGAGAATCACTACTTCTCTGACTTACATGCATTAACATATTCGATAATTGCTGAGAATTTTCAGAAACAGCGCTCATTATTTTTTGATCTTTTGTTAAAAGATAAGTTGTTTCTTCATTAAGTTCCGCTAGTTTTTGTTCCATTTTTTTTGATATATTGAGTTGAAAGAATAGTAAAATAGATACAAGTGCAAATAATAGAAAAATGGTTACATAATTTTTAAGCTCTAGAGTAAGCTCATGGTGGTGGAATAATGTAAAAAGGGAAAGGACACTAAATCCTAAAAAGATACTTAGAGAAAGAATTTTACTATTCATATAAATTGCTGAAACTGCAATAATGAAATAAACAAGAGTATAAGAGGTAACGGATACGGTTGCTTCCATAATAAGATAAATTCCAATTGATACTGTAAACACAGCGATATAAGGGATCGTGACAATCCATCTATTCGTATAGTGAAGAACAGAAATAATAGCAACACCAATGCCACCTGAAAGAATAATTGTTAAAATGACAGCTAAATCCTTTTTCATTGCAATGTCAACTACGGCTGCTAACAGAACAGAGAAAAAGGTAGCTTTTACTACTAGGCTATTTTTGCGGATGAGGTCTTCTGTTTTTAAATGGTTAACCATATTCATTATAATTTCCCCTTTTAGATGATCTATTTACATATTTCACCAGACAATGACAAATTCCTCTTTCCTTAGATAATATTTTTATATATTTTTGAAAACGCTTTACATAGGAAGAATCTATTATTGAATTTTTACAAGGTATTACTGTATGATATTAGTAGCTAGTACTAAATTAATTTAAGGGGTGTAACTTTTGTTGAAAATTCAAGAAATTCGTGAAATCATTAAGCTTATTGATCAATCTAGTATTGATGAATTTAGTTATGAGCATGAAGGCTCTAAAATAAAATTAAAAAAGAACCAGGTGTCTGAGGCAACATTATCAAATGCAATCACAAAAACAATCGAACCAGTGCAAGTGCAACAGCCGGTACAACAGGCTCCTGTTCAACAAGCTCCAGCTCATCAGGAAACAGTTAAGGAAGCTTCTCAACAAGAGGCTGTGAAAGAAGCGGAAGGATCAGATCAAGCGAATTTACATAAAATCACTTCGCCAATGGTTGGAACATTCTATCAATCTCCATCACCAGATGCAGATGCTTATGTAAAAGTAGGTTCAAAAGTAGATAATAGTTCAGTAGTGTGTATTGTTGAAGCAATGAAATTATTCAATGAAATTGAAGCCGAGATCAAAGGTGAAATAGTAGAAATTCTTGTTAAGGATGGACAGCTAGTAGAATATGGACAGCCGTTATTCTTGGTAAAGCCTGAATAAGGAGCGATTACACAATGATAAAGAAAATATTGATTGCAAATAGAGGAGAAATAGCTGTTCGTGTGATTCGGGCTTGTAGAGAGCTTGGAGTTGAAAGTGTGGCTGTTTATTCTGAGGCTGACAAAGAAGCATTACATGTACAATTAGCTGATGAAGCATATTGTATTGGACCTACTGCTTCTAAGGATAGCTATTTAAACTTTACAAATATAATTAGTGTTGCAAAGCTTACAGGATGTGATGGGATTCACCCTGGATACGGTTTTCTTGCAGAGAATGCTGACTTTGCTGAACTTTGCCGTGAATGCAACATTACGTTTATCGGTCCATCACCTGAAGCAATTTCAAAGATGGGTACAAAAGATGTTGCGCGCGAAACAATGAGAGAAGCGGGTGTTCCAATAGTTCCGGGGTCACAAGGGATTGTAAAAGATGCAGACGAAGCCGTTGCACTAGCTGGAAAAATGGGATATCCGGTTATAATCAAAGCCACTGCTGGTGGTGGGGGGAAAGGAATCCGTGTTGCTAAAACGGAGGCCGACCTCATTAAAGGTGTTAATATTACCCAGCAAGAAGCGATGACAGCATTCGGTAACCCAGGAGTTTACATTGAGAAATATATTGAAGATTTTAGACATGTTGAAATCCAAGTGCTAGCTGATAACTTCGGAAATGTTATTCATTTAGGAGAGCGTGACTGTTCCATTCAGCGTCGGTTACAAAAACTTTTAGAGGAAACTCCATCTCCTGCCTTAACTGAAGAAATGCGTGAGAAAATGGGTGACGCAGCAGTAAAGGCTGCAAAAGCAGTTGATTATTCTGGAGCGGGCACGGTAGAATTTATATATGACCATAACAATCATGAATTCTACTTTATGGAAATGAATACACGTATTCAGGTTGAGCACCCTGTAACAGAACAAGTTACTGGCGTTGATTTAATTAAAGAACAAATCTTAGTTGCTTCTGGAAAGAAATTATCCTATGCTCAAGAGGAGATTACGTTTACGGGCTGGTCTATTGAGTGTAGAATTAATGCTGAGAATCCAGAAAAGAACTTTATGCCGTCTGCTGGGAAAATCGAAATGTATCTTCCTCCAGGAGGCTTAGGTGTAAGGGTAGATTCTGCAGCTTATCCTGGCTACACCATTCCACCTTATTATGATTCAATGATTGCAAAGGTTATTACCTACGGTGCTACAAGAGAAGAAGCGATTTCAAGAATGAAGCGAGCACTGAGTGAGTTCGTGATTGAAGGTATTCATACAACCATTCCATTCCATTTGAAATTATTAGAACACGAAGCATTTGTAGGTGGAGATTTTAATACGAAGTTTTTAGAAAAATACGAAGTAATGAAATCCTAACTTAATTAGGAGGTAGGAAAAATGTCAGAAAATCAAAATCAAAATTTATTGCAAATGTCTAGTGGACACAATAGCCTTGGGAAAATTGAGATTGCCCCAGAAGTCATTGAAGTAATCGCTGGTATTGCTGCATATGAAGTAGAAGGCGTAGCTCAAATGCGTGGAAGTTTTGCTACAGGTGTGGTAGAGCGCCTTGGTAAAAAAAATCATGGTAAAGGTGTCAAAGTAGAGTTAACTGAGCAAGGTATTATTATTGATGTATTCTGCACAATGAAATTCGGAGTGTCAATTCCAGCAGTTGCAAAAAAAATTCAAGATAATATCCGCCAAGCCCTATTGAACATGACAGCACTCGATGCTGAAGAAGTAAATGTTCACATCGTAGGTGTTCAATTCGAAAACCAAAAAACAGAAAACGAATTAACAGAAGAATAATTCAATATGTACACTAAGCATAGGACTGACTCTATAGGTTACGATAACCTAAGAGTCAGTTTTTTGTATTACTACGGTTATTTGTTCGGATTTTTAGATTCATTTTATTTAGTTGATAAAAAATTTAACTCTCATTATAGGAAATAATATGAGGGAACTACAGATTTGCGTGGAACGTAAGGGTGGTTGACTCCTGCGGGACTAGCGAGCCAGTTGAGAACCCGCAGGAGCGAAGCGATGAGGAGGCTCAACGCTCGCCCCGCGGAAAGCAAGCACCCTGGAGTGGAACGCAAAGGTCCCAGTTTAAAGTATAGGACGGGTTTTGATGACAAATTTTCAAACCAACTACGTAAGTTGTGTGAATAAATGGGGAATTATGCTATTATCAAATGTATGTGATTTGAGAAAGGCTTAAAGGAGTAATTGAAAATGAAAAGAAGAACTGCACGGGAAAAAGCACTACAAGCACTATTTCAAATAGAAGTATCAGAAATTGAACCACAAGAAGCACTGCAAAACGTACTAGAAGAAGAACCATCCGACGAATACTTAACAGGACTTGTAACCAATTATTGCGAACATAAAGAGAAAATTGATGAAATGATCAAAAATAACCTCGAGCGTTGGTCCTTTGAACGTTTAGCAAGAGTAGACCGTAACATCCTTAGAATGGCTGTAAGCGAAATTCTTCACAACGAGGACACACCTGTGAAGGTAACCATTAATGAAGCCATTGAAATTGCAAAAATCTATGGTGATGAAAATTCAAGTAAATTTATCAATGCGGTATTATCTAAAGTTAACACCCAAATGGAGAGTTAGTTTTAAAATACATTAGTCACGATGATTTAATTCAGAAACATAAAACATACCTTTCAGTTGCATGGTAGATTTAGTAACTACTTATTTTCGCTAAATCTAAGAAAAAGTAGTACAATAAAAGTAACAACAAAGCTGCCTTCCTTAAAAAATGGAGAGCAGCTTTTTATTAGAGAAGGAGCTTAAGTAATGGAGACTGAATCCCGTTATTTAACCGTACAGGCGTTAACAAAATACATAAAAAGAAAATTTGATAAGGATCCTCATCTCTCAACTGTTTATCTCAGAGGAGAGATCTCAAACTTTAAAAGGCATTCAAGTGGACATTTATATTTCACGATAAAAGATGAAAAAGCACGTATCTTGGCCGTTATGTTCTCATCTTCTGCTCAGGTGTTAAAATTCAGACCAGAAAATGGGATGCATGTTCTCGTACAAGGAGAAATCTCCGTATACGAAAGTGGTGGACAGTATCAGATTTATATAAAGGATATGAAGCCTGACGGTATAGGAGAACTTTACCTAGCTTATGAACAATTAAAAAAGAAGCTTGAACAAGCAGGATATTTTGACGAGGCAAACAAGAAAGAAATTCCTAAATATCCGAAAAAAATTGCTGTTGTCACTTCACCAACAGGTGCTGCCATTCGAGATATTATTACAACAATAGAGCGTCGGTATCCATTAGGGCAAGTTCTTATATTCCCTGCATTAGTACAGGGAGAGCAAGCTGCCACTTCAATAGCTAATGCCATAAAAAAAGCAAACGAATATGGAGATATCGATGTCATCATAGCAGGAAGAGGTGGTGGTTCAATAGAGGAGCTTTGGGCTTTCAATGAAGAAGTTGTAGCTAGAGCAATCTATGAGTCCCATATCCCCCTTATTTCAGCAGTTGGACATGAAACAGATTTTACAATTGCTGATTTTATTGCAGACCTTCGTGCTCCTACACCTACTGCTGCAGGAGAAATGGCTGTTCCACATGTTGAGGAGTTGTATGAAAGAGTTCTTAACCGCAGATTAAGGCTAGTGAAAAGCTACAAAAATAAAATTGCTAGTGAGAAGGCAAAATTACAGTCAATTATGCGAAGTTATGTACTAAGAAATCCCGGAGCATTGTATAATCAAAAAATTGAACATGTTGATCGTCTAGTAGAAAGGTTACAACGAAATACAAGGATGATTATCAAGCATAAACAGGATGGATTTTCACATATACACAATCGACTACAACGATTACACCCTTCAAAACGTATGATTGCGGAGACGGATAGATTTAAATTCCTACAACAGCAACTTCTAAAACAGATGAAAGACACTGTCCGTAGAAAGGAACAGAAATTCGTAAATATTGTAACTACTTTAGAAGCCTTAAGTCCACTGAAGGTAATGGAAAGAGGCTACAGTTTAGTTTATAACCATGAAGATCAATTAGTAAAATCAACAAAGAACCTTAGTAAAGGAAATCATATCACCGTTCACTTGCGAGATGGAAAAGCAATTTGCCAAGTTGAAAAGGTTGAGGAGGAGCAGACTGAAAATGGATAAAGAGCAAGGTATGTCATTTGAACAGGCAATGGACGAGCTTGAAGATATTGTTTCAAAATTAGAAGAAGGCGAAGTTCCATTAGAAAAGGCCATTGAATACTACCAACAAGGAATGAAGCTTTCAAAGTATTGTCATGAAACGCTACAAAATGCAGAGAAGGAAATGACAAAATTAATTACAGATGACGGTGCAAAAAACTTCTCTATAAAAGAGGGGGAATAAGCTTGTCAACAAATTCGCTTAAGGAATTTATGAATACATACAAGCCACAGATAGAAGAAGAATTAGTCAGACTCGTAGAACAAATTCAAACACCTGCTTCTTTAAAGGACTCAATGAAATATTCTTTAGAAGCTGGTGGGAAACGAATCCGGCCAATATTAATTCTTGCAACGATTTCAAGTTATGGAAAAAATCCAATAAAAGGATTAAATGTGGCATGTGCTATAGAAATGCTTCATACATATTCTCTTATACACGATGACCTGCCTGCAATGGACGATGATGATCTGCGCAGAGGAAAGCCTACAAATCATAAAGTGTTTGGAGAAGCCTTTGCAATTCTTGCAGGTGATGCCCTATTAACGAAAAGCTTTCATCTTATTGCTACTGATCATAGTTTAGATCAGAGTCAGCGGCTAGAGATACTTTCATCTTTAGGAGAGTCCTCAGGAGCAGAGGGGATGGTAGGAGGACAGCTTGCTGACCTTGAAGGAGAGCAGAAGGATTTAACACTAGAAGAACTTGAGAGCATTCATCATCGGAAAACGGGTAGATTGTTGGCTTTTAGTGTTGTTGCAGGAGCCATCATCGCGAACGCACCTGCAAGAGACATTAAGTTACTTGAAGAGTATGCCTATCACATTGGAATTGCTTTTCAAATACAAGACGATATCCTAGATGTGGAAGGCTCTGAAGACGTAATAGGAAAGCCTGTTGGAAGCGATGAATCAAAAGTCAAAAGCACCTATCCTCGCCTTCTTGGCATGAACGGGGCTAAGGAGAAGCTACATTATCACTTGCAGGAAGCGTTACGTTATGTTAACGGGGTAGAAGCAGATGTAACACTTTTAAAAGAGCTAGCTGAACTTATTGCAAATCGTACACATTGACATTAATATCTCATGAGCTCATGGTGGTCGTATCAACCGTAATCTTTTTGAATGCTAACATGCGGGACCTTTGTTACAATATTCATCAACAAAAGGATCATTGCTAAAATTCTCCATCATAGGAGATAGTCTTCATTTGAGCGAAAAGGAAGAGATATGGTATAATTATTGCACGCATGAATGGTGGTGCAGTATTCTAGTCAACCTACCAATTCTGAAGGTGGGCCTAAAAATCCACTAAAGGGCACATCGATGAAGTTCCTGGTTTCGGCTTGAGGCGCCCAGCCTTGGGTCGAAGGTGGGAGTAAGGCCAAAGGGCGATCCACAATGGCATGTGGGCGTTGACCCTTTGGCCGCGGAGGCTCTATTCCTCCACTTACAACATGCATTTGTAAGGTCGGGAATAGTGATAGACCTGCAAAATGTGATCGATCAATCACAAGCAGCGTAGCCTGCCTTGAGTGAAATGTGAGGGGATTATGGTTACAAAGTACACATCAGTTGGCCATTGATATGTACTTTTTCGTCCATATGAAATCCATTTTGCAAAAGAGGCTAAGAATTTGGTTAAAGGTTGTTGAGGAAAACTCCTAGACTGTTCTTATGGACACATAAAGGGGATTATAGTGCGGACTAAGTGGTAATCCAGTCTAGCTACTGGTGACGGAGCTAAGTAGATTTTAAAGGGAAACCGCCGGTATGGCGACATCCGGTAATTTACTGGGAAAACCTACTGGACCTAAGCCGCAATTTTTACTTTTTATGTGACCACCTTTTACATACAATGAGAAATAACTTAAAATAGGTTTTTTAAAATATAGAAATCAAGTATTATTGACAGAACGGTGTGTTTTTTTATTATGAATGACTTAATGAAAAACTCAATAAAATGGAGCATCAGCATTGCCGTTATCACGTTTGTGTTAGCGGCTATTTTTTCAATTACTTCGAATGCGGTATTAAACGGAGTTCCTTGGCAAATTGGTCTTATAGTTGTTTTAATTATCGTTCTAATTGGTATCTTCTTTGATATGCTTGGAATAGCTGCTACAGCAGCCGATGAGACACCTTTTCACGCTATGGGTGCTAAAAAGGTATATGGGTCCCGTCAAAGTATTCGGATCCTTCGAAATGCAGACCGCTTCGCCAGCTTTTGTAATGATGTAATCGGTGATATTTCAGGTATTATTAGCGGTACTGCATCTGCAATTGTTATTATACAATTAACGATTCAATATCAACTTGGTTCTGAATCATTAATTGAATATATAATTAGTGTATTATTAACAAGTGTCCTTGCTGCTTTGACTGTTGGCGGAAAGGCGTTAGGTAAGACTTTAGCCATTCGCTACTCAAAGGATATTATTTTCCAAGTAGGAAAAGTGCTACAATTTGTTGAGGATAAGTTTAATATCGTTATAATAAAAGATAAAAAGGAAAAGAAGAAAAAAAAATCATAGATCAACAATCATGCAAACTTATAGTGTGAAAGCAGGTGTACCAGATGGATTTATTATCAATTGAAAACCCATCATTCTTAAAAACCTTATCAAATAATGAATTAGAAGAGCTAAGTCAAGATATTCGAGATTTTCTTATTGAAACCCTTTCCAAGACAGGAGGACATATTGGCCCGAATCTTGGAGTTGTTGAATTAACAGTTGCCCTTCATAAACATTTTGACAGCCCAAAAGATAAATTAATTTGGGATGTTGGGCATCAATCATATGTGCATAAAATTTTGACGGGTAGAGCCGATCAATTTCAGACACTTAGACAATATAAAGGACTCTGTGGTTTTCCGAAAATGATTGAAAGTGAACATGATGTATGGGAAACAGGACACAGTTCAACATCCCTTTCTGCTGCAATGGGTATGGCAATCGCTCGAGATGTTAAAAGAGAAAAAAATTATATCGTTCCAATTATCGGTGACGGAGCCTTAACAGGTGGAATGGCTCTTGAAGCGCTAAACCATATAGGACATGAACAAAAGGATATGATTGTGATTCTTAATGACAATGAGATGTCGATAGCTCCGAACGTTGGTGCTCTTCACAATATTTTAGGAAGACTAAGAACTGCGGGGAAATATCATTGGGTTAAGGATGAACTAGAATATATTTTAAAAAGAATTCCTGCAGTTGGTGGCCATTTGGCAGATGCAGCAGTACGTGTAAAGGATAGCCTTAAATCTTTATTGGTATCGGGAATGTTCTTTGAAGAGCTTGGTTTTACCTATTTAGGCCCAGTAGATGGTCATGACTATAACGACCTTTCAGAAAATCTACAATATGCTAAGAAAACAAAGGGTCCGGTCTTATTACATGTTATTACGAAAAAAGGTAAAGGCTTTCACCCTGCCGAGGAAGATACAGTTGGAACGTGGCATGGAACTGGTCCATACAAGATTGATACAGGCGACCTGATTAAACCAGTAAATGCGCCTCCATCATGGAGTGGGTTGGTGAGTGAAACGGTTAGAAAATTAGCTCGCGAAGATGAGAGAGTTGTAGCCATCACCCCTGCTATGCCTGTTGGCTCAAAGCTGGAAGGTTTTGCACAGGAATTCCCTGACAGAATGTTTGATGTTGGAATTGCGGAACAACATGCTGCAACTGTTGCAGCTGGACTGGCTACACAGGAAATGAAACCGTTTTTAGCTATCTATTCTACATTTCTACAAAGAGCCTATGACCAAGTTGTACATGATATTTGTAGGCAGAATCTAAATGTATTTATTGGCATTGATCGAGCAGGGCTTGTTGGTGCTGATGGTGAAACACATCAAGGAGTATTTGATATTGCCTTCTTGCGTCACCTACCAAATTTGGTGTTGATGATGCCTAAGGATGAAAACGAAGGTCAACACTTAGTTAATACTGCACTTAAGTATAATGATGGACCAATTGCATTACGCTATCCAAGAGGTAATGGTTACGGTGTTCCAATGGATGCGACACTGAAAGAAATTCCAATTGGAAGTTGGGAGATTTTAAAACCAGGTTCGGATGTTAGTATCCTTACTTTTGGTACAACCATTCCTATGGCAATGGAGGCAGCGTTGGAGTTAGAGAAACAAGGAGTTTCTGTTCAAGTAGTGAATGCAAGGTTCATTAAACCATTAGACGAAAAGATGTTAAACAATATACTTGCGGATGAAATGCCAATTGTAACGATAGAAGAGGCGGTATTACAAGGTGGTTTTGGCAGTGCTGTACTAGAATTCGCTCAATCTAACGGTTATCATCAAGCAGTTATTGATCGTATGGGAATACCAGATCACTTCATTGAACATGGAAGTGTAAATGAATTACTAAAAGAAATTGGTCTTACAAATGAAGCACTCATTGACCGAATTTTAACCATTACACCAAAAAAACAAAAAAGGGCTTAAAGAATGAAAGTTAAAAAACAACGTTTAGATGTACTTCTTGTAGAACGTGGCTTATTTGACACAAGAGAAAGAGCAAAAAGAGCTGTTATGGCTGGGACTGTCTATTCAAAAGAAATGAGACTAGATAAGCCAGGAGAAAAGGTAAATGAGGACATTGATTTATCTGTAAAAGGAAATGTTCTTCCTTATGTAAGCAGAGGGGGATTAAAGTTAGAAAAGGCATTGCAGATATTTGATCTTGATGTAAATGATAAAGTAATGCTAGACATTGGCTCATCTACTGGTGGCTTTACGGACTGTGCACTCCAAAATGGTGCGAAATTATCCTATGCTTTAGATGTTGGATACAACCAGCTCGCGTGGAAGCTACGAAATGATGACCGTGTTGTGGTAATGGAACGTACAAATTTCCGATACGTTACACCGGCTGATCTTGAACGTGAGATGCCTAACTTTTCAACAATAGATGTTTCGTTCATCTCACTATCATTAATTCTACCTGTCCTCAGAACATTATTAGTGCAAAACAGTGATGTGGTTGCCCTCATAAAACCACAATTTGAGGCTGGTAAAGAACAAGTTGGAAAGAAAGGAATCGTTCGCGATCCAAAAATTCATGTTGAAGTAGTAAATAAAATTATCTCACTTGCATTACATGAGGGGTACGACGTAAAAAATCTATCTTATTCGCCTATAACAGGTGGAGAGGGTAATATTGAATTCTTGGTTCATCTATTCTGGTCAGGACAAGAAGGAAAAACTGGCGAAGTAGATGAATCTGTAAACATCCAAGAAACAGTGACTCAAGCACACAGTGAACTAAAATAATGATCATAATCAAAGGCTGTCAAAAAAAGGTTACCAGAATTCAACCAATAGGGAGAATTAGGACTCCTTTTAGACAGCTTTTTATTAATGATTGATTCTTTGTAGTAAAGGGTAATAGAACCATAATCCATTAATATCCGTATGAGTTACAGAGCGAACATTATAAGATCGAGGCTTTCGGTACTTTACCGAGTTGCTTGGAGTGGAAGGATCTTCCTCTTCCGTTGGTGTAGCGAGACGGATTGAATGCTCTAGCATGTAACCTTAGTAAAACCAAGTTCCGTACCTATGGAACACCTTAGAATGTAGATACCCTCGGGTGGATAGTAACAGACTAATTTAAGAAAAAACACAATTGCGCCCTAGTACTTCTATTTTTATTGTGATAAATATAAAAATAAGCTAACATGAGACAAGAGGTATAAATATACAGTGCGGATCAGAGGTGTAGTTCAAATGATGAACAAAGGTCAACGACATATAAAAATTAGAGAAATTATTACAAATCTCGACATTGAAACACAAGATGAATTAGTTGAAACACTTAAAAATGAAGGCTTTAATGTTACACAAGCAACCGTCTCGCGTGATATTAAAGAGTTGCACCTAGTAAAAGTTCCAACACTTGATGGAAGATACAAATATAGCTTACCGGCTGATCAACGTTTTAATCCACTTCAAAAATTAAAACGTACATTAATTGATGCTTTTATTCGGATTGATCAAGCTGGACATTTACTTGTAATGAAAACACTACCAGGTAATGCAAATGCTATTGGTGCACTTATAGACAATCTAGACTGGGATGAAATACTAGGTACACTTTGTGGTGATGACACAATACTAATTATTTGTAGTACTGAAGAGCAAACAAAAGTTGTTTCTCAAAGACTAATTGAAATGCTGTAAACGATGAGGTGAGTACTACTTGCTACAGGAAATTTCAATAAAAAACTTCGCAATTATAGATGAACTAGAATTACCGCTAGATCAAGGATTAACGGTTTTAACCGGAGAGACAGGTGCAGGGAAATCAATTATTATTGATGCCATTCACCTTTTAGTTGGTGGAAGAGGTTCAGCAGAGTTTGTTAGGCATGGAGAAAAAAAAGCAGAAATTGAAGGATTGTTTTATCTAGACACAGCTCTACATCCTTGTTATGCCAAATCTCAACAATTTGGTATTGATATCGAGGATGGAATGGTTGTTGTTCGAAGAGAGATTTCAGTTAATGGGAAAAGTGTATGTAGAATAAATGGAAAGCTTGTAACGATAGGGATTCTTCGTGAGATTGGCTCTACCCTAATCGATATTCATGGTCAGCACGAGCATCAGGAATTGATGAATGATTCGCTTCATTTGACACTGTTAGATCAATACGGAGGCAAAGACATTCAAAAAGCACTTCAAAGTTATCAAGAGATATATAGTGAATATGATCAAACGATTAAACAGATAAAAAAACTAAATGAGAATGAACAAGAAATGGCTCATCGATTAGACCTTATTACATTTCAGATTAACGAAATCCAAAAAGCTGATTTGAAATTAGGTGAAGATGAAGCATTGCAAGAAGAGAAAAGAAAACTTCATAATTTTGAGCGACTATTTGAGTCCCTTCAAACAGCTTACACCAGTTTGCAAGGTGAGAGCCGTAGTCTTGATTGGACTGGTCTTGCAATGAGCCATATAGAAACAGCTGCTGATATCGACAACCGCTATGGAAAGCTATCCGAATCAGTATCCAATGCATTTTATCTATTAGAGGATGTAATTCATAATGTCCGTTCAGAGTTAGACTCGTTAGAATTTGAACCACAACGCTTGGAATTTATTGAAGAAAGATTGAATGAGATTAACTCATTAAAAAGAAAATATGGTAGTACAATTGAAGAAATCGTAACATATGGTGCTGAAATTGAAGAAGAGATTGAGACAATTACTAACCGTGATAGTTACATCAATACTTTGCAAAACAAGCAGAGCTCTTTAGAGAAGGATTTAAGCTTAGAGGCAAACAACCTTTCGTCCATTCGTCAAAAGTGGGCTAAAAAGCTTACTAAGCAAATTCAAGAGCAGTTAAAAGAACTCTATATGGATAAAACAACATTCCAGGTGAATTTCTTGAATGAATCAACTCATCCTCCTAAATTTAAACGAGACGGAGTCGATATAGTTGAATTTTTTATTTCAACAAATCCAGGAGAACCGTTAAAGCCTCTTTCAAAAGTGGCATCAGGGGGAGAATTATCTCGAATTATGCTCGGACTCAAAACAATTTTCTCAAAACATCAGGGCATTACTTCGATTATTTTCGATGAAGTCGATACAGGTGTTAGTGGTCGAGTTGCGCAAGCAATTGCGGAAAAAATCTACAGCATAGCTCACAACTCACAAGTTATTTGTATTTCGCATCTTCCTCAGGTTGCAGCTATGGCTGATGATCACCTCTTGATTTCGAAAAAAACTCAAAAGGGACGGACAAGCAGCTCCGTTCAACTTTTAAAGGATTCTGAAAAAATAAATGAGATAAGTCGTATGATATCAGGGGTTGAAATCACAGACCTTACTAAGGAACATTCGAAAGAATTGCTTCAGCTTGCGAATTCTATAAAAAATAATTGAAAAGCTATCCAATATGGGTAGCTTTTTTTATAAGCTTCCAGTTATAAATGTGACGTCTCTAGGCAAAATTAAAACTGTAGCCAATTGTGAGTGTGTGGATTAGAAGCGAGGAGAGTGAAAATATTGAATTACGATTTAATTAGAAAATTAATTGGTGGAATTCTCCTTGTTTCACTTTGTATGATTGGCTTTTCCGAGTCAATTCATGATTACCTAAATACGCCTAAGACCATAACAATGATTAAAGGCGATAAAATGACTCTTCCAAAGTCTAAAGCTGTAACAGCAATGTCTACATCCAGCCAAGAAGAAGTATCGCTACACAACCAAGAAGGACAATTAACAATCCAAGGGAATGAAATCGGTAAAGAAGAAGTTGTTTTTGAATTAGCCGGTTTGCCCATAAAGAAGGTAAATGTAGAAGTACTAGATGATTTTAAAGTTATTCCTGGAGGACAATCAATTGGTGTAAAACTTAATTCGGTTGGAGTTTTAGTTGTAGGACATCACCTAGTTGATTCAGTTCAAGGGAAAGTATCACCGGGAGAAAAAGCAGGAATTCAAGTAGGAGACATGATTACAGAGATTAACGGAAAGAAAATTGAAAACTTATCTGATGTAGCACCATTTGTACAAAAAGCAGGAGAAAATGAAGAACATCTTAATATGGTCATTAAAAGAGAGAAAGAAACCATCGAAACAACCCTCTTACCTCTAAAAGATAAAGGGGAACAATCCTATAAATTAGGTTTGTATATTCGTGATTCTGCAGCAGGTATTGGAACAATGACGTTCTATGATCCTGTATCTAAAAAATATGGAGCATTAGGTCATGTCATTTCTGATATGGATACGAAAAAACCGATTGTGGTTGAAGATGGACAAATCGTTCGTTCGGAGGTTACCTCGATTGAAAAAGGTGCAGACGGGAAACCAGGTGAAAAGCTAGCTCGTTTCACAGAAGAACGTGATGTAATTGGAAATATTACACGTAATAGTCCTTTCGGGATATTTGGGGTACTAAACCGATCGCTTGTTAATGAGCAGATGAATAAGCCAATGCCAATTGCATTATCTCATCAAGTGAAAGAAGGCCCCGCTCAAATTTTAACAGTTGTAGAAGGATCGAAAGTGGAGCGTTATGATATAGAGATTGTAAGTACAATTCCACAGAAATTTCCTGCAACTAAAGGAATGGTTCTAAAAGTAACAGATCAGGATCTATTAGATAAAACGGGTGGAATCGTCCAAGGAATGAGCGGTAGCCCAATTATTCAGGATGGAAAGGTGATTGGTGCAGTTACTCATGTATTTGTAAATGATCCGACAAGTGGTTATGGTGTTCATATTGAATGGATGCTTGATGAAGCAGGAATTAACATTTACAAAGAAGATCATCAACGAGCAAGTTAAAGCTAGCACACGGAGGATCCCCAAGCGGTTCTCCGTTTTTTTTATTGTATTTCACAATTATTATGCAATTTATTACTACGTATATTATAAATGAAAACACTACTACCCCAACTAAAGATTAGAAATATCAAAATAAAGATTTTTCGACAAAATCAAGGTAGGAATATCGAATGGAGTCGAATAAGTGAGTATTTGAAAGAAAATAAGTGATTTAGTAATAAAAATAAAGATTTTTTTGAAAAAATAAAGGATTTGCTATTGCGTTGTCGAAAAAGTTATCTAGAATAATATATATAGACATAAGATTCTAATCGGATTAGGGAGGAAACCTGTAGTGAAATCAATTAAAGTTTGTATAGTGGATGATAATCGTGAATTAACATCTTTATTAGAAGAGTATATTTCTGAACAAAGTGATTTGGAAGTGGTCGGAATTGCTCATAATGGACAAGAATGCCTAGAACTTCTGGATGAGGTAGAGCCAGATGTTCTTGTTTTAGATATTATTATGCCTCATTTAGATGGATTAGCGGTACTTGAGCGCCTTCGTGAAAAGTCTAAAGTACCAAATGTTATTATGCTAACAGCATTTGGTCAAGAGGATGTAACAAAGAAAGCAGTTGACTTAGGGGCATCATACTTTATTTTAAAACCATTTGATATGGAAAACCTTGTAAGTCACATTAGACAAGTTAGTGGGAAAGTAAATCCTGTGCTTAAAAAACCAAGCTTATCATCTAGAATGAATTCTGAGCCTTCAAAGCCTAAAAACTTAGATGCAAGCATCACAAGTATCATCCATGAAATTGGTGTGCCAGCACATATTAAAGGTTATTTATATTTACGTGAAGCCATTTCAATGGTTTATAACGATATTGAATTACTTGGATCTATTACAAAAGTACTGTATCCGGATATTGCAAAGAAATATAACACGACTGCATCTCGTGTAGAGCGTGCCATTCGTCATGCTATTGAGGTTGCGTGGAGTCGTGGAAATATCGATAGCATTTCGAGTCTTTTCGGATATACGGTTAGCATGACAAAAGCGAAACCAACAAATTCAGAATTTATCGCAATGGTAGCAGATAAGCTACGTTTAGAGCATAAAGCTTCTTGAGAGGGTAAGGAATAAAGATATAGAGAAAGGTGGAAGGTACTTACCTTCCACCTTTTCTTTATTTCTAATTTTTTTGAAAAAATGTTAAAAAATATATAAATTTCCATTATAATAATATATGGCAATAATGAAAATTTTCGAAGAATTAGGGAGTAGTGACCTCGATGGAAGTATACCAAAATGAATTCTTTTCGCTTATTCAAGAACCGGAGAACAACACCCTTTATATAAAAGTGTCAAGAGACGGATTTCATATTTTAAATTTTAATAAGCTCATTCAAGAAAACCCTAGAATTCATGTATCTGAATTTCTTGTATTAAAAGATTCCTTACAAAATGCTGATAATTCTCAAAAAATGATTGGAATCCTAAGACCTGAAATAGATTGTTATGTAACAGAAGATGAAATGCAGGCAAAGGCTATCGTATATCTCTCACCTGAAGAACTGGAGAAAAATAGAAACGTTGTTATTGAAAATATTAAAGCAAAGTTAAAAGGCTTAGGAGTTTTACCGGGTCTTATTAACGATGCTGCAATTATGAATATTGAGTCCATGGTAACCACAGTTGTAGCTGAAGGATTAGACGTTAAAGATGGACAAAACGCAACGATTACTTACATAGAAAAACCGAACCGAAAGCCCAAAATATCAGAAGATGGAAGCGCAGACTTTTTTAATATGAACTTCTTTGTTCAAGTGAAAAAGGGAGATATTTTAGCAGAAAAATCTTCATCTACGAAAGGGATACCAGGAAAAACAGTGATAGGGAAAGAGATACGCTGTAAATCCGGTCAAGATCAACCTTTTCAATATGATAAGCGCACAGTTACAGAAGTAATGGAATCTGGTCGGCCGGTGTTGAAGGCACTAAGAGATGGAATCGTAGAGTTTGAAGATGGTAAAATTAAAATTGGTAATCATCTATTTATTAACGGGGATGTTGGGATAGAAACTGGGAATATTGTGTTTGATGGAAGTGTTACAATAAAGGGGACAGTACAACCGAATTTCTCTGTAGAGGCTAAGAATGATATATCAATTATGAGTGAATTAGGAGTAAGTAATTGTACTCTTATCAAGTCTCATGAAGGTGACATTTTTATTAAAGGTGGAGTGTTTGGGAATAACATAACAAATGTAGAGGCTGGCCGTAATATATTTGTTAAGCATGCAAATGAATGTAAAATGACAGCTTCAAACGACATCTATATTGCATTTTATGCGGGTAGCTGTTTAATCCAAGCAAGACATATAAAAATGGACGAGCGCAAAGGAAAAATTATTGGTGGCCGACTTTTTGCGGAAGGCAGTATCGTATGTGCTCAAATAGGAAACCGAGTGGAGCGTGAAACTTTTGTCTATGTGTCAGGATTTAATAGAGAAAGTTTGGAGAGAGACTTAAAACGCACATTAATACAATACAAAGAAAAGGTAAATGCAAAAAATAAATACCAGATAGCCCTTAATGTATTAAAATCAAGAATACAATCAAGAAATGATGAACAAATCAGGCAACTTCAAGAACAATTTGATCGGATTGTCATAGAGATAATGGAACTAGAGCATCAACGCAAAATATTCACTTCACTATTAGCTGTAAAAGGTGAAGGTGCTGTAACAGCAATTAAATCTTTTTTTCCAAATACCCATGTAGAAATTAAAGGAAGAAAGAAAACACTCATGTCTCAAACAAAGGGAACCTTTTACTATAAAGATTTTCTATTAACACAAGAGTAGGTGAATCTAATGACACTAATTTTTGCGCATAGAGGAGTTTCAAGCGCTTTTCCTGAAAACACTATGTCTGCTTTTCGAGCAGCTGAGAACGTAGGGGCAGATGGTATAGAGTTAGACGTTCAAATAAGTCAAGATGGTGAACTCGTTGTCATTCATGACGAGAAAGTAGATAGAACGACTAATGGGAAGGGATATGTAAAAGACCTAACTGTGAAAGAACTTCAGAAACTAGATGCAAGCTTTAAATTCAAAAAGCCTTTCACTAAGAACCCTATTCCGACACTGCGGGAAGTATTTGAATGGATGCAGGGTAATCAGTTAATCTGCAATGTAGAACTAAAAAATAATATATTTCCATATGAAGGAATTGAGCAAAAATTAATAGGGTTAATAAAGGAATTTAGATATGAGAATAGAATTATTATTTCGTCCTTTAACCATTATTCTATTGTAAAGTGTTTTCAATTAGCTCCAGAAGTTGAAATTGCTCCTTTGTATTCCTGTGGAATTTACATGCCTTGGATATATGCTGATTCAATCCGAGCGAAAGGACTTCATCCTAATATCTTAGCTGCTCCTGACGAAATCATAGAGAGTTCCCAAAAAGCAGGTTTAGCTGTTCGTCCTTATACTGTAAATGATGAACATGTGATGAAGAGATTATTTCAATGTAACTGTGAAGCCTTTTTTACAGATTATCCAGAAAAAGCCCTCCAACTTCGAAACAACATAGAAAAAAGCTAGAGTATAAAATACTCTAGCTTTTTTCTATGTTGTTCTATGGTTACTTACTTTTTAAAGCGAGCTTGAACCTTATTTCTCTTTCGATCTCGATGTAATATAAATCCACCAATAAATCCAAGGCCAATAACAAAGAGAAGGAAACCTAATATAAATTGTAGCCACAAATAAGGAATTGGTGGCTGGAGAATGCCAAATAACATATCCCTCATTAATTTTATACCTAAAGCAGCAAGTGCGCCTGGAATCAACATAATAACTAATGCAACAATACGTGTCATGATTAAACTCCCTTAAAAACAATAATCTTTTAAAATCATAAGTGGTGTATTATCCACTGTAAATGCTAGAAAACAGCAGAAAAATTTCATATATCAAATAAAATTATTCTTTACTTTTAAAGTTTAATATATAGCAACTAATTGTCAAGCGGTAGTATTATCGATAGAATAGACTAGACGTGCAATTTTTTTCACGTTATCCAATAACTCGGGGTGAATGATTTTGCAAAAGGTACTTATTGTTGGTGGAGGTAATGGTGGAACAGCAATATTAAAAATATTGAAAGAAACTTCTGTAATGGAAGTTGCAGCAGTCTGTGATCTAAATGAAGATGCACCAGGTAGAATCCTTGCTCGTCAACTGGATATACCTGAAGGAGATAATTGGAAGAATTACTTGTCGGATCATATTGATATCGTTATTGAAGTGACAGGGGATATGAAAGTTTTTGAAGAAATTAGAGATTTGAGAAATAAGAATACTGTTTTAATTCCTGGTACAGTTGCGTTTCTAATTGCTGAATTGTTTGCAGACAAGGAAAGTCTTATTGAAGAACTGAAACATGAGTCTTTTAAGCGAGATTTGATCTTTAACTCTACTGATGATGGCATGGTAGGGATTGATGACAATGGATACATCATCTTATTTAATCGAAGCGCCGAAAGAATGATTGGTGTCTCTGCCAAGGAAGCGATAGGGAAATATATCTACGAGGTCATTCCAGCCAGTGGACTCCCCCGTATTCTTGAAACAAAAAGAACGGAAACAAACCAAGAGCTAGTACTCGAAAATGGAATGAAGATTATTACAAATCGTATTCCGATTCTTACAGATGAAGGAAATATGATTGGAGCATTTTCTGTATTTAAAGATATTACGGAAGTTGTAAATCTTGCAGGTGAAATTACAAACTTAAAGGAAATTCAAACAATGCTTCAAGCCATTATTCATTCTAGTGATGATGCAATCTCCGTTGTTGATGAGGAAGGGAAAGGTATTCTTATCAACCCTGCCTATACGAGAATCACGGGCTTGACGAACGAAGAAGTAATTGGAAAACCAGCTACTGCTGATATTTCCGAAGGTGAGAGTATTCACTTGAAAGTTCTGAAAACAAGAAGAGCTATAAGAGGAACGAGGATGAAGGTTGGTCCGAAGCGTAAGGAAGTCATCGTGAATGTTGCACCAATCATTGTAAATGATAAGCTTAAAGGTAGTGTTGGAGTTATACACGATATGTCTGAGATTCAATCTTTAACACAAGAACTTGATCGAGCAAGACAAATTATACGAACGCTAGAAGCAAAATATATGTTTGAGGATATAATAGGTGAATCCGAAGAAATGAAACTGGCAATAGAACAAGCAAAGCTTGGAGCGAAGACACCAGCAACGGTTCTATTAAGAGGAGAATCTGGAACGGGTAAGGAGTTATTTGCTCACGCTATACATAATGCTAGTGACCGAAAGTACAACAAGTTTATTCGGGTAAATTGCGCTGCGATAGCTGAAAACTTATTAGAAAGTGAGTTGTTCGGCTATGAAGAAGGAGCATTCTCTGGAGCGAAACGAGGGGGGAAAAGAGGACTCTTTGAAGAAGCCAACAATGGCAGCATTTTCTTAGATGAGATTGGGGAACTTAGTGCTAATACACAAGCTAAGCTTTTGCGCGTATTACAGGAAAATGAAATTGTGCGTGTAGGAGGTACAAAATCCATTAGTATTAATGTACGCGTCATCGCAGCAACGAATGTAAACCTTGAAAAAGGAATCGTTGAAGGGTCATTTCGAGAAGACTTGTATTACCGAATCAATCGAATGCCAATACAAATCCCTCCTTTAAGAAATAGACTTACGGATATATCACTTATTGCAGAGCGGTTAATATATAAAATTAACCAAGATTATGGACGTAATGTGGAGGGTGTCTCTCTACAAGCTATGGAAAAGCTAATGGGGTATCATTGGCCAGGAAATGTACGCGAACTAGAAAATGTATTAGGGCGCGCCATTATATTTATGAATTACAATGAAACGATTATTGAAAGACATCACTTACCTCCTCTACAATCAAGCTTGCAAACTGAGAAAACTCAGTTTGCAGAACAAGTGGTACAAGGTCAGGATCTAAATAAAAGACTTGAGGAGTATGAAAAAAGCATTATTCAAGAAACATTGGAACAAAATAAAGGTAACAAAACGGCTACCGCAAAAGCACTAAATGTTTCGGTGAGAAATCTATATTATAAAATAGAAAAATATAACCTTGAAAAAAATAGCATGAAATAATTTGCAAGGTGTGCAAAATATTTCAATGTCAAACCCGGTAGAATAAAGCGTTTTCAATGCCGAAAGAGTTGGCACGCTTTTTGCATAAAGTATTATGAGTGAAATTTTAATAGTAGGGGTTGATATCTTACATGAAATTACAGTCTTTGCTCAATCAGGCAACCCAATATAAAGAAGCTACTGTCGCTGTAGCAGCTGCTGAGGACCATGAAGTTCTACAAGCAGTTCATATGGCAGTAGAAAAGGAAATTGCTAAATTTATCTTATTTGGCGATAAAGATAAAATCCTTCAGATTCTAAATGAGGTTGCTCCTCAGTTATCGTCGCATCAGGATATTGAAATTCATCATACCTCTTCTGTTAAAGAGGCTGCAGAGCTAGCAGTTAAAGCAGTTAAGGACAATAAGGCAAATGCCTTAATGAAAGGAAATATATCTACTTCCGTTATTTTAAAGGCTGTACTCAATAAAGAGTTCGGCTTAAGGACAGGTAATGTTCTTTCGCACGTTGCGGTTTTTGAGGTTCCTGATTTTGATAGGTTTACAATTGTAACAGATGCAGCAATGAACATCGCTCCAGATTTACAACAAAAAGCTCAAATTCTACAAAATGCTGTTGGAATAGCTAAATCAATTGGCATCCAAATACCAAAAGTCGCACCGATAGCAGCCGTTGAGGTTGTGAACCCAGCAATGCAGGCTACTTTGGATGCATCTGCATTAACCGTTATGAATCAAAGAGGTCAGATTAAGGATTGTATAATTGATGGACCGTTGGCGTTGGATAATGCAGTATCATTAGAAGCTGCAGAACATAAAGGAATTAAAAGTGATGTTGCCGGACAAGCGGATATTTTACTTGTACCAAATATTGAAACAGGTAATGCCCTATATAAATCCATGATTTATTTTGCAAAAGCAAAGGTCGGTGCTGTTATCGCAGGTGCTAAGGCACCTATTGTCCTTACATCAAGAGCAGATAGTGCTGAAAGTAAACTGTATTCACTAGCACTTGCCATTTGTTCATCTACAAAATCATAAGCAACGCATTTATTATACATTTTATTACTTAGACATTTTTTACATTATAGGAGGAACTACTTATGAAAATTTTCAGTTATATGGAGAAATATGATTATGAGCAATTAGTATTCTGTCAAGACGAGCAATCAGGCTTAAAAGCTATTATTGCCATTCACGACACAACTCTTGGACCAGCGCTAGGTGGTACTCGTATGTGGACTTATGAGTCTGAAGAAGCAGCAATTGAAGATGCTCTTCGTCTAGGTCGTGGGATGACTTATAAAAATGCTGCTGCTGGGTTAAACCTTGGTGGAGGTAAAACAGTTATTATCGGTGACCCAAGAAAAGACAAAAATGAAGAGCTATTCCGTGCTTTTGGTCGTTACATTCAAGGTTTAAATGGTCGTTACATTACAGCTGAGGATGTAGGGACGACTGTAGCTGACATGGATCTAATTCATGAAGAAACAGATTACGTAACAGGAATTTCTCCTGCATTCGGTTCTTCAGGTAACCCTTCTCCTGTAACGGCATACGGAGTTTACCGTGGTATGAAGGCAGCAGCAAAAGAAGCATTTGGATCTGACTCTCTTGAAGGAAAAACAATTGCAGTTCAAGGTGTAGGGAACGTAGCGTATAATCTATGCCGTCACCTTCATGAAGAAGGAGCAAACCTAATTGTTACAGATATCAACAAAGAAGCAGTTCAACGTGCTGTTGAAGAATTTGGTGCAAAGGCTGTTAATACGGACGAAATCTACAGTGTGGACTGTGATATCTTTGCTCCATGTGCACTAGGAGCAATTATTAATGATGAGACAATCCCTCAGATTAAAGCAAAAGTTATTGCGGGTGCTGCGAATAACCAATTAAAAGAAACAAAGCATGGAGATTTAATTCATGAATTAGGCATCGTATACGCTCCAGATTACGTTATCAATGCAGGTGGAGTCATCAACGTTGCAGATGAGCTTTATGGCTACAACCGTGAGCGTGCAATGAAAAAGGTTGAGCAATTATATAATAACGTAGAGAAAGTAATTGAAATTGCAAAACGTGACGGAATTCCGACTTACAAAGCTGCAGATCGTATGGCAGAAGAACGTATCGAAAGAATGCGCAAATCACGCAGCCAATTCCTTCAAAACGGACACCACATCCTATCAAGACGTGGCTAATAAAGATCACAAACGCTTGACTTCCCAGAAGTGAAGCGTTTCGCCCTTTATAATAAAGCAGAGTTATTTGTTCTATATTCATCAATAATGAATGACTAATTACCATATAAATATTTTGCTTATAAAGCAAGATGTAGTCGACTACTGAGTTGCTTGGAGCGGAAGGAGCTTGACTCCTGCGGGATTAGCGGGTCAGGTGAGACCCCGCAGGAGCATAGCGACGAGGAGGCTCACCACCCGCCCCGCGGAAAGCAAGCTCCTGGAGCGGAAAGCAACGGACAAAATAAAAAAAGTAATACCAAAATATAAACAAACATTAGAACAACAGAACTGGATGGGGAACAGAAAAAGGGGTTGTGAAAACAATTATTTAAAGTCCTCTAGGACTAATAATGGAGGTTACAACATTGCAGGAAACCAAGCATCGAATACTTGTCATTAATCCTGGTTCTACATCAACAAAAATCGGTGTATTTGACGAAGACAAATCAATATTCGAAAAAACAATCAGACATGATTCAGACAAAATCAATGAATTCCCTGATATCATCTCTCAATACGAATTTCGCAAAGAAACCATACTTAAAACATTAGATGATGATGGAATTAATATCTCAAAATTAAGTGCAGTATGTGGTCGAGGAGGACTATTGCGTCCGATTGAAGGCGGCACCTACGCTGTAAATGAGCAAATGCTTAAAGACCTACGTGAAGGCTATTCAGGACAACACGCTTCTAATCTTGGTGGAATTATCGCTTATGAAATTGCTACAGGATTAAACATACCATCTTATATTGTTGATCCCGTTGTAGTAGATGAGCTGGATGAAATCGCAAGAGTCTCTGGCTTCTCATTAATTGAAAGAAAAAGTATCTTCCATGCTCTAAATCAAAAGGCTGTTGCTCGAAGAATTTCTAAGGAGCTAGGCAAAAAGTATGAAGAGTTAAACTTAATCGTTACACATATGGGTGGAGGAATTACTGTAGGTGTTCACAAAGGTGGAAGAGTTATTGATGTAAATAATGGTTTACATGGGGATGGACCATTTAGTCCAGAACGTGCAGGTACCGTTCCGGCTGGTGACCTTGTAGATTTGTGTTTTTCAGGGAACTACTACAGAGATGAAATTATGAAGAAGCTTGTTGGGCAAGGGGGCCTTGTTGGCTATCTTGGAACAAGTGATGCAGTAAAAGTAGAAGAGATGATTGCAAATGGTGATGAGAAGGCTAAGCTCATTTATGATGCTATGGCGTATCAAATTTCAAAAGAAATTGGCTCTGCAAGTGCGGTATTAAATGGTAAAGTTGATGCGATTGTCTTAACAGGTGGTCTTGCTTATGGTAAAGAATTTGTTAAGGCAATCAGCAGTCGGATCAACTGGATTGCAGACGTTATGATCCATCCTGGTGAAAATGAGCTACAAGCATTAACAGAAGGTGCGCTTCGCGTCTTAAAAGGTGAGGAACAAGTTAAAACATATCCAGGAACAATAGAAGAAACAGCTAACGTATAAAAGGCAAGGAGGAAGTAATTTGGCACAAGAATACGATTTAGTCATTCTTGGTGGAGGGACTGGTGGCTATGTTGCAGCAATCAGAGCTTCTCAATTAGGACTAAAAACAGCAATTGTTGAAAAAGGTAAGCTAGGTGGTACGTGTCTTCATAAAGGCTGTATCCCAAGTAAAGCACTCTTAAGAAGTGCTGAAGTATATGCAACAGCAAAGCATGCCGACGATTTTGGTGTGAAAATTAACGGTATTGAACTGGACTTTCCTAAAGTTCAAGAGCGTAAAGATAAAATTGTAGATCAGTTATACAAAGGTGTTCAGCATCTTATGAAGCAAGGAAAGATTGATGTTTATGAGGGCTTAGGGAGAATTCTAGGTCCATCTATCTTTTCGCCAATGCCTGGAACCATCTCAGTTGAAATGAATAATGGCACTGAGAATGAAATGCTTATTCCAAAAAATGTGATTGTTGCAACAGGTTCACGCCCGAGAACTCTTCCAGGCTTAGATTTAGATGGAGAATTTGTCCTATCTTCAGATGAGGCACTAGATTTAGATGCACTTCCAAAATCAATTATTATTGTTGGTGGAGGCGTTATAGGGATTGAATGGGCTTCTATGCTATCAGACTTTGGAGTTGACGTCACAGTATTAGAGTATGCAGATACGATTGTACCAACTGAAGACCATGAAATTTCAAAAGAAATGCAACGATTAATGAAGAAAAAAGGCGTTTCTATTGTGACAAGTGCGAAGGTTCTACCTGAAACACTAGAAAAGGGTTCGGGTGAAGTCACAATTAAAGCTGAGCACAAAGGTGAAGAAAAAGCATTTAAAGCTGAAAAAATCTTAGTTTCTGTTGGTAGACAAGCGAATACAGAAGGTATTGGTCTTGAAAATACAGATATTAAGGTTGAGAAAGGCTTTATAGAAGTAAATGAATTTATGCAAACGAAGGAATCCCATATATATGCAATCGGTGATGTAATTGGTGGACTACAACTGGCTCATGTTGCTTCACATGAAGGAATCCTAGCAGTGGAGCATCTTGCTAATGAGAAGCCAGAACCAATTGATTACACTCTCATTTCAAAATGCATCTACAGCAATCCAGAAATAGCGAGTGTTGGAATTACGGAAAAAGAAGCCAAAGGTAGTGGATTTAACATTAAAGTTGGTAAGTTTAACTTTAGAGCGATTGGGAAAGCACTAGTGTATGGTGAATCGGACGGTTTTGTGAAAATTATTGCGGATAAAGATACCAATGATATCTTAGGTGTTCATATGATTGGGCCGCATGTTACAGATATGATTTCTGAGGCGGGACTTGCAAAAGTGTTAGATGCAACTCCTTGGGAAGTCGCACATACCATCCATCCACATCCATCACTATCAGAGGCAATTGGAGAAGCGGCTCTTGCTGTTGATGGAAAGGCCATTCATTCATAAGAACAAAGTATTTAAGGTGTAGATATACATGATCGAAGGGGGTAACTCCTTTGATCACCTCAATATAGAATGATTAGGAGGTAATGAATTATGGCAGAAAATCGTCATAACGCATTAGGATTGTCTGATGAAAATGTAATTGAAATGTATGAAACGATGCTACTAGCTCGTAGAATTGATGAGCGTATGTGGTTATTAAATCGTTCTGGGAAAATCCCATTCGTAATCTCTTGTCAAGGTCAGGAAGCAGCTCAAATTGGTGCTGCGTTTGCATTAGACCCTGAGAAAGATTATGCACTTCCTTATTACCGAGATATGGGTGTCGTATTACGTTTTGGAATGACTCCTAAGGATTTAATGCTTTCAGGATTTGCTAAAGCAGAGGATCCAAACTCTGGTGGTCGCCAAATGCCTGGTCACTTTGGTCAAAAGAAGAACAAGATTGTGACAGGATCATCACCTGTTACGACACAAGTACCACATGCAGTAGGAATTGCATTAGCTGGAAAAATGGAGAAGAAAGACCTCGTAACGTTCGTAACCTTTGGAGAAGGTTCTTCTAACCAAGGAGATTTCCATGAAGGAGCAAACTTTGCCGGTGTACATAAACTTCCAGTAATCTTCATGTGTGAGAACAATAAATATGCAATCTCTGTTCCGATTGAAAAGCAATTAGCATGTGAGAATGTTTCTGATCGTGCAATTGGTTATGGAATGCCTGGATTTACAGTAGATGGAAACGATCCATTAGAAGTATATAAAGCAGTAAAAGAAGCAGCAGACCGTGGGCGTCGTGGCGAAGGTCCTACACTTATTGAAACAATTTCTTACCGCTTAACACCACACTCTTCAGATGATGATGATCGTGCGTATCGTTCACCAGATGAAGTGGCGAAAGCAAAAACAAAAGATCCAATCATTACATTTGGTGCGTACCTGAAAGAAACAGGTGTAATGGATGATGCTCTTGAAAAAGAGATCAACGATCGAGTAATGAAATTAGTAAATGAAGCAACAGATTATGCTGAGAATGCAGCATACGCAGAGCCTGAACAAGCATTAAAATACGTTTACGCTGAAGATAAGTAAGGGGGATTAACAATGCCAGTAATTTCATATATTGATGCCGTAACAATGGCAATAAGAGAAGAGATGGAACGTGATGATAAAGTTTTCGTCTTAGGTGAAGACGTAGGTAAAAAAGGTGGAGTATTTGGAGCGACACGCGGACTTTATGATCAATTTGGTGAAGACCGTGTGCTTGATACACCATTAGCAGAATCTGCCATTGCAGGTGTTGGAATTGGTGCCGCAATGTACGGAATGCGTCCAATTGCTGAGATGCAATTTGCTGATTTCATTATGCCAGCAGTCAACCAAATTATCTCGGAAGCAGCTCGTATTCGATATCGTTCAAACAATGACTGGAATTGTCCAATGGTTATTCGTGCTCCTTACGGTGGTGGCGTTCACGGTGCACTTTACCATTCTCAATCTGTTGAAGCTATTTTTGCAAACCAACCAGGATTAAAAATTGTAATGCCTTCAACTCCTTATGATGTTAAAGGACTGTTAAAAGCAGCGATTCGTGACAACGATCCAGTTATGTTCTTTGAACATAAGCGTGCTTACCGTCTCATCAAAGGTGAAGTTCCAGAGGATGATTATACACTTCCAATCGGAAAAGCTGATGTAAAGCGTGAGGGTGAAGACATCACAGTAATTACGTACGGCTTATGTGTTCATTTTGCATTACAAGCTGCAGAAAAGCTTGCACAGGATGGAATTGAAGCACATGTATTGGATTTACGAACGGTTTATCCATTAGATAAAGAAGCAATCATAGAAGCAGCTTCAAAAACAGGGAAAGTTCTATTAGTAACAGAAGACAACAAAGAAGGAAGCATTATGGGTGAGGTTTCAGCAATCATTGCCGAAAACTGCTTATTTGATCTAGATGCTCCAATTAAACGTTTAGCTGGACCAGATGTTCCAGCAATGCCTTATGCACCTACAATGGAAAAATATTTCATGATTAATCCTGATAAAGTTGAAAAAGCAATGCGTGAATTAGCAGAATTTTAATTCATTCGAATCTTGATATTGAAGTAAGGAGGGTTCCTCATTGGGTTTAGAAAATATGAAAATGCCTCAGCTAGGGGAAAGTGTTACAGAAGGTACAATTAGTAAATGGTTAGTATCTCCTGGAGATCATGTAAATAAGTACGACCCGATCGCGGAAGTACAAACAGATAAAGTAAATGCAGAAGTTCCTTCTTCTTTTACTGGTACAATTAAAGAGTTAATCGCAGGTGAAGGTGATACATTAGAAGTTGGAGAGATTATTTGCTCGATTGAGGTGGAAGGTGCTGGTTCAGCGCCTGCTGCAGAAGAACCTACGACAGCACAGGCTAAAGAAGAAGCTACTACTCCAGCTCCTGCAACTGAAAACGTAAAGCCAAGTAAAGAAAATGGTAGTAAAGTACGTTATTCTCCAGCTGTTCTAAAGCTTTCTCAAGAGCATGGAATTGATTTGAATCAAGTTGAAGGCTCTGGTAAAGAAGGACGTATTACTCGCAAAGACCTAAAGAAAATTATTGAATCAGGTACTATTCCAAAAGCGAGTGATGCACCAGCAGCACCAGTACAAGAGTCAACAACACAAGCTCCAACAGCGACAGATGCTCCAAAACCAGCGGCTTCTAAGCCTGCAGCAGCAGCTAACGTTCCAGTTATGCCAGGAGATATTGAGATTCCTGTAACCGGTGTAAGAAAAGCAATCGCTGCAAACATGGTACGTAGTAAGCATGAAGCACCACATGCATGGACAATGATGGAAGTAGATGTAACAAACCTAGTAGATTACAGAAATTCTATTAAAGGTGAATTTAAACAGCGTGAAGGCTTTAACTTAACATTCTTTGCATTTTTTGTTAAAGCTGTTGCGCAGGCACTAAAAGAATATCCACAAATTAACTCCATGTGGGCTGGAGATAAAATTGTTCAGAAGAAGGATATTAATTTATCTATTGCCGTTGCAACGGACGATGCATTATTTGTACCGGTTATTAAAAATGCAGACGAGAAAACAATTAAAGGTATTGCACGTGAAATTACAGAGCTTGCTGGTAAAGTGCGTACTGGAAAATTAAAATCTGAAGATATGCAAGGTGGAACATTTACAGTAAATAATACAGGTTCATTTGGATCGGTTCAGTCTATGGGGATTATCAATTACCCACAAGCTGCAATTCTTCAAGTGGAATCTATCGTAAAACGTCCAGTAGTGATGTCCAATGGCATGATTGCTGTTCGTGATATGGTAAACCTATGTATGTCACTTGATCACCGTGTACTAGATGGTTTAGTATGTGGTCGATTCTTACAACGTGTGAAAGAAATTCTTGAGAACACGTCTAAAGAAACAACATCTGTATATTAATAGTAGGTTAAAGGATTGACCTTTAAGCAAAACGCTTATTGCGTCAATCCTTTTTTATTTTTATTAGGCCACGCTTAGCATACTCACAACAAAATGAACATACTTCACAACGATTTCGAAGCAGCCTCTAGTACATGCTGAACATCTATTATGTTCTAGTACCCATCTATAAAGCGCTCGTATTTTACAACGAAATTATTTTTAAAGCATCCTTTACATTCATTGATGAAAGTCTGTATTTTCTATATACTAAAATAGTATTAAACCAAAAATTTTGAATCTTTTGTAGTTATTTGTAAACGATTACAACATTGGGGGTGAGAGTACATGAAATTGGAAGACATGATAACTCAACCATTTCATCGCTACTCGATAAAGGATTGGACAGAGAAAGCAGAACAATCATTAAAGGGGAAACAAATAAAAGATTTACATACGTCAACATATGAAAAAATTGAACTTAAGCCTTTATATACTGTAAAAGACATCACTACCGATCGTATGTCGTATGGAACCAAAAAAGAAAATAATGATTGGAGAATTGCTCAAAAAATTACAGGCAATTCTTTTGATCAGCTACATGAGCAGCTACATAAGTCCATTACAAACGGACAAGACAGTATTGCATTTTCTTTACAGAACATACATGCAGAAGGTGAGCAACTAGAGAAGTTATTGGACTACAATTTACCCTTCTGTTTGCTTGAAAAAGAAACAGTAAAGAAGCTTCATTTACTTAAACAAAATAAAATATTTAACGCATCAACTGGGATTATGGGTTACGACCTACTATCTTCCGAATTAGCTTTTGGCTATGTGATCAATGAAGAATCCAAGGAGAAAGCGGAATGGATAGACACCGTAACGTTTTATAAAAATAATGCACCAAATCTTAAAACACTTGTAGTAAACACTGTACCTTATGAGCAGGGTGGTGCTAATGCGATTCAACAACTTTCCTTCGCATTAACGACAGCTGTTCAATATATTGAATGGCTGACGAAAGAAGGATGGACTCTAGAAGAGATTAACGAAAAATTAGTGTTCCATTTTGCAATAGGTAGTCAATTTTTTATGGAGATTGCGAAAATAAGAGCTTTTACTGTCTTGTGGAAAACGGTATTGCAAGCGTATGGTTTAGAGACAAAAGAGTTTCCTTTAATAAGTGCTGAAACGACAAACTATACGAAATCCGCACTTGATCCATATGTCAACATGCTTAGGGCAGGCGGAGAAGCCTTTGCTGCTGTTATATCAGGGATTGATTATTTACATGTGTCTCCATATAACGAGGCATATGCACATTCTAATGATTTTTCACAACGAATTGCCCGCAATATCCAGCATATTCTTAAGGAAGAAGTCCATATTGGGAAAGTAGTGGATCCTGGTGCTGGTTCTTACTATATAGAGTCTATGACGAAAGAAATAGGTGAACGGGCATGGAAGTACTTTACGGAAATAGAAGACAAAGGTGGAATTCTACACCATATAAAAACGGGTGACCTTCAAGAAGAAGTTAACGCCGTACTTCAAGTAAAACAAAACGACCTTGCGAATAGAAAACACTATATGATAGGAACCAATATCTATGCAAACTTACTCGATGAACTAATAGACGTTCCTGCGGGAGATCTAGTAAAACGTGGATCGCTTGAATCTTTCTCTGAAATTCGTCCGATCATCCCAACAAGAGCAAGCGAGAAATTTGAAAAATTGAGATTACGAGCATATATGTTACAAGAGTCCGGTCATCCATTACAAGCTGGGTTAATCTGTCTTCAATCACTGAAAAGACATAAGGCTAGAGCTGACTTTGTATCTGGATTTCTAGCAGTTGGTGGTATCGAAGTAGTTCAAAGTTCTGAATGCTTTACAACAGAAGATGTTGAAAAATTTATAAATGAAAATCCTTTAAAATATTATGTTATTTGTGGGAATGATGAAGATTACAAGGATATGGTTGCCGACATTTTAGCGATAAAAATGAAGCTTGATTCTGAAATAACAATTGATATTGCAGGGAAACAATCATCTGATTTGATGCAAGATTGGAAGAAAAAAGGATTGTTTGGTGATATTTTCAGTGGACAAAATATCCTTGAAAAGCATACGGAATTATTTTCGATTTTGAAAGGAGAGGATCTTCATGAGTAAACCAAATTTCTCTCAATACAAACCTTTTGAACAGAAGAGCTTTCAGACTGAAGAGAGTGTAGAGAATCTCACTTTTGAAACGAATGAAAAAATTAACCTTAAATCAACATATTCCTATGAGGACATTAATGGATTAGATCATTTAGAAGATCTGCCAGGTCTGCCTCCTTACACAAGAGGACCTTACCCTACGATGTATGTGAATCGACCTTGGACTATTCGCCAGTATGCTGGATTTTCTACTGCTGAAGAAAGTAATGCCTTTTACAGAAGAAATCTTGCAATGGGTCAAAAGGGATTATCAGTAGCATTCGATTTAGCTACACATCGAGGATATGACTCCGATCATCCTCGAGTTGTTGGGGATGTTGGTAAGGCAGGCGTGGCAATTGATTCAATACTTGACATGAAAGTTCTATTTGATGGAATACCATTAGACCAAATGTCAGTATCGATGACGATGAATGGTGCTGTTCTCCCCATTATGGCATTTTATATTGTCACTGCAGAAGAACAAGGAGTTTCGAAAGAACAATTATCGGGAACCATTCAAAACGATATTTTAAAAGAATACATGGTTCGTAATACGTATATTTATCCTCCTCAAATGTCGATGAAAATCATTGCTGATATTTTTGAATACACATCAAAGTATATGCCTAAATTTAACAGTATCAGTATTTCAGGCTACCATATGCAGGAAGCCGGTGCGACTGCTGATATCGAACTTGCTTACACGCTTGCAGATGGGCTTGAATATGTTCGTACAGGAATTTCAGCTGGAATCGGTATTGATTCTTTTGCTCCAAGGTTATCCTTCTTCTGGGCGATTGGAATGAACTATTTTATGGAGGTTGCTAAGCTTCGAGCTGCACGGAGAATTTGGGCAAAAATGATGCAGACATTTGAACCTAAAAACTCAAAAACGATGGCGCTACGCACGCACTCTCAAACTTCAGGCTGGAGTTTGACAGAGCAAGATCCATTTAATAATGTGACAAGGACTCTTATTGAAGCACACGCAGCTACTATGGGACATACACAATCACTGCACACAAATGCCTTAGATGAAGCGATTGCTTTGCCAACTGACTTTTCAGCCAGAATCGCACGAAATACGCAGCTCTATTTACAAGAGGAGACAGGTATTACAAAAGTTATTGATCCATGGGCCGGTTCCTTCTATGTGGAGAAACTAACAAATGACTTAATGGAGCGAGCGTGGGAGCATATTAAAGAAATTGAAGAGCTAGGTGGTATGACAAAAGCAATTGAAACCGGTCTACCGAAAATGCGGATTGAGGAAGCTGCAGCCATTCGACAGGCTCGTATTGATTCTGGAAAAGAGTCAATTATTGGTGTGAACCGATTCAGGTTAGAAAAAGAAGATGATTTAGACGTACTTGATATCGACAATACGGTAGTTCGTGAGAAACAGCTCAAGAGACTTCAGCAATTAAAAGAAAATCGTGATACTAAAAGAGTTCAAGAGGCACTTAAGCGTCTATCTGCTGCAGCGGAAACTGGAGAAGGCAATCTTTTAGAATTAGCTGTTGAAGCTGCTAGAGAACGAGCAAGTTTAGGAGAGATTTCTTTTGCAATTGAGAAAGCAAGTGGGAGACATAAAGCAATGATTCGTTCTATTAGCGGAGTATACAGCTCTAATTTTTCGAATGAAGAAGAAATTACAGTTGTAAAAGAAATGACAAAGGAATTCGCAGAAAACGAAGGTAGACGTCCTCGTATTCTTGTTGCCAAAATGGGTCAAGACGGACATGATCGTGGTGCAAAAGTCATATCCACCGCTTTTGCTGACTTAGGATTTGATGTAGATATAGGTCCATTATTTCAAACACCAGAAGAAACGGCTTTGCAAGCTGTAGAAAATGATGTACATGTAATTGGCTTTAGTTCCCTAGCAGCAGGCCATAAAACACTATTACCTCAGCTTGTAGCAGAGTTGAAGAAGTTAGGTAGAGAAGATATATTAGTCGTTGTTGGAGGAGTCATACCGCCGAAAGATTATGATTTTCTACTAGCTAACGGTGCTGCAGCTGTATTTGGTCCTGGAACAATTATTCCGGTTGCAGCTCAGAAGATTGTTGAAGAAATTTATCGCCGCTTAGGCTATGAGGAAGTGGCAGAATAAATGAATGAAGAGTACAACATAGGAAAAAGAAAAAAATTCGTGAAAAGGGCCAAACAAGATGAGGAATCTATGGATGAATTAATTAAGAGTTTATATCAAGGAGACCGAAGTGCACTTGCAAGGGGAATTACTTTAATAGAAAGTAATGCCAATCATCATTACGAGCAAGGACAAGAGCTTTTACAGACGATCCTTCCTAAAACAGGCAATAGTATTCGAATAGGAATTACGGGTGTACCGGGAGCTGGAAAGAGTACATTTATTGAAGCTTTTGGAGAGCTACTATGTGAACAGGGATACCGGGTGGCTGTGCTTGCTATTGACCCTAGCTCTACCCTTTCCGGTGGAAGCATTCTAGGTGATAAAACTCGAATGGAAAGCTTAGCACGAAATCCAAGAGCATTTGTCCGACCATCACCAACAGCGGGTACTCTTGGTGGCGTTCATAGAAAAACACGAGAAACACTTCTTCTATGTGAGGCAGCTGGTTATGACGTTATTCTCATTGAAACAGTAGGTGTAGGACAAAGTGAAGTAATCGTTAGAGGAATGGTGGACTTCTTTATGCTTCTCGTTATTACTGGTGCTGGTGATGAGCTTCAAGGAATGAAACGGGGCATTATGGAGCTTGCAGATGCGATTGTTGTTAATAAAGCAGATGGTAATAATAAAGCATTAGCGGAACAGACTAAGAGAGAACTTAATCAAATTCTTCACTTCTTACAACCTGCAACAAAAGGCTGGAGAACTAGTACATATACATGCTCGTCTATAGAAGAAAAGGGAATTAATGAGCTATGGGAGGTTGTACTGAGCTTTGTGCACCAGATGAAGGATTCTGGAGTGTTTTATGAGAGGAGAAAGCAGCAAGCTCATGAGTGGCTGCATTCCATGATCAGAGATCGGGTTTTATCGAGCTTTTTTTCAGACGAGCAGATAAAGGGACAACTGCCGAAAATTGAAAAGCAGGTTTTAGTTGGAGAAAAAACAACTGGCCAAGCTGTAGATGAACTATTGAAACAGTTTTTTGAACGCTTTCGTTAGATAACCTTATGTATGTACTAGAATAAAAATGTTCTTAATAACCAGATTTGTCTCTATGACGCTAAAAACGACACTAGATAAAAAGGATTCCTCATGGACCGAAAATAAATCATCCACAGTTAGGTTTATATAATTGATTATTAAAGTGAAAAATTGATATGATGGTACAGAACAAACAAGCTATTATATGGTATGAACCCTACAGCAAAGGAGCGTTATATAAATGGAAATGGATTTTAATTTATTTATGAATGATGTAGTTCGTCAAGCGCGTGAGGAAATTGAAACTTCTGGATATACACAGTTGAAAACCCCTGAAGAGGTAGAGGCGGCTTTTTCTAAGCCTGGCGTATCTCTTGTAATGGTGAACTCTGTATGTGGATGTGCTGGAGGAATCGCACGTCCTGCAGCTGCTCATGCTATTCATACAGATAAACGCCCACAAAATCTTTATACTGTTTTCGCAGGACAAGATAAAGAAGCAACGGCAAAGGCACGTAGCTACTTTACTGAATATCCACCTTCATCCCCATCGTTTGCATTGCTAAAAGATGGAAAGGTCTTAACTATGGTAGAAAGACATGAAATTGAAGGGCACGATCCAATGTCTGTTATTAACAAATTACAGTCGTATTTCGATGAGTATTGCGAAGAAGTGTAAATAATATTACACATATAGAAAAAGGAACGAACTTTTTATCTAAGTAGTTTAGTTTAGGTAGAAAAAAATAGTACTTTTTAGCATACGAATTCTCAAGAGATTCGTATGCTTTTTTTATTGATATACTAACGATTTAAACCTTATCATTGATGTGCTCCCACATTCGTTCGTATTCTTTTTGAAAACAGAAAATATAGTGTGGTCTTGTGATTACTATAGCGAACTCATTTCTGATTAGCAGCAAAATCATAACGTAAGTCATCATCCATTATGACTATTTATTCACTTAGAGTAAATACGTTTACTGTTTGAATAGTGACTTTTCCTTCAACGAAAGCCTCCTTGTTAGGACTTGTCTTTAGTGGAGGACATTTATTCCGTTATTTCACTAAATATCGTGCTTTTCAGAGTGTTGACGGACATTTATTCCGCTATGATCAACATTCATTAGGAAAATGTACTTGATTTTGTAAAATAGAGGAACAGATGTCCGCTAAAACTCAAAATTCCTTGTTTTAAGTTAAATTAACGGAATGAATGTCCGCATGCTCATACCTCACTAACCTAAACCTCATTCCTCCATAACCAACCTCATACTGCTATTTCAAAACTGGACTCTAAAACAGAGCTACCTAAATTTTATATTCCGTACTTTTTTATTAGTTCATATAAAATCTGGAACTGGAACCATTTCAATTCATGATAAAAATTATATGCCATCAACAAAATAGAAGAACAATGCATAAACTCATCTCTTAACGAAGGGTGTTCCAATTCCTCTTATTAGGACAAATTCTATACATCTCTTCCATTTCATATCTATTTATGAGCAGGTGAAAAGCTTCTATAACTCAATAACTCGGTAAGTAAAAATATATTTATATAATATTAATAAAAAATGTTGCATAATTATTAATACGTGTTACAATACAAAATATCAAATAAATATACAGAAAAAATTATATTTATAAAAAAGGGGAGACCAAACAAATGAAAAAAATAATTGCACTTATAGTATTACTTGTGGCTGCTATTGTAACAGCATGTGGAACAGCCCAGGAAGAGACATCAGGATCTGGAGAGAAAAAGACATTAGTAATGGGAACATCTGCAGATTACCCTCCATTTGAATATATTGATACAGCAAAGGGCGATGAAATTATCGGATATGATGTTGATCTAGCAAAAATGATCGGAGAAGAGCTAGGATATGAGATTGAAGTTAAGGACATGGACTTCAATGGTTTAATTAATGCATTACAAACAGAGCAAGTCGACCTTGTTTTAGCAGCTATGACACCAACACCAGAGCGTGAAGAAAATGTTGACTTTAGTGATATTTACTACACAGCTAAAGACATGATTATTTCAAAAGCAGGTAGTGGTATTGAAACTCCAGAGGATTTAGAAGGAAAGACAGTAGGAGTTCAGCTAGGATCCATTCAACAGGACAGTGTTGAAGGAATGCAAGAAAAAATCACGTTAACAATGGAAACACGTGATCGTATTCCTGAGTTAATTCAAGACTTAATAAATGGTCGTTTTGATGCAATTGTTATTGAAAATATCGTAGCAGATGGTTACTTAGCAAAAAATGATGAATTAGAAGGGCATACAATTGAAGTAGAGGAAGAGGATGCTGGATCAGCAATTGCTTTTCCAAAGGGATCAGAATTAACAGAAGAGTTTAATAAAGTATTACAACAATTAAAAGAAGATGGCGAATTAGAAAAATTAGCCGAAAAATGGTTTGACGCAAAATAATAAAGAAGATTAGATTCATAAAGATAGGAAAGGGTTTGATCTTGCACTAGATCAATCCCTTTCTTGATGAAGGGAGTAGTCATTATGGGGCTAGATTTTGCACAAATGGTACCATCGATCCCATATATCTTGAAAGGTATCGGAGTTACATTAAAGATTGTAGCTCTATCAGGTGTTATAGGGTTTATTTTGGCCATTTTGTTAGCGTTATGTAAGATTAGTCGCTTTAAGGTATTAACTTTGTTAGCGGACTTTTATACTTCGTTATTTCGAGGAACACCACTTGTTTTACAATTAATGATCATTTTCTACGGTTCGCCACAGATACTAGGTGGTCAGTTAGAGCCGTATATCGCAGCAGTTCTTGCGTTCTCTTTAAACTCTGCTGCGTATATTTCTGAGGTCATTCGTGCCGGTATACAGGCAGTAGATAAAGGCCAAAAAGAAGCTGCAATGGCTTTAGGAATCCCTTACCGTGCGATGATGAAGGATGTTATCTTACCACAAGCAATAAAAAATATTTTACCAGCACTAGTAAATGAATTTATTACCCTAACCAAAGAGTCAGCTATTGTGACGGTTATTGGCGTACAGGATATTATGAGAAGGTCATATGTAGTAGGTAGTGATCTCTATTCGTTCTTCGAGCCAATTCTATTTGCTGGTCTTATATTCTATGTAATGGTTATGATTCTAACTGTAATAGGAAAATGGATAGAAAGGAGATTGAGTGCCAATGATTAAGGTCGAAAATCTCTTAAAGTCCTTTGGGAAACTAACGGTTCTAACGGATATACAGCTTCATGTAAAAGAAGGAGAAGTTGTAACAGTTATTGGTCCTTCTGGATCGGGGAAATCTACCTTGTTAAGGTGTATAAATTATTTAGAAGAACCTACCAAAGGGACAATTTATGTAAATGAAGAGCAAGTGTCGTCATCTAACATAGGTAGACTAAGACAGGATATTGGGATGGTGTTTCAGCATTTTCATCTATTTCCGCATATGACAGCATTAGAAAATGTCACATATGCTCCAATGAAGGTGAAGAACATGAAAAAGGATGAAGCACAAGCACTAGGTAAAGAGCTACTAGATAAAGTCGGTCTAAGTGAAAAATATAATGAATATCCAAACCGATTATCTGGTGGTCAAAAGCAACGTGTAGCAATAGCAAGGGCCCTTGCTATGAAGCCAAAGATTATGCTCTTTGATGAACCTACATCAGCTTTGGATCCAGAAATGGTAAAAGAGGTACTTGATGTTATGAAATCTTTAGCTCATACAGGGATGACGATGATGATTGTAACCCATGAAATGGGATTTGCAAAGGAAGTTGCGGACAGAGTTCTTTTTATGGATGAAGGTAGGATTATTGAGGATAATCATCCGCAAACGTTCTTTTCGAATCCTCAATCAAAACGAGCAAAAGACTTTTTAGATAAAGTTTTATAAATAAGAGCAAAGTAAAGGGAGCATTAGTGTAATGAGCTCCCTTTTTCTTGTTCTTTTTTTTGACTATTGGAAGAACAAGTGAGAGTATAAATAGGGATTAAATATAAGCATGAGCATTGTATTTTTATAAGGTGAAACAGCAATTATAAGTGTTCTATATACAAGGAGATTACACATGTATCGAATCGGTTATCGAACAGTCAAAACGGGTATCGGGGTAGCCCTAGCCATTATGATTGCAGAATGGTTGCAGCTACAAAATTATGCATCAGCAGGAATCATTGCATTGTTATGTATACAAAGTACGAAAAAGAAGTCAATCGCCGCAGCTTGGAGCAGATTTATAGCGTGTATTGTGGCGATGTTATTCTCTACTGCATTTTTCGAAGCCATTGCTTTTCATCCAATCATCATTGGATTACTACTAATATTCTTTATACCAACTACAGTTCTTCTAAAGGTAAAAGAAGGAATCGTAACAAGCAGTGTCATCATCCTTCATCTGTATTCTGCTGGTACAATTACGCTTTCCTTTCTTCTTAACGAATTAGGAATTATTGTTATTGGAATTGGTGTTGCATTACTTGCAAATCTTTATATGCCTAGTCTTGAAAATAAGCTTGTGGGATATCAGGAACAGATCGAAAAAAACTTCCAAAAAATCTTTGGCGAAATTGTCTGTTATCTCCGAATTCATGATCGATGCTGGGATGGAAAAGAAATTACTCAAACAGAAGAGCTTATTAGAGAAGCAAAAACACTTGCCTTTCGTGATGTGGAAAATCATTTTCTACGTCATGAGAACTTGCATTATTTATATTTTAAGATGCGTGAAAAGCAATTCGATATTATACAGCGAATTCTTCCACTAGTAGCATCCATCAAGCTCTCAATCGAACAGGGTGAGATTATGGCAGATTTCGTTGAGGACCTATCCAAGCATATTCATCCAGGTAACACAGCACTTCTATACTTGAAAAAATTGTATGATATAAGGGTATCGTTTGAAGAAATGGAGCTTCCTAAGACACGCGAGGAATTCGAAACAAGGGCAGCATTACTCCAATTATTAAAAGAATTGGAAGAATATTTATTGATTAAAAGCTCTTTTAAAGGAATTCGAAAGAATGAGAAGAAGAAAAGAGTAGAAAACTACACCTAATATCGAAATAAAGGGTGATGTTAATGAAGCTGTTTCTTGCTATTCTTCTTGTTGTATCACCAATATGGCCCTTAGGACAGAATCCATTGCCTGGAGACCCATTCATCATTGTAAATAAAACATCAAATGAACTTGCGTTTGTTCAAGATGAAAAGGTACAAAAAGTCTATAGAGTGGCGACAGGAAAGACAAATGAACTGACTCCAGAGGGGTTATTTACCATAACAGTAAAAGCTCCTAATCCTTACTATAGAAAAAAAGATATTCCTGGAGGTGACCCAAGAAACCCTCTAGGTGAGAGATGGATTGGCTTTAATGCCGAAGATACCGATGGACGAATCTATGGAGTGCATGGTACAAATGAGCCATGGACAATTGGAAAATATATATCAAATGGATGTATTCGTATGCTAAATGAAGAAGTAAAAGAACTTTATGGACGTGTACCAATCGGAACCAAAGTTCTTGTACTCCGAACAGATAAGAGCTTTGAAGAAATTGCAAAAGAGAACGGTGCAATAGAGGATTAAAATAGTATCATTACACAACAATGGGCCTGATTCTATCAGGCCCATTGTTGTTTTCGCAAACACTTATTTTATTGTAGGAATGACAGTCCAAAGGCTAACGTGGATGCAATCATCGCAAATAACATAAGGTAAATAACGATCATTCGAATTTTTTTGTTTCGCATGTTCTCTCTCCTATCAAACATTGTTGATCAAGTTCGTACATATCTATTATTTTATAATGCTTCGTAAGATAAGACAACCAGAGATTCTTTGTAATCGCTTACGGAAATTGACGAAATTAGAAGGGATATTCGACATAGTTAACGAATAATAACACGTAGTAGAAGCTACATCTAGGGGGATGGAAATGTGAAGAAAGTGGATCATATTGGTATTGCTGTTAAAAATTTAGATGCTTCGATACCTTTTTATGAAAAGGTATTAGGGTTACCTTTATTAAGAATTGAAGAGGTACACTCAGAGAACGTTAAGGTGGCCTTTATAGATGCAGGGAATGTGAAACTTGAATTACTAGAACCACTAACAAATGATAGTGCCATTGCTACGTTTCTAGAAAAAAAAGGTGAAGGGATTCATCATGTTGCTTTTAGTGTAGAGGGGATTCAAGCACGAATTGACGAGTTGAAAGAAAAAGGAATGAATATGATACATGAAACACCTAAGACTGGTGCAGGCGGTGCAGAAGTTGCCTTCATGCATCCCAAATCTAGCTTTGGAGTTTTATACGAACTTTGTGATAAAACAAACATCAAGGGGGCAAATTCATAATGGATATATATGAAAAAATAAATGAGCTATATGATCGTCGAAGAGAAGTAGAATTGGGGGGTGGAGATGAAAAAATTGATAAACAACATGCAAAAGGGAAGCTAACAGCTAGAGAAAGAATTAATTTACTAGTTGATGAAGGTACATTTGTAGAATTAAATCCATTCATTGAGCATAGAAGTACAGACTTTGGCCTTGATAAAGTAAAGGGACCAGGAGATGGAGTCGTAACAGGTTATGGAAAGGTTCATGGAAGGCCAATCTATTTGTTTTCTCAAGACTTCACTGTTTTTGGTGGTGCCTTAGGAGAAATGCATGCAAAGAAAATAGCACATGTCATGGACCTAGCCGCAAAAAATGGAGCACCTTTTATCGGTTTAAATGATTCTGGTGGAGCACGAATTCAAGAGGGCGTTGTATCTCTTGACGGGTACGGTCATATTTTTTATCGCAATTCCATTTACTCAGGTGTAATACCGCAAATATCCGTTATTATGGGACCTTGCGCAGGGGGAGCAGTATATTCTCCAGCCATTACAGATTTCGTATTTATGGTTGATGGCACAAGTCAAATGTTCATTACAGGTCCTAAGGTGATAGAAACTGTGACAGGAGAGAAAATTACGTCTGAGGATCTTGGTGGCTCAAAAGTACATAATGCTATAAGTGGAGCTGCCCATTTCAGAAATAAATCAGAGGAAGAAACGTTAGAGGCAGTCCGTACGTTACTTTCGTATTTACCTTCTAGCAATGAAGAGAAACCTCCTAGGTTAGAAGTAGATGCGGAAGATGACTATCGTTCAAAATTAACGGACATCATTCCTTTTGATGCAATCCGACCGTACGATGTTCGTGTTGTAATAGAAGAAATCGTGGATTCTGGCTCCTTCTTGGAAGTCCATAAAGAATTTGCAAAAAATATTGTAGTAGGTTTGGCAAGAATCAAAGGAGAAGTAGTTGGACTCGTGTGTAATCAACCAAAGTATATGGCGGGTGGACTAGATATTGACTCATCTGACAAGGCTGCACGCTTTATACGTTTCTGTGACTCTTTTAACATTCCCCTTATTACATTTGAAGATGTTACGGGCTTTTTCCCTGGCATTAAACAGGAGCATGGTGGAATTATAAGACACGGTGCCAAAATCTTATATGCGTATTCAGAGGCTACTGTTCCAAAGATGACAGTGATCCTTCGAAAAGCCTATGGTGGTGCCTATGTTGCATTAAATAGTAAGTCTATTGGAGCCGATCTTGTATTTGCATGGCCAAATGCTGAAATTGCCGTAATGGGTCCTCAAGGCGCTGCCAATATTATCTTTGCAAGAGAAATTGAAAACAGTGAAAATCCAGAAGAGGTACGTGCTCAAAAAATAGATGAATATCGCGAAAAATTTGCAAATCCTTATGTTGCCGCTTCACGAGGAATGGTGGACGATGTCATTGACCCTCGTGAAACAAGAATCAAACTCATTCAAGGGCTAGAAATGATGAGAAACAAGAAGGAATCACGCCCAGCTAAGAAGCACGGTAACATTCCTCTATAATCTTGTATGAATCATCCTATTCTGAGAAGATGCTTTATTTGTCGCTATGGGTGATTCGCGATATAATGTTCACACGAATACATAAATGGAGGTTTACCCTATGATTAATAATCAGCGAGTATTAGATGAATTTCTTGAACTAGTTCAAATAGATTCAGAAACAAAAGAAGAAGCAGAAATCGCGAAAGTTCTAAAGAAAAAGTTTACAGAGCTTGGTGTGGAAGTGTTTGAAGATGACACAATGAATGAAACAGGTCATGGAGCAGGGAACTTAATTTGTACACTTAATGGTACAAAAGAAGGCGTTGACACGATTTATTTTACCTCTCACATGGATACTGTTGTTCCTGCAAAAGGAGTGAAGCCAACTGTAAAGGACGATGGCTATGTATACTCTGACGGTACAACTATTCTAGGAGCGGATGACAAAGCCGGACTTGCTGCAATGCTTGAAGCCATTCGAGTACTAAAAGAAAAAAATATTGAGCATGGAACAATTCAATTTATTATTACAGTTGGAGAAGAGTCTGGTTTAGTTGGAGCTAAAGCATTAGATCCTTCACTTGTTCATGCAAAGCTTGGATTTGCTTTAGACAGTGATGGGAAGGTAGGTAATATCATTGTTGCTGCTCCAACTCAAGCAAAAGTCAAAGCAATCATTTACGGTAAAACAGCACATGCTGGGGTAGCCCCTGAAAAAGGAGTTTCGGCTATTACGATTGCTTCAAAAGCTATTAGTCGTATGCCACTTGGGCGTATTGACCATGAAACAACTGCAAACATCGGACGTTTTGAGGGAGGAAAAGCGACAAACATTGTTTGCGACCGAGTGGATATCCTAGCCGAAGCACGTTCGTTAATTCCTGAAAAGATGGAAGCACAAGTAAGCAAAATGAAAGAAGCATTCGAACAAGCTGCTGAAGAGATGGGTGGAAAAGCGGAAGTTCATGTAGAAGTCATGTACCCAGGCTTTAAATTTGGTGAAGGAGACGAAGTTGTCGAAATCGCTAAAAAAGCAGCATCAAAAATTGGCAGACCAAGCGAACTACTAACAAGTGGTGGCGGTAGTGACGCAAATGTCATCGCTGGCTTCGGAATCCCAACAGTCAACTTATCCGTTGGGTACGAAGAGATCCACACAACAAACGAAAGAATGCCAGTAGAAGAACTAGAAAAACTATCAGAACTTGTAGTGGCAATCATTGAAGAAGTATCATCAAAATAATAAAAAGCAAAAGAGCTTCTCAATCCAGAGAGGCTCTTTTTTAAAAGAGAGTCAAAAATTAAGAGTCATTTTTTATTGTTCTTATTACACAATTAAGAAAGAACATGAAGAGTAGTTCTTTCTTAATTCTTTTATTACTGAATATAAAAATTATGTTATACTACAAAATTGCTTGGAACGGAAGGCACTTGATTCCTACGTGAATTGCACGAAAGGAGAGCCCCCGCATGAGCGTAGCGAAGAGGAGGCTCACCTCGTACCCCGTGGAAGCAAGCACCTGGAGAGGAAAGCAACGGCCAATTTAGAGAAGATATATAAAAAAACGACACGACATGTCACATTACGTCATGGATTGTGGTAAATTATGAATATAGATAAACATTTCGATCCGGGAGGAAATGCATAATGGATACTAAAGCAGTTATTTGTGTAGTCGGAACTGAGGAATATAGCCTACCTATAGGAAACGTAATCTCAATCGAAAAGCTAGAAGAGATTACACCAATCCCTCATCTTCCACATTTCGTTTTAGGAATTGTTAAGATTAGAGGAGAACTTATCCCAGTTATAGACCTAAAATCAATCTTATATAATGAAAAATCGATTCAGGATGAAAATGTGCGTCTCATCGTTCTCCAAACAGAGACATTAAATATCGGTGTTGTCGTACAAGAAGCAAAGGAAATATTAGATGTTCCTAAGGATTCGTTTAAGGAAGTGGGCTTACTAGCTTATTCCAAAACGAAGTTCTTCTCGGGAGTTGTAAATCTTGAAGAGCGTCTGATCACAATGATTGATCCAAACATCCTCGTTTCTAGTCTTGAAGGAATTAAAGATATTAAGGAATACATGGATGAGAAAAAAAGTGAGTAGTAGAGGATAAGCTAGCGAAATGAGGTTTTGCTGATGAAGGCTCATTATCCTAAGAACGGTAGAGTGATATTGCATGTTGATATGAATAGCTTTTATGCGTCCGTTGAGATGGCCTATAACCCTTCTTTAAAAGGGAAGCCTTTAGCGATTGCGGGGAATCCTGAAGAAAGGCGAGGGATTGTCATTACGTGCAGCTATGAGGCAAGAGGAATGGGTGTAAAAACAACAATGCCCTTATGGGAAGCTAAAAAATACTGCCCTGATCTTATTGTTATGACACCTAATTTTGATCGCTACCGTGCAGCATCTAAAGGGATGTTTGACATTCTAAGAGAGTATTCAGATCTTGTTGAGCCTGTATCAATTGATGAAGGATATGTTGATATTACGGAATGCCATGATCAGGGCACACCCATTTTTCTAGCACAATCTATTCAAAATCAGATTTTGAGAAGGCTTGATTTACCTTGCAGTATCGGAATTGCGCCCAATAAGTTCTTAGCGAAAACAGCCTCTGATATGAAAAAACCGATGGGAATTACGATTTTAAGAAAGCGAGATATCCCAAATAAACTATGGCCCCTACCCCTAATTGAAATGCATGGAATTGGGCAAAAGACGGCTGAAAAATTAAATGGTGTTACAATGTATACGATTGGTGAACTAGCAGCTGCTAATGCTATGCAGCTGCAAGCTTTACTCGGGATTAACGGATTACGTTTAAAGGAAAGGGCTAACGGTCAAGACAATCGCCCAGTAGATCCTGAGTCTATATATGATTACAAGAGTGTAGGGAATTCTACAACATTAAGTAAGGATACTACGAATCAACAAGAGCTTTTAGAGGTCTTACATATGCTATCAGAGAAGGTATCTAGAAGACTTCAGGATAAAGAAGTAATGGCTACAACAATTCAAGTTATGATTAGGGATAAGCATCGAAAAACGATCACAAGAAGTAAAAAGCTAGAAAATCCGATCTATAAAAAAGACGATATGCTAACTGTTGCAAAGGGATTGTTCTTAGAGCATTGGGATGGTAATCCGATCCGACTTCTCGGAGTTACAGCACAGGATGTGATTGAAAAAGAAGAGGCAGTTCAGCAGCTAGATTTATTCAGTTATGAAAAAGAAGCAAAGCAAGAACCACTTTTGAATGTTATGAGCCAGCTACAGGGGAAATTCGGAAAACATTCCATCCAAAAAGGGGTTACTAAAAAGAATCGGAAACAATCCTTCAATTCAAAACAAGATACTAGTTTTAATAAAGATTTCTTAAGAGAATGAAAAGCCTATAAGAAGGCAACGTTAAAAATGAGAGCTGAAAAGTGTATCATTTGCATTAAAAAGAGAAACTTGATAAATTAAATAGGATTTTGATTAACTTATAAAAATGCACGGAAGGGACTGCTGCATAATGTCAAAGCAACAAATTGGAGTTATCGGACTTGCTGTTATGGGCAAGAATTTAGCATGGAATATAGAAAGCAGAGGATACTCTGTTTCGGTTTATAATCGTTCACGTGAAAAAACGGATGAGATGATGAATGAGTCAGAAGGCAAACAAATCATTCCTACATATACAATAGAAGAATTCGTTAATTCTTTAGAAAGTCCAAGAAAAATTATGTTAATGGTAAAAGCAGGTGGTCCTACTGACGCAACCATTGAACAACTTAAGCCGTTCCTTGAAAAAGGGGATATCTTAATTGATGGTGGAAATACGTTCTTTGAAGATACAAGACGTCGTAATCATGAGTTAAGTGAGCTTGGAATCCACTTTATTGGTACAGGTGTATCAGGAGGCGAAGAAGGAGCCCTTACTGGTCCATCGATTATGCCAGGAGGTCAAAAGGAAGCTTATGACCTTGTAGCTCCAATTTTTAAAGATATATCAGCAAAAGTAGATGGAGATCCTTGTACAACATATATTGGTCCCGATGGTGCAGGTCACTATGTAAAAATGGTGCATAACGGGATTGAGTATGGTGACATGCAATTGATTGCAGAATCCTACTTCCTTATGAAACATGTATTAGGATTTGATGCAGACCAATTACATGAGGTTTTTGCAGAATGGAATAAGGGTGAGTTAGATAGCTACCTTATTGAGATTACAGCTGACATCTTTACAAAGAAAGATGACGAAACAGGTCAGCCAATGGTTGATGTGATTCTTGATAAGGCTGGACAAAAAGGTACAGGTAAATGGACGAGTCAAAGTGCATTAGACCTTGGTGTGTCATTACCGATTATTACAGAATCAGTGTTTGCGCGTTTTATTTCTGCAATTAAGGATGAACGTGTAAAAGCAAGCCAAATTTTACGTGGACCTGAAGCGAAACCTTTCCAAGGTGATGGGAAGGAGTTTGTTGAAGCGATACGCAAAGCACTTTACATGAGTAAGATTTGTTCATATGCTCAAGGGTTCGCACAAATGCGTGCTGCATCAGATGAGTATGACTGGAACCTTAAATACGGAGAAATTGCCATGATCTTTAGAGGTGGGTGTATTATACGTGCACAATTCCTTCAAAAGATTAAAGAGGCCTACGATCGTGATTCAAACCTACCAAACTTATTACTAGATGCGTACTTCAAGGAGATCGTTGAGAACTATCAATCTGCTTTAAGAGAAGTGATAAGCGTCGCGGTTCAAAATGGAATTCCAGTGCCAGGATTAAGTGCTGCATTATCTTATTATGATTCATATCGAACAGCAACACTACCAGCAAATCTAATTCAAGCTCAACGTGACTATTTTGGTGCACATACGTATGAGCGTACAGATAAAGAAGGAGTATTCCATACTGAGTGGATGTCATAAAATGAGTAACGAAAACCCCCTACTAGATGTTCTAGTAGGGGGTTTTAAGTATAGTGCTCAATTAATGGGAATTATATAATCATTTATTAGGATACAGAAAATTTATCCGATCATCTGATCTAGGAGAAGAACTCTAGCTGGTGATGCATCTGTTCCTTGAATTTTTAATGGAGCAGCAACCATGAAGTACTGTCCACTTTCTATATCTTTTAATTGTAGGCCTTCCATAATAATAATGCCATTACTCATTAATGCACGATGCGTCGGATGTCCTTCTTGGGCACGTTCAATTCCAAGTGAGTCAATGCCAACACCAGAAATTCCTATTTCAACTAAATAGTGTGCTGCATCTTCGGTCACATAGATGAAATCAAAGTTAAATCCCTCATCGAATGAGTTTTTCGTTTTTAATAAGATAAAATCATCTTTTTCTATTCCTAATCCTTCAAGATCTTGTCGTGAAATTTTTTCTGAAATTGAAGTTGCATCAAGAACTTTTACATTGCGTACGAGCTTTGTAATATCAATTGTCTCAATTGTATCTGCATCATTGATCATATGAAGAGGTGCATCAACATGCGTACCTGTATGAACATCCATTGAGATTCTTGATTCTGTTATGTGTGCGCTTGTTGTTGTTGTAATCTCAGGCTGCTTTTCAGGTATATTATTAAATACTGGCATGCCTTTATAAATAGGAGCAGTAATATCATGAATTTTCATATCGATCTTCCCTTCCTATCGTTAACACTGATCTACATCTAGATCTAATATTGGCCACCAATGAAAGTGATCCTTTGCTAGTAGCTCATCTGCTGCTTTAGGACCAACCGATCCTGCTTCATAGTTAGGGAAATTCACATCACGTGTTGCTTCCCATACCTTTGAAATTTCGTCGACGTACGCCCAAGACAATTTTACTTCATCCCAGTGTGTAAAGTTTGTTGCATCTCCTCGCATACAATCATGTAGAAGCTTTTCATATGCCTCAGGAGTATTCATTGCATCAATACTTGTATTTGCAAAGTTAAGCTTCACCGGAGTCGTTTCAATGATTTGGCCGGATTTCTTGGCATTTAAATGCAGTGTGATCCCTTCCTCTGGTTGAATATGTATAACAAGGAGGTTTGGAGCTAAAGGCTTATCCATGCCATAGTAGAGATTCATCGGAATATCTTTAAATTGTATTACAATCTTAGTAGACTTCGTTTCCATTCGTTTTCCCGTACGAATATAAAAAGGCACACCAGCCCAACGGAAATTATCTATCATAAGTTTGCCCGCTACATAAGTTTCAGTGTTAGAGCTAGGATCAACATTTTCCTCTTCGCGATATCCTCTAACCTTTTGTCCTTTTGAGACACCTTTATCGTATTGCCCTCTTACAAAGTATTGATCCACTTCATCGTCCTTTAGGGGACGTAGTGCTCGAAAGACTTTAACTTTTTCACTTCTAATTTCTTCAGTTGTAAGCTTAATAGGTGGTTCCATTGCTAATAATGCAACCATTTGTAACATATGGTTTTGAACCATGTCACGTAAGGCACCACTTTTTTCATAGTAACGCCCTCGTTCCTCTACACCCAGTTCTTCTGATGAGGTTACTTGGATATTGGATATGTATCGATTATTCCAAAGTGGTTCAAAAAAGGCGTTTGCAAAACGAATAACTTCGATATTTTGCACCATTTCTTTCCCTAAATAATGGTCAATACGGTATATCTGGTCTTCTGTAAATGATTCTCGAATTCTATTGTTTAGTTCTTCGGCAGATTCTAAATTATGCCCAAATGGCTTTTCAATTACTAAACGTTTATAACCAGATGTATCTGTTAGGCCATCAGCTTTTAAATGATCTGTAATCGTACCAAAGAACTCTGGTGCCATGGCAAGGTAGAAGATTCGATTTCCATTTGTCTGATACCTCTCATCAAGCTCTGTAGCAAGGTTTTTAAGTGCTTGATAGGAATCTGAATCCGATACATCATGTGATTGATAATAAAAGTGTGAAACAAACTCATCAATGTTCTCTGATGTACCGATTGCGTTAAGCACAGAGCTTTTCACATGCTCTTTAAATTTTTCATCCGACCAATCTCTTCTTGCAACACCTATAACCGCAAATTCTTTCGAAATCCTTCCTTTTTGATATAGGTGATATAAAGAAGGAAATAATTTTCTTTTGGCTAGATCCCCTGTTGCACCAAAAATCATAACTAGGGTAGAGGGTGTATTAGAATGTGTCAATTTAATAACCTCGCTTTATTCAGTCACTTGTTAAAAGCAGACTACTTTTTATTATCGGTTCTGTTCAAACTTAATATGAAGCAAAAAAGACATCAGCTACGCCTATTCTACAAGGTTTCATTTGTCTTGTTTTCTGCAGGAATAGTGCAGGTTTCTTTCTTTTATCAATAGTAAAAATGAACAAAACATTTTTATCTCAAAAACCTCTATACAAGTATTTAATTTTATCGATTTATAACGTAATTAGCAAATATTATGCTACAAAATGTTGAAGAAATAGAAATGTGTTATACTAATTCGTTTTTGAAATGAAAACCCGTATCTGTTTTACTTGCTGATAGTGCTATGCTATACACTTTGTTAACTAGTAAATGGTATAAGGTAGTAGGTGATACTTAATCTATATGCCCGTTGCTCTCCGTCAGATGCTTGCTTTCTGCTGGGTGGGCGTTGAGCATCCTATAGATGGTTTCGTTCCAGTAGGTACGAAACCCGGCTCTCAACTATCCCGCTATTCCCGCAAGAGTTAAGCACCTTCCACTCCAATCAACTCAGTAGATATACTAAGGTTCGAGTTTTTACTTGCTACTAAGAAAGTCTATCGAGAATTAATAACAAATATTTTACTTAATGCTCTCTGATTTCTTAAATTAGAGTCTATAACTGTGCTATAGTAGATTAAAATATAAAACAAAGTAGAGGTGGCAAAAGTGGAGCTTCTATTTTTAGGTACAGGTGCAGGTGTTCCTGCAAAGCAACGAAATGTAACCTCAATTGCCTTAAAGCTTTTAGAGGAACGAGGTTCTGTTTGGTTATTTGATTGTGGTGAAGCAACACAACATCAAATTTTACATACAAGCTTAAAGCCTAGAAGAATAGAAAAAATTTTTATTACACATTTACACGGAGATCACATTTTCGGTCTTCCTGGTTTACTAGGAAGTCGTTCTTTTCAAGCAGGTACATCTGAGTTAACGATATACGGGCCAAAAGGAATTAAGGAATATACAGAAGTATCACTTTCTATCAGTCAAACACATTTACAATATGAACTTCATTTTGTAGAAGTTGAGGAAGGAATCATATTTGAAGATGAACAGTTTCTAGTCGAGGCACAATGGCTGGAGCACGGTATACCATCGTTAGGATATCGAGTCGAAGAGAAGGCTAAAAAAGGGGAGCTACTTGTAAGTTTGTTAGAGAAACAAGGAGTAAAACCTGGGCCGTATTTTAAAGAGCTCAAAGAAGGAAAAACGATTACATTAGGGGATGGACGAGTCCTACATGGTGAAGATTTTTTAGGTGAGGATATTCCTGGAAGAATTGTCACAATATTAGGAGATACACGTTTTTGTCAGAGGGCTGTTGAGTTAAGCCAACAAGCAGATGTACTCGTTCATGAAGCAACCTTTAATGCAGAGCAAGCAGAAATGGCCTATAACTATTACCACTCAACAACAGTACAAGCAGCTGAAACAGCTAAAACAGCAAATGTACAGACACTGTTCTTAACTCATATAAGCTCACGTTTTACATATGAAGACTGGACGATGCTAGAAGAGGAAGCAAGAGCTGTTTTCCCTAATAGTTTTATTTCTAAAGATTTAATGGAAATATCAATTCCGAGTAAAAAGTAGGGAGGAGAGTACATTGAAGAAGATGTATCTTGTACGTCATGCAAAAGCTGTGGGACAGGATTTTACTGCGAGGTTAACGGACGAGGGCTATAAACAAGCACAGTCCCTTGTTTCATTTTTTGAAGACATTCCATTAGAACGTATATATAGTAGTCCGTACAGACGTACAATTGAAACGATTGAACCATTGGCGAAGCATCGAGGTCTTTCTGTTTTAGAAGATGAACGTTTAGGCGAGCGGGTATTAGCAGATAAAGAATTTGTAGAGTGGAAGGAAATGTTAAAGAAAAGCTTTGATGATTTTGATCTAAAGTATCCAGGAGGAGAATCGAATCGAGAAGGATTAATCCGTGTTGAATCTTTAATGAAGGACTTACTTCAAAGTCCAGAGAATCATATCCTTCTAGTTAGTCATGGAAACTTAACGACACTTCTCTTACATTACTTTGACAAATCTTATGCTTTTGAAGAACTGTTCCTTCTCTCAAACCCGGATGTCTACCTTATTGAGTGTGATGAGCATAACTCATCTATACAAAGACTCTGGAAGTAAAAAGAGACTGACACAGAGTCAGTCTCCTTTTAGTTACCATCCACGTTCATATTGTTTAGGAGCTTCTATGTCAACTCCAAGTTCGGCTGCTGCTGTTCGTGGCCAATAAGGATTACGAAGGAGCTCACGTGCTAATAATACTAAGTCTGCACGGTTGTTTTGAAGTATTTCTTCGGCTTGTAATCCACTAGTAATCAATCCGACTGCACCTGTGTCAATAGCTGCTTCATCTTTAATCTTTTCAGCAAGCTTTACCTGATATCCAGGGAAAACAGGAATTCGCGCCGGAACAACAGCACCAGAACTTACATCAATTAAATCTACTCCCTGTTCTTTCATCCATTTCGAGAACGTTACATAGTCTTCAATATCAAGGCCTTCTTCATGGTAGTCTTTAGCAGAAACACGGACAAAGAGTGGTCCGTCCCAAACCTCCTTGATGCTATCGGTAATTTCTCGTAAGAAGCGGTAGCGGTTTTCAGCTGAACCTCCATATTCATCCTCACGTTTATTGGATAATGGTGAAAGAAATTCATTAATTAAGTATCCATGTGCACCATGTATCTCAATGACATCATAGCCAGCCTTTTTAGCTCGAACAGCACCTTCTCTGAATGCTAATACTGTATCCTTTATATCCTGTGTTGTCATTTCTAAAGGAGTTTTCATTTTATCATTAAAAGGAATAGCAGATGGTGCAAGGATATCTCCATCAACCGTTGCTTTTCTTCCTGCATGAGCTAGCTGAATGCCGGTTGCCGCTCCTTGTTCCTTCATCAATGAAACAAGCTCAGTTAATCCAGGGAGATGATCATCCGACCAGATTCCGAGATCCTGGGCTGAAATACGTCCTTGAGGTGTTACTGCTGTTGCTTCTTGAATAATAAGTCCTACTCCCCCAACAGCACGACTTGTATAGTGAGTTCTGTGCCAGTTTTCTACCATGCCGTCTTCATTGTGTGACGAATACATACACATCGGTGCCATTACAATACGATTTTTTAAAGCAAGATCTTTAATTTGATATGGTTGAAATAACTTTGCTTCCACAATAACAGCTCCTCTTCCTATTATTTCGAGTGACTAAATATAAAACGATTATATCAACATCCTCATGCATACGAAAGAAGTTTGCCTTATTTTCCTTGTCTTCTTCGTAGCTCCTTTAAAGGATAAGTCGTGCCGCGCCATTGAATGCCGCCTGAACGGACCGTAATGTAAATGGCACGTAGTATAGAAATTATAAACAGTAAGGCAGTAATTGGGAATGCAAAAAACAAATAGGTTCGGTATCGAGTCATTGTTTTTACACTAACATAGTAGGCTATAAAGATTGCCGTAACCGTTAGGGCACTAAGTAGTTGGACATGATGGTTTGGATAAAACAACAGTATAAACGGGAGTATATGTGAGATAAATAGCCCAACTACAGCAAAAATCACCATAGAATAACGATAATAAAATCCAGCAAATGTATTTTTTTCTAAGCCTTTAAAAGCTTCTACTAAGCTCGGGTACCACTCTACAGAGAGAAAGGGTAACGCGGTGATAAAGCGTTGTGTTAACCTGTACTTTTTCACCAAGTATCCGAGCTGCAAGTCATCATCTGGACGATACCGGATGGCTTTATGCGTTCCAATGTTCTCGTAACTAGCTTTGGTGATCATGTTAAATGCACCAATTCCCATACCTGTTTTCGAGGAAGGGTCATTTGCTTTCCAAGGTCTTTTGTAATAATTGAATCCAAAAAGGAAAAAGGCAACAAAGCTCCTCAACCAAAAGGATTTAGCCTCTATACTTGGAGCAAGTGTCACATGAGCGATCTTTTCTTTTGCAAAAACTCCAATGGCTTTTGAGAGAATTGTGGGATCTTTATAGTGAACGTCAGCATCAGTAAATAAGAGGATATCTCCTTTGGAATGCTGATACCCTTTATACATGGCATGATTCTTCCCAAGCCAACCTTCAGCAAGTTTCTCGACGTGTATGACATTAATCCGGTCATCCTTTTGTTTTAATTTCTCCATAATGACCCCCGTATCATCGACCGATCGATCATTTACAAGAATCCATTCAACATTCTGATATGTTTGCTCTAACTGTGTTTCAATACTACTCTGAATAGTACTTGCCTCATTACGTGCAGGAACAATAATAGAAAGAAGTGGTCCATCCTCAGCGGTGTCATAGTTTCCTAGCTGAGGGACGGACCTCATTCCTAAATAAATATCGATACTTATAACAACCCATACTAATAACACTAAACTAGTTATTATATATACAATCATCAGCAAAAACCTTCTTTAATCACATTTTCTTAATGGTACAAAAAAATTGGAGAGTATGCCAATTACAGCTGTTTTTTTAGTTTCATTATTATTTGTATTGAAATTGATAGCGTAACTGTTCTGCCCGCTCCGTTGCTTTTTCAATACAGTGATTAAAGGCCTCTTTTATATTATGTTCCTGTAAAGCTTGAATACCTGCCTCAGTTGTTCCACCTTCACTTGTTACATTTTTTCTTAATGTTCCTGCTTTTAATCCAGACTCCTTTAACATACCTCCAGCACCAATAATCGTTTGGGTAATTAGGCTATTTGCAATCGTTGAATCAAGTCCTAGTTTAATAGCAGCCTCTTCAAGAATTTCTGAAATATAATACACATATGCAGGTCCACTTCCTGAGAGTGCTGTTATGAGATCAAGTTGATTTTCCTCTACTTCCACACACGTCCCAATGCTATTGAATAATGAGAATGCCCATTGACGCTGCTCATTGGATACTTTTTCATTGAATGAAAGTGCAGTCGCCGACTGACGAAGAGTAGCACTTGTATTCGGCATTGCTCTTATTATGGATACATCTTTATTTAATGTTTCATTGATAAATGAAATTGAAATACCAGCAAGTACGGATAAAATAAGCTGAGATTTCTGTACAAACGGTTTAATCTTCAATAGAATGTCGTAACAGTCCTTTGGCTTTACTGCCAATAAAATGACATCGCAATTCTGTATCAGTGCTTCTGTGTCGTAGGACACCTGAACGTGGTAGCGTGCAGTGAGTTCCGACAAACGTTCAGTATTCATACGGTTAGTCACATACGTCTCGAGTGGATTCAAAACTTTAGACATTACTGCTCCTGATATTATTGCCTCAGCCATTGAACCTGCACCAATAAACAATACTTTCATCTCATTCTCCCCTTTGGAATTTTTTTTATGGTTTTATAGAAAATGACTGTTTTCTGAAAGGTTATTGCTACCGCTCTTTTATCCATTATCCTGAAATGCTTTGGAACGAACATGTTGTGATCAGATGAAGAAACATACCATGAGAAAACAGCCAAGAAAATACAAAAAAGCCCTATCATCCCGAAGGACGAAAGGACTTAACTTCCGTGGTACCACCTTGATTTGTCCTACAAAAATAAGACACACTCTAGCTCCAATAACGTTGGATACGTTCAGCTTTACTGACACTCAAAAGGAAGGTTCAATGATTAAGAGGACAATGAAGCTTTTCAGCCTAGAGCTTCAATCTCTACTGTCATTCATCATTTACTAGTCTTTCTCATCGTTTTATATATGGTGATACTTCTATTATTTAGAAAATTATCTAAGATTTTATGCTTGTCTGTCAACTATTTTTCTGATTTTTCGGAAAATAAATCCTTTTACAGCAATGCCAAAAGTCACAAAACATTATTTAAAGATAGGTTTGCCCATCTTTATTCTAAGCTTTAATTGATTCGGGAATGATTAATAATAGCCATTCCTAACTATATAAGAAACAAGAATTAAAATGACATCGTACTGGAAAAAATGTACACTAGAAATGAAGAGTTATTCATTTTTTTACAATAATTTAAAATGTGGTGATTATTATGAATGAAATAATGAAAATAACCTTACCTACACCGTTCCCTGTCGGGGACGTTAACGCGTACTTACTTAAAGGAGATGCATTAACACTAGTTGATGTAGGTCCATTAACAGAAGAAGCGAAACATTCTTTAGATGAGCAACTAAATGATGCAGGCTATTCAATAAACGATATTGAACAGATTGTTCTTACCCATCATCATCCAGATCATGCCGGTATGCTCGACCATTTTTCGGAGGATGCCGTCATTTATGGACATCCTTATAACAAGCATTGGTTACAAAGAGGGAACGTCTTTGATGAAGTCTACACAAAGTTTTATCATACATTATTTTTAGAGGGTGGGGTACCGGAGCAATTCCTATCACTTTTGCCAAGATTTAAAGCGCCACTGAAATACTTAGGGAAGCGAAATCTCGATGTTACTGTGCTAGAAGGAGATAAGATTCCTGGCTTAGAGGATTGGTCCATCCTTGAGACATTAGGACATGCTCAAAGTCATGTATCTTTTTATAGAGAAAAAGATGGTGTACTCATTGCAGGAGATCATTTACTAGCACATATTTCACCAAATCCTTTATTAGAACCATCCTTTCACTCAGATGAACGACCAAAACCAATTCTGCAGTACATACAATCGTTAAAAAAGCTACAGCAATTAGACATTTCCATTGCTTACACTGGACATGGAGAAAATATTGAAAATGCAGCTGAATTGATTCAGTCTCGTCTTCAAAAACAGCATGAAAGAGCACTCTATGCTAAACACTTACTCCAGGACGGTTCAAAAACCATTTATGAATTATGTCAGCTTCTTTTTCCAAAAATCTATCAAAAAGAATTAGGCTTAACCTTCTCTGAAACTGTTGCCCAAACGGACTACTTAAAATCTATTGATCAGATTGATAAAATAGTTGATAATGGAACACACTTTTTCTCTGCAAAAGGATAAGGAGATAACAAATGATGAACACATTACAAGGGAAACATATTGTCATTACAGGAGCATCAGGTGGGTTAGGCGAAAAGCTTGCGTACGAAGCAGCTCGACGTGGAGCGAATATGACCCTGCTAGCTAGAAATGCATCAAAGCTTCAAAGCGTGAAAGAGGCAATTGAAACTCATTTCTCTGTTTCAGTGTCTATTCATGCATTAGATGTTTCTAATTATGATGATGTCTCAGCCGTATTTGAAAAGATTTTTAACCAATCTACACAGGTAGATGTCTTGATTAACAATGCTGGCTATGGAATTTTTGATGAAGCACATGTTGCAAGCTTTGATGATATTAAAGGAATGTTTGATGTAAATGTTCTTGGGTTAATTTCTTGTACTCAACAGGTTTTACAGCATATGATGGACCGCCGTTCAGGCCACATTGTGAATATTGCTTCACAGGCTGGAAAGCTTGCGACACCGAAATCAAGTGCTTATTCTGCTTCAAAGCATGCGGTTTTAGGCTATACAAACAGTCTACGGATGGAAGCAGCGCGATACGGAGTATTTGTGACAGCAGTGAATCCAGGGCCTATTGCCACAAACTTCTTCTCTATTGCTGATCAATCTGGAACCTATATGAAAAATGTTGAGAAATTAATGCTCGATCCGAATAAGGTGGCTACTAAAGTCATTGATCAATTATTTACTAAGCGTAGAGAGATTAACCTACCAGGTTGGATGAACCTCGGAAGTATTCTTTACCAGCTAGCCCCAAAAGTCGTCGAACGCTTAGGAAGAAATGCATTCTTTAAGAAGTAGCCACTTAAAAGGAAACATATATCGTAACGTTGAGCTGATCTTCATTTAAAGATCAGCTTTTTACATATGAGTTTGTTTTTTTATGTTCAAGCAATATGCTGTTTTAAGGAAATCTAAAGATTGGTGGTCTACAAATTCATGAAGATAAAACTGTTTACCTACAAATTAAAAAAATTTACTTTTTTTAAATCTTTTTTATAACTTGTAGGTCTAATGAATAGGAAAGGGGGAATTCCTGATGAGCGATTTAGACATTTCACTCGTAAAAAGAGCAAGAAAAGGGGACGAACAAGCATTTTATCAATTAATGCTTTCACATAAACAGCAGTTGTATCGGATGGCATTATCGTATTTAAAGAATGAAGAGGATGCGATTGAAGCTGTTCAGGAAACAACATTTCGTGCTTTTCGTGGAATGAAAAAGCTACGAAAGCCTGCTTATTTCACAACTTGGTTGATGCGCATTCTTTTAAACTATTGTCACGATGAGGTTAAGAAAAATAAACGCTTTATTTATAATGACGAGCTGATTCACTCACTAGAAGGTAGCTCGAGTCACTCTTTACTAGAAGTAGAAGAGGCAATCAATCACTTAGAAGAAAAATATCGTAATGTTATTATCCTTAAATACTTACAAGATCTTAAAATCGATGAAATAGCCGAAATACTTCAATGCCCACAAGGGACCGTAAAGACATGGCTTCGAAAAGCTCTCGAACTATTAAGACAATATTTTAATGAAAAGGAGGATGGCTTCCATGTATGAACAAGAAGAACAAAAGCTTCACGATGCAAAGCGCCAGCTAGAGGGACGGACCTTACCAGATGCTCGTCTGGATGAAGCAATAATGAACGGAATACAGAAGGCAAAAAGCTATGAGAAGAAACGCCACACGTATCGGGCTTGGATGGCATCAGCAGCTGCAGTATTAATTTTAGCTGTGTTTGCGAGCTCAATCCGTGTATCAGAAGACTTTGCTTCCCTTGTGAGTGGAATGCCAGGGATGGAAAAAATCGTTGAGCTTGTAAGATACAACAAAGGATTACAATCCGTTGTGGAGAATGATTATGTTCAAAAGATTAATCAATCAGATGAACATGCGGGTATAGAAATTTTATTAGATTCCTTGATTGTTGATGAGGAACAGATGGTGTTATTTTATTCCTTTCATGCTGATGAACAAGCTACACTTGAAGGAGTTACGTCAACCGCATTTACATTGCTTACTAAGAGCGGAGAACGAGTTCCTTTTAATGGCTTATCCTTCGGCGGAGAAAACATTGGTGAGTCTGATAATCTTTCAAAACTTCACCGAGCAACAATCCAAATGAAAGAACCTCTTACAGAAGAAGAATATGTATTAGAAATTACATTAGAAAAAGATACAAAAGAAATGGATGACACGTGGAGTATTCCTTTCACTATTGATCTAGACAAGGTTGAAAGCACGCGTTCTTTTGCCATTAATCAAACATTTGAGATTGAAAATCAGCAGATCACGGTTAAGGATGTAAAAATCTCTCCTACACGAGTATCGGTACAAGTATCTTATCCAGAACAAAATAGTAAGCGGATATTCGACATTGAAGACCTCAGTCTTGTTGATGAAAATGGAGAAGTGTGGTCTAGAATTTCGGACGGTGTCACAGCATCTGGTGACTTTACTGATAAAACATACTATCTTCAAAGCAACTATTTTAATGAATATGAAACGTTATCGTTACAGTTTAATACACTACGAGCATTAGATAAGGATGAGCTACTTGTTATCGTAGACCCTATAAACAAACAAATACTCCAAGCACCAAACGACAATAAGCTGGAATCTGTTTCGTATGAAGAAGGGTGGGGAGTCAAATTTTCGTGGGTAGAAGGTGTGAACCATGAAAAACTTGTTAGCCCATTCAACTCATACTATGATGAAAGTGGAGTCGAACGAGACATAAGCTCGTTCTATAACAGTGAAAGAGAATTCGGCTTCCCATGGACAGTTAACGATAGCCTAACCCCAATCACACTAGAACTACAAGACTACCCATCTACTATAAAAGGGGACGTCAACATACCTTTAAAATAATATAGAATATTTAAAAGATATCTCATCGGAAGCAACACCTCCTTTGGGATATTTTTTTAAAAAGTTGAAGTTAAATAATATGATTGCTGCTTCAAATTACAGAGTTGCTTGGAACGGAGGGGGGCTTGACTCCTGCGGGAAATAGCGGGAATGGTGAGACCCGGGTTTCGTACCTATTGGAACGAAACCATCCATAGGAGGCTCACCCCCGCCCCGCGGAAAGCAAGCACCCTGGAGTGGAAAGCAACGGTCCTATACATAGGGATATCTTAAATAATCCTTTGCTTAGTCATTATTTCAAATTATTAAACTATTATATTCATATAGACCTTGTCCCCTCAAACCTTTAATATGAAGAATGGAATAACAATAAGAGGTGTTTTTATTACGATGAAAAAACAAATGAATCCACAATTTGACCCTTGGGAAGCATATCTTGACCTCGAAACCCATGGGAAAAACCTTTTAACAAATATCGAATTTACAACAACGACACTTTGCAATATGCGATGTGAACACTGTGCAGTAGGATATACCCTCTCACCAAAGGACCCAACTGCACTACCGATAGACATCCTATTACATAGACTCGAGGAAATTCCTCACTTACGCTGTATTAGTATCACTGGTGGAGAGCCGATGATGTCTAAAAAGTCTGTAGATCAGTACGTTCTACCACTTTTAAAATACGCTCATGAACGTGGTGTATACACGCAAATCAATTCAAACTTAACGCTACCAATCGAGCGCTATCAGGCAATTATCCCGTACTTAGATGTTCTTCACATTTCACACAACTGGGGAACCATTGATGATTTCATTGAAGGTGGATTTGCACGTATGGAAAGAAAGCCTACCTACAAACAAAGGGAACTGTATTTTGAACGGATGATTGAAAATAGTAAAATCCTTACTCATGAAGGCGTTATGGTCTCGGCTGAAACAATGTTAAATAAAAGAACCTTTCCTTACCTAGAAGAGATTCATAAGCAAATTGTGGAGGAAATGCATTGTCAGCGACATGAGGTACATCCCATGTATCCGAGCGACTTTGCATCCACTTTAGAAACACTTTCTTTAGAAGAAATTCGGATTGCGATTGACCGCATACTAGATGTTCGTCATGAAGATACATGGATGCTGTTCGGGACGTTGCCTTTTTATCCGTGTAGTCATGATGGTGACAACTTACGCTTACTAGAACGACTGTACAGCAGTAAGAATGTTACCGTCCGAAACGATCCAGACGGACGTTCACGTTTGAATGTGAATATTTTTAATGGTGACATTATTGTAACCGATTTTGGTGACACGCCACCTTTAGGAAATATTCAACGAAACACCCTACAAGAATCCTATGATGCCTGGACAGCCTCACAGCTCTCTAAGGAATTAAGCTGTCATTGCCCATCCGTAAAATGTTTAGGACCAAATGTCCTTGTCAAACAAGCCTATTATGATGGAGTGGACTTTAGTCAAAAGAAATCAAACCTATCCTTACAGAAACAAACAACTATCTAATATATAAAAGAGGCTCGGACATAAGTACTTCAGCTAACCAAAAACCCGAACATTTAGCGATATCTAAATAGATATTTTGCTTAATTGTTCGGGTTTTTATTCGCTATTTTTAACATAGTCGTCCTCTTGCTTATAATTAGGGACCTAGTGAAATGGAGCGGAGGACACTCGACTCCTACGGGAAATAGAGGAAAGGCTGAGACCAAGGTTACCGTACCTACTGGAACGGAACCCCGCAGCTTGCCGAGGGGGCTCAGCTTCCTCCCCGTGGAAAGCGAGTGTCTGTAGGGTAATGGAACGAACATGTTTATTCAGCGTATCTACTGATTATTAGAAATCACGAAGGCAGGTCAGAAGCTTTCCATTCTAGTAATGACATGAATATTTGTGTATCAAGGAGCTTGACGTAACGTAATAACTTAGTTGTTTCGAGCGGAATGTGACGGCCTCTGTATATCAACCAACCAAGTACTCATAAACAAGATCCTCAATTAGCTCATGTAACGCCTCAGCGCTCGTTCCGACATACCGAAACTGTATCTCCTGATAAAGCTCCTCATAGTCGTTTTCCGTTAAAGGAACCGTCTCTACACTATGCTCGTACTGTAAAAAGCAATTTCGAATCATTTTTTTAATCAATACTTTATCCATCGTGACACCTCTTTGTGATTATACAAGATTTACACGAAAGGATATAGTACAGATCAGTGCTTAAGAATCTTCGTCGCGAATGATGGGTGCTCCTTCAATATCCGTTTCCGTTTTAGAATACTTATAATCGGCATTATCGCTCTTATGCTTGTTTCCTAAATAGACCGATTTGTGCTCCTCAGATAATTTAGCTACTTTTCCTCTATCTGTATTGACCATGTTCGTCACTCCTTTTTCTAATTGTTAATATAACAGCTCATATACTTCATTTAACTCATGGGATCTTTTTTCGTCCTGAACCTCGTTTGCATGCTTGATTTCTTCTTTTAGGATGTTCTCTAAAAAGCTCATTTGTGTTTCATTTAATCCTCTTACAAAAGCTTCTTCTGACTGATAGTCATGGTTTTCAATCTTTTGGTTCAGTTCATCTAGTGCAGGGTATTCCTCTGTATAGTTTGATAAAATTTCTCGTAAATATCCTAAGGTTTTATCCAAGTAGTCCCTTCCTTTCATGGGCATTTCATTGCTTCCCTCTAATGTTAGAGTGAGTTTCATTTTTATTTTTATGTATTGTTTTTATCGTGCTTTGTGAATATTTGTTTGCATCCCTCATGTTCAACATTTCTTCTCCTTACATTTCGTACACTCAGTGAGTATTTTATGTTCATTCAAATATTTGCCATTGAAATCGAACGTATATTCGTATAGAATTTTAAGTATAATAAGAACAAGTGTTCGTTTTATGAAGGTAAGGAGGAAATAAAGAAATGACAGTCGATTATCAAGCACTACCACAACATAAGATTCTATGTATTGATATGAAAAGCTTCTATGCAAGCTGTTCGGCTGTCATAGAGGGACTTGACCCTTTGGACTGTTATTTGGCTGTTGTTGGAGATTTAAATCGGCAAGGCAGTATTGTACTAGCTGCCTCACCGAAATTAAAAAAAGAATTTGGTATTAAAACAGGAGCTCGTATGTTTGAGATTCCTAAAGACCCTAAAATTCTGTTAGTAGAACCTAAAATGGCGACATACATTCGAATTTCAACAGAGCTCACCAGGCTGTTTCATCGGTATGTTCCAAAGGAAGCCATTCATACGTACAGTGTCGATGAAAGCTTCTTAAAGGTCGATGGAGCCACGAATTTATGGGGAGATGCTCACACAATTGCCCACAAAATTAAAAAGGATATGGAGAGAGAATTTCAGCTTCCATGCGCAATTGGAATTGGACCTAATATGCTTATGTCAAAGCTCTGCTTAGATTTAGATGCAAAGAAAAAAGGAATTGCCGAATGGACGTATGATGATGTTCCGGAAAAGCTATGGTCCATTTCTCCGTTACGGGAGATGTGGGGGATTGGTTCCCGTGTAGAACGGACATTAAACCGCATGGGGGTCTTTAATGTAGGTCAGCTAGCAAAGTATGATTTAGAAAAACTCGAAGCGAAATTTGGTATTATGGGCAATCAGCTATACCACCATGCATGGGGAGTTGATTTATCAGATATCGGGGCTCCGATTATGGAAGGTCAGATTAGCTTTGGAAAAAGTCAGGTATTATTACGTGATTATAAAGAGGAAAAAGAAATAAAAAGTGTTGTATTAGAAATGTGTGAAGAGGTGGCACGTCGGGCAAGAAATCATCACAAAGCTGGAAGAACCATTAGCTTTGGACTTTCCTATAGTCAGGAAGAGTTCGGTGGCGGATTTTACCGGTCCCGTACAATAGAGGAACCCACTAACATTACAATGGATTTGTATCGAGTCTGCTTAGAACTGTTTCATGAGCATTATAATGGGAAAACTGTTCGGAAAATCTCGATTGCACTTTCAAATATTGTGGGAGATGAAAGCATGCAGATGAATCTATTTGAGCCCAAGCGTTGGCAAAAACGTGAACTTGGTTATGTTGTAGATCGTATTCGCCATAAGTATGGATCAGCTGCGTTACTTCGAGCCGTGTCTTACACCGAGGCAGGTACGGCAAAGCATCGAGCTAAGCTTGTAGGTGGACATAAAGGATAGGTTTTTGTAGAAGTAGAAGGAGGGATTGTATGATTCGAGATCGAGGACGAATCAAATGGACATCAATGATGCTTCCTGAACATGTAAAGCTTTTACGAGATTGGGCAAAGGAAGACACATATGAAAAGCCAAAAGAATTAGATGAGCAGCAGGTAGAGGAGTTTAATAACATTTTATCTGAGGCAATGGAATATAGAAAAGAGCTTGCAATTACGTATTATGCTGAGCCACGGCATCAATTTATTATAGGTAAAATTCATTATATTGATGCCGTGAAGCACATCATACATGTTGTCGATCAGTTTGATGCCATTCATTATATTTCTTTGCAGGGTGTAGCAGACATTCAGTTTACTTAAGGGTGTCATAGAGGGGCTCAAAAAAGGTCTTTGCTAGAGACCGTTTGAAGTCACCCTCTCGCTTTTCTAGTCCTCGTCCAGTACCTTTTCAGCACGAACACAAGATTCAAATTGACCCTTATGTGATGCATCACAGAAAGGCATTTTCTTCGACAAGCCACAACGGCAAAGTGAAAAAACATTCTTTGTTGGAAACACATTTCCTTCAGCATCAATAAGTTCGACTTCACCCGTCACTCGAAGTGAACCGTTATCATTCACTTTAATTTGCACCTTAGACATAAAATCATCCAGCCCCTTCAATAAAAATATAAAAGATTCCCACAGTAAAATAGTAAAGAATACATGAAAGAAAAGCAAGGATAGAAAAATATGTTACGATGGAGAAAGAAGGGAGCATAACATGAATATTACGATAACAGAAGCTGCAACGAATAAAATGAATGATCGATTAAGCGGGCATAAGGGATATGTAAAATTGAAGTATGAGACAGAAGGTTGTGGATGTGTTGTTAGTGGTGTTCCGACGTTATGGGTCGTATCAGAACTAGACAAAGTCGACGATATCATCATTGAGACAAATCATATTCCTATCGTAGTAGAGAAATCAAAAGTGGTCTTTCTAGATGAGGAGTTAAAAATAGATTACAATGATGCCTACAATGCCTTTCAACTCAAAAGCCCGAGTCAAATTTTAAATGGGCGAATGAGTTTACAAATAAAATTATAAAAACAAAGAGGAAAGGACAAATATCCTTTCCCTTTTGTAGGTGCAAACACACCCAAAAGAATGTAAACAACAGAAGCGTAAGCAGACAAATCCTGAAGAAATTCTAATTTAGCTTAAGTTAAACAAGAATTTTTTCAGGCTTCTCAACAAAATCCGTAAGAAATTGTTGGATGACATTTTCATATTGCTCAGGGTTATCATTGTAGGATTGAGCATGTTTTCCCTTAAAATCAATAAAGATTTCTTTAGGCCCCTGCTTTTTATCAAACAACGCTTTCGTCATATGTGGCAGAATAAAGGTATCATCAGCACTATGAATAAAAAGAACGGGCTTTTGGATATTCTGAACAACTGAAATAGGCGAAATTTCTCTTAATGAATATCCTTCCCTTAGCTTTAATGAAGCACTCGCTAAAGGCAGTACCCATTTTGGAGGTATTTTAATTTCAGACTTCATGTTATGAGCAAGCTGTTCACGGAAGTCTGAAAAAGGACAATCCGCAATATAAAAGTTCGCTCTATCCTCAATACTGCCAGCATAAAGCAATAGTGTAACAGCCCCCATGGACTCCCCGTGTATGCCAAAAAATACATCATCGCCTTCACGCTTAATTAATTCATCTACGACAACTTTTAAGTCATCCTTTTCAAAAAAGCCGTAGCTCGAGCTTTTTCCACCAGATTCACCGTGACGACGTTGATCATAAATCACGGTGTTATAACCAAGTTTGATAAATAGGTTCATATATTTTATAGAATTATATTTACTCTCGGTAACACCATGGCAAACAATCACAAAGCGATTTGTATTGTGTGGCTTAGAAAAAACAGCTTTGATGTTATAGCCGTGACGTGAGGGGATTATTACTTCTTCTTTTGGCAAGGAATTGTAATAATCTAAATCAAGACGAGAAGCTTGAATTTCACGGTCTTTTATAAATTCATCATCTTTTTTCTCCATATACATAATACGATTTGATATGTAGTAGCCTAGACCAACAGCTGCAGCTGAAAGTAGACCTCCAGTCAGACCAATCCATTTCTTCATTGTAATCAACTCCACTTTTTTCTCGTGAATATTGTATCATTCTTGACCATGAAGTGGAATTCATTAGGTGAACGATAGACTACACTAGAAGCTTGAAACACCAATATTACCGTCGTAAAAATCAATATGCCGCCTAAAAGACAAAAAACTGACAAGGGAGGAAATCTCCAATGTCAGTCTAAAAATTACTGCTTAGAATTTTGTCCGCCTGTAGGATCAATAGCCTTTTCTAACTCTTCGGCAGAAATTTTCTTTTTAACTGTATTTGCTGAAGGCTTTCCTTTTTGGCTATAGCCTTTTTCACGCTTTTGACTCAAAAGAAATCACTCCTTGTGCTTTATCGTAAACAGTATTATGATGCGGCAAGGAGATTGCAGTTATACATGTATTAATGTTGTGTTGTTTGCTCTAACTTATGTAACGTATGGTATCCGGTTTGGATAGGCCGACTAATATGTGGTTCAACGATATCAAGTGCTTCCATAAGCTTAGAAAGATCAACACCAGTAGAAATCCCCATTTTCTCTAGCATATTTACTACGTCCTCAGTTGCCACATTACCAGTAGCACCAGGGGCAAAAGGACAACCTCCAAGTCCACCTACAGAGGTATCAAACCGATCGATACCAGCTTGAAGAGACGCAAACACATTAGCAAGTGCCATTTTTCTTGTGTCATGAAAATGGGCTGTAATCAATATGTTAGGAAGTTCTTTCTTTAAAAAGGAAAAAAGGTCATAGACTTCTCTCGGATTAGCCATCCCAATGGTATCAGCAACACTTAGTTCATCAACACCCAGATTAGCAAAGCTTTTACACAGATTGATCGTATCTACTAGGGAGACTTTCCCTTGATAAGGGCAATAAAATGCGGTTGAAATACAAGCGCGAACAAAATATTGCCGTTCTTTAAGTTCAGTAATAATTGGAGCTAACTCTTCAAGTGCTTCTGCTGTTGTTTTATTGATGTTTTTCTTATTGAACTGATCCGAAACACCAACAAAGATGGCAACCGCCTTGCAATTTGTTTCGTACACACGGTCAATTCCTTTACGATTTGGCGAAAGAACAATATCTCTGCCTCCACCAAGAGTAGCTTGAACAATGTCACCTGCATCGCTCATTTGCGGTACCCATTTTGGAGACACAAAAGAGGTTAACTCCATTTCTTGAATACCTGAGCGTTTAAGAGCTTGAATAAAATTTATTTTGACATCTGTTGGAACAAAGTTTTTCTCATTCTGTAGTCCGTCTCTTGGGCCGACTTCAATGATCGTAACATGATTTGGTAAATTCATCATTCTCCCCCCTTGCCTCTATTGTAGGAAGATTCTAATAATAAAATCAACTAAAAATTTTTAGATAAATTAGAGGAAATTAAGCGCTTCCATAGAAACATTACTATGAGAATACTTTTAATACTAGACGTGGACAAATGCTCATAAACTAAAAAGTGTTTGTTAAACGTGGCTTTGATACATAAGGAGGAAAAAACATGACCGAAGTAGTTATCGTAAGTGCAGTACGAACAGCAATTGGAAATTTTAACGGATCCCTTAAAGACGTTTCAGCAACAGAATTAGGAGCTACCGTTATTAAGGACGCTCTAAAAAAAGCGGGTGTAGAGCCGTCTGATGTAAACGAAGTGATTATGGGAAATGTGCTACAAGCAGGACTTGGACAAAATCCTGCCCGTCAAGCAGCACTTAAGGCCGGTTTACCAGAACATGTATCTGCGATGACAATCAATAAAGTATGTGGATCAGGTCTAAAATCTGTGCATCTTGCTACACAAGCGATTCTAGCAGGAGACGCTGACATTGTTGTAGCGGGTGGGATGGAAAACATGAGCCAGGCTCCGTATTTAATGCAAGGGGCACGTAATGGATTCAAAATGGGAGACCAAAAGATTGTGGATAGTATGATTAAGGATGGACTATGGTGTGCCTTTAATGACTATCATATGGGGATTACTGCTGAAAACTTATGTGACCGTTATTCATTAACTCGTGAGGAGCAAGACGAGTTTTCTGCAAGTAGTCAGCAAAAGGCTGTAGCAGCTATTGAAGAAGGGAAATTTAAAGATGAGATTGTTCCAGTAAGCATCCCGCAACGTAAAGGAGATGCGATTGTATTTGATACGGATGAATTTCCAAGAAAAGGAACAACTGCTGAAAAGCTTTCTGGTCTGCGTCCTGCCTTTAAAAAGGATGGAAGTGTGACAGCGGGTAATGCATCAGGAATTAATGATGGAGCAGCAGCAGTTGTCGTGATGTCGAAGAAGAAAGCAGACGAATTAGGAATCACGCCACTTGTAACCATTAAAGCAAATGCAAGTGCAGGGGTAGATCCAAGTATCATGGGGATTGGTCCTGTTTCGGCTGTTAAAAAGGTACTAGAAAAGACAAGCATGACAATCAATGATATGGAATTAATTGAGGCAAATGAGGCATTTGCTGCACAATCTCTTGCAGTAGGGAAAGAGCTTCAATTCAACCATGAAATTCTAAATGTTAATGGAGGAGCGATTGCATTAGGACACCCGATTGGTGCAAGTGGAGCACGTGTATTAGTAACATTAATTCATGAAATGAGAAAGAGAAATGTGAAGACAGGACTTGCAACACTTTGTATTGGTGGCGGTCAAGGTGTAGCCACAATAGTGGAAACAGTATAAAAGGAGGCCATAAAGATGAAACAACTATATACTTCATTTGAAGATGCGGTTCGTGATATTCAGGATGGCGCGACCTTAATGGTTGGTGGTTTTGGATTATGTGGAATCCCCGAGAATCTAATCGTAGCCCTAGCGAACAAAGGGGTAAAAGATTTAACAGTCATTTCAAATAACTGTGGCGTAGATGATTGGGGATTAGGACTACTTCTACAAAACAAGCAAATAAAGAAAATGATTGGCTCCTATGTAGGAGAAAATAAAGAGTTTGAACGCCAAGTATTATCTGGAGAGCTCGAGGTAGAGTTAGTGCCACAAGGAACATTAGCTGAAAAAATTCGTGCAGGAGGAGCTGGCATTCCAGCATTTTATACACCTGCTGGCGTTGGAACACCTATAGCTGATGGGAAAGAAACTCGAGTGTTTAATGGAAAAGAATACTTGCTTGAAGAAGCTTATACTGCAGACTTTTCTTTAGTACGTGCTTGGAAAGGCGATAAAATGGGGAATCTGATCTACAACAAAACAGCACGAAATTTCAATCCTATGATTGCTACAGCAGGTACAATTACGATTGCAGAGGTAGAGGAATTAGTGGAAGGCGGAGAATTAAATCCAAATGAAATTCATACACCAAGCATTTATGTTCAAAGACTAATTAAAGGCGAACAAGAAAAGAGAATCGAGCGTAGAACAGTAAAAAATGCTTAATAGATTCATAGAGAGGAGTGTGTAGAAATGGATCGTGCAGCAGTTAGAGAAAAAATTGCAAAAAGAGCAGAGAAAGAAATTATGGATGGCTTTTATGTCAATTTAGGCATTGGAATGCCTACACTTGTTGCAAATTATATATCTGATAATAAACAAGTAGTCTTACAATCTGAAAATGGATTACTTGGCATTGGACCATATCCTGCGGAAGAAGAAGTGGATGCAGATCTAATCAATGCAGGGAAGGAAACCGTAACAGCGATTCCTGGATCGGCTTATTTTGATAGTGCAGAGTCCTTTGGAATGATTCGTGGTGGTCACATCAATGTTGCCATACTTGGCGGAATGGAAGTTGCTGAAAATGGTGACTTGGCAAACTGGATGATACCAGGGAAGATGATAAAAGGAATGGGCGGTGCCATGGACCTTGTTCACGGAGCACAGAAAATAATCGTTATTATGGAACATGTTAATAAAAATGGTGAACCTAAGATTCTAGAAACATGTACACTCCCTTTGACAGGTCAAGGGGTAGTCAATCAAATCATCACGGATCGAGCGGTTATTGATGTAACAGAACAAGGGCTTGTTCTAAAAGAAGTAGCAAAAGGCTATACAGTAGAGGAAATCGAAACAAGCACGGAACCCAAACTAATTCTTGCAGATGATTTAAAAATAGATGCATATTAAATAGCAGAAGGCTTATCACATCAAGTGATAAGCCTTTATTGTACATCCCACTATTTTTCAAAGCTATCCTTTGACTTATTTTCTTAAAATATTATAATTTTAAAAAAGCAGGCCATAAAAAGGTTTAACTTAACACAACCTTAAAAATGAACTCACTACTGACTTTTGAAAAGTGAAATAAATAGATCATATAGAAATATAAAAGGGGATTATTATGAAAAAAAACAAAGACAAAGACCAAATCACGATTAAAGATACATTAGGTGGAAATGTATTTGAACAATTAAAGCAAAAGAAGAAAGAGCTAGAAAAGGCAGAAGAAGTAAGAAAAGAAGAGGAAATAAAACGTAAAGAAGAAGAAAGAAGAATACGTGAAAAAAATAAATCCTTTGAAGAGCTTTTAGAGGATAGTAGCCTAAGCTGGAAGGACTTCAAGTAGGATGAGAAAAGTTGAAGTCGTTCCATACACAGAGGAATGGCAAGAATGCTTTAACAAAGAACGTAATAGGCTTAGAGAGATCTTAGACGATTCAGGAGCAGTCATCCATCATATCGGTTCTACATCAATAAGAGGACTAGCAGCAAAGCCAATTGTTGATATCGTAATAGAAGTACTTTCTTTAAAAAACATTGACCAAAATCTAGAAGCATTTGAACAAAATGGATATGTAGCCAAAGGAGAAAATGGAATTCCAAATAGGAGATATTTCTATCGGGAAGAACGTCCAAATGTTCGAGTTGCACATATTCATATATTTGAAAAAGGAGATCCTGAAGTGTTTCGGCATGTAGCATTCCGTGACTATCTAAATGCGCATGAGGAAGAAGCGAAACGTTACGGAGATCTAAAGATAGAACTATCCAAGCAATATCCATATGATATTGAGTCCTATATTAACGGTAAGGCTCAACTAGTTAAAGAGTTAGAAAGAAGAGCGCTAGCTTGGTATAAGAAGAACTCATTATGAAACGAACCTAAAAAAATACATTCACTGCTTGAAAAATGTCTCTTTTGTCAACTAAAGGTGCCGGTTAGGGATAAAACAATTAGGAGGACATTTATTCCGCTATTTCACTAAATATCGCTCTTTTTAACGTGCTGTCGGACATTTATTCCGTTATAACCAACATGTATTAGGAGAATGGTCTTGACTTTGTGAAATAGAGGAACAGATGTCCTCTAACACCCTAAATACTATGTTTTTAACAAAAATAACGGAATAAATGTCCGCAATACAGTCACCATAGCTTACTCTAACTCCCTGCCCGCTGGTTGAATAATCTATTAAACTTGTTTCAGATCGTATTCAAAATTAACTGCTTACAATAAAACGCTAATCTCTATTGCAAATAATGCGTAAGAGATTAGCGTTTTATTTAGTCCCGATGCTGGTCGTATTTTGACTGCTTGGTAATAGATTTTAAAAAGGCAAGCTCTTCACTTTCTAAAGGTGTGGCAGAAGCTGCCTCAATATTTTCTTGAAGCTGTTCAATGGAGCTAGCCCCTGGTATAACTGCTGACACTTCAGGATGTGACAAAATATATTGAAGTGCTAGTGCATTTACTGTTTTAGTAGAACCAAACTGATTCTTCATTTTGTCTGTAATCTCTTTTACTTCAGCAAATGAATAGTTTAAGTAGCCTTGTTCTTTTATTTTGTCAGATGCTTTCGCTAGAATTCTTTCAGTTAAAAGTCCTTTCGCAACAGGTCCCCTAGCTATAACGTTGACATTATGTTCTGCAAGTAAGGACAACCACTCCTCAGGACGACGATCAAGTAGACTATACTGCATCATAATACTAACAAGTGAAGAGTTTTGTAGATAATACTTAATCACATTTGGCCGAATTGAAGAAATCCCGTAATAGCGAATCAGTCCCTCTTTTTTTAATTCTTCGAAAGCTTCAATCGTTTCGTCAATATTGTCCTCGATTGTTCCGCCATGCGCCTGATATAAATCAATATAATTTAGCTTTAATCTATGTAAACTATCTTTAACGGCACTTTTAATGTAGTTTTTAGAAGGGTCCCAGCGCCACCCGCTTTCAACATCATTCCAGCGGTTTCCTACCTTAGTCGCAACGATTACGCTATCACGTTTACCACGAATTGCATTCCCCACAATCTCTTCATTTGCACCAAAATCATATAGATCAGCTGTATCTAAATAATTGATACCATGGTCTAATGCATAGTGAATGATGTTTTGGGCTTTATGCTGATCGGTTCCAAGAGACATACAACCAAGTCCCATTTTCGATACATAAAGGTCTGATGTACCTATCTGTCTTTTTTCCATTGTTTCACCCCTATTCTTTATTCTTTTATATTAACGAATAAAGGGTAACTTAAACAAAAAATATGTCTATTGTCTTTTCGGAAATGGAATGATGTTGGAAGAGGATGTTAAAGCTGAGAGTGATTTAGATTCCTTTACGGTACGTGCAGCATCAATCCACTCTTGGACATACGTAAATTGCTGCTGATAAACCTGTAACGTTCTTTTAACTTCCCATGCTTTACCTGATAAAACGATTTTATTTTCTTGAACATTGATTTTCAATGTGTTGGCTCCTTTACTACAACCTGAAATTTTAACATTGCAATCGCCCAGTGTTCCTTCGTTAATAAGGAAACAATAGTGACAAATGTTCCAACAGAAAATGATGATAAGGCTCATTTTCTTGTGTTAAAGCCAATATATTCACCAGATACCTCTATAATGCTAAAATGTATGTGTATAAAAGACCGGAACAGAACAGGAGAGAGTGAATTGAAGAAGTTTGAAGAAAAGACAATTACGAGTACTACATTATATGAAGGAAGAATTATTAATCTTCAGATTGATGAGGTTGAGCTTCCCAATGGCAAAACATCTAAAAGAGAGCTTATTAGGCACCCTGGTGCAGTGGCAGTGATTGCTGTTACGAATGAGAATAAGATTGTAATGGTAGAACAATATCGTAAAGCATTAGAGCGTTCTATTATTGAGATACCGGCTGGAAAGCTAGAGCCAGGGGAAGCCCCGGAAAAAACAGCAGAACGGGAACTAGAAGAGGAAACAGGCTATGGATGTAAAACATTAGAGCATGTTATTTCTTTTTATACTTCTCCTGGATTTGCTGATGAAATTGTTCATGTATACATGGCCAAAGAGTTGTTCCCTCTCGAGGATGCAAAATCCTTGGATGAGGACGAATTTGTTGAACGATTAGAAGTAAGTATAGAGGAAGCATTAGAGTTTATTAAAGAGAAAAGAATTTTTGATGCAAAAACAGTTTTTGCTATCCAACATTTGCAGTTAATGAGGGGGTTTTAATGCAAGAATACTTCGTAGATCTTCATGTGCATATTGGGAGAACATGGAGAGGACGAGCAGTCAAAATTACGGCATCAAAAAATCTAACCTTAACCAATATACTAGAATATGCAGAACATCCTAAGGGCTTAGATATTGTCGGAGTCATAGATTGTCACTCACCTGAAGTGATTGAAGAGCTAGAGAGCTTGCATGAAACAGGGGAAATAACAGAGCTAGAGGATGGTGGATTTCGCTATCATAACGGTGTGACGTTACTATCAGGATGTGAAATAGAAATAAATGATGAGAAATGTAAAGGGCCCATTCATGCTTTATGTTATCTTCCAAACCTTGTAAGTTTAAAGGAATTTTCGCACTGGCTAGCCCAAAGAGTAACCAATATTCACTTGAGTACACAGAGAGTATACGAACAAGCAAGAGAGATTCAAAAAAAGGTCCAACAATTAAACGGTTTATTTGTACCGGCACATGTCTTTACTCCTTTTAAGAGCTTATATGGTAAAGGAGTAACATCCTCTCTAACAGAGGTATTTGATCCTAATATGATTCATGCTATTGAACTTGGACTAAGTGCAAATACGAGTATGGCAAATACCATTACAGAGTTAGCTCCTTATTGTTTTCTTTCAAACTCGGATGCACATTCTCTGCCAAAGCTAGCAAGAGAGTACCAAGTAATGGTCATGAGGAACCCAAGCTTTGCTGAATTAAAAATGGTGTTTGCAAACCAAGATGGAAGAGGAATTAAAGAGAATTATGGATTAGACCCGTTTCTTGGCAAGTACTATGAAACAACCTGTGAGAGCTGCGGCAAAATTGTTGAGGATTCTGCTCCGAGTTGTTCTAATTGTGACACAACGAAAAAAATTCGTGGAGTGAAGCATCGTATAGCGGAACTGGCTACTGTATATGAAGGAAAGGTACGTCCCCGATACATTAATCAAATACCACTAGAGTTTATTCCGGGTCTCGGTAACAAGACACTTGAAAAGCTATATAACTATTTTGGTTCTGAAATGAATATTCTCCACAGAGTATCAGAAGAAGAATTGAAATCTGTAATTCCACTTAACCTTGCGCAAAAGATTATAAAAGCAAGAGAAGGTAAATTGCAGTTTAACGCAGGTGGTGGAGGGAAGTACGGAACCGTAAAACTAGACTAAAGTATCATTTTAATAGAAGAACAATAGTAAAAGGCCTAGTAAATCATGTGATGATACTAGGTTTTTTCTGGGTTTTTCATCAAGATAAAAAGAAACAGAAGAATCTCTATTTAAATTTCGCTTACACCTAAACATATTTTAGAGAGTATAAACATACAATCTAGTAATCGAGGTGTAGGAGGATATCGGAATGCGAAAAAAAATCTCAAACTCTAATCCAGTAATTCAACATGTACAAGCAAATGCCTCCATTTACTTATTCACTATTACGCTTTTTTTAATGGGTGTTATTTTTGGAGCGATTGTCGTTAATAGTCTATCTTTTACACAAAAGGAAGATTTATATTTTTATTTAGGAAAGTTTTTTAGTGAAATCCAAGGAGGGAAGATTGCATCCTCAGAGGAGCTATTCCGTCAAAGCTTTCTACATAATGTAAAATATTTAGGGTTAATCTGGTTGCTAGGTATATCTATAATCGGTCTACCTCTTATTTTTGTCCTGTTATTTATGAAAGGTATTGTAGTAGGATTTTCAGTGGGATTTCTTGTAAATCAAATGCAATGGGATGGCTTCTTGCTTTCATTTGTAAGTGTACTTCCTCAAAATATTATTATTATTCCAGCATTTATCTTTGTTGGAACCATTAGTGCAAGCTTTTCAATTACTCTTATAAGAAAGATCTTTATGAAGCAACCATCTCCATTTCAAACACAAATGCTTCCAATGTTAACAAAGTATATTGTATTTTTTGTATTATCGATTGGCGTTATAACAGTTGCAGCTAGTATAGAGGCATATGTTTCACCGGGTCTAATGGAATCTGTTGTAAAGTCTATAAATAAGTAATTAATATTATTTAATAATTTTATTATATGATAATCATTATAAAAACTAGTTTATAATAATTTTATTTTGCTTATTCCTCCCTTTTTGTTATAATGATAAGGACATTTAACGGGGGAGGGGTGCGGAATGGAAAACCGTATAGAACGTATAAAAAAACAGCTACACTCAGCTAGCTACAAGTTAACACCACAGCGGGAGGCAACAGTTCGAGTGCTGTTAGAACATGAAGAAGACCACCTAAGTGCAGAAGATGTATACCTCCTCGTTAAGGAAAAATCTCCTGAAATCGGTTTAGCAACAGTGTATCGTACCTTGGAACTTTTAACAGAATTAAAAATAGTAGACAAAATTAATTTTGGCGACGGAGTTTCTCGTTACGATTTACGACAAGAAGGTGCTGCTCACTTTCATCACCATCTTGTGTGTATTGAGTGCGGTGCAGTAGATGAAATTCAAGAGGATTTACTTGTAGACGTTGAAGTAATTGTCGAGAGAGACTGGAACTTCAAAATTAAGGATCACCGTTTAACCTTCCATGGGATCTGTTGGAGATGCCAGGATAAAACGGATGATACCTCTGAAAATGAAAAAGCTGAATCATAACTGTTTAAATAAATCCCAAGTTTCTTGGGGTTTTTTTATTTTTATTGTACATAAAGTCTAGTAGAATTAAAAAGTATATGGAGTCTAGTATTTTGCAATGAAGAATCACCTGAAAAATCCTCTTTTTATTAATTCCTTTTATTTCATGGTATAAAAAGGAGGAAATCCGTCATAGCTTGTATTAATGTACAATAACTCGGACGAGGTAGAATGCTACCTCATGTGGAGGGGAAAAGGCTATGAAGGATCAAATAACAGTAATATGGCAAACAATAAAGGTGTTTATTTTATTTACGGGTTCCACCGTTTTATTTTACTATGGTATTATGTGGTTAAGTGAGGAGTATGACAATTATCACCGATACGACGAACCAAATGGTGCAGCCATTAAAGTAAGTGCATTAGACGAAGATGGTGAAGGAAGTTGGTTTGACCGAATTGTACTTTTTTATATGAACGGGGAGTAATGACATTGCAAGACCAAGTGAATGACTACTTTCATTTTTTAATGGTAGAAAAGGGATTATCACAAAACACAATAGAATCGTATAAGAGAGATTTGCGTAATTATACATTATACCTACAAAAGGTAGAACAGATAAAGAGCTTGAATGAAGTAACAAGAGCACATATCGTGCAATTTTTACGTCATTTAAAAGAAGAGAATAAATCTTCAAAAACGATTGCGCGACACATTGCGTCCATTCGTTCCTTTCATCAGTTTCTAATAAGAGATAAGGCAACAGATCAGGATCCATCAGTGCATATTGAAACACCTAAAACGGAAAGAACTTTACCAAAGATTCTAAACCTCTCGGAAGTTGAAGCGTTATTAGAAGCACCTGATGAGAGTACCCCATTAGGACTTCGTGATAAAGCAATGTTAGAAATTCTGTATGCGACAGGAATTCGAGTAAGTGAACTGATCAATCTTCAAGTAGAAGATGTTCATATTACTATGGGGTTTGTTCGCTGTATAGGAAAAGGGAATAAAGAACGAATCATCCCAGTTGGCCAGACAGCACTTACAATACTAGAAAAATATTTAGATAAATCAAGACCAAAATTACAATCTAGGAAACACCTAGACTCGTCACTTTTTTTAAACCATCACGGTAAAGGATTAAGTCGACAGGGCTTTTGGAAAAACTTGAAAGCACTATCACAAAAAGCAAATATTTCAAAAGAATTAACACCACATACGCTGCGCCATTCTTTTGCAACACATCTATTAGAAAATGGTGCTGACCTTCGAGCTGTACAAGAGATGTTAGGGCATGCAGACATCTCGACAACTCAAATCTATACACATGTTACGAAAACAAGGTTAAAGGATGTTTATACAAAGTTTCATCCTCGAGCATAAATAAGCAAGGGAGTGCAATCTACAGGGAAGATTGCACTTGTTTTTATTTCATAACAAACATACAATTATAGTTGTCAGACTTCTGACGTTTATGTATGCTAGGTTATGTAGACATAAATTGGGGAACATATCCATATATAAGGTCCAAGTACGATGAAATATTACTATTAGGAGGAGTCGTATGAGTAATTATACATATAAGAGAGTTCACTTAGTTGTGATGGATTCAGTAGGAATTGGTGAATCTCCTGATGCAGCAAAATTTAATGATGAAGGTGCTGATACATTAGGACATATCGCTGAACATATGAAAGGGTTAAACATGCCCAATATTGAGAAGTTAGGACTCTCAAATATACGAGAAATAAAAGGTATTCAAAAACAGACAAATCCTTTAGCATTCTATACAAAAATGCAGGAAGCATCTGTTGGGAAGGATACGATGACAGGTCATTGGGAAATCATGGGCTTAAATATCGCAAAACCTTTTAAAGTATATCCAGAAGGTTTTCCAGAAGAGTTAATAACCCTTCTTGAAGAGCGAACAGGTAGAAAGGTAATTGGGAACAAGCCAGCAAGTGGAACGGCAATTATTGAAGAACTTGGGAAAGAACATATGGAAACAGGTGCACTTATTGTTTATACTTCGGCAGACCCTGTGCTACAAATCGCTGCACATGAGGATATCATACCAATAGAAGAACAATATAAAATTTGTGAAATTGCTCGAGAAATCACAATGGATGAAAAATACCTTGTAGGTCGTGTCATTGCTAGACCATTTGTTGGTGAACCAGGAAGCTTTAAGAGAACTTCAAACCGTCATGACTATGCGCTAAAACCTTTTGAAAGAACAGTGATGAATGAGCTTAAAGATTCAGGGTATGATGTGATTGCAATCGGGAAAATCTCTGATATTTATAATAATGAAGGGGTAACAGATTCAATCAGAACAAAAGATAATATGGATGGTATGGATCAATTAACTAAATCCTTTGATCAGGACTTTACTGGTCTGAGCTTCTTAAATTTAGTGGATTTTGATGCATTGTTTGGACATAGACGTGACCCAGAAGGCTACGGAAGAGCACTTGAGGAATTTGATGAGAGGTTATCAGCAGTCTTTGAAAAAATGACGGAAGATGATCTACTTATTATTACAGCTGATCACGGAAATGACCCTGTACATCATGGAACAGACCATACTAGAGAATATGTGCCACTTCTGGTGTATTCAAAGAGATTTAAAGAAGGCAAGGAGCTACCAATACGTGAGACATTTGCAGATGTTGGAGCAACAATTGCGGATAACTTTAATGTGAAAATGCCGAAATACGGTAAGAGCTTCTTACCTGAGCTTCAGTAGGAGGAAACCCATATGAATTATGAAAAAATAGAAAATGCAGCAAGTTATTTACAAAAAAAATATTCAAATACACCGAAAATTGGTCTCATCTTAGGTTCCGGGTTAGGAGTTCTTGCTGATGAGATTGAAAATCCAGTAAAAATTTCATATGAATCAATCCCTGATTTCCCAGTATCAACTGTTGAAGGTCATGCAGGGCAATTAGTATTTGGAACACTTTCCGGTAAAGAAGTTGTAGCAATGCAAGGACGTTTCCATTACTATGAAGGCTACTCATTTGACCAAGTAACGTTTCCTGTTCGAGTAATGAAGGCACTTGGGGTCGAAACTCTTGTCGTAACGAATGCAGCGGGTGGAGTGAACAAAGACTTTAAGCCTGGAGATCTCATGCTCATTACAGATCATATAAACAATATGGGAGGAAACCCTCTAATTGGCCCAAATGACAGCAGACTAGGTGCAAGATTCCCAGATATGTCAGAAGCTTATAGTAAAGAATTAAGAAGCGTAGCATTAGATGCAGCTTCACAATTAAATCTTGCTGTAAAACAAGGGGTGTATCTAGGAAATACAGGACCTACTTATGAAACACCAGCTGAAATCAGGCTTGCTCGTACACTTGGTGGTGATGCAGTTGGAATGTCAACTGTTCCAGAGGTTATCGTTGCAAGACACGCAAACGTAAAAGTATTAGGTATTTCATGTATTTCAAATATGGCTGCTGGAATTTTAGATCAACCGCTAACACATGATGAAGTAATAGAAACAACAGAAATGGTCCGTGAAAATTTCCTTTCGTATGTAAAGAAAATTATTAGCATGTTGTAAACAAAAGAAGAAGTGGTGATAACAGATGAGAATGGTCGATTTAATAGAAAAAAAGCGTAATGGGAATGAACTTTCAACCGAAGAAATCCATTTTATTATTAAGGGCTACACGGATGGTTCAATTCCAGATTATCAAATAAGTGCACTTATGATGGCAATCTACTTTCAAGGTATGAGCGTAAAAGAACGCGCAGACCTGACAATGGCAATGGTAGAGTCAGGTGATCAAATTGATTTATCTGCTATTGAAGGCATTAAGGTGGATAAGCACTCCACTGGAGGCGTTGGCGATACAACAACGTTAGTGCTTGGACCGCTCGTAGCGGCTGTAGGAGTACCTGTTGCAAAAATGAGTGGTCGTGGGCTAGGACATACTGGAGGTACGATTGATAAATTAGAATCAGTTAACGGATTTCACGTTGAAATTGAGAACGAAGAATTTATTAAGCTCGTTAACCAAAATAAAATTGCTATCATTGGACAAAGTGGAAACTTAACTCCAGCAGATAAGAAGCTATATGCACTTCGTGATGTAACGGCTACTGTGAACAGCATTCCACTAATTGCAGGCTCAATTATGAGTAAAAAAATAGCAGCAGGCTCGAATGCTATTGTTCTTGATGTGAAAACAGGTGCTGGTGCATTCATGAAATCACTTGAGGACTCAATGGAGCTTGCGCAAGCAATGGTAGACATCGGAAACAATGTTGGTAGAAAAACGATGGCCGTCATTTCAGACATGAGCCAACCATTAGGATTAGCAATCGGAAATGCACTTGAAGTAAAAGAGGCAATTGATACGTTAAAAGGTGAAGGTCCAGAGGATTTAACCGAGCTTTGCCTTACATTAGGAAGTCATATGGTTGTTCTAGCTGAAAAAGCTCAGTCGCTAGATGAAGCAAGAGAACGACTTCAGGCAGTAATAAAAGATGGGTCAGCATTAGAAACCTTCAAGTTATTTCTACGATCTCAAGGTGGAGATGACTCAGTTGTGGATGATCCTTCAAGGCTCCCACAAGCACAATACAAAATTGAATTAGAAGCTAAAGAAGATGGATATGTTTCAGAGATTATTGCGGATTCAGTTGGAACAGCAGCAATGTGGCTAGGAGCCGGTCGTGCAACAAAGGATTCAGAAATTGACTTAGCAGTAGGCTTAATGCTGAATAAGAAAATTGGAGATTCAGTAACGAAAGGTGAATCTCTAGTGACGATCCACTCCAACCAAGAAGATGTTCAGAATGTAAAAGAAAAGTTATATGAGAGCATTAAGATTAGCCAAACGAGTGTTGAAGCACCTAAGTTAATTTATGGTGAAATAACAAAATAAAAATATAAGAAAACACAAAGCACTGTCTTGCAGTAGCTTTGTGTTTTTTATTTGTCTTAATACTCATTGAGTGAAATGATTTTCAAGTTACTACTAAAGTCATAACGGACACAGATGATTTTATTAATGAAAAAAGATTAGTATTTCAATAGCTTACGTTCACATCGCGGTCGATAGGAGCAGAGCCCTAGCCGTCGCCAAATCTACCTCATACTCGTGCTCTAATTACCTCATCAAGGATAGCAATCACCTGGAGTGTAATAAAGGTTTTCATCAAGCAGAAATAACAGCAAAAATATTTATTTTCCTAATTTCAAGATAAGAAAATATTAAAAATATGTTGTCAAAAGCTGTATAAAAAAGCTAGAGATGGAAAAAATGGGGTCTAGGAAGTTTTTGATTAATGAGAATGGATTGGAGGAATCATTAGTGAAACGTTTTATGTCAAGCATCTTGACCTTAATATTAATAGCTTCAACCTTTACTGGTGTTGCTTCAGCTGAAGAAAAGAAAAGTGAATTAGCGGAAGTAGCAAAATCAGCAGTTCTGATTGAGAGAGACACAGGGACTGTTCTGTATGAAAAAAACAGCCATGAACAATTAGCACCTGCATCTATGACAAAAATCATGACAATGATTTTAATAATGGAAGCGCTAGATAAAGGACAAATTAATTATGAAGATAAAGTCCGGACAAGTGAATATGCTGCCTCAATGGGTGGATCTCAAATTTTCCTTGAACCTGGTGAAAGCATGACCGTTAAAGAAATGCTTTCAGGAATTGCAATTGGCTCAGCGAATGACGCATCTGTTGCAATGGCTGAACATATTGCTGGAAGTGAAGAAGGATTCGTAGAAAAAATGAATGCAAAGGTAAAATCACTTGGCTTAAAGGATACAAAGTTCCAAAATCCAACAGGACTTCCTGCAGAAGACCACTATAGCTCTGCACATGATATGTCCATGATGGCAAAGGAATTATTAAAATATCCTGATATTACGAAATTTACAGGTACATATGAATCTTATTTACGTGAGAATACGGACAATAAGTTCTGGCTTGTAAATACAAACAAGCTTGTGCGTTTTTATACAGGTGTAGATGGTCTGAAAACAGGTTATACAAATGAGGCTAAATATTGTTTAACTGCAACAGCTAAAAAAGACAATATGCGAGTAATTGCTGTTGTGTTTGGTGCTCCTACTCCCAAAGAAAGAAATAATGAAGTAAGTAAAATGCTAGACTATGCATTTAACCAATATCAAACAAAACCCCTATATCAAAAGGGTGACGTACTTTCTAAAGCGAAAGTATCGAAAGGTAAACTTGATAAAGTAGATGCGATGACAGATGAACCGATTTCTCTTTTAATGAAAAAAGGTGACAAATTAGAAAACGTTGAAAAAGAAATCACATTAAATAAAGACTTAAAGGCTCCTATTAAGGCTGGTGATAAAGTAGGAAAGCTTGTAATAAGCAATAACGGTGAGAAAATTGTTGAGAGTACGTTAGTTGCGAAGGAAGATGTAGAAAAAGCAAGCTGGTGGCAGCTTTATAAGCGAGTCTTTGGAATGGTTACAAAAGTAGAAAACAATAATACTACCGAAGCGGTAGAAGATACAGAGAAACAAAGTGAATCTAAAGAAGATTCTGAAAAATAAGAGTGAAAAAGAGAAAGAAAAAACACTTATTCTGACGAAATAATTCTAGTTTTGTCACTAAGAAGGATTGAGTGGTTAAAATAGCGAAATAACTCACTATACGACAGTGAAGGAGGCTTTCGATAGTGAGTCTTGCTATTAACCTAGAGGTAAAAAAAGACGTCTTATGTATCCGTTTAAGCGGAGAGCTTGATCATCATACTGCTGAAGATTTGCGCTCGCGAGCATCAAGCTTAATTGAGGAACACAATATCAAACATATCCTATTAAATTTGGAAGAGTTAAGTTTCATGGATAGTTCTGGCCTTGGAGTGATACTAGGGCGTTACAAACAAATTAAGCAAAAGCATGGAGAAATGATTGTCTGTGCAATATCCCCTGCTGTAAAGCGATTATTTGACATGTCAGGCTTATTTAAGATTATTCGTCTTGAGCCTACAGAAGAAAATGCATTACAAAGATTGGGGGTAGCATAGCGATGAGAAATGAAATGAATATCCAGTTTAGTGCTCTAAGTCAAAATGAATCGTTCGCACGTGTCACAGTTGCGGCATTTATTGCACAATTGGACCCAACTATGGATGAATTAACGGAAATTAAAACCGTTGTTTCTGAAGCAGTAACGAATGCAATTATTCATGGTTATGACAACAACCCCAATGGTGTTGTACAGATTTCAGTTGTAATAGAAGAACAATTTATTGATTTAACGATTCACGATGATGGAATTGGAATTCAAGATATTGAAGAAGCTCGCCAGCCTCTATACACAACAAAACCTGAACTAGAACGATCAGGGATGGGCTTTACCATTATGGAAAACTTTATGGATGAAGTAGAAGTGATCTCACACCCAGGAGCAGGCACCACAGTGAGGCTAAAAAAGCATTTGGCAAAGAGTAAAGCGCTATGCAATTAAGGAGTCATGCTAATGGATGTGGAAGTGAAGAATGAAAAAGAACAGACCTACTTAAAGGATCATGAAGTCAAAGAACTAATTAAAAGAAGTCAAGACGGTGACGGTGACGCAAGAGATTTAATCGTTCAGAAAAATATGAGGCTTGTATGGTCCGTCGTACAAAGATTCTTGAATCGTGGGTATGAACCTGATGACTTATTTCAAATTGGATGTATCGGTCTTTTAAAATCAGTGGACAAATTTGATTTGTCTTACGATGTAAAATTTTCAACCTATGCAGTACCAATGATTATTGGTGAAATTCAACGCTTTATTCGTGATGATGGAACAGTAAAAGTTAGTCGATCTTTGAAAGAAACCGGAAATAAAATTAGGAAAGCGAAAGACGAGCTTTCCAAAAAGTACGGAAGAGTTCCAACCATTAATGAGATTGCGGAACACTTAGATCTGAGCCTAGAGGAAATTATCATGGCCCAAGAAGCTAGTCGTGCACCATCCTCCATTCATGAAACTGTTTATGAAAATGATGGTGATCCGATTACGTTACTTGATCAGATCGCAGATAATACCGATCAAAAATGGTTTGATAAAATTGCTTTAAAAGAGGCAATAAGAGAACTCGATGATCGTGAAAGACTAATTGTTTACTTGCGTTATTACAAAGACCAAACTCAATCTGAAGTAGCAGACCGTCTCGGGATCTCACAAGTTCAAGTTTCCCGTCTAGAAAAAAAGATACTGCAGGTCATGCAGGAAAAAATGAACATGCTGTAGTATAAAGACTAGTTTTCTAAAGAGTAAAAACTTTAGGGGCTAGTCTTTTTTATTAGCTCTTGACGTAGAGAGTGTTGAAATAAAAGGAAAATACTTGACTCTTGTGTTAATAAGTTAATGAAAACTTTTGAACCAATCCTCTTATAATCTTTATTATCTCTTTGTCCCTTTTATTTTCCCCTCATGTAATCATGATTATCCCATTTCAAATGGATCCTATTTCGTTTTGTAGTTCTTTTGGAAATGACATGGATGATAAGGGTTTTATTCAGTTCCCTGTTCTTCTCTTTTACATAATATTTTAATGTGAATCCATACTATTGATACGAGAGGGAAAATCCATTGTTCGGGGAAGTGAATGAGATGGAAAGTACGATATATATACGATTACGGCACCGTGTTCAGGTTCGACCGAATCACAGTGTATTCCTTGGGCAAATCGCACAAATCATTGCACCAGAACCTTGTCTAAATAAACTAAAAGACGTCAAGGTTCATCAAGTTACAGAAGAAGATAAGAATATTATTATTGTCGATGTGATGCTTGTACTTAGTAGAATCAGAAAGGAATTTCCTCAGTTTGAGATTCAGACTATTGGGCCATCACAAACGATTATTGAGGTTGTTTTTAAGAAAAAGAAATTCTCAAAACCACTATTTATTTGTGTTTGGTTGCTCTTATTTGTTGGAGCAGCATTAGCGATTATGAATTTCCATGAGGACGTAAGTATGCGTGAGGTTCATCAAAGATTGTATACGATTATTACCGGTAAAGAGGATCCGCATCCCTTAATATTTCAAGTCCCGTATTCAATAGGTCTGGGGATGGGAATGGTGCTATTCTTTAATCATTTATTCAGAAAACGTCTTAATGAAGAGCCGAGTCCACTAGAAGTTGAAATGTTTAACTACCAGCAAAGCTTAGATCAATACGTGATTATGCATGAAAATAAAGAGAGCATGAAACATATAGATGACCATTAGCATCCTTGTCACAATGTTTGTAGGACTTGCTGGTGGTTTAGCTGTAGGTTCAGGTTTTGTAGCTTTTTTAACTGTTTTAGGGATTATTCCTCGTTTAACACAGCTAACCAAAACGATGAAAATGATTCAACAATATGAATGGGCTGTAGTTTTAGGGGCTGTAGCAGGTTGTATTTTTAGTTTGAACCCATATCATTTTACACTAAGCCCATTAATCTTAATTCCAATCGGTTTAGCAAGTGGCATTTTTGTCGGGATGCTTGCTGCCGCTTTAACAGAAGTATTAAATGTAATCCCAATTTTAACGAAACGTGTTGGAGTAAATGAGCAAATACTATTTCTCCTGATGGCAGTCGTCTTTGGGAAGATTATTGGTTCGTTGTTTCAATGGATATATTTAAATTGAATTTCAAAGAGGGTAGGTCTTAAATATGAGGGAAAAGCGAAACATCATCATTATTACGGATGGAGATGAATATGCCAAAAAAGCGATTGAAACTGTAGCAGAAGCGTACGGTGGTCGCTGCATTTCAAGCTCACAAGGTAATCCCTCAAGGCTTTCAGGACCTGATATTGTAAAGCTCATAAAAAAAGCGAAGCAAGATCCTGTCTTTGTCATGTTTGATGATAGTGGCTTTTTAGGAGAAGGTGCTGGTGAAAGGGCATTAAAACATGTTGCAAACCATCAAGAAATCAATGTACTAGGTGTTATAGCTGTTGCATCAAAAACAAGACAGGCCGAGTGGACAAAGGTTGATGTTTGTATTGATAAGTTTGGAGAATTGACACCATTTGGAGTAGATAAATTCGGAGTTCCAGAAATGGAAATGGGTAGAATAAATGGAGACACGGTATACTGTCTAGATCAATTGGATGTCCCTGTCGTTGTTGGAATCGGAGACATAGGAAAAATGTCAAAAAGAGACCACTATTCACAAGGAGCGCCCATTACGAAAAAAGCAGTAGAAATCATACTTGAAAGGAGTGGGTATAGTGCCAGTAGCAGAGGAGAATAAAACACCCATCTATAAAGATTTAGATGAATTAGAACAGTACTTCATTAAAAATGCTGGTTTGAAAACAACATTTGATTTTGGCGTTCGCAAGCTGAAAGTGTTAAAAAAAGGTGTCCATTTCTATTATATAAATGGTCTATGTGACACAGGTTTTATTATGGAAATTTCGGAGCAACTTGTAGAAATTAACGATCATGAAAAACTGTCAACACATTTAAAAGAAATTGTTGAAAATCGACTGATTCACCAATCTGTGACCCCTATAAAGACAATGGAAGAAGCGATTGATGGACTTCTGAATGGAATCGTTGTTTACTTTGTCGAGGGATCAGATGAAGCGTTTATGGTGGATGTTCGTAGTTATCCAGGTAGGACGCCTCAGGAGCCTGACACGGAGAAAGTAGTTCGTGGTTCACGTGATGGTTTTGTAGAGAATCTTATTGTTAATACTGCACTAACAAGAAGACGTATTAAGGATAAAAGACTACGATTTGAAATTTTACAAGTAGGGGAACGCTCCAAGACTGATATATCAATTGGATATATAGACGATGTTGCAAATCCTGGCCTAGTAGATACAATTCGAAAAGAAATCGAAGCGATTGATATTGACGGATTAACAATGGCTGATAAGTCAGTAGAAGAATTTTTAGTGAAACAAGGATACAATCCATATCCCCTCGTTAGGTATACAGAACGAGCAGATATTGCTGCAACACATTTACTAGAGGGACATGTACTTATATACGTAGATACATCACCGAGTGTTATCATTACACCAACAACCTATTTTCATCATTTGCAGCATGCTGAGGAGTATCGACAATCCCCAGCAGTTGGAACCTTTGTAAGATGGTCTAGATTCCTAGGAGTTCTTGCGTCATTATTTTTATTGCCACTTTGGTATTTATTTGTACTTGATCCTGCTTTATTGCCAAAAGGATTAGAGTTTATAGGACCAAATGAAGAAACCAATATTCCTGTTATTGCCCAGTTGTTTATGGCAGAGATTGGTATAGAAATGTTCCGAATCGCCGCCATTCACACACCAACCCCACTTGCAACAGCTATGGGTCTAATTGCAGCAGCATTAGTTGGTCAAATAGCCATTGATGTAGGTCTTTTTACACCTGAGGTCATTTTATATGTTGCAGTAGCTGCTATTGGTACATTTGCAACCCCAAGTTATGAGTTAAGTGTTGCAAATAAGCTTGCACGATTATTCTTATTAGCAGCAGTCGCAATCTTCTATATTCCTGGATTAATTGTTGGGTGTACAGTGTTTTTCATTTATATTGTAGGAATTAAATCTCTTAATACTCCATATTTATGGCCGTTACTGCCGTTTAATCCAAGAGCATTTTTACAAATTATTATTAGAAGATCTGTACCAGGTTCGAAAATCCGACCAAGTATTGTTCAGCCTCGAAACAAATTTAAACAGCCTTCTAGTTAGGATGCATATTGCATGGAGCTTCATTCTATGATAAATTTACTTTTAATTAGTAAAGGGTTAAAGAGGGGAATGAAGACCATGCATTTATATGGTACATCGAGTATTGATGAAAATGGACATTTAAGAATTGGCGGGGTAGATACCGTAGAGCTTGCTAAGGAATACGGTACCCCGCTTTATGTATATGATGTAGCACTTATAAAGGAAAGAGCAAGAGGGTTTAAGGAAACATTTGAACGTCTTGGAGTAAAGGCTGAGGTTGCTTATGCGAGTAAGGCTTTTTCCTCTGTAGCAATTTTTCAATTATTAGAAAAAGAAGGCCTATCACTAGATGTTGTATCTGGTGGTGAGCTTTATACTGCTATTAAAGCTGGTTTTCCGAGAGAGCGTATCCATTTTCATGGTAACAACAAAAGTGAGCACGAACTAAGAATGGCCATTGAAGAAAATATCGGCTGCATTGTAGTGGATAACTTCCATGAACTATATTTACTTGAAGAATTAAGTAAAGAATATAGTAAAGTAATGAACATTCTGTTACGTGTTACACCTGGGATTGAAGCTCATACTCATGACTACATTTTAACAGGTCAAGAGGATTCGAAATTTGGTTTTGACTTGCAAAATGGACATGCAGAAAATGCATTAAAGGCAAGTATTGCGAGTGATTCCTTAAACCTTCTAGGGCTACATTGCCATATTGGATCTCAGATTTTTGAGACAACAGGTTTTATTCTAGCTGCGAAAAAAATCATTGAAAAATTAGCAACATGGAAGCAAGCCATTGGGTATGAACCGAAAGTTATCAACCTAGGTGGGGGCTTTGGTATTCGATACACGAAGGAAGACGATCCTATTTCACCTTCACAATATGTAGAAGAGATGATCTCTGCAGTTAAAGTAGAAACGAGTAAATATGGCCTTGCTATGCCCGAAATTTGGATTGAACCAGGTCGCTCGCTAGTAGGAGATGCTGGTACAAGTCTTTATACTGTCGGGTCTAGTAAGGAAGTACCGAATGTCCGAAAATACCTAGCTGTTGACGGAGGAATGAGTGATAATATTCGTCCTGCTTTATACAGTGCAAAGTACGAGGCTGTAATTGCTAACCGAGCAAATGCTGAGTTAAGTGAAACAGTATCCATTGCTGGTAAATGTTGTGAGTCTGGTGATATGCTAATATGGGATCTCCCTATTGCTGAGTCAACTCCTGGTGATATCTTAGCTGTCTTCTGTACAGGGGCATATGGCTATGCAATGTCAAACAATTATAACCGTTTGCCAAGACCAGCAGTAGTTTTTGTGGAAAATGGTGAATCAAAGCTCGTTGTTAGAAGAGAAAGTTATGAGGATTTAATTAAACATGATTTAACTTTAGAAGATTAATTGTAGGAGCATGTCAAAGAAGAAGAGGCAGATACTATTGGAACTCAATCCGTTGAGATGGTGTGCTGCTTCTTTACAAATGAGACATGCTCTTTTATTATGTTATTGCCTTAATAAATAGTATTCATTTGAAGGGAGCGACAATATGGAAAGGAAGAGAAATATCGTTCTTTTCTTGGTGCTTTTAGTAGGAAGTACGATTTGGGGACTTATCTATTGGTTGTTTATAGCAGGTAACTAGTTGATTCTTTTGAAAAAATTTAGTAATATTAAAGCGTTTCATAGAAGAAAAATGTATAAAATTTATAGTGTATGTTAATAATGCAAAAGAATGTGTGCCATCACACAATACGTTACGAGGGGTAATTATGCTAATACGTTATAAAAAGGCTTTTGAAAAGATTGCAATGGGTCTTCTATCTTTTATGCCAAATGAAAAAGACTTGAAAAAGCTTCAGCAAACAATGAAAGAATATGAGAATAATGATGACTGGCACCTATTTCTCTGGAAGGAAGAGGACATCATCGGTCTCATTGGCGTAATCATCTCAGTAGATAGTATTGTCGTTCAGCACATTTCCGTTAATCCTTCACACCGTCACGAAGGTGTAGGTAAAGCAATGCTAAATGCTTTAAAAGAAATGTATGCAGACTCTACCATTAAACCTAATGAACACACAGTCTCATTTTTTGAGCGCTGTCAAGATACTGAATAATTGAAAGGGAGCTCACTTTGGGAATGACCAAAATGAGCTCCTTTTTTTCTATTCAAGATTGTTACGATTCTTCTGTTTTTGACGTAATGCAATGACTCTATTTTCAATAACATCGCTTCTGTCACGTAAACGATGACGATTGACTAAATGCTGATTCTTTAGATCACTCGGCGCACACCAATTCCATTTGTTTTGGGCACATGAGTTTTGGCATGCAATGATTAATTTTTCGTCACGTATAGGAAGATTCATACTTTTATAGGGAAGTTGTTTCTCGATTTGTAAGGACAATCTTTCTAAGTCGAGAAGAAGCTGGTGCTCATCCAATCCTAAATCCCGGATATGTTCCTTTGTGCGATTTACTATCATAATGGCATTTTCAATGAGTCTTTTGGCACCGCGGAGGTTATTGCGACGATAGTGATATAAGGAAACAGCAATTTGAATGAGTCCAACCCACACAGAACCCTTATTATCGGGATCTACTTCCTTCCAATATTCCTCTAATAGTTCGTGACATTCAAAATAATCTCGATCTCCATGAAAATGAGTAAGGAATTGGATATACGCTTCTGGATATGACATAGCAAACCTCCTTTTAGAATTAGTGTAGCATAGAGAACTGAAAATCTAAAAAAAGACTGTACCATGTGCACCTGTTAAAAAGAAACCATCCATAAACGAGCAGATTTTTAATATTTCGAATTATGTAGGATTTACTATAGGATGATTTCTTCATGAATGATAAGCGGGGATACCATTATTCACCGGGAAATTTTCTATTGGAGAAATTCGTCGAATCTACTATACTAGTAAGATAGGATAGCGGAAATTGGTGATAATGATGGAATATAGTGTTAAGGTAGATGCCTTTGAAGGTCCTTTGGATCTTTTATTACATTTGATAAATACTTTAGAAATTGATATATATGATATTCCGATGGCTCAAATAACCGAGCAATATTTGCTGTACGTACATACGATGAGTGAATTAAAGCTTGAGGTAGCAAGTGAATATCTTGTCATGGCAGCCACACTTCTAGCAATTAAAAGTAAAATGCTACTTCCAAAGCATGAGGATGAGATGCTTGAGGATGACTTTGAATTTGAAGAAGAGGATCCACGGGACGAGTTAGTAGATAAATTGATAGAATACCGTAAATTTAAGGAAGCGGCTCAAGAGTTGAAGCACAAAGAAGAAGAACGGGGGAACATATTTACTAAGCCTCCTAGTGACCTAAGTGAATATGCGACTGATCAACATGCTGCAAGCATAGAGACAAACCTTTCAATTTATGATATGTTAGGGGCTTTTCATAAGCTCCTTCGTCGAAAAAAGCTTCAAAAGCCACTATCGACAAAAATTACTAGACAAGAGATATCTATAGATAAGAGAATGAGTGAAATTATTACTCGATTGCGTTCGATGAAAAATAGATGTGAATTCACAGAACTATTCCCATACGAAGAAAAAGAGCAAATCGTTGTTACGTTTCTTGCGGTATTAGAGTTAATAAAACGTAAAGAATTGCATGTAATTCAGGAGAATAATTTTGATAGTATCGTTGTTGAGGCGATAAAGGAGGGGGAAGCTGTTGAGCATTATTAATTGGAAAGGCATTGTAGAGAGTCTCCTTTTTGCAGCTGGTGATGAGGGACTTTCATTAAAACAGATTTGTAGTGTACTTGATCTTGAAGAGCACCAAGCCTTAGGAATTCTTGATGAATTACTACAGGATTACGAGGGCAATGAGGATCGTGGAATTACACTTGTTACGTTAGCAGGCTCTTATCAGCTTGTGACAAAGAAATCACATTCAGACTTCTTAAAAAGACTGGTAGAATCACCTAGTGTAAGTACACTTTCTCAAGCTGCACTTGAAACGCTTGCCATTGTAGCGTATAAGCAGCCAATTACAAGGGTAGAAGTTGAAGATATTAGGGGCGTCAAGACAGATCGCCCACTTCAAACGCTAGTATCAAAAGGATTAATTAAAGAGGTAGGAAGAGCAGAGGGGACTGGAAGAGCCATCCTATACGGAACAACTAAGGAATTTTTAGATTATTTCGGTTTAAGCAGTATTGAAGAGCTACCGCCACTTCCTGATAAAATCGATGATGACTCTGTACAAGATGAAGCGGATTTGTTTTTTGAGAAGTTTCAAGAGACTCTCGAATCGGGGTCGTAATACAGTTAATTTCACTCGAAATGAATCTGAGATTATGGTAAAATTAAGGAAATACTTGAATACTATATTGTTGTAAGGTAAAAGGGTTCTAGTTTTAGCTCCCTTTCTTTTTTTAGTTTATTGTTCTGAATATTCAATTAGTTATAGAGGGTGAGTCTTTCTAAGGAGATTACATACGTGATATGGGGGAGATAAAGTGAGTAACCTATTATTAAAAGCAAAGGTAGAGGATGTCACGTTTTTCTTAGAGGTTACGGTGAATAAATTAGAAGGGTTTTTAAATACTATCACGATTGATCAACTTTTGACGGAATCTAGAGGAGATCGTGCTTATTATGAAGGCTTGCTTTCAAATTTAAGAAGACTTCTTGTTTTTTGCGAAGAAGGCCTAGACTCATGTCTACTTGTTACACATAATGAGCGGTTTGTTCACTCAAAAGCTAAAAAAACGCTACATCGTATTTATCATAGCTGCGTTAAGGAATATTTTACTCCTCGTTATGATCTGTGGTTTGAGGACAAACGCCTTATCGTACCACAAAGTTCCTCTATTCGATTCAGACAAGAACCTCCTAAACGTATTGTACAACTTATGAAAGACCTTGAGATTGATTTCTATTCGGTCCGAGAAGAGTTAGAAAGCTTTGATGAAGTTTCAATATAAGAACACCATGAAGAGACAGTGTGTGGCACATTCTAACACACTGTCTCTTATTTTTGTATTTTCACCAATAGATTGTATTTCACAATCATAAAGAGTCTTGTCCTGCATAAACTTGTACAAATACTAACTGTACAAAAAGGAGTAGGTGATTGTGATTGTGAATCGGAATAAGAAGAGAGTTTACATATATTGTTTAATCGCATTTGTTTTACTTTTTACAAGTATCCCGGAAAAAGCATACGGAAATCCTTCGGTTAGTGCTCATCGTGCCGTCCTAATGGATCAAGAAACAGGTCGGGTATTATATGAAAAAGGTGCTCATGAAAAAAGTAGAATTGCTAGTATTACCAAGATCATGACAGCAATACTGGCAATTGAATCTGGAAAGATGGGTGAAAATGTAAAAGTCAGTGAAAATGCAGTCGGTACAGAAGGATCATCCATTTACTTACAGCCAGGAGAGAAAATAAAATTAGAGGATCTCGTCTATGGATTAATGCTACGATCGGGAAATGATGCTGCGGTCGCGATTGCAGAACATGTTGGTGGGAGCCTTGATGGATTCGTTTATTTGATGAATCAAAAAGCGGAAGAAATTGGCATGAAAAATTCTCACTTTGCCAATCCCCATGGGTTAGACGACCATGAAAATCATCTTTCAACAGCATATGACATGGCACTCTTAACACGCTACGCGATGCAGAATGAAACATATCGTGTAATTGCTGGGACAAAGGTTCATAGTGCACCTGATCCAGGACATGATTGGGATCGGAAATGGACAAATAAGAATCGTTTAGTGACAGGTAAGTATAAATATTCTACTGGTGGTAAAACGGGTTATACCAAAAGAGCCAAAAGAACACTTGTATCGACTGCATCAAAAGACAATGAAAATTTAATTGCAGTAACACTAAACGCACCAGATGACTGGAATGATCATATTCAGATGTTCACATACGGTTTTAAACATTTTGATTATAAAATCGTGCTTGAAAAAGGGACGATTGACGCCATTGAGGACGAAGTATATGAAGATCGAGTATACATTAAAGAAGATGTGGTTTTGACACTAGCATCTGGTGAAGAAGAAGATGTCCGGGTTGAGTATAAGCTGTTGAAGCCTGACCGTGATTGGCTACAAATTCAAGAAGCACCTGAAGTTGTTGGAAAGGCTAATATTTATTTAGGTGAAGAACAAGTGAAGTCGGTACCAGTTTATTTTGAGGAGGTTGAAAGTGAACAAGGTAGCGATGGAAAGGAAAAGAAGAGCTGGTGGAAATTTTGGAGTTACTCTTTTAAAACCGTATTAGGGGTTCAAAATAATGGTTAACTATATATGGGTTGGTATGACCATTATTGGACTGATTTTTGCAATGATTAATGGCAAAATGAAGGAAGTAAATGAAGCCATTTTTCAGTCTGCTAATGATGCGGTGACACTATGTATTGGATTAGTAAGTATCCTAGTCTTTTGGTTAGGAATCATGAGAATTGCCCAAGAAGCAGGACTTTTAGATAAATTGTCTACCCTTTTTAAACCGATAATCAAGCGCCTATTCCCAGAGGTTCCCGCTAACCATCCGGCAATGGGGTATATACTTTCAAATATGATGGCGAATATGTTCGGATTAGGGAATGCTGCGACGCCGTTAGGAATTAAGGCAATGGAAGAGTTAAAACAATTAAATGGTGGAAGTGATAAAGCAAGTCGTTCGATGATTACCTTTTTAGCAATTAATACCTCAAGTTTAACGATTATTCCGACAACAGTCATTGCCATTCGAATGACCTCTGATTCTGCCTCACCTACGGAGATCGTGGGACCAACGTTATTAGCGACGTTAGTATCAACAATAGGTGCAATAATGATTGATCGTTATTTTTACTACAGAAGAACACGTAGTGGGGTGAAATAAATGCAAATAATCTCCACGATTTCTCTCTGGCTAATTCCCGTTCTAATCGGAATAATCCTGCTCTATGGGACCTATAAAAAGGTTCCAACCTATGAAACTTTCGTTGACGGTGGTAAGGAAGGCATTAAAATAGCCGTATCCATTATTCCGTTTCTTATAGGAATGTTAGTTGCTATAACTGTTTTTCGTGTTTCAGGAGCATTGGAATTTTTTGTGGATCTTATAAGACCCGCATTAATTGCCATTGGAATTCCTCCTGAGATTGTTCCATTAGCCCTAATCCGTCCGATTTCTGGAACAGCTGCACTAGGAATGGTAAGTGATCTTATCTCCACCTATGGGCCGGACTCCTTTATTGGAAAACTTGCTTCTGTTCTTCAAGGAAGTACAGATACCACTTTTTATGTTCTAACGGTGTACTTTGGTGCAGTTGGAATTAGAAAAATGGGAGATGCTTTGAAAGTAGGTTTGTTAGCAGACCTAGTCGGAATTGTTGCAGCAATTGTTATTTGCTCCTTAATGTTCTCAGCTTAATATGTAAATGCCTAAAAGGACCATTTGTGTATGTTCACAAATGGTCCTTTTAGGTTTTAGGCATGTCTTCTTTGCATTTTCGACAAACTATGTAATAATTCAGAAGGAAGAAAGTAAAAGAGGTGGAACGGATGGAACGTTTACAAAAAGTAATTGCTCAGGCTGGAGTTGCATCAAGACGGAAAGCAGAAGAGCTAATTACAGAAGGAAAAGTTAAGGTTAATGGAAAAGTAACAACGGAGTTAGGTACAAAAGTTACTTCCTCAGATAAAATCGAAGTTAATGGTGTAAAAATTGAAAGAGAAAACAAAGTGTATTTTCTTTTATATAAGCCGAGAGGTGTCATTTCAGCTGTATCAGATGACAAAGGTCGTTCTGTAGTAACAGAATTCCTACCACATATAGAAGAAAGAATTTATCCTGTAGGTCGTTTAGATTATGATACATCTGGACTTATTCTTTTAACGAATGATGGTGAGTTTGCCAACCTGCTCATGCACCCACGCTACGAAATTGATAAAACATATGTGGCACGCTTAAAGGGTATCCCACAGAGAGAAAAATTAAGAGAACTTGAAAGAGGAGTTGTCTTAGAAGACGGAAAAACGGCACCTGCAAAAGTGAAATTCATAAGTGGAGACCGAAAACAAAACAAATCCATAGTGGAAATGACCATTCACGAAGGGAAAAATCGACAAGTTAGAAGAATGTTTGAAGCAATCGGTTTTGAAGTTACAAAACTAAAACGAGAAAGATTCGCATTTCTAACATTACATGGCTTAAACGCAGGAGATTCAAGAGAACTAACCCCACACGAAGTAAAACAACTTAGAACACTAGCGGAAACGGGTTCATTAACGTAAGAGTACTAGGGAATAAATTGGAGGCTCATGCGCCACGCTGAATGCAAGCTGCAAAGGACTATATATAAGAGACAAATTATCAAACCTCATTTTTAAACGAAGTGTCACATATCCTTCAAATTATCACAAAAGACTCAATTACGGAAAATGCTATAATGGGAAAAGGTATCTTGAGTTCATACCTTTTCCCTATATTTTTATATAGGAAATGTCTAATAAAGTAGTATATAATCTAATATTAGTAAACTGGACATCTATCTAAAGGAGGAATACCCTTTTTTATGGATAAGAAGAAAAAAAGACTTGTCATTCGGACAATCATATTAGTATTACTAGCAGCAGCAGTAGGATACTCTTTATATTCTAATCTTACCGCCGAAAAAAGAGGAAATCTTGCAGTAGGAGACAAAGCCCCAAACTTTGAGCTCTATGATCTCGAAGGAAACAAACACAAGCTCTCTGACTATGAAGGAAAAGGTGTATTTTTAAACTTTTGGGGAACATGGTGTAAACCATGTGAACAGGAAATGCCCCATATGAACAAGTTATATCAAGAGTATAAGGGCCAAGGTGTAGAAATCCTTGCAGTAAATGTTGGGGAATCTGATTTTCTAATTAATAAATTCATGAACAAGCATGATCTAACATTTCCGGTTGTAGTGGATGTTAATGATGATGTGCAGCGTGCTTATAACATTGTCCCACTTCCAACAACATTCCTGATAGATTCTGATGGAACAATACAGAAGATTGTTCAAAAGACAATGTCAGAAGAAGATGTGAAAGCAAATATGGAGTTAATTAAACCATAGATTTTTAAGGAGTTTTTCTAAGATGAAACAAATACAGTGTGAATGCGGTCATCTAAATCCAGAAGGAACAATATTATGTGAAGCTTGTGGAAGAGCATTAACAGAGAAAGCAAAGCAAGACAAGCTTCATGATATGAAATATGAAGGAAGTGCTCGTCGTTCCCAAACGTATAATAAGACCGTTATTGATAAAATTTGGAACTTCTTCTCATCTGTTAAGGTAGGAGTTTGGCTGATTCTTATTACACTAATCGCTTCTGCTCTCGGTACAATTTTACCTCAAGAGATGTATATTCCTAAAACAGTTCCGACGGAGCAGTATTATAATGATGTCTATGGCTGGTTTGGGGGTCTATATTACACGTTAGGCTTTCATGACTTATATGGATCATGGTGGTACTTGTTATTAATTGCTTCAATTGGAATTTCTCTAGTTATTGCAAGTTTAGACCGTTTTGTACCCTTATATCGAAGTCTAAAAAAGCAACGAGTAACAAGACATGAAAGCTTCATGAAAAGACAGAGAGTATATGGTAGCTCAGAAATTGCAGACGTTGATGATGCGTTTAATAAAGTAAAAGAAAAACTAAAAGTAAAACGCTACACCATTAAAGAAGAGAATGGAAATATATTAGCCGAAAAAGGTCGCTTTTCTAGATGGGGCCCCTATGTGAATCATGTTGGTTTAATCATCTTTTTAATTGGTGGGATGCTTCGTTTCGTACCTGGTATGTATGTCGATAAAACGCTGTGGATTCGTGAAGGTGAAACCCTAACAATCCCTGGTACTGATCGCGAATACTATCTGGAAAATAAAGATTTCATACTAGAAACCTATGATAAAGAAAAGGATGATGAGGTCTTTGGTGAAGCGATTGATCGTGTAGGAACAATCGCGAAGAATTTCCAATCAAATGTGGTTTTGTATAAAGCTCAACCTTCAGAGGTAATTGGTGGAGAACCAGAGTTGAAAAAAGTACAAGAAAAAGAAATACGAGTGAATGAACCACTGAAGTTTGAACGGTTTGCTGTATATCAAACAACCTTCAAGCAGGATGAGTTTAAAACAATGTCATTTGCACTTGAAAACAAAGCATCTGGTGAAAAATTTGGTTCCATTACAGTAGATTTAAATAATCCACAAGAACGTTACGATTTGGAAAACGGTTATTCTATTGAACTTTTAGGTTATTATCCTGATTTTGATGGTTTTGATGATAAAGGTGAACCGCAAACAAAATCACCAGTACCAAACAATCCCGCATTCCTATTTAGAATGAATTCGCCTGAAAAGCCTGATGGAGAAATTAGCTTTATCGGAATTCAGCGTAACTTAGAACCACTTGGAGAGAATGTATACAAGATGTCCTTTGCTGGTGTAGAAATGCGTGATGTATCCGGTTTGACCATCCGAAAGGACTTAACACTATGGATATTAGCTGTAGGAGGCTTTATCTTTATGGTTGGTGTAGCCCAGGGGGCATATTGGAATCACAGAAGAATTTGGCTGCAAAGGAATGGAAAACAAGTGTTAGTTGCTGCACATACAAATAAAAACTGGCACGGAATTAAAAAAGAGATAAAATATATAGTGGAAGATACAATGATTGCTGAACCAGAGGATCAGCAGCAAAAGGATAGTTGAGGAGGAACGAGTAATGGATTTAGCGCAACTAAGCAGTAATCTATTATATGCTGCTTTTATTATTTACTTGATTGCTACATTATTGTTCGGTGGTTCGATTCGTTCGAAAAAAGATCAAGAAACGAACCAAGAAAAATGGGGCAAAATTGCGATGACTTTAACCATCATCGGATTTATTCTGCAGCTAGGTTATTTCTTTACTAGATGGGTTGCAGCTGGACATGCTCCAGTTAGTAATCTATTTGAATTTACAACCTTCTTTGGAATGATGCTTGTAGGTGCATTTATTATTATATTCTTTATGTACCGTACAACGGTTTTAGGGGTATTTGCCCTCCCAATTGCACTACTAGTTATTGCATATGCAAGTATGTTTCCAACTGAAATTAGTCCGCTTATACCTGCATTACAAAGTGATTGGTTGAAAATTCACGTTACAACAGCTGCTGCCGGAGAAGCAATACTAGCCATTAGCTTTGTTGTTGGAATCATTTATTTGTTAAAGTATGTTGATCATTCGAAAAAATCAAAACAATCGTTTTGGCTTGAAAGTGTATTATATGGTATTGTTCTTGTCATAGGTTTTATCGCTGTATCAATTGGTTTTTCAGTGAATGGCTATCAAGCAAGCTTCCAATATGTAGACAAAACAGGTGAAGCAGCTATTGCTGAATATACGCTTCCTGCACTTGTTGGACCACATGAGTGGGTGCTAGAAACAGAAGACACGATGGAACCTCTAGTAGAAATGCCAGCAATTATAAATGCTAAGAAATTAAATACTGTAATTTGGTCGATTTTAATCGGTACAGGAATTTATTTATTGATTCGTTTGATTACACGTAAGAGACTAGGTCGTTTATTACAGCCATTAGCGAAAAATGTAAATCTTGAATTAATGGATGAAATTGGTTATCGTTCTGTATTAATAGGATTTCCAGTCTTTACATTAGGTGCTCTCATATTTGCGATGATTTGGGCCCAAATTGCGTGGACAAGGTTCTGGGGTTGGGATCCAAAAGAAGTTTGGGCACTAATTACATGGTTATTTTATGCAGCCTTTTTACATCTTCGTATTTCAAAAGGTTGGCATGGTGAAAAATCAGCATGGTTAGCAGTAATAGGTTTTATTATTATTATGTTTAACTTGATTGTTGTAAATCTGGTTATTGCTGGACTTCACTCATATGCGTAATGGTGTGTAACAAAAGGAGCTGGCTGCAAGAGATTCACATCTCATTCGTAGCCCGCTCTTTTTTTACAAGCCGATTACGTTTTAATCTTACCAATTTTTCCTATTATGATAATATAAGAATAAGTTTGATTCCATAGGAGGATGAACATGGAGCAAGAATTTAAAATACTAATTGTAGATGATGAGGATCGTATTCGACGATTACTAAAAATGTATTTAGAAAAAGAAGGCTATAGTATCGATGAAGCAGAGGATGGAGAATCTGCTCTTGAGCTTGCGCTAGAAAATGACTATGACTGTATTCTATTGGACTTAATGATGCCAGGAATGGACGGAATTGAGGTATGTAGTCATCTGCGTGAAAAGAAAGCTACACCTGTAATTATGTTAACGGCAAAGGGTGAGGAAGCGAATCGTGTTCAAGGCTTTGAAGTGGGAACAGATGATTACATTGTAAAACCATTCTCTCCTCGTGAAGTTGTATTACGAGTGAAAGCGCTATTACGACGTTCTTCTAAAACCACTTATCTACATACAGATACAAAAGCAAAGGATTTAATTGTGTTTCCGCATCTTACAATTGATAATGATGCACATCGTGTTTCTGCAGATGGAAAGGATGTAAACTTAACTCCAAAAGAGTATGAGTTATTATATTTCCTTGCAAAAGCTCCTGATAAAGTATTTGACCGTGAACACTTATTAAAAGAAGTATGGCATTATGAATTCTTTGGAGACCTTCGTACAGTTGATACACATGTGAAACGACTACGTGAAAAACTTAATAAAGTCTCTGAGCAAGCAGCTAAAATGATTGTAACCGTTTGGGGAGTAGGGTATAAATTTGAGGTAACAAATGAATGAGACTTTGGCGTAGTGTTGTAGGAAAGCTATGGATTACCATACTAATCCTAGTCTCGTTTGTATTGTTAGTATTGACCATTTTGCAATTAGAATTTTTTCGTAATTACCATGTGGAATTAGTAGAGGAAGAATTGACTGACCACGCAATTAAAGTAGCCAATATCATTGAAAAGCATGAGGATTTAAGCTTAGGGTTAGACATCAGTAAGGAACTCGTTGATAATCCAGTAGAAATTATCATTGCTTCAAATGACCAGGAAAACTATTATCCAGCAGATACAACAGAAAGAAATCGTAAAGTCCAAGAGTATATATTTTCAAATGAGCAACTATCTAATGTAAAAGAAAATAAACAAGTCTACACAGAAGAAGTTAACTTGTTAATCAATGCTGATACGAACGAATATCACAATTACTTTATAGTAGGTGCTCCATTTTCGTTAAAGGAAAATAGAGAGAGTGCCATTTACCTTTATCAATCATTGGATAGTGTTGAAGATACTGCACGACAAACAACGCGATTTATTCTATTAGCTGCTGGAATAGCTATTATTCTTACAACGTTTTTTGCCTTTTTCTTAATTACTCGTATCACATCTCCATTACGTAAAATGAGAGAAGCTGCCTTTGAAGTAGCAAGAGGAAAGTTTGATACAAAGGTGCCTATTTTAACTCGTGATGAAATAGGGGAGTTGGCTACTGCATTTAATCAAATGGGCCGTCAACTTAAGTTTCATATCCATGCACTAAGCCAGGAAAAAGAACAATTAGCTAGTATATTAAGCAGTATGGCCGATGGAGTTATCACATTTAATCGTGATGGCACCATTTTAATTACCAATCCACCTGCCGATCGTTTCTTACAGCAGTGGTACTATGAAGAGGAAGGAAACACGGAAACGGCTGCACCTGTTAAGGTCCTGGAATTGCTTCAACAAGTGATTATGACTGAAAAAGAGCAAGCTGGTGAATTAAGCCTGCAGGGAAGGTTCTATGTCATTGTCGTTAGCCCTCTTTATAATGACAAATCTGTACGGGGAGCTGTTGCTGTTGTTCGCGATATGACAGAAGAGCGTCGTTTGGATAAACTCCGAAAAGACTTTATTGCAAATGTCTCACATGAATTGCGTACACCTATTTCCATGCTTCAAGGTTATAGTGAGGCCATTGTTGATGATATTGCTGAAACTCCCGAGGAAAAGAAAGAAATTGCTCGAATTATTTATGATGAATCCTTACGAATGGGGCGCCTCGTAAACGACCTATTAGATTTAGCAAGAATGGAAGCAGGTCATATTACATTAAATAAAGAGATGATAACCATTGTGCCGTTTACTGAACGGGTGACGACTAAGTTTTACGCACTAGCGAAAGAAAAACAAATCACATTATCATTCCAAAGTGATGTAGAATTGACTAAGTCTTTGTTATTTGATAGCGACCAAATTGAACAAGTACTAACGAATCTTATTGATAATGCTATCCGTCATACACCTGAAAATGGTGATGTTACGGTCGAGGTTAGACAGAATGCAAAAGGATTCATTTTTACAGTTAAGGATACCGGTTCAGGAATACCAGAAGAAGATCTTCCATTTGTATTTGAACGGTTCTATAAAGCTGATAAAGCGAGAACGCGTGGGAAATCAGGAACTGGATTAGGATTGGCCATCGCCCAAAACATTATTGAAGCGCATAAAGGTGATATTAGTGTACAAAGTAAACTAGATCAAGGAACGAGCTTTACATTCTTCCTTCCGTATTACTAATCGCCAATAATCGATATATATCTTCTCAATCATACAAGGATTCGTTGTCTCTGCTGAATGGTGGCGATTAATCTTGTTACATGAGGAACAAAACTCTAAGTAGAACATGTACTTAGAGTTTTTGATTTGTCTAAATTTCCCTGAATCCCTTCCTTTTTTCTGAATTAAATACTATATTGTAAGAGTGTAACTTTTTTGTACAAATAATCGACTAATATAGTAAACGGGGAGGAGAAAAGAGTGGACTCCGTTTTTGAAGACTTATATCATAAATACCATCAAGATGTGTTTCAGTTTTTAGTCTATATGGTTCAAAATCGAGAACAAGCCGAGGACTTAGTTCAAGAGGTATATATTCGAGTTTTAAAATCATACGAAACCTTCGAAGGGAAAAGTTCTGAGAAGACTTGGCTGTTTTCAATTGCAAAAAATGTAGCTATTGACCACTTTCGAAAACAAAGAAATTGGAAAGATCGCATTTTAGAGAAGTTCGATTGGGGCAAACAAGAATTAAAGTCAAGTGAAGCCCTACCAGAAGAAATTACGTTAGCAAACGAAGAAATCCAAGCATTGTATAAATGCTTACAAAATTGTTCTACAGATTATCGACTTGTTATCATTATGAGATATATACAAGAACTTTCCATTATAGAAACAGCAGAGGTTCTAGGGTGGACAGAGAGTAAAGTCAAAACAACGCAGCATCGTGCCATTAAAGCACTACGTGAAGAAATGAATACAAACTTTAGGAAGGAGGATAAGAATGAATCGATCAAATTGGGATGAGCGTGACATTGAAGAATTAGTGAAGAAATTACCGTCAATGAAAGATCAGCGTTCAGCTCGTGACATTTATTCGAAAATTGAAGAGCAACAGAGAAGGAAAGATATGAAGAAACCACCCGTGTTTAAAAAGTGGATTCCTACTGCTGCAATAGTAGCTGCAGCTTCAATTTTCATTCTGCTTAGTCCTTCTATTTTTCAAAATTTGAATTCATCAAATGAACTCTCATCAGGCTCTCAGGATACTGCAATGGAAGAAGCATCAATGAATGATTCAAAAAGCACTGAAAATTCTACTGATGAATCATTTAAATCAGAAATACAGCAAGACAGCGCTGATAGTATGACGATGTTAAATGAACCCCAATCAGAAGATGCAGCAGAGCGGAGCATCTCTAACGAAACAAGTAGTCTTTCAGTACTTGAACAGGACCTTCAAAATTATGATATCTATACCTTTGGACTAGTTTCAAAGGATGCTATTCCAGTACCTGTAAGTGTATTAGTTGATAAACGAGAAAATGTTGATTGGTTGGAGACGTTTGAACAGCTTTCTACTAATATCCCAGAAGAAAAATGGGGATTTGATGATATGTACCCAATTAAAGGTGATTTTGATTGGGGAGTGGATTCAAAAGAAATACGTTTAACTCTTGATTCTAACCATCCTTATAGTGGTACAAGTGCAGTGGAGTATGCATTTTATTCTATGCTAGAGTATTCGTTTCAACATCATGATTTGGAACAAGTTCACATTGTAACAGAAAATGGAACTGCCCCTGAGTTTAATCAATTTGGAGTACTATCAGAAATTCCATTAAATGACGAACTCTCACAAGTATATTATAGCTACAATATTTCTGGTCAACGTTATTTAGCTCCTGCTAATGATACAGCTCCAACAGTGAATGAAGCTATTAGACTAATGAAGCAACCACCTAATGATTTTTATCAGTCAGTCATTCCGAATGGAGTAAATATAAGTGTTACTATTGAAGAGGAACAGGATCTTGTTTCAATCATCTTCCTGAATGAAATAAAGCTTGAACGGTACGATTCACAAGTAGTTTTAGAATTACTTGAGGGATTACTATTAACAGCCAAAAGTTATGGGTTTGATCGTGTCCAATTCCAAAATATCTCAGAAAGCCAATGGAATGGTTATGACTTGACCCAACGAATTCCAGTGCCGGTGGGAGCAAATAAAAAATATTTTATCAATGAATAAAGCTCTTTAAGCAGTGTAACCATGAAAGTGAAATTCACTTTTATGATTAACAACTTATAATAAGAGAAAAAGGCATACTAAATCACATTTTGATAGGTATGCTTTTTTATTTGGTTTACCGGAACCGATGTCCGAGAACTCCTATAAATTCATGTTATTTTCTAAAATAGCGTACTAATATGTCCGCTCAGAATCGACAAGCTTAATTATTTTACCTGACCTACATACTCAAAAGGGCTACCATACTAAGGTGCTCTTTTTTTATTTCTTACTCCAGTATTAAAGTGTATTATTTCTCTTTTTAGAAGAAACTTATTAAGGGTAGTAACAATTCTTTTTGCTGTTTTTACATAAATATCATTAATCTAGGCACACTATCGAAGGGAATTTTATTCCATCGGTTGAAATCAGCTGTATAACCATTCTCCATTTGTTGAAAAATGTTCTACCAAAGTACAAGCCTTCATATTGTTTTAGTGAGGGTGAAAGAAGGAGGACAATTATGATACTTGATTATTTAAGAAGAGTATTAATTGTTATGATTCTAGCGTTGTGTGTAAGCATTATTTTTTTTACTGGTCGGGCTGCAAAAGCAGCAGATCATACAGAAATTACAATCAATACAAGCCACTGGATTTTCCCAGTTAAAGGATATATAACAGATTCTTTCGGTACTAGACATGGTCATCATAAAGGAATTGATATTGGTGGTGAGATCGGTGAGAATATATATTCTGTTGATAGAGGTATTGTTACGAAGTCGTATTACTCCTCTACATATGGACATGTTGTTTTTGTTCGGCATGAAAACGGTTTTGAAACCGTATATGCCCATTTACAGAACCGACTCGTTGATGAGGGCGACGAGGTCAACCAAGGTGATGTGGTAGGTATTATGGGTAGTACAGGTAGATCAACTGGTGCCCACCTTCATTTCGAAATTCATAATGGAGAATGGACTATTGAGAAAGAACATGCAATCGATCCATATGTTGTATTTGGTGAAGGAGAAATAGGACAAGAAGTATTTTCGAAAGAACATGATCCTTACCGAACAGTAGAGTTAGCCTTACGATATGAAAAAGAAAAGACTTCTAAGGAAGAACTGTCAAAAGACTATGCGGACCTTCAAAAACATGAGCCGTTCCTAAAGGTTTCTGAAATCTATGAAACAACAAAGGAAGAATCTCATTCCAAAGAAGCCTTAAGTTCAACCTTCAGAAAAGAGGCAAACCAGGTATCTTCAAAACCGAGAATTCAAAACAAAGAATATATTGTTCAGAAAGGTGATACCCTTTCTCAGATAGCAGAAATAAATGGAGTATCTGTTTATCAATTATTAGAGTTGAATACAGGTTTACAAAATAAAGATCTAATCATTCCTAAACAAATACTCATCGTTAGACGAGAATAAATCATTATCATTACGTCCATTTACCATATGTTTCATTTGGTTCCGTAAAGTCTTACATCACACATGCTTAGTAGTGTGAGTTGCTTTAGGAGCCTTTTTTTATTCCTTTATCTTGAAGCTGAGATAAACGAGTATACAGAACAACAAACTTACGATATACTTTATGGTGTAAGAAAATTAAGATTTATCTTCGGGGCAGGGTGTAATTCCCGACCGGCGGTGATGAGTTATTCTCTAAGCCCGCGAGCCTTTCGAGGCAGGATTTGGTGAGATTCCAAAGCCGACAGTATAGTCTGGATGGGAGAAGATAAAGGTGATGCTATAACGTTGAGAAAAGGGGATTCTTAACGTTTATTTGCTATCTTTATTTCGGATAGTGAAAAAAGTGCAAAGCCTTCTTCTGACGTGAGATAAATCACCAAAGAGGAGAGGAAGAAACATGTCAAAAATGAATATTCGAGCAATGATAACAGTTGGAATGCTAAGTGCAATTTCATATGTACTTATGTTATTGAACTTTCCAATTCCACCATTCCCTAGTTTTTTATTAGTAGATTTTAGTGATATCCCCGCATTAATTGCAGCACTTACGCTTGGACCACTTGCGGCTGTATTAGTGGAATTCTTAAAAAATCTACTCGACTACGTCATGACGGGAAGTGATACGGGAGTACCAATTGGTCAAACAGCAAATTTTGCCGCTGGAGTCCTATTTGTCCTACCTACGTATTATATTTGCCGTAAGTTCCAGTCTAAAAAAGGTCTAGTGATCGGTTTGATTACTGGAACTGTTACGATGAGTACTGTAATGGGAGTGTTAAATTATTTTATTTTCCTACCAGCATACAAATACTTTTTAAGTTTTGAGCTTCCATCAGCCATTATCGTTACAGGAATCATCCCTTTTAACATCTTAAAAGGAGTCATGATTGGAATTGTATTCTTCTTGATTTATTTTAAAATACAAGGCTGGATTTCAACAAAGCAACAATTGGATTCAGCAATGAAAGCATAAAATAAAGGATGTCCTATAAAGCCTGAAAAGGCAGCATAGGATATCCTTTTTTAAAAGCTATTCAAATTTTAATGCATCTCCATCAAATGGCTCATCGGCTACCTTAATGGAATCTGTCGGACAACCTTCAAATGCATCGACCATGTCGTCCTCTAATACATCAGGTACTTCTACTGTACCTGAATTATCATCAAGCGTTACAAACGCAATTCCATCGTCGTCATAATCATAAATATCTGGAGCTGCAGCTCCACATGCTCCACATGCAATACATGTATCTTTATCTACAATTGTATATTTTGGCATGCTTTAACCTCCCTACTCTGATCTATATAAAGAATTATATCTATTTTTTGTTGATGACCCGAAAAATCACCTAGTTGTAATTGTATAAGGAATTCAGAAACTTTTCAACAGAAAGGTGTCATACGAATGTTCTTTTTCATCACTATTGATTATTGTCCAACTAAGGAGTGCCTTTTCCTAGCTCTATATTTGATTGAAGGTTATGTTTATGACACAAAAGGATGTTCTAGTTAGATTAGATTCAAAAACTCAAACACAATAATGAAAAATGCATCAAAAAAGCTTACTCATAGAGATTGTTTATGTTTGTGTTAGCTTTCCTATACTATAGCTATCCCCTTTAAAGTACAAAGAAAAACCCCGCTAACCATAAATTTCGTGGTACAATATTTGTCAAATAGTATCGTAAAAAGGAGTAATATGTATTGAGTTATCTCCAAGCAATTGTGTTACTTTGTTTACATCATTTAAAAGGTGAAAGAACCATTTACTCGGTTTTACATATTCTAAACGGAAAAAAATCATCACAGTCGATACAAGATATTCACTTGTTTCAACTTAAACCATTTTTCGGTACGGTACCAGAGCTATATCGAGACAAATATAATGAGATCATTGAGTCATTAGTTAAAGAAAATTTGGTGACGCTCGATACAGATTTCTTTGCAAAGCTTACAACCAATGGGGAAAAGAAACTAACTCAGTACTATGAGAAACATTTTAAACCAAAACAACTAGAAAATGTCCATTTTGGCAGTCGAGTGTATACGTTTTGGAGAAGACTGAGTCTAATTATCCAATGCTTATCGAATCTAACGAATAAAGAAAAGTCTTTTTTTCCTATCCAACGAAATCCAGACATTCAGCGTTGGGTCAAAGGGTTTCTCCGTGAATTTCCAGATAGTAATAAAATTTCAATCCAATTATATAACGAATTATTTCAACTTCTAGACGGACAAGAAGAGGACCCGAATATATTAGTGTTAAGGCTTACAGGGTTTCAGGATGTAGGATTAACCGATATACAACTTGCTCATCAATTAGAAATTGATATCTATGAGTATCGTTTTCGTTTTATAACATTTTTACATAATCTTGCTAATGGGATTGTGACTAATAAAACAGATTTCCCAATCTTATCCCGTATCCTTGACCATTCAGAAATTCAATCTGTTTTTACACTTTCTACAGAAAAAACGTATCATTTATTAAAGAGAGGACACACGTTACAAGAAATATCTGTACTACGTAATTTGAAAGAAAGTACTATTGAAGATCACATTGTCGAAATTGCTATACAGGATAACAATTTTTCGCTAGTGAATTTTATATCGAACGAGGAAATAGAAAATGTCGATAAGGTAGTAAAAGACATTGGCTCTAAAAAGTTAAAATCAATTCGAATCTATCTACCTAATTTAACGTATTTTCAAATTAGGCTGGCATTAGCAAAGTTGGGTGATCAAAATTGACTACGTTATTACATGAAAAATTAAAGGAACATTTCGGCTTTGAAGAATTCCGGCAAGGACAGAAGGAGGTCATTCAATCTGTACTAAATGAACAAGATACGCTAGCAATGCTCCCAACAGGAACAGGGAAAAGTTTGTGCTATCAGCTGCCTGGTTACTTATTAAATGGACCTGTGATCATTGTGTCCCCATTACTATCACTAATGCAAGATCAAGTTGAGCAGATGAAAGTATTAGGAGAGAAACGCGTTGTAGCCCTTAATTCGTTTTTAACCTTTAAGGAGAAAAAGGAGGCTTTAAAACGCCTTCATTCGTATCGATTTATATTCATTTCACCTGAAATGTTGTTCACAGAGAAAGTCCTATCACAATTAAGAGCGATACAGCCTGCGTTATATGTAGTAGATGAGGCCCATTGCATATCCCAATGGGGACCGGACTTTCGACCAGATTATTTAAAATTAGGAACTGTTCGTAATGAATTAGGTAATCCAGTTACACTAGCATTAACAGCAACAGCTTCTGAATCAGTAAGAAAAGACATTAAGTCATTCCTTGGTATAAGTCCAAAAGAGATTGTCCATACCATTGATCGGCCCAATATCGCTTTTAAACTTGAACATGTGGAGAACCATCAACACAAACTGGATAGCTTGTTAGACATTGTTCAAACATATAAGTATCCCGGAATTATCTATTTTTCAAGTAAAAAAATGACAGAAGATGTAGCGGCTTGGTTAAGGGAACAAGGAATTAAGAAAGTTGGTTTTTACCATGGAGGTATGGACCAAGAGCAAAGAACGCTAATACAGCAACAGTTCCTTACAAATAAATTAGATATCATTTGTGCAACAAGTGCGTTTGGGATGGGCATTAATAAACCCAATATCCGTTTTGTTGTTCATTTTCATCTTCCGTTGAACCTAGAAGCGTTTATACAAGAAATTGGAAGAGCTGGAAGAGACGGCAAACAAAGTATATCCATTGTACTATACAATGAGAATGACATTGGACTTCCGATTCAAATTATGGAAAATGAGTTACCTAATCTTTATCAAATCGATTATTATGTTAAGCATATAGTATCTGAAAAAAAAGATGTTTTAAGCTCATTGCTTCAATTATCAGATACACAGCAACGTTTTATCGAACACTATCTAGAGGGGTTCCAGAAGCAGTCCATCACAAAGGTTGAGTTACTAGTGGACCGTATTTATGAAATACGGGAGGAACGGCTGCGATATAAACGGAAAAAATTAAATGAAGTGATCTCTTGGATAGAAACAAATCAATGTAGACGAGAGAAACTATTGCACGTTTTCAATGAGTCCATAATAAGCCAGCCAGAGCATTGCTGTGATACTTGTGGACTAGTAACGACATCCTTTATGAAAGAGGAAGAGGATATGAGAGTTGAGGAATATTCCTCATGGGAAGAAAGGCTGAAAAAATTGTTAATAGGGTTGGAATACACAGATGAATCGTAAACAAAGTGAAATTATTAAAGACATAAGTGATAAAGAGTTAAGCTTTCATCTCTATCTTACTCAAGTTATACTTCTGGTCATTTCAACCATAATCGGTATTTTTATAATCAAGGATTGGACAAGTTTTCTGAATCAATTTCAGTTTACTCCAAGCATTTTTACAGTGGGACTTTGTAGTGGATTTGTTGTTGTCTTACTCGATCTTCTGCTAATGAGGGTCGTTCCAAAAAGGTATTATGATGATGGTGGAGTCAATGAACGGATTTTCAAGAATCGTTCAGTTCCTAGTATTGTCCTACTATCTGCAATGATTGCCGTATCAGAAGAGTTATTGTTTCGTGGTATTCTTCAATATCATTTTGGCATAATCATTGCGAGTATCATATTTGCTATCATACATTTTCGGTACTGGGCACACTGGTTTCTTATTATTAATGTCATGGTTTTAAGTTTTGTTATTGGAGCCATCTACCATTGGACAGAAAACATATGGGTGACTATCATGATGCATTTTATTATTGATTGTTTTCTTGGTATCTATATAAAATACACTCAAAAAAACCTGTAAACGTTGAATCGTAAGGGTTTATAGATAACGTATTCTAGTGGAATTTTTAAAAAGTAGATTCAATAGTCAAATTCTAACAAAAACGAGAACAATAAAATAAGGAGTCGAAGTAAGAAGAACGTATACAAAGAAGGGGATGCTATATGGAAAAAGAACCATATCAGGATCAAGCAGAAGGTTTAAGGAGTGAACTACATTCAAATAGCCGTGAGATAAAAGAGAAATTGCCTCCACGTCGTGAAGTTCATCATGGTAAGAAAGCTAAAACAAAAGTAAAAGTGAGATATCCTCTTATAAAGCTATTAATGGTATTTTTTATATTATTACCTTTGACCGTCTTTAGCTTTTATTCCTATTTTCATTTTAAAGACGCACCTTTAAAAACAATGGAGCAAGATTCGAAATTTGTTGAAGAAGTTTCATTAGAGGAAGCAAAAATGGATCTTACTGAGCCTGAACAAGAGCCAGAAGAGGGAAGTGCCTCAGTAGAGAATGATGACGAAGAGAAAATAGAGAATGAAGAGTCAATAAATTCGGATAAGGAATTGGTTGATACGAAAAATGGTAAAGGGACAAGCACATCTTCGGACAAAGACACTGATGGGCAGTCCTCACAAACAGAAGAAAATCAGCAGGTTCAAGAACAAGATGAATCGACTGAAGGAAATTCCTTAACCGAAGAGTATACAATTTTAACCCATACGGTTCAATCGCACGAAACATTGTTTAGAATTTCAATGAATTATTATCAGTCACAAGATGGAATTCCATTAATAAAACAATGGAATAACATCACGAATAATGAAATTAAAGCAGGACAAGTATTACAGATTCCAATACCAAAAGATTGATAAATAAAACTGACTCATAGAGTTGGTTTTTTTTGTTTACAGAAAATTACTAAAAAACAATTAAACCTTTACAAACCATTATCAATAACCTAACAAAAATTCAATACAATGTGAGTGAGACGTTCTAATTAGGGAGGCTCCTTTTATGAGTAGAGTGATTCAAAGATTAACACAATATGACCAAAACTTTTTTTACTTTTGTAACGGGACAAAAGAATTAAAGCTCTCATTTTTTAAAATCATGACTCATATTGGAGGAGCAACAATTTCGATTGGGGTCTTAATACTATTATATTTTATAAGCCAGCCTCATACTCTATTAAGGGAAACAATTCTTATCGCAATGGTTTCACTAACTATTAGTCATATCTTTGTAACCGTGATAAAAAAAATTGTGAAAAGAATGCGACCATATCTTTCATTACCTGATGCATGTGTGTATGGGTATCCATTCAAGGATCATTCGTTTCCATCAGGACACTCAACAGCAATATTTTCAGTGACAATCCCATTTATGTTACAGTATCCGATACTTTCTCTTATTTTATTACCTATAGCAGTACTTGTTGCACTCTCAAGGGTCGTACTAGGTGTACATTACCCCTCTGATGTTATTGCAGGCGGGCTTTTAGCGATTACTACGGTAATAAGCGTATCGTTATTCATATAACTAAGGGGAGGATTATCTATGCGTGTTGCTATTTTTTCTGATACTTATGACCCTCAAGTTAATGGGGTTGCAAGAACTCTTAAAAGATTAACCGATCATTTGAAAAAGACTGGAAACGATTATATGGCTTTTGTTCCTGAGATGGATGAGAAGCCTCTTTACCCAAATGTACATTCCTTTACAAGTTTTCCATTCTTTTTTTATCCTGAGTGTCGAACAGCAATCGCAAATCCTAAAACGATTGAAAAACAATTAAAAGACTTTAATCCTGATATTATTCATATTGCAACACCATTAACAATGGGATTATATGGTTTTCGGGCAGCGAGAAAACTGAACATTCCTGTTGTAGCCTCTTATCATACACATTTTGATATTTACCTGGATTACTATAAGATGTCCTGGATATCCCCAGTGCTATGGAAATATATGAAGTGGTTTCATGCACCTGCTGAAAGAATTTTTGTTCCTTCTGAAGAAACACTACACCACTTAGAAAATCAAGGCTTTGAGAATCTATCCATATGGAGTAGAGGAGTAGATTGTCAGCTATTTCATCCACAAAAGAATACCACTCAAATTAGAGAAAACTATAATATTACAAGGAATTATATGTTTTTATATGCGGGTCGACTGGCTCCTGAAAAAGATTTAGATACTCTTTGTAAAACAATTCAATCTCTTCCGCCATATTTGAAAGATCAGGTTCATTGGATGATAGTAGGTGATGGACCTATGTATTCAGAGATTGAAGAGGCATTACAAGAAGAATCAGTTACCTTTACTGGTTACTTAAAAGGAGAAGAACTTGCAGATATTTATGCAGCCTCTGACTTATTTGTTTTTCCATCTGCCTCTGAAACATTTGGAAATGTCGTCCTTGAATCGTTGGCTTCTGGAACTCCAGCGATTGTTTCAAACAAAGGTGGTGTGACAAATATTGTTGAAGACGGTAAAACGGGTCGGATTTGTCTAGCACATTCTCCTGAAAGCTTTATTAAGGGGATTCAAAGTATTATGGACGATCAGAGTGCATTGAAGCAGATGGGAGTAAATGCTAGAAGGAAAGCAGAATCAGAGTCATGGGATGCCATCTTCACTAAATTAATTGATGAATATGAAGAAGTGATTGAACTCAATCACTATAAGCATGGTCGTCTTCACGCATAGCTCTGGCTATTATTAATAAACTGACAAAGCTGGAAGTCTCCATTCCTTTTTTGTCAGTTTTTTTATTCTTCTAGAAATGGTACAAGCACATAAAATAGTATGGAGGAGGAATGTCGAGTGGAAACCAAGATTACTGAGTTAAATCATCATACAGATCCAGCTACGAAACAAATGCTTCAAAACCTTGTGGAACGAAAGCTTAAATTTGATCATGCCAAAAAAGCACATCTTTATTTCTTATGGACAGGAGTATTTTCAGCTTTCTTTTACATGTATTATATTTATTCTGCTCTTATTAAGCCATACTCGTATTCTGTTAGTACGATATTATCCTACTTTCTTTCCAATTCACTTCATTTATTTTTTTTACTTGCCATTGTTGTTTTGTTGGGCGGTGCAAAAGTTCTCTTCGATAGAAAGCAAAAAACCGAAAAAGAATATCATGCTCTAAGAGGTGAAATTATTGACCGGAGTAAAGATCTGTGGAAAGAAGATGCTTGGAGAAACCGACATCATGTTTTTAAAATGATGAAAAGTGAATATGATATTAACCTTTATCATGAAAGCAAATAGGAATAGGCTGACCGTAATAGTTGAGGAATTAAGGTCAGCCTATCTCTATTAAAATATCTTTTTACGATCACGTTCATCTTTTAGTATTTCTACTGCTTCTCTAAATCGTTGAGAATGTACGATTTCTCTTTCCCTTAAGAAGCGCAATCCATCATTCAAATCAGGGTCATCACTCATGTTAATAATCCATTGATAGGTTGCACGTGCCTTTTCTTCTGCAGCGATATCTTCATACAAATCAGCAATTGGATCTCCTTTTGCTTGTATATATGAAGCATCAAATGGAACACCAGCAGCATTATGATAAAACAATGCACTATCATGATTTACATAATGAGGAGCTAGACCTGCCTCTTTCAATTGTTCTGGAGTAGCATCCTTTGTTAATTTATAAATCATTGTAGCGATCATTTCTAAATGAGCAAATTCTTCTGTCCCGATGTCTGTAAGAAGTCCAATTACTTTATCGGGAATTGTGTATCGTTGGTTTAAGTATCGAAGTGCAGCAGCAAGCTCCCCGTCTGCCCCACCATATTGTTCGATTAAGAACTTTGCTAATCTAGGATTACATGAACTTACACGAACAGGATATTGTAATTTTTTTTCGTATACCCACATAAATCCTTACTCCCCCTTATACTATACTTGCCAAGGCCAAGGTGCATCCTTCCAATTCCAGGGATAGTCCGAATAACTATATCCAAAATGAGTTAATGGTCCAAATTCCTTCTCGAAGCGATTTTTAATTTGTTTTCTTGTTTTAACGTACATATTGAATTGTTGAATAGCATTGTAATCATCTGGATGAGTATCTAAGTATAAGGTTAACTCAAGAATGACAAAATCAACGGCCTGAAGCTCTTCAAGAATCTCGTAATAATGGGCAGGGAGTTGTTTCATTCTATAGCTCCCCTTTCGCTTTCTCATAAGGGCTATAGTAAGGATCGTAAAAGACCTTCCATAGTGTCCCAGCTCTTAGTGCTTGCTTTGGAGCAAATTGCTCTAAATTTGGAGGTTGAAACCCTAAATAAAGATTAGGTGGAGTAGAATACACCTTTTGTGTAATGGGTCTACACGGATCAAAGGGACTAACATAAGGGTGCCAGGTTTTATACAAGCTATGCATACAATCCCTCCTATAATAAGGTTGTAACGATTGAATTTAGCAATAACGGTTTAAAAGTGCTTCCTTAAGGAAAAGAAACAAATACAGTTCGCCTTCTGTAATTCTTCTCCTTAGAAGATATGAAAAGACTGCCTGTTCACATGTCAATTGTTTTAATAAGCTTAAGCCTTTTAATAATATCTGGGCAAAGTTTGTGTAATAAACTCCATGAAAGCTTGATTTGACCTATATTTTTATGGAGGGATCTAGGTATAAGGGCAGTGTAGACAGTAGAGATTCATGAAAATGTGATGGAATTTGTTAAAAAGAACATATATGGGTAAAAGTTTACAAAAAGTAAGAACAAAGTTTAGAAATTGGTCTGTGAATTAGCAGGTAATTTTATTCAACTTGTGGAATATTACTTATACAAAAGGAGTGAGGTGTGCTTATGTTCGTAAAAAATGCGATGATACCAAAACACAAATGCTACTTTGTTAGCGAGGCTGATTCTGTAGAAAAAACACTAGAAGTACTTGAACATCACCAGATTGACGGTGTTCCTGTATTAGCTGGTGATAAGTACATAGGGGTTGTGACACGCTACAACATCTATAATGGATTCTTTGAATCTGGTATGGAAAAAGAAGAATTCATGAAAAGTAAAACCGCGAAGGATCTTGCAAAGCGTCAAGATATATTTATTGTTGGTGATGAAATATTTGAGAAAACACTTCTTGATTTAAAAGCTTTCCCAATCATTGCTGTTGTTGATGAAGAGCGTAATTTCTTAGGTGTTATTACAAGGTTTGATGTCTTAGATCAGTTCCGCTCTGCGTTTGGAATGGGACAAAAGGGCGTTCGTATTGCTTTTACATCTGTTGAAACAGAAGGAAGAATTGCTCGACTAGGTGAAATTATTCAACAATTCCATGAGTCTGTTATCTCTTTAGTAACATTTGATGATTCCGATAAGCTTCTAAGAAGAATTGTCCTTAAAGTAGAAAAACGTGATAACATTGATAAATTCTTGAAAAAATTAGAGAAATCTGGCTTTAGAATCTTACATATTCATGAAGATGAATAAAAGAGCCGTATGATTCAGAATCCCTTTCATAAGATTTTATGGGAGGGATTTTTTTGCTGAGCCAATTCTTTAAATTACTGTTGGTTTTTATAACTGGATATTTGTACATAGGCTTACTACCAGACTTTAGCAGTAATAGCCTATCTGATATTATTGTTGAGCTTGTCTTAAGTCCAATAAACTTTCTTGCTGCTTCCACTGCATTTATTATAGGAATTGTTTTACAAGGGAATGTATTAACAATTGAAATCCAGTCGATGATACAATTGTTTAAAGGAGACTATACGAACAACCTTATATTGATTCCAGTTAATATCATTTTGTTAGGAGTATTATGTTATGTTGGATTTTATCAGGCAATTGTCTTTATTGTAACGGCTTCTTTTTATGGTATGATTTCTTTAGATTTTAGAGGTCGAGGAGGACAAAATGAGTTATGAATACTTTATCATGCTGATCCTAATCGTGGTCAGCATGTTACTATTTATGTTTATAGAAGCATTTCGGAATAGAGTAAGAGAGACGACTGTTCACTTTAGCTCATACCCACAACAGTTAGACCCATTACATATTTTTTTTATTTCTGATATACACAAACGAAAAGTGTCTGATAAAATCATTGCAAAAGTGAGAAAAAAAGCGGATTTTGTCATAATTGGTGGAGATTTGTTAGAAAAGGGTGTAGAATTAGAAAAAGTTGGTAAAAATATAGATAAGTTAAATCAAATTGCTCCCATTTATTTTGTTTGGGGTAATAATGACTATGAGGTAGATCGTCAAAATCTACAAAAGTTGTTTCAAGATAAGGGAGTAACGGAAATTGTAAATAGCTCAATAGTAATTAGAGAAAATGAATTTGGAAAAGTAACGCTGATCGGGGTAGATGATGCAAGTCTTCGAAAAGCGGATTTGAATAAGGCTTATAGAGATGTAGAGGAGCAAAGCTTTAACATACTTATTAGTCATGATCCACGTCTGATTCGTAAGCTTACAGATCAAACATCAGTTGATCTAATGCTAAGCGGTCACACCCATGGTGGTCAAATACGTATATTTGGTTTGGGGTTATATCCGAAAGGAAAGCTTGACACCTTTCATAATACAACTCAATTAGTAAGCAATGGATACGGAACTACTGCGATTCCATTTCGCTTAGGGGCACCTGCAGAAACACATCTTCTTTCGATCAAACGATCTTAAAGTGTACATAACTTCCCCATAGCCTATACAAATTTTACACGTATTTTTTTTTCCATTATAATCTTAGGAGCTATAGTTATTTGTATTTGGGGGATTTATGATGAAACAATCTGAAGGAAAGTATAACATTAAAGCAGTCTCCAAAATTCTTAATATACAGCCTGGAACATTACGAGCATGGGAGCGTCGTTACAATATTATTGCACCTGTTCGTAATGAATCGGGACATCGCTTGTATACGGAAGAGCATCTAAATATATTAAAATGGCTTGTAGGAAAAGTGAATCAAGGGTTTACCATTAGCCAAGCTGTGTCTCTTTTAGACAAACATGAATTAGAAAAAGAAGAGGAAGTACAACATTCCACAAGTACACGTACGGAGCATATTTCGAATGAGCTGCTAAAAGCACTATTAAATTTTAATGAAACAAAAGCACATGAGATGATTAATAACGCTTTTTCTATTTACACCATTGACGTAGTAGTTGTAGATATACTTGGCGGTCTGCTTGTGAAAATTGGGGACCTTTGGGAAAATGGAGAAATTACAACGGCACATGAACATTTTGCTACATCTATTCTACGTGCACGGATTGGTATCATTATGCATTCTTTCCCTCATAATGACCTATTACCGAAAGTGGTAGCAGTTTGTGGCCCGGATGAATGGCATGAGCTAGGCTTGTTAATATTTACGTTATTTGTTAGAAGAAAAGGATTTGAAGTGATTTATCTTGGATCAAGTATTAAAGAAGAAGACCTTGAGATTGTTATCGATACAGTAGATCCAAAATTCCTATTCTTATCCTGTACTCTAAGGGAGAATTTAGGACAGACCTTTGATTTAATTAAGCGCTTCAAAGATAAGTACTCTAAATTAGAAATAGGTCTAGGCGGATTAGCGGTGAATTCACTGCCTGCTCGTTTAAGAGAACAATATGATGACCATATTGTTGGTCCGTCAAAGCATGATTGGGAAGATTGGTTAAAAAGTAGACTTGAGCGTAAATAGTAGTGACAAACAAGATAAATCTAATCTAATAATGACCGAAACTTTATTCTTTTATACCAAAATTCTCAGCGGACCTTATTTTCAATGTGGGTTCGCTGTTTCTATGACAAGCACCTATCATAGTCCTCTACATAGTATGTTGTAAGTAGTCATACTCAGGGGGAAAGAAAATGAAGCTTGAGCGTTTGACCCGAAATAAAATAAAGTTTTCTATAGGTGTAGATGAACTCGAAGCAAAAGGTATGCTTAATGAAAACTTCTTAAAAGAATCGCTTATATGGCATGAATTATTTGAAGAAATGTTAGAACAAATTCAAGATAAATATGGTATAGATTCACAAGTAGAAGTAACCGTGGAAGTACATTCTTTTAATGAACAAGAAGTTCAACTAATTCTAACATTAGAAATTGATGAACAACTATTTGAAGATGAAATTCACTCCTATTCTTTAGAATATATACAATGCGAAATATTTGCGTTTGAAGATTTTGAAGCTGTAATATCTTTTTCTAGAACGATAAAAAATAAAGTGCATTGTAAAAGTATTTCCTTATATTCATTTAAAGAGATTTATTATATTGTGTTTGAAAAACTAATTGACAAAGATTATGTAATAGAGGCAGTCGCAAATGAATTTGGAAGCAAGGCAAAAATGACCATTGAATATTTAGATGATTATGGGAAATTACTTATTGAAAATGACTTAATTGAAACATTAGAACGTTACTTTAAAAATTAATAGTGAAAATTGAAAAGAATAAATGCTTATACAAATACCGTTCTTACCCTAGGTTCACCGAATGTGAAAGGTAACAAAAAGAGCAGTCAGGTAAAACGTTTTAAAGGACCTAATGTTTCTGATGTTAGGTCCTTTTTCAGTTTTTCGTGACTAGTCACGAAAAATTCGTAAACAATAGTAGTAAGATAAAAATCATTCAGGCCTACATTATAAGGTTGTAAACGATGATAACGCTTACAATTTATTTTCTGTTTTTAATTTTTGTTCTTTGCAAGACCTATACAAACGTGTATACTATGTCATGAAAGCGGACAAGATTCCGTAAAATCAGTGAACTATACTGGGAGGTTTACATAAATGGTAGCCGAAAATGCAACAGATAAAAACCATTTAGAGGATAAACATGATGTATTGAAATCAACACAAACAGTCATTCATCATGCTCTAGAAAAACTAGGATATCCTGAAGAAGTATTCGAACTTTTAAAAGAGCCACTGCGTATGCTAACCGTGAAAATACCTGTACGAATGGACGATGGAACAGTAAAGGTATTTACTGGCTACCGGGCACAGCATAATGATGCGGTTGGACCAACAAAAGGTGGAATTCGCTTCCATCCTAGTGTTACCGAAAAAGAGGTTAAAGCTCTTTCTATTTGGATGAGCTTAAAATGTGGAATTGTTGATTTACCATATGGTGGAGGTAAAGGCGGAATTATTTGTGATCCGCGTGAAATGTCTTTTAGAGAATTAGAAAGATTAAGTCGAGGATACGTGCGTGCTATAAGTCAAATCGTTGGACCAACAAAAGATATCCCCGCTCCGGATGTCTTCACGAACTCGCAAATTATGGCTTGGATGATGGATGAGTATAGTCGAATTGATGAATTCAACTCTCCAGGATTTATTACTGGAAAACCACTTGTTCTAGGTGGTTCTCATGGAAGAGAAACGGCAACGGCTAAAGGGGTTACCATCTGTATTCGTGAAGCAGCTAAGAAAAAAGGTATTAAGCTAGAGGGCGCACGAGTCGTTGTACAAGGTTTTGGTAATGCGGGTAGTTTTCTAGCAAAATTCATGCATGATGCCGGTGCAAAGGTTATTGGAATATCAGATGCATATGGTGGTTTACATGATGAAGAGGGACTGGATATTGATTACTTATTAGATCGCCGTGATAGCTTTGGAACGGTAACGAAGCTTTTCAAGAATACAATTACCAACCATGAGCTATTAGAACTAGATTGTGATATCTTAGTGCCAGCAGCTATTGAAAACCAAATTACTGAAGAGAATGCTCATAATATTAGAGCTTCCATTGTTGTAGAGGCTGCAAATGGACCGACAACATTAGAAGCAACTAAAATCCTAACAGAACGTGATATTCTTCTTGTTCCCGATGTGCTGGCATCTTCCGGTGGTGTTACAGTTTCTTACTTTGAATGGGTTCAAAACAATCAGGGCTATTATTGGACAGAAGAAGAAGTCGAAGAAAAATTAGAAAAGATTCTTGTTCAATCATTTAATAATGTTTATGATACTTCTCAAAATAGAAGAGTAGACATGCGCTTAGCAGCATACATGGTTGGAGTTAGAAAAATGGCAGAAGCTAGTCGCTTTAGAGGCTGGATTTAATAGACCATCATAACGATATAAGAGAACACAGTCTAGGAACTGTGTTCTTTTGTTGTTTATTAAGTGGAGTAGAACCTTTTTGGTGAGTATTTTGTGATACTGAGTGCTACTGGTAAGTCCACCCTGTTAAGCCACATGTATAAGCATAACCAAAACCGGAACCTCGCCAACTACCTTGCGTCAAACAGGCTCTTCTTTTCTAGAAAACAGACTTTCCTCTAAAATCATCTCCTTTGCATAATCGAACAAAATTCCATATCATAAATTGATGAGAGAAATTCTATTGAATGAATACAATAAACATAATTGGAAAGTGGAAAGCAAAAGGGAGTGTCTCGCTTGAATAAAGAAGAATGCATTATCATTGGTGGAGGTCCGTGTGGACTTGCTGCTGCAATCGCTCTAAAAAGAATAGGGATTCAATCCCTCATTATAGAAAAAGGTAACATTGTAAATGCCATCTATCATTATCCAACACATCAAACGTTTTTTAGTTCTAGTGAAAAACTTTCAATAGGAGATATTCCATTTATTGTTGAAGAACATAAACCAAAACGTAACCAGGCCTTAGTCTACTATCGTGAGGTTGTAAAACGTAATCACCTACGTATCAATCGGTTTGAAAACGTAACTGAGGTCCAAAAGCAACAAGAAGGCACTTTTGCTGTGACGACAGATAAGGGACGATACGAAGCAAACCATGTAATTGTGGCGACTGGATATTATGATAACCCTAATAAACTGAATGTACCTGGAGAAGAGTTAGATAAAGTATTTCATTATTTTAAAGAAGCGCATCCATATTTTGATACCGATGTAGTTGTAATTGGGGGTAAAAACTCAGCGATTGATGCTGCACTTGAGCTAAACAAAGCAGGAGCACGGGTAACGGTTTTGTATAGGGGGACAGAATATTCACCAAGTATCAAACCATGGATTTTACCTAACTTTGATGCATTAGTGCGTAATGGTGAAATTAAAATGGAGTTTAAAGCCACAGTTGAAGAGATTAAGGATTCGACGGTGATATATACGATCTCTGGAGAAAGAAAAGAGATTCCAAACGACTTTGTTTATGCCATGATTGGTTATCATCCGGACCATAGCTTTCTAACTAAAATGGGCGTTAAACTTGATAAGGAAACAGGAAGACCGTATTTTAATCCAGACACTATGGAGACTAATGTAAATGGGATATATATTGCAGGTGTTATTGCTGCAGGTAATAATGCTAATGAAATATTTATCGAAAATGGACGTTTCCATGGAGAAATGATTGCTAATGCAATAATGCAAAAAAAAGAGAATATGTAAAAAATAAAAACTGTCTCAGCATTTATGCAAACCTTATTGCAAAACAAGCTTAGACAGTTTTTTGAGAGCGAATTTTTATGGCTAGCTCTTAAGGCTTGTCCATATTTTTTTTACAGTTCCTATCTGCGTGTTAGATTGTAAAAATCTTTTCAATCTCTGATAATTTGTTTGTTTTTGATAATGCAACCATTAGCTTAATACTTGCTTTTTGTCCATTTAGTCCATGAGAAAAGATTACTCCGAGCTCTTTTAAATTTCTTCCTCCTCCTTCATAACCATAAACGCCTTGGGCAATTCCATTAAAGCATCTTGATACGAGCACAACTGGAATATTAGATTGAATCAGTTGCTGAATTCCTTCTACTGTTTCTGGAGGAAGATTTCCCTGTCCAAGCGCCTCAATAATGACACCATCATATTGAAGATCTCGGATAGCAAGCAATAACCCTGAATCCATTCCAGCATAAGCTTTAATAAGTGTGACCCGCTTGGTTACATCACAGATTGAGTATTTTTCACGTGAAGTTGGATGATGGTGGAAAAATATATCTCCTTTTGTTACGATCCCAATTGGTCCATACTGTGGACTTTGGAACGTGGATACATTACTTGTATGGGTTTTGGTGACGTTCTTGGCTGAGTGAATTTCATCATTCAAAACCACGAGAACTCCATTTTCTTTAGACGCATCTTCACATGCAACGCGAACTGCAGAGATTAAATTGTACAAGCCTTCATATCCAATTTCATTACTAGAACGCATTGCACCAGTTACTACAATTGATATAGGAAGAGCCACTGTTAAATCGAGAAAATAGGCTGTTTCTTCAAGAGTATCTGTTCCGTGTGTGATGACTACACCATCAAATGCTTTCTTTTTATAGTGTTCCTCGATGATATCTTTTAGCATTAGCATGTGTCTTGGTGTTATATGAGGAGAGGGAAGATGAAAGGCCTCAATCACCTGAATATTTGCAATGGAGCTGAGTGTTTCTGTTTGAATTGACAGTGGATTTGTCTCACCAGGAACAACAGATCCTTCTTCATTTTCCTGCATTGAGATCGTTCCACCAGTATGGATTACTAGAATATCTTTGTACATAATCTTATTCACCCTTTAAATTCATATTTCCATTCTCTAATTAACATGATACGATTAAGAAAACTGAAAGAAAAGAGGACATTTTATGCTGGTGATCTTATCAGCTGGAATCGCACCTGGGTTGGCGCTATTAAGTTATTTTTATTTACGCGATGAATATGAGTCGGAACCGATAACACTAGTCTTTAAAACATTTGTATTTGGGGCTTTGTTAACATTCCCGATTATGTTCTTACAATATGTATTAGATGTTGAAGGGTTTATTCTTAATAACTGGATTGGTTCTTTTATTACGTCAGGGATGCTAGAGGAGTTCTTTAAATGGTTTATCATCATGTTTGCGATTTTTCAGCATGTTGATTTTAACGAACCCTATGACGGTATAATCTATGCAGTTAGTGTGTCATTAGGCTTCGCAACAGTTGAAAACATTTTGTACCTTATCGCAAATGGAGTAGAATTAGCTTTTTGGCGTGCCTTACTTCCGGTATCTAGTCATGCATTATTCGCAGTCATTATGGGCTACTATATTGGCAAAGCAAAATTTTCACCCAAGAAACAACTGAAAAAATGGTTAGTGGTTTCGTTTTTATTTCCTTTTATCCTCCATGGGACATACAACCACATACTATTATCTGAAAAACATTGGGAATACCTCATGCTTCCATTCATGCTTTTTCTTTGGTGGAATGCTTTGCGAAAAGTTAAGCTTGCTCATCGATTGACTACAAATGAAAGCAAAAAACAATCTCATATTACAAATTAAGGTTTGTCCATTTTATGAAAATGGATAGGCCTTTTTTTATTGGATTTCATTATGTCTCTAAAGTCTTTGTATAAAATGGATAATACTACAGAAACTAGGTTTAATGTTAATTCAAAATTTGGAGGTTAAAAGCATTATGAAGAATAACATCAAGTTACTCAGTTCTATGATTGTCATGGTGCTTGCATTTTCTCTTCTATCCTATTCAGTAGAAGAGCATTCAGCCAATGCATTCTCAAATCAAGTCATTCAAAAAGGTGCTACAGGTGAAGATGTTATTGAGCTTCAATCTCGTCTTCAATACATCGGTTACTACAATGGTAAGATTGATGGCGTATTTGGATGGGGTACCTATTGGGCGTTACGAAATTTTCAATATGAATTCGGATTAGATATAGACGGATTAGCAGGGGAAGAAACAAAGCAGAAATTGATAAAAGCAACGAAGTATAATAAGCAGTTTGTTAAAGAACAAATTCATAAAGGAAGCAAGTTCTCCCATTATGGTGGTGTTGATACAAAGAAACAAACTGACGGAGGTGGAGCCAAACAGCAAGCAGCTCCAGCAAAACCGCAACCACAGCAACCACAGCAAAAGCAACCGCAACAAGAAAAAAAACCACAGGAGCAAAATAACAATCAACAGCAAGCAAACAACCAAGGTCAAGGGCAAGCTAATAATCAACAAGCACAGCAGGAAATGCCTAGTGAACCAACAGCTATAAATACACCAAATGGATACTCTCAAAATGACATTCAGCTCATGGCAAATGCTGTGTACGGTGAAGCGCGTGGTGAACCATATGAAGGACAAGTGGCCGTAGCAGCTGTTATTTTAAATAGAATCGACAATCCTGCGTTTCCGAATACAGCAGCAGGAGTTATATTTGAACCAGGTGCATTTACAGCTGTTGCAGATGGTCAAATCTATTTAACACCTAATGAGAAGGCCAAAAAGGCTGTTATTGATGCAATAAATGGCTGGGATCCAACTGGAGATGCAATGTATTATTTTAATCCAGCAACTGCAACAAACAAATGGATTTGGTCACGACCACAAATTAAAAGAATCGGGAAACATATATTCTGTGACTAAAGGGGTTGAAGATAGATGTTACGTGTAATTCTAATTACCGTTCTTTCCTTAGGTGTCGCTGGTACAGCTTATTGGGGGTATCAAGAGCACCAGGAGAAGAATGCAATATTAATTAATGCCGAAAATAATTATCAACGTGCCTTTCATGAACTAACGTACCAAGTAGATTTATTACATGACAAAATTGGTACAACGTTAGCGATGAACTCAAGAGAATCGTTATCTCCATCATTAGCTGATGTTTGGAGATTAACATCGCAAGCGCATAGTGATGTGGGACAACTCCCTTTAACATTGCTGCCATTTAACAAAACAGAGGAATTCTTATCCAATATCGGAGAATTCAGCTATCGCGTTGCTGTAAGAGACTTGGATAAAGAACCATTGAATGAAAAAGAATATGCTACGTTAGAAAAATTATATGAGCAAAGTGCAGAGATTCAAAAAGAACTTCGTAATGTTCAGCATCTTGTCCTTGAAAATAATCTTCGCTGGATGGATGTAGAAATGGCACTTGCTTCTGGAAAAGAAACAGTAGACAACACAATTATTGATGGCTTTAAAACAGTTGAAAAATCAATGGACGGCTATAGTGAAGCAAGCTTTGGTGGAACAACTTTTGTTAATACAAGAAAAGACCAAGATCAATACAGTCAACTAACAGGGGAACCAATTTCTAAGGAAAAAGCCGTTGAGATTGCAAAAAAATTCTCACAAATAAAAAATATAAAAGAAGTAAAGGTAACTGAGAGTGGTAAGGGAGCTCAATATGGATTCTATAGTGTATCCTTAGCTGATGGCTCTGAAGCAAATTTGGATATTACCAAAAAAGGCGGCTATCCGATGATGTATATCCATCAACGTGAGGTAAAGGAACAGAATATTAGCTTAAATGAAGCGGTAGAAAAAGCTTCAGCCTTTCTAAAAGAAAATAAATTTAAAGACTTAGAGCTTTTTGAAAGTGCTCAATATGATCATGTTGGTGTTTTCTCTTATGTAACAAAAATTGATAATGTCCGAGTGTACCCAGATGCAATAAAGATAAAAGTGGCATTAGATAATGGTCAAATCCTCGGTTTTGCAGCGGAAGATTATCTGAAAAATCATAGAAACCGTGAAATACCGAAGCCAGCAATCACAGATGTAGAGGCTGAAAAGCAAGTAAATCCAAATGTCAAGGTAATGGAAAAAAGGCTAGCCGTTATCGTGAACGACCTAGGAGAAGAAGTATTATGTCACGAATTCCTAGCGACACTAGGAAATGATACCTACAGAATCTTCATAAACGCTGAAACAGGTATTGAAGAAAAAGTTGAAAAGCTTAAAAACGCCGAACCAATTTATGAAGAAATCGTATAATTACTTGAGGATGGCTAAGCTTATAGAGCTTAGCCATTTTTAATGAATTGGATACCCTTTGATTATATAGAGACCGATTCCTCTTGAAACAAAAGCATCAGATCCACCTTATATACTCTAATCACTTCACTTTTGGGATCAGGAAGGATCGCCCCTCTGCTGGAAAGGGGAAAGGCTCATAATAAAAGAAGATATACTAAACGAACATAGGAATAAAGTGCCAAAATTTAATCAAGATTTTTCAAGAAAAGATGGAAAGGGATAGTATTCCATGCCATAATAAAGATGAAAAGAAACCTGTACAGAAATAGGAAGTGTTTTGCTGTGATTAAGATTGGAACTGTCTTGAATTTAGAGCCTCTTCGCACTGATAAAGTAGAAAAGTATCGCTGTAAAGTAGTAGAAATCATCGAAAACATCATATATATAGATTATCCAGTTAACATCGATACTGATAAAACGGTGTTCCTTTTAGATGGTACTCAGCTAAAAGCTAGCTTTGTACATAATGACCAATCTGTTTTCCTATTTGAGACTGAAGTTCTAGGTAGGAAAATGAAAAATATCCCAATGATTCAGTTAGGTTACCCAGGTGATGAACACCTATTAAAAATCCAACGTAGACAATTCGTACGAGTTGATACAGCATTAGACGTTGTAATAAAAAAAGGTGACCATCGTTATCCAACGTTAACAGAAGATATTAGCGCTGGCGGTTCAGCCATACTACTTAAAGAGGACATGAAAGTAGAAAAAGGAGACGATGTTTCGATTGTTCTTGTGTTCCCAATGCAAACTGGTGAATATCACTATTTAGATTTAGACGTTCATATTGTTCGTATTTGGGAAAAAGACAAGAAAAAACTAGCTTCAGTAGAGTTTAAAGAACTTACTTCAAATCAGCAGCAGATTATCATGAGGTATTGCTTTGAAAAACAACTAGATTTAAGGAAAAAAGGTTTATAGAACAAAAATTGTATAAAACATTTTATACCTACACATACTTTTTACTAATAAGTGAAGGTTGTGATAGGATGAAACTGATTGAACGATTGATTATAAAACTAGTAGTTATTCAATTTCTTTTATTGATTGTTACACAGCTCTTTGTTCATTCATTTCAAATACTCCCTGGATTAAATAAAGTGGTATTTTATGAGGGGGTCAACAAAATGGAGTATAGTGAGCTGATCGAGGCTATGACAGGGATAGGATACGATGAATAACCTGTCAAATAATAGACAAAGCATTTGTGTTGTCTGATGTTGACAGGTAGGCTCTGACCTACCTTCTTTTTTTTCTGATTTGAATGTTAGGGTTTATACAATTACATATCTACGCTATAAAAGAATTTTGTTATCAACCACGCAGTTTGACCGACGTACTTCATAATATATTCCATAGCCCAAAGAATTGGTGTAGTTTTTTAGGAGAATAATTCAACAGTATCTTAACGATTAATAAACAAATCAAATTTGTAACTTTTCAAGCTCAAAAAACCGTAAAAGCTAGAAATTATGGTAAAATATACTTCAAGAGATAGAATAGGTGGTAAACAATGTCAAAAAAACTAAAAATCGCAATTGATGGTCCAGCAGCTGCAGGTAAAAGCACTGTAGCAAAAATCGTAGCAGAAAACTTATCCTATATTTATATAGATACAGGCGCTATGTACCGATCACTTACATATAAAGCCATTCAAGAAGGTGTAAATCTACAAGATGAAAAACGCTTAATAGATTTATTAATGGCTACAGAGATACAATTAGAGCCTAGTGAAAAAGGTCAGCTTGTCTACGTAAATGGTAAAAATGTAACAAATGAAATTCGACAACAAGATGTAACGAATTCTGTATCAATTGTTGCGAAACATTCACTTGTTCGACAAGAGATGGTACACAGACAGCAATTGTTCGCAAAAGAAGGTGGCGTCGTAATGGATGGTCGTGATATTGGGACTCACGTTATCCCAGACGCTGAAGTGAAAGTATTTCTTTTAGCTAGCGTGGATGAAAGAGCGCGAAGAAGGCATGAAGAGAATACTGAAAAAGGATATCCTTCAGATTTAGATCAGTTAAAAAAAGAAATTGAAAAACGAGATCGCCTTGACTCGGAACGAGAAGTTGCTCCTTTAAGAAAAGCAGAAGATGCGATCGAAATTGATACAACCTCTTTAACAATTAATGGAGTTGTGGATCAAATTATGAAGTTGGCTGAAGAAAGGAAAGGTTAATTTGACTTTTTACTCGTTTGCAAAAGGTGTTGTGAAAGGAATATTTAATCCTTTATACCGCATCGAAGTCCTTGGAAAAGAGCATTTCCCTAAAGAGGGAGGCGTATTGCTCTGTTCAAATCATATAGATAACCTAGACCCGCCAGTTGTTGGAATATCGGCACCAAGACCTGTTTCTTTTATGGCAAAGGAAGAGCTTTTTCATGCTCCAATATTAAAAAGCATCTTACCGAGGGTAGAAGCATTTCCTGTTAAGCGTGGAATGAGTGACCGTGAGGCACTAAGAACAGGAATAAAATTACTAAATGATGGAAAGGTAGTTGGACTTTTCCCAGAAGGAACAAGAAATACAACAGGTACATTAGGAAAAGGTCTTGCTGGAGCTGGTTTCTTCGCTTTACGAACACAAGCAGCGGTTGTTCCTTGTGCTATCATCGGCCCCTACAAACCTTTTAGAAAACAAAAGGTTGTATTTGGAAAACCGATTCAGATGAATGAGTTACGTGAACGGAAAGCAAATGCAGAGGAAACGACAAAAGTCATCATGGACCATATCCAACAGTTACTTGATACACATCGATGATGGATGTTTCTTGCTTGACAAATAGTACTATTTGTTAGAAGTTAGTAGCAAGAACTTATTTTGTTAAAATGTGATACTGTTCACATTCTAGTTGGACAGTCATGGATTAAGGAGGAGTACATAATGGTAGAAGATATGAATCAAGTCGAAGTGAAAAACTTTGAAATTGGTGAAAAAGTCAAAGGTACAGTAACAAAAGTTGAAGAAAAACAAGTGTTTGTTGATGTAGAAGGCAGTAAAGTAGATGGCATTATCCCAATTAGCGAATTATCTAGTCTTCACATTGAAAAAGCTTCAGATACAGTAAATGAAGGCGATGTACTTGAACTAATCGTGACAAAGGTTGAAGATGAGCTTCTTGTTCTTTCAAAGCGTAAAGTAGATGCTGAAAAAGCATGGGAAGAAATGAAAGAACGCTTCGAAAACAGTACTGTTTTTGAGGCAGAAGTAAAAGAAGTAGTAAAAGGTGGATTAGTTGTTGACCTTGGAGTGCGAGGATTCGTTCCAGCATCTCTAGTTGAGGACCACTTTGTAGAAGATTTCACTGATTATAAAGGGAAAACATTAACATTTAAGATTGTAGAACTTGATCAAGAAAAGAATCGTCTAATCCTTTCTCATCGTGCTGTTATTGAAGATGAAAAAGTTCAGCAAAAGAAAAAGGTTTTAGAAGACATTGAAGCAGGCCAAGTATTAGATGGAACAATCCAACGCCTAACAGACTTCGGTGCATTCGTTGATATTGGTGGCGTTGATGGACTTGTTCATATTTCTCAACTTTCTCATGAGCACGTAGAAAAACCTTCTGATGTTGTTGAAGAAGGACAAAAAGTACAAGTGAAAGTACTTTCTGTAGATCGTGATAATGAACGTATTTCACTATCAATTAAAGAAACCTTGCCTGGACCATGGAGCAACCTTTCAGAAAAGGCTCCAAATGGCGCGGTTCTTGAAGGTGTTGTGAAACGTTTAGTTTCATATGGTGCCTTTGTAGAAGTGTTCCCAGGGGTAGAAGGGCTTGTTCACATTTCTCAAATCTCTCATAAACACATTGGTACTCCACATGAAGTGTTAGAGGAGAACCAACAAGTTAAGGTAAAAGTTCTTGAGGCTAATGAAGCGGAGCAACGTTTATCCTTAAGTATTAAAGCTTTAGAAGAAAAAGAAGATGAGAAATTTGAATATGAAATGCCTGAAGAAAATACAGGATTCCAACTTGGTGAAATGATTGGGGACAAATTAAAGGATTTAAAATAATAGAAAATAAACTAAAGAATGGTGATTGACTGTGTCAAGAGCAAAGCGTAAACAAGACCATATTCAATTTGCCCTTTCTACTGGGCAAGAACGAACAACTGGCTTTGATGAAGTTGCTTTTGTGCACCACAGTTTACCGAATATCGCAGTAAACGATGTTTCTTTAGAAACCAAAATTGGCGAACTTCTTATAGGTTCGCCAATTTTTATCAATGCGATGACAGGTGGTGGCGGTGAGGCAACGGTTCAAATTAATCAAAGCCTAGCTTCTATTGCGAAGGAGCTGAGAATTCCAATTGCAGTAGGTTCACAAATGTCAGCAATAAAAGACCCTTCTGAAAAAGAGTCTTATGAGATTGTAAGAAAAACGAATAAAGATGGAATTGTTTTTGCTAACTTAGGTAGTGAAGCAACCGTAGAACAGGCAAGACAAGCTGTAGAGATGATTGAAGCCAATTCACTCCAAATTCATCTTAATGTTATACAGGAACTCACAATGCCTGAAGGGGACCGTGACTTCAAAGGAGCAATAGATCGAATTCAACACATTGCCTCTTCACTTTCTGTACCTGTCATTGTTAAAGAGACGGGTTTTGGAATAAGTGCTGAAGCAGCAGAAGAATTAGCAAAAACAGATATATTTGCTATTGATGTTAGTGGTTTTGGTGGAACCAACTTCGCAAAAATTGAAAATAGTAGACGTGCACGGATGTTGAATTATTTTGATGGATGGGGCATTCCTACTGCAACATCTATCGTCGAAGTTAAATCCCGAGCAAAAAACAAAAAGATTCTAGCCTCTGGTGGCATCCAGAATAGTCTTGATATAGCTAAGGCCATATCATTGGGAGCGGATGCTGTAGGAATGGCAGGCTATGTATTAAAAATGCTAACAGAGCATGGACTTGAAAAGACGTTAGAAGAGATTAAGATGATTCTCGATGACCTTACGTTTATCATGTGTGCTCTTGGTTGTAAGTCAACAGAAGATCTAAGACAAGCTCCTCTTATTCTTTCTGGAGATGTATATCATTGGTTACATGTTAGAGGACTTCGTCCAGAAAAATTTAGTATGCGAAATTAAAAAAGCTAAGAATGAAAGGTCTCATAGAGGCATCATTACCTTCCAACCTAGTGTGGTGAAATGTAATGAAGCCAATATGAGACCTTTTCTTTTAGAATGTCAACAATCTTAAAGGATGTTTGGTACTAACCTCGTTGACGCTTTCTTGCTTCTTCTGGTCCTTCTAGCTTAGTGGCTCCTCCGTAGTGTAGAGCTTGGTCGCGATCAAGTTGGACAGTATCCTCTTTACGTAATTTTCTTTCTTGACGATCTTTTCCCATACTAAACACCTCCTAAAATTATTGTTTCTAATCAATTCTTCTTCATTCATGAATGAAACACATAAACTTTTTCCATAATGAGAATAGTAGGAAGGGGAGAGAAGTGTTGGATGGTGTTCTCTATTTATGGTTCTTCTGGATTGTGTGGGTAATTAGTACATTTTTGCTACCTCGTACTAACCCGTATCGTATTCATATAGCCCTGCTTTCATTATTGACAATCATTATATTTCCTTTCACTGTAAAAATGGGCAATGTTTCATTTTCATTACCGCTGTTCTTATTAGTTGGCTGTTCTTTTTTTCTTATTCGAAAATATGGTTTAGCATCAAAATTGTATATGTTAGTTGGTGCTCTTATTATCGGAATGGTATATGCAAGCTTTTACTTTTTTGCAATCTATGACCCAGTTTGGATCATTATTGAAGAAAAATTTCTTCTAACCAGCATTTTGCTTATGTTTATTTTTCTCTTGTATTCAAGTTCTCTTCAATTTATGCAAAGGATTCATGTATTAATTCAGGGTACAGCTATTGGCGAAGGATTGCTTACAGTGGAATATCAATATATTGGCTTTCCGAAGACTGTAGGAGATGTAGCATTTTTAGATACGATTTCTCTTACTATTGCCATTATTTATGTCATTCATTTAGGGTATCAATTATCCTCATTTTTTACTGTAAAATTCACAACAAGAAAAGGAGCAACAAAAAACCTATGAACGAATATGTATATCCAGTGATTTTTGGTGTGATTATTGGTACAGTTACGAGAATTTATATGCTTCGAACAGATTATCGACAATACCCAACTTACCTACATGGAAAGATTATTCATGTAGCATTGGGGTTTATTGCAGCTGGACTAGGGACTGTTGCCGTCCCGGCACTCTTAGAAGAAAATTTTACTGCAATAACATTCCTAACACTTGCAGCATCACAGTTTCGCGATGTTAGAAATATGGAGAGAAATACGTTAACTGAGCTAGATGCATACGAACTAGTTCCACGTGGAGCGGGTTACATAGAGGGGATTGCGATAGCATTTGAAAGTCGTAACTATCTTGTCATTTTCACTTCATTAGTAACAACTTTGATTTATCTTTTAGTTAACTTTTATGCAGCATTAATAGCAGGTGTTATCGCCATATTCATTTCACACAAGCTAATGTCTGGCGGATCTATTAAAAAGATTGTAGATATTGAATATGTAGAGCCACATTTTGATGGTGCTGGACTATATGTTGATAATATATACATTATGAATATCGGTTTAAAAGCACGCCAAGAAGAAATTGCACGTTATGGTATGGGTTTTATTTTAAAACCTAAATCATTTGATGCAAGATCTACCATTGCAAATTTAGGTCAGAGACAAGCTATTTTACACGATGTTTCCACATCGTTAGGGATTTATAAGGATTCGGGTACACCAGCCCTAACGCCACTAGCCAAAAGAGATTTAGATGACGGTAGAGTAGGGGTGTTTGTTCTACCTCAAAAGCAGGATGTAGAAAAGGCTATAGCTATAATTGGACAGGTTCCCTTGTTAGAAAACGCCATTCGAATGCCAACAGAATCAAAGGCAAATCAGAAAGGTGAGCATTTATCATGAATATAGAGAAATTTATCTTAGCTGCAGTAACAACCTCTCCTGAGCGAGTACCGAGCGGGGCAGCGGTATTTCATTGTAAAACAGAAGAGGAATTACAAAAAGTATGTAATAACTTAGAGGCCATTCTCGATGGAATCGCTCATGAAATTGATGACGGTTTATTTATTATTGTAAAACATTGATTGCTAGATTTTACTTTTATTGATAAAATAACGAGAATGTAAGGACTGACCCTGAAAATTGCCTTAGGGGTCAGTTTTTGTTATGAATGGGATATGCTAAGTAATAAGAATCTTATATAAATGTCCTCTAAGCTTTACATAGATGAAAGGGTGAAAACGTTTGACAAAACCAGTAGTAGCAATTGTTGGTCGTCCGAATGTGGGAAAATCAACGATATTTAATCGTATTGTCGGAGAGAGAATCTCTATTGTAGAAGATGTACCTGGAGTAACACGTGACCGAATTTATAGCTCAGCGGAATGGTTGACACATGATTTCAATATCATTGATACAGGTGGGATTGAAATTGGTGAAGAACCATTTTTAGAACAAATCCGTCAGCAAGCAGAAATTGCAATTGATGAAGCTGATGTTATTATCTTTTTAACGAATGGAAGAGAAGGCGTAACAGCAGCGGATGAGATTGTTGCCAATATTCTTTTTCGATCAAAGAAACCTGTCGTTTTAGGTGTTAATAAAGTTGATAACCCTGAAATGCGTGAAATGATTTATGATTTCTACTCATTAGGGTTTGGAGAACCATACCCAATTTCAGGCTCTCACGGTCTAGGTCTTGGTGACCTATTAGACGAAGTGGCAAAACATTTTAAAACAGATGAACAAGAAGACTATGCAGAAGACGTTATCAAATTTTCCCTTATTGGACGTCCAAATGTAGGGAAATCTTCGCTTGTAAATGCTATTTTAGGTGAAGACAGAGTAATTGTAAGTGATGTAGCGGGAACAACCCGTGACGCAATTGACTCACCTTATACATTAGAGGATCAAGAATATGTCATTATAGACACAGCAGGAATGCGTAAAAAAGGGAAAGTGTATGAAACAACCGAGAAATATAGTGTACTTCGTGCCCTGCGTGCCATTGAACGTTCTGATGTTGTATTGGTTGTATTAAACGCAGAAGAAGGCATTATTGAGCAAGATAAGAAAATCGCTGGTTATGCCCACGAAGCTGGACGAGCTGTCATTATCGTTGTGAATAAGTGGGATGCAATTGAAAAAGATGAAAAAACAATGAACAAATTCGAGCAAAATGTTCGAGACCATTTTCAATTTTTAGATTATGCACCGATTGTATTCCTCTCTGCTAAAACAAAGAAGAGAGTTCATGCACTTTTACCAACGATCAATTTAGTTAGTGAAAATCATTCATTACGAGTTCAATCGAGTATCTTAAACGAAGTTGTTATGGATGCTGTTGCAATGAACCCAACTCCTACAGACAACGGAAAGCGTCTGAGAATTTATTATGCAACACAAGTTGCAGTTAAACCACCTACGTTTGTTGTCTTTGTCAATGAACCAGAGCTTATGCATTTTTCTTATGAACGCTTTTTAGAGAATCGTATTCGAGACGCATTTGGTTTTGAAGGAACACCAATTCGGATCATTGCACGTGCTCGAAAATAATGCTGTTATAGGTGAGGTGAATGGGGAATGGTGAAAAAAACAATAGCTATCATTGGAGCAGGAAGCTGGGGCACAGCGCTTGCAATGGTGCTAGCGGACAATGGTCACCACGTTCGTCTGTGGGGGCATAAAGAAGCTCAAATGAAGGAAATAAATGAAAAGCATACGAATGAAAAATATCTTAAAGGTATTCAATTGCCTACTTCTATTGAAGGCTATTCCCACTTAGGAGAGGCATTGAAGGGGTTAGATACCGTTATTCTTGCAGTACCGACGAAAGCCATACGTGAGGTGTTGCAACAAATGCAGCCTCTACTTGAAAATGCACTTACAGTTGTTCATGTTAGTAAAGGTATTGAACCAGATACGCTTCTAAGAATATCAGAAATGATTGATGAAGAAATGATGTCATCAAACTTAGAGGATATTGTTGTGTTATCAGGACCGAGTCACGCCGAAGAAGTGAGTCTTCGACACCCGACTACGGTTACAGTATCGTCTCAAAATATGAAGGCAGCTGAAATGGTTCAGGACTTATTTATGAATCAGCATTTTAGAGTCTATACAAATCCTGATCTATTAGGTGTTGAAATTGGTGGAGCCCTAAAAAATATCATTGCACTAGCTGCAGGGATTACTGATGGTCTTGGCTATGGAGATAATGCTAAAGCAGCTCTTATCACACGAGGTCTAGCAGAAATTGCCCGCCTAGGCACTAAGATGGGGGCAAACCCACTAACATTCTCGGGGTTAACTGGAATTGGAGATCTTATTGTAACGTGTACAAGTGTTCATTCCCGTAACTGGAGAGCAGGTAACTTACTGGGGAAAGGTCATAAACTAGATGAAGTGCTAGACAGTATGGGAATGGTTGTAGAAGGGGTTAGAACAACGAAAGCGGCATATCAGTTAGCTGAGAAATATAAAGTGAAAATGCCGATCACAGAGGCCTTATATGATGTATTATTCAATGACGTGAATCCGAAACAGGCAGTTGATGGATTAATGGCACGAATGAAAACGCATGAGATGGAAGATCTTGTGAATGTTCTTGGAGAACGAATTCAAGAAGATTAGTAAATAATAGGCGTTTGAGGATACGAATCTTTTTGCGAAGCATAGTATGAGATGAAGACAAACAGCTTTAACTGGATGGGTAGGTCCATATAGTAGCAGTATTTAAACCGATGACAACAAGTGCTAACACTGTTGTAGGTTTTGAATGCTGCTTTTTTTAATGGCCTAGGGTGTGTACATGTATACTACACATTACTTGGACGAATTGAGATATGTACTAGTAGCTTACCTACTTTGGGGAAAATCGAAATAAAAAGTTACCCTCTGTTTTGTGAAAAATGAATACTAGTATTCACCCATCGTTTAATACGAGTTCTATATTCACAGGAAGACAACATTTCGTAGTAAACTCAACACCCTCCTTTTACGAAAGCAAGCCATAAAGTAGATAGTACCGGATCATGTAATAAGACTCACCTAAACCTTTAACGCCTAATCAAATTTGAAAATTTATCGAACTTTAGTGGAATTCATGCAGGAACCCTACACATTCTCTGTTCTTTAAAAAAACCTATATGATATAATACATGGGACTAGGAGGGAAGTATCATGTCTTCATTAACAAAAATGTGGATTTCATTCGCAGCAATGGGCTTTATGTTTCTTGCAATCTTATCAATTTATGTAAGCCGATATAAACTCAACAAAGGATTATTCCGTTTTATTACAGCCGTTATTGCCTATGCTTTATTAATTTCTAGTGGGTTAATGATGATCTATGTTGTATTCAGTGGACCTACAGGATAACGTCAACAAAAGGAAGAAGGGAGCCCTTGTATGAAATATACTGGACAAGCATTATTCTTACTGCTAGTTCTGTCGATGCTCACAGGGTGTTTGTACCCACAAGAAAATCTTGCACAGAATCAAATACCTTATGAAGAACAAGTAGCAGCGGTTCAGAACGCAGTGACTCAATATAAAGAAAAAAATAGTGGATTGCTGCCAATCAAAACAAGAGATCAAGAAACACCAATCTATCGGAAATATCCTATTGATTTTAAAAAACTAGTACCACAATACATTGCAGATATCCCTGGAAATGCTTATGAAATGGGTGGAATCTTTCAATATGTTTTAATCGATGTTGAAACAGACCCAAAGGTTAAAATTTTTGATTTACGCTTAGCTGAAACAATTCGTGAAGTGAATATTCGAATACAAGCCCAAGGTTACCCACCCTTTAAAGAGGCGATTGCGAATAACGTTTATACACTAAAGTACGAGGAACTTGGTTATGAAGGAGATCCATACGTTACAAGTCCGTACTCAAATAAAAATCTACCACTGGTAATAAATGGTAACGGTGAGATTTTTGTTGATTATTCCATGGATCTCTATGAAAAACTCCAAAATGAATCTGTTGAGGTAACTGAAGGCGAAGATATTCGCTATATTTTAACAGAGGACTCTTTATTTGTACCTGCTTATTCTTTACCCTACACAATTGATAACCAAAAAGAGCCAATATTTCTAACAAAGTAGGAATAACCCTTCACTTACAAAATATATTGTAGGGGAAGGGTTTTTATTTTGTATAAAATAATCCTTCTGGGGCGTATTCATCAATCCATCATCCTATGAGTTTTACTATTGATTTTTTATTTTTTAGTCATAAAGAAATAAAAAAATCATATTTATAGTCATAAGTAATTGGGACAACATCATAAACATATATTGTCCAAACGAAAATCCGGATGAAATATCCCTGGAATATAAAGTTGGGAGGGAATCTCTTGGAAAGAGTAGATCTATTTAAAGACATTGCTGAAAGAACTGGTGGAGATATCTATTTAGGTGTGGTAGGAGCTGTTCGCACAGGAAAATCAACATTCATTAAAAAATTTATGGAACTGGTTGTCCTTCCTAATATTGCGAATGAAGCAGACCGTGGTAGAGCACAAGATGAATTACCACAAAGTGCTGCAGGGAAAACAATCATGACAACGGAACCGAAATTTGTTCCAAATCAAGCTGTATCGATTAATGTTGATGAAGGCTTAGATGTAAATGTAAGACTAGTAGATTGTGTTGGGTATACAGTTCCAGGCGCAAAAGGATATGAAGATGAAAATGGGCCTAGAATGATCAATACTCCTTGGTATGAGGAGCCAATTCCATTCCATGAAGCTGCTGAAATTGGCACAAGAAAAGTTATCCAAGAACATTCGACAATCGGTGTTGTTGTGACAACTGACGGTACTATTGGAGACATTCCACGAGCAGATTACATTGAGTCAGAAGAAAGAGTCATTGAAGAATTAAAAGAGGTTGGTAAACCATTTATTATGGTGGTGAACTCAGCAAAACCACATGCGCAAGAAACAGAAGATTTACGATTAAAGCTTCAAGAGAAATATGATATCCCAGTTCTTGCGATGAGTGTTGAAAGTATGCGAGAACAGGATGTAATGAGTGTCTTACGTGAAGCACTATTTGAATTCCCGGTATTAGAAGTAAATGTAAATCTTCCGAGCTGGGTAATGGTGTTACATGAGGAACATTGGTTACGCCAAAACTATCAAGAAGCAGTAAAAGATACTGTGAAGGATATTAAAAGATTACGCGACGTTGATCGTGTAGTAAGCTACTTCAGTGAATTTGACTATATTGAGCGTGCAGGACTTGCAGGAATTGATATGGGTCAAGGGGTAGCAGAAATTGATTTACATGCTCCAGATGAACTGTATGATGAAGTTCTAAAAGAGATTGTAGGAGTAGAAATCCGTGGTAAAGACCATTTACTAGAGTTAATGCAAGACTTTGCACATGCTAAAGCAGAGTATGATATTATCGCTGATGCTCTTAAAATGGTGAAACAAACTGGTTATGGTATTGCGGCACCTTCATTAGCAGATATGAGCTTAGATGAACCAGAAATCATTCGTCAAGGCTCAAGATTTGGTGTCAGTCTAAAAGCGGTTGCACCATCAATCCATATGATTAAAGTGGATGTTCAATCAAAATTCGAACCGATTATTGGAACTGAAAAACAAAGTGAAGAGCTTGTAAGATACTTAATGCAAGACTTTGAAGATGATCCACTATCAATTTGGAATTCTGACATTTTCGGAAGAAGCTTAAGTTCAATTGTCCGTGAAGGCATTCAAGCGAAGCTTTCCTTAATGCCAGAAAATGCGAGATATAAATTAAAAGACACATTAGAAAGAATCATCAACGAAGGTTCTGGTGGTCTAATCGCCATCATCCTATAACACTTAGGACTCTCGAAAGAGGGTCTTTTTTTTGTATGTGCAAGATTTAATGATGAAGGTGAGAAACGTCATGAATTACTTCTTTTAAATAGAGTTAATCATCATTTTTTCTTTTTCTGTAAACGGAAAATGAAATGTTCAATATCGAAAAATAAGTATTTAGGAGAGGATGTTTGAAAACTGCGGATTAGCGGAGCTGTAAGGCTCAGAATGTTTGTCTAACTTTAGTACGAAAGTCTAGTAATTCTATAAATGGTAAGAACGGTACTGTTTCTAAGAATTAAATCAGTCCTATAAGAGTGGCAGAAAATAATTCTTATTTTCGAAATAACTGTAATCTCAAATATAGATACTTTAGTAGCCTAAAGCTCATAACGAAAGTTCAGAAAAATAGGGAATTTTATTACATTTATGCATCTTTTAAGAAAGAATTCCTATTATTTCTTTAATTCTTCTTGCTAACGCAATTTTATTGTGATAATCTTTTAACAGAAATCGTTGTTGAGTCTTGATTCTACAACATTCGTAAGCATTTTATGCATTATAATGTATAATTTCCGTTAAAAGTGTTTACAAAGATACTACTAAGTAAATCACTCATGACGTAGACATTTCCTTGGGAGGAGGTGAATGGCATGAACAAAACTGAATTAATTAATGCTGTTGCAGAAGCTGCTGAGTTATCAAAGAAAGATGCTACTAAAGCGGTTGATGCCGTTTTCGATACAATTCAAGACGCCCTTGCAAAAGGTGATAAAGTACAATTAATCGGTTTCGGTAACTTCGAAGTACGTGAGCGTGCGGCTCGTAAAGGACGTAACCCACAAACTGGTGAAGAAATCGAAATCGCAGCAAGCAAGGTACCTGCATTCAAACCAGGTAAAGCGCTTAAAGAAGCTGTAAAATAATTACATACTTCAGGCGTATCAAAATCCGACCTGTTTGTGCCTAGCACAAACAGGTCGGATTTTTTATTTCTAGGTTGTAAAATAATATTATCTTGTATATACTGCGTTACGATTTTTTAGAAGAAGGTAAGCATTACATAACATTAGACTAGTTAATGCTTCTACATAATAACCCTCATTTTATAAATCTGATATAAAAATTTTAGATTCTCTTTGGAATCTAGAAACAAATAAACGCTTATCTAGTGTATAATTTCATTCAATATCGTTAATCCGATATTTTATAACTAAATACAATGTCTAAATGTGCTACCAGCTCCGGGGCACTTCAGATCAGACTGCGGCGGCAACAGCCTCCTCGCTGCTCTTCTAGTGCCCTACGCTGAAAAACGCAGCGCCTTACACTTTTCTTTGTCTAGTTTCAGGCGCTATCAGCTCCGGGGCACTTCAGACCAGACTGCGGCGGCAACAGCCTCCTCGCTGCTCCTCCAGTGCCCTACGCTGAAAAACGCAGCGCCTTACACTTTTCTTTGTCTAGTTTCAGGCGCTATCAGCTCCGGGGCACTTCAGATCAGACTGCGGCGGCAACAGCCTCCTCGCTGCTCTTCTAGTGCCCTACGCTGAAAAACGCAGCGCCTTACACTTTTCTTTGTCTAGTTTCAGGCGCTATCAGCTCCGGGGCACTTCAGATCAGACTGCGGCGGCAACAGCCTCCTCGCTGCTCTTCTAGTGCCCTACGCTGAAAAACGCAGCGCCTTACACTTTTCTTCAAGCAATGAATTTTGAAGGTGATTACGGCTTATGCTAAGATTATGAGAGTCTATTTGATGCTTTAGGTCAAGTTAGGGCAAAGGATCAAATGGTGTGTAGGAGGAACAATAATGAAAGAAGTCAATCTTTCTCAAATAGAGGAAGCAGTTAGGTTAATACTTGAAGCAATCGGAGAAAATCCTAATAGAGAAGGATTAATTGATACCCCAAAAAGAGTTGCGAAAATGTATGAGGAAGTATTTAGTGGTTTGCAAGAAGATCCACGAGAATACTTTGACACGATATTTAGTGAAGATCATGAAGAACTTGTTCTAGTGAAAGATATCCCATTTTATTCCATGTGTGAGCACCATCTTATCCCTTTTTACGGTAAAGCACATGTTGCCTATATTCCTCGTAATGGCCGTGTAGCTGGTTTAAGCAAACTTGCTAGAGCTGTTGAGAGTGTTGCTAAGAGACCTCAGCTACAAGAACGAATTACATCTACAGTAGCGGATAGTATTATGGAAAAGCTTGAACCCTATGGTGTTATGGTAGTAGTAGAAGCAGAACATATGTGTATGACAATGCGGGGAGTGAAAAAGCCAGGATCTTCAACCGTTACGACTGCTGTTAGAGGTATTTTCAAAGAAGATAATCAAGCACGTAATGAAGTTTTATCTTTTATTCGGTAATCAATCGATCTAATATATGAGGTGAAACCATGAAACAATCAGAGTATGTTGTAATTAAAGCAATTGAGGACGGAGTTAATGTTATCGGGTTGACAAGAGGAGCGGATACGCGTTTTCATCACTCCGAAAAATTAGATAAAGGTGAAGTAATGGTTGCCCAATTCACTGAGCATACTTCAGCTATCAAAATTAGAGGTAAAGCAAACATTATCACAAGTTTTGGAGAAGTAGAGAGTGAAGCAAAGGAAAAATAAAAAAATTCTAAATAGCAAATTCAAGAAGTAGAAGCTCACGTCTCCTAATTAGAGAGATTTGTGTTATAATAAACCTTACTGAAAACAGTACGTTACATAGTAGAAATGGGGATTAAAGGGTTATGAAATTTTTGGAAAATCAGCAGCAGGTGAATGAGATACTAGATTTTATAGAAAAACAGTTACATCATTCCTTTCTAGAAAAATACATAGAGAATCCAGCTGTTGATTTAGATCGTATCCATCTTCTTTTACTCCCTTTCTTAGAGAATGATGGAGGATTTCAACCCCATCAGGTAATTAAATCTGTATCAACAGCTATGTTGATTCAAATAGCTCTAGATACTCATGATAAAGTAACGAACAGTAAATCGGAGTCTTTAAAAGAAAGGCAGCTGACTGTTTTAGCAGGTGATTATTTTAGTGGTCTATATTATAAAATATTGTCTGAAACCAATCATGTTCAGCTTATAAAAGCCTTAGCTAAAGGTACAAAAGAAGTTAATGAAAGTAAGGTCTCTTTATATAAAAAGGAAAACACAAATATTGATGAAATAATTGAATCCTTCTGTACGATTGAGTCCGCCATCATCCGGAATTATTTAAAATATTTTAATCAAACAAAGTGGACTGAACTTGCAGAGCACATCTTAATGATAAAAAGATTACTAATAGAGCAAGGCTTGTTAGAGAAAGGAATTCTAACCTCGTTTACTAGTGCAATTTCTGATACTCCAGAACAGAAAGCTTTTATAAACAGGGATCATACAATCGTAATACAGTTACTAGAAAATCTACTTTCTGAATATCGTAATCGACTTGCTTCCATGCAAAAGAAGCTGACTATACCTTCAGAGTACATTTCCGATAGAATTTCTTTATTACTTGATCATCCTCAATCTATTAATAAAATTTTCGTGGAAGAAGGTTAAAAGTCATGCAAGAATCAAAAGAACAGCGAGTTCATAACGTATTTGAAAAGATCTATCATAATTATGATAAAATGAATTCTATTATTAGCTTTCAACAACACATTAAATGGCGTAAATACACAATGGACATCATGAATGTCCCAAAAGGGGCTTCTGCGTTGGATTTATGCTGTGGCACAGCAGACTGGACGCTAGCACTTGGAGAGGCAGTTGGTCAAGATGGTGTTGTGAAAGGATTAGACTTTAGCGAAAACATGCTTAGTATTGGAAAGCAGAAGGTTATAGAAAAAGGGTATCATAATATTGAACTGGTTCATGGAAATGCAATGGAGCTTCCATTTGAGGATCATACATTTGATTATGTCACAATTGGATTTGGTCTTCGTAACGTACCAGATTATATGACGGTTCTTAAGGAAATGGAACGTGTTCTAAAACCAGGCGGTATGGCAGTATGCTTGGAAACCTCTCAACCAACAATGTTCGGCTACAAGCAGCTATATTATGCATATTTCCGTTTTGTTATGCCATTATTCGGTAAGCTATTTGCCAAAAGCTTTTCAGAATATTCATGGCTACAGGAATCAGCTAGAGATTTCCCAGGCATGAAAGAACTTGCAGTAATGTTTGAACGTGCAGGACTTCAAAACGTTCATTTCAAAGCGTTTAATGGTGGAGTAGCTGCAATGCATGTTGGCTACAAAAAAAAATAAAGTAAGGTAGAGGTATGGGAGATATCTGGTATTTGTTCATTCTCACTCCCATACCTATTCTTTTAAATATGAATTAAGTTAGCTAGGGTGGATTGTGATATGAAACTAAATATGATGTATTCGTTTTTAAAAACGGATATAGATTTAATTGAAAAAGAATTAGAAGTAGCAATTGAATCCCAATCACCTATACTGAAGGAAGCATCTCTACATCTTTTGCAAGCAGGCGGCAAAAGAATTCGTCCTGTCTTTGTTTTGTTGGCTGCAAAGTTTGGTCATTACGATATCCATTTAATAAAACATGTTGCCATTGCACTAGAGTTGATCCATATGGCCTCACTTGTACATGATGATGTTATTGATGATGCTGATCTACGTAGAGGAAAGGCTACAATTAAATCACAATGGGATAATCGAGTAGCCATGTATACAGGCGACTTTATTTTTGCACGGTCCTTAGAAACGATGACAAAGATTCCGGATTCCCAAGCACATAAAATCCTTTCAGATATAATGGTAGAGCTTTGTATTGGGGAAATAGCTCAAATAGAAGATAAATATCGTTATAATCAATCCTTACGAGATTATTTACGACGTATCAAAAGAAAAACAGCTCTTCTCATTGCGGGTAGCTGTCAGCTTGGTGCTATCGCTGCAGGTGCCCCAGCAGAAATACATAAAAAACTATATTCCTTTGGATATAATGTTGGAATGTCCTTTCAAATCACGGATGATATTCTTGACTTAACCTCTAGTGAAGAGGAATTAGGAAAACCAGCAGGAAGTGATTTATTACAAGGAAACATTACCTTACCAATTTTATATGCCATGAATGAGGATCCTTCCTTATCTCAGATGATTCAGAAGGTTAGTGATCAGACTACACCAATAGAAATGAAGTCCATTATTGGGAAAATAAAAGAAACTTCAGCAATCGAGCAGTCTCATAAAGTGAGCAAAATGTACTTAAAGAAAGCGTTAAGAGACTTAGAAAGCTTACCAAATACTCGTGCTAAAAAAACATTACGAGATATTGCCAACTTTATTGGGAATCGAAAATATTAGAACTTTTAAAATGGAAACGTTGCCAAACGAATTAAAGCATGGTACGATTCTCATGGTGTCTACATATTAGACAAACCATATATACATACATAGGAGTGGAATGATATGGAAAAAACTTTTTTAATGGTAAAACCTGACGGTGTTCAAAGAGCGTTAATTGGAGACGTCGTAGCTCGTTTCGAGAAAAAAGGTTTCCAACTTGTAGGAGCTAAGCTAATGAGTATTTCTACTGAGCTTGCTCAAGAGCACTACGGTGAACATAAAGAAAGACCATTCTTTGGTGAATTAGTGGATTTCATTACATCTGGTCCTGTATTTGCAATGGTTTGGCAAGGTGAAGGTGTTATTGCTACAGCTCGTCAAATGATGGGTGCTACAAATCCTAAGGATGCTCAACCAGGAACAATCCGTGGAGATTTTGGTTTAACAGTAGGGAAAAACATTATCCATGGTTCAGATTCTCCAGAGAGTGCTGAAAGAGAAATCGGCCTATTCTTCAATTCTGAAGAATTAACAGAGTACTCTAAATTAATCAACGAGTGGATCTACTAATTTTAGCGTGACAAATAGAGTGCAAAGGACTAATCATCTTGATTAGTCTTTTTTTTTGTAAAGGCTAGTGTGAGACTAAACTTGATATAACTTTAAATACTACCACTTCAACGTTTCCCTACTCTTTTAGTGTCCCTTTTTATTGAAAAGACTCGTTCCAGTCGGATAAGGAAACCAAAGATATCTAAAAGGCTGAATACCATCTTTAGTAGGCACAGATTCACTAAGAGTCAAACAACTTCTGCTTTAAGTAACTCCTTTGATTCGGAAACTGAAAACGTTTCAAATGACAATCTTTTAATACTATTTAGTGCTTTTCATTGTAAATCACCTATGTTTATCCCTTAGAACTCAAGAGTAACGTTATAGAAAAAACTTTTGGGAAATAATAGCAAATACTTTTAGCAGAATTCTTTTTCCCTTTTTCGTCATTTTTCGATATACTATTAATACTACTGAATTGAGTTTTCATGGAGTGTTGAACATGTCGAAAGATTATTTGGATTTTATTTCAGCTATAAAAAACAAAACGGGTATTGATCTATCTTTATATAAAGAAGCTCAAATGAAACGCAGATTAACTTCTTTATACGAGAAAAAGGGCTACAATAGCTTTCAAGATTATTTCAAGAGCTTAAATCAGAATCAAGAAATGTTAAATGAATTTTTAGATCGAATGACGATCAATGTGTCTGAGTTCTATCGAAATTACAAAAGATGGGAAATACTTCAAACCAAAATATTACCTCGATTACAAGAACAAAATCGATCATTAAAGGTCTGGAGTGCAGCTTGTTCAACTGGTGAAGAACCATATACAATTGCAATGGTTTTGTCTCAGATTATGCCTATTTCTCAAATATCTATATTAGCTACAGATATTGATACTAATGCCATTCAAAAGGCGAAGTATGGTGTTTATCCTGAACGTTCCTTAAATGAAGTACCTGAAAGTAGCAAAAAGAAGTTTTTTGAAAAGGATGGCTCATTCTATAAGGTATCAGAGGAGATTAAAAAGACCGTTACCTTTAAACGTCAAAATTTACTTGCTGATACATTTGATAAGAACTTTGACCTCATTGTTTGTAGAAATGTTCTTATTTATTTTACTGAAGAAGCCAAGAATGAATTATACCTAAAATTTAATGATTCTCTTCGAAAAGGTGGCGTTCTTTTCGTAGGGAGCACAGAACAGATTTTTAATCCGCAACAATTTGGATATGAGTCTGAAGACACATTCTTTTATAAAAAAATCTAAAAAAAGGGACTTAGAGAACGTTTTTAACAATCTCAAGTCCTTTTTATTTACAATCGGTTGTTGAAGCATTAGCGTTAAATACAAAGTATTGTTAGATTAATCTAACAATTTTCAAATAAGACTAGGAATTCAATTTCATATTATGGTATATTGATACATAATTCTTTAACGAGTTGAAGGGGGAAAGTATATATGAGATACATAACAGCGGGGGAATCCCATGGACCACAATTAACAACAATAATCGAAGGGCTTCCAGCAGGAATGCCCCTATTAGCAGAGGATATAAACACCGACCTGGCAAGAAGACAAAAAGGGTACGGTAGAGGAAGAAGAATGCAGATTGAGAAGGACCGCGTCCAGATTGTTGGTGGTGTTCGTCACGGTCACACGTTAGGATCACCATTAGCTCTAGTAGTAGAAAACAAGGACTGGAAGCATTGGACGAAAATAATGGGAATGGAACCACTTGATGAGGATGAAGAGCAAGAGGTAAAGAGAAAGATTACACGTCCACGTCCTGGGCATGCGGATTTGAATGGCGGAATGAAATACGGACATCGTGATATGAGAAATGTATTAGAGCGTTCATCTGCTCGTGAAACTACAGTTCGTGTAGCTGCAGGCTCTGTTGCCAAGAACCTACTGAAATTACTTGGAATTGAAGTGGTAGGACATGTGTTGGAAATTGGTGGAATTAAGTCAAATGTTACGGAATACAAAGATATTCAGAAAGTTAAAGAGGTAACAGAAGAATCACCTGTTCGTTGCTTAGATTCAGAAGCTGCTGAAAAAATGATGAATGCAATTGATGAAGCCAAACAGAATGGTGATTCTATAGGTGGGGTTGTAGAGGTGATCGTAGAAGGTGTGCCGGCAGGTTTAGGAAGCTACGTACACTATGACCGCAAACTTGATGCGAAAATTGCTATGGCCATTATGAGTATCAATGCGTTTAAAGGAGTAGAGTTTGGACTAGGCTTTGATATGGCCCGTAAACCAGGAAGTGAAGTACATGATGAAATTGCCTGGAACCAAGACCAGGGGTACTATCGTAAAACAAATCGCCTTGGTGGGTTTGAGGGAGGTATGACAACAGGAATGCCAATTCATGTAAAAGGAGTTATGAAGCCGATTCCGACCCTTTATAAACCTCTAAAAAGTGTTGATATTGAAACGAAAGAAGAGTTTAATGCTAGTATCGAAAGATCAGACAGCTGTGCTGTTCCGTCTGCAAGTGTAGTAGCAGAAGCCGTTGTTGCATGGGAGATCGCGAATAGTATTCTAGAGCAGTTTGAATCTGACAGATTTGATGTATTAAAAGCGGCCATTAATGCATACAGAGAACGTTGCAAGGAGTTTTAAGATGGAGAGAGTTACAATCAAAACCCCTTCTAAACAATACCCTGTTGTAATTGGCTATGACATCCTTACTGAATTGAATGAATTCATTTCTACTAGTATACCGAAATTGTCAAAAATTCTCGTTGTTGTAGACGAAGAAGTTCACAGAATTCATGGAGATGCTTTGAAGTTCCTACAAGAGACTCACGAGGTTCACTACTTTGTAGCCCCACGTGGTGAGCAATCTAAAAGCCTAAACATATTTGATGAAGTAATTTCTTATGCACTTACAAAACAACTGGATCGAAATTCTTTAGTTGTTGGCTTAGGAGGAGGGGCTATCGGTGATTTAAGTGGCTTTGTTGCTTCTACGTATATGAGAGGGATTTCTTTTATTCAGGTCCCTACAACTATACTAGCTCATGACAGTGCAGTTGGTGGAAAAGTAGCGATTAATCACTCTCTAGGGAAAAATATGATTGGCCATTTTTATCAGCCTGAAGCTGTATTTTATGAATTGAACTTCTTGAAAACTCTTCCACAGGAAGAGGTAAGGTCAGGAATGGCTGAAGTGATAAAACATGCTTTAATAGCGGACAATTCTTTTTATGAAACCTTAAGAAAGAAACTCACCTCTTTTTCTACTTTAGATAAAGAACTACTGACTTATTGTTTAAAAAGAGGAATTGAAATCAAAGGATCTATAGTTGAAAAAGATGAGAGAGAAACAGGTATAAGAGCCTTTTTAAACTTTGGACATACATACGGTCATGCTATTGAGAGTGCATCAGGATATGGAAAGCGGACGCATGGTGAGTGTGTGATGATAGGTATGATTTTTGCCCTGTTTTTAAGTATGAAACAAGGCGAAGAAATTGGAATGGAGCTAGAAGAGTTTGTAGGTTGGATTAAAAATCTAGGGTATAATCTAGCTATTTCAGAGGATCTCTCTTTTGACGTTTTATTTGAATTAATGACAAGGGATAAAAAGTCTGAAGGTGGGTCACCACGATTTGTACTACTAAGAGAAGTCGGAAAACCATATTTACATAAGATCGATCATGATATGTTAAAAGCTGCTGATCAGTATATTCGAACGCTAGTATAACGCTAATTCGTAGGATTATGGTCGTACATGTACAAAAGACAACGTATGATAAAATAGACAAGATTCTGGGAGGGGATGAAATTGATTAGAGGAATTCGTGGTGCAACAACAGTAGAGCAGGATGTTGAAGAAGAAATTATACAAGAAACCCACGCTTTATTATTGAAAATGATTGAAGAAAATGACATCGAAGCATCAATGGTTGCCTCCGTTTTTATTTCAGCGACCTCAGATGTAACGGCCTCTTTTCCCGCAAAAGCATTACGAAAAATACAGGGGTGGAAGTATGTACCGGTTATGTGTATGAGGGAGCTTGACGTTCCTCAATCATTACCGAGATGTATCCGTATTATGTTACATGTTAATACAAAAACTCCTCAAGAGAATATAAACCATATATATTTAAGGGATGCAGTACGATTACGTGTAGATTTAGTAAAGTAGGGCTAACTGCAAGAGTAATTGAATTGAAATTTATTATAATGTGGCGTATGATTAATATAGATTACTTTAACATATTAGAGAAGTGAAGAGATGAGAGGGGGATTCCAATGAATTGGAAATCTCAATTACAAAGCTTGAAAGCATACCAACCTGGAAAAACTACAGATGAAGTAAAGGAACTTTATGGATTAAGCAAAATTGTCAAACTAGCTTCTAATGAAAATCCTTTTGGTTGTTCACCCTATGTATCTGAATTTTTAATGAATTCAACTAATATATCACATGCTATTTATCCAGACGGTTATGCTAAAGTTCTACGAGATGCCATAGCAGAACATTTGAATGTTTCTCCTACTGAGCTTGTACTAGGCAATGGCTCTGATGAGGTCATCTTAATTATTGCAAGAGCATTGCTTGCACCTGGAAAAAATACAGTCATGGCAACACCAACGTTCCCTCAATATAAGCATAATGCAATTATTGAAGGCGCTGAAGTAAGAGAAGTTCCATTGGATGAAAATGGAAGACATCAACTTAGTAAAATGCTTGATGTGATAGATGACTCTACAAGCATAGTTTGGTTGTGTAGCCCGAATAACCCTTCAGGTGAATACATCCGTAATGACGAACTTGTTGCCTTCCTTAATGCAGTCCCAGAGCATGTTCTAGTGGTGTTAGACGAAGCGTACTATGAATACGTTGTAGCAGAGGACTATTATGATTCTTTAAGTCTCTTAAAACAGTACCCGCAATTGCTAGTAACTAGAACGTTTTCAAAAGCATATGGTCTTGCTGGATTTCGTGTAGGGTATGGTGTTGCAAGTGAAAATGTAATAAAGATGCTTGAGCCTGTTAGAGAGCCATTTAACAATAACACATTAGGACAAGGAGCTGCTGCTGCTGCATTAAAGGATCAACAGTTTATAGCCTCGTGTAGGGAGGAAAATCGCAAAGGTCTGGAACAATTCTATCAATTCTGTGAAGAAGACGGATTAAAATATTACCCATCACAGGGGAATTTTATTTTAATTGACTTTGGGGTTGACGGAAATCAAGTATTTGAATACTTGATGAGCAAAGGCTATATTGTTCGTTCTGGTCAAGCTCTTGGGTTCCCAACTTCAGTAAGAGTTACAGTTGGCTCTAAGGACCAAAATGAAGGGATTATTCAAGAAATGAAATCCTTTATTCAAACTGGAATACAAAAGCAGTTATAAGCTTTCATCGAATTACTATCGAAATGAACCTGCTATTCCTTAAAATGGACCTTGGTTCACTTAGTCGTTTCTCTTCGAAGTAGACGCACCAGAGTTCTGATGTCTTATGGAAGCAGGCTGATTGTTTTAATAGAGTGAATTTAATACTGAAATAGCCAACTAATTATTTCGGTTGGCTATTTTAAGTAAGATGACTTGGAGGTTTATATGCAAAGTGATAAAATACTAAATCCTGTTAAGAACGGTCTTTGTGGTGTTATAGAAGTGCCTGGTGACAAATCCATATCACATCGAGCAGTAATGTTTGGATCGATTGCTAGTGGAAAAACAATCATCCATAATTTTTTAAAAGGTGAAGATTGTATTAGTACAGTTTCCTGCTTTAAGAAACTAGGCATCAAGATCGAAGAAAAGAACAACCAAATAATTATTGAAGGAAGTGGATGGGAAGGTCTCAAAGAGCCAAGCGAAATCCTAGATGTAGGGAACTCGGGTACCACTACTAGATTATTAATGGGAATCCTTGCAGGTCGTCCTTTTCATTCGATTATCATCGGGGATGATTCTATTGCGAAACGCCCAATGAAACGCGTTACGGAACCTCTAAGAAAACTTGGATGTACAATTGATGGAAGAGATGGTGGTGAATATACTCCCCTTTCCATTAGAGGTGGAGAGATTGAGGCAATTTCCTATACACTGCCTGTAGCAAGTGCACAAGTAAAGTCGGCAATTATTTTGGCAGGCTTACAAGCAAATGGTGTAACAACGATCATAGAACCTATGAAAACAAGAGATCATACGGAAAAAATGATTCGTCAATTTGGTGGTACGATTCATAGTGAGGATGGCGTCATTAAAGTCCCAGGTAAACAAAGTCTGATGGCAACTGAGGTATATGTGCCAGGAGATATTTCTTCTGCTGCGTTCTTTATGGTTGCGGCTGCTATCACACCTAACAGCTCTATAAAACTCCCTAATGTTGGCTTAAACCCAACGAGAATCGGTATATTAGATGTATTAAAAAGAATGGGAGCTTGTATTAAAGTCGAAGAAATTCGAACATCTCAAATGGAACCAGTTGGTACAATTACCGTAGAGACTTCAGAATTAGAAGGTATTGAAATTTCAGGTGACCTTATCCCAGCTCTTATTGATGAACTTCCTGTCATTGCCTTACTAGCTACTCAAGCAAAAGGTACGACGATAATCCGAGATGCAGAGGAATTAAAGGTCAAAGAAACAAATCGTATTGATGCAATTGTCAATGAATTAAAGAAGCTGGGGGCAGATATTGAGGCCACAGAGGATGGAATGATTATTCATGGTAAAACACCTCTGCATGGTGCTACAGTGGACTCATGGGGAGACCACAGAATTGGTATGACCCTAGCTATTGCATCTATCATAACAAGTGAATCAGTTGTGTTAAATCATTCTAGTGCTATTAACGTATCATATCCATCATTTTTTGATGATCTATATTCCTTGTTCAAATTATAAGGTACAAAGAGAGATTATCTTAATATTCTACACTTCAAGTGCGCATTGGAAGTGTAGTTTGAGATAATCTCTTTTTATTACTGAAATGTCTAGTTAAGTTGTATCATACTGTATCTTTAATAGAGGTCATGTCTCAATTTTGTTTCATAGTCATTTATTTCTCTTTTCTATCATAGCTTGTCTTATAGAGTAAAATGAGGGGGAGAAAAAAATGGCTTATATTATTGATGATGCAGTTTGGATTGTCGAGAAAAAGGTGAAAAAAGGCTCACTTTTAATAAAAAATGACCGGATTCAAGCTATACGAGCTGATTTTAAACGTTATCAACTAATGAGAATGAATACCTCTCCTTTTTTTATGACTCCTGTTCATGTAATGGCAGATATAGAACACCCTCAAGCATTATCCTTTCATGACTACAAAGACTACATTAGTAAACAGTTCCTATCAAAAGGATGTGCTACACTCCTAACTGGCTTTGAAGTTCACTATCTTCATCAGTTTGAAGAAGAAATGAAGAGAAAGAGAACGTCATTAATAAATAGTCCATTAGATTATGTTCTTGGAGTAAAGACTACTCCGAAGAATATAACACCAGAATTTATTAGAGTGTGTAAACGTCATAAAATTCCTTTAATATGGTTAGAATTTCAAGCTCCCGAAGAGTTACTAGATGTTAAATGGGGATGGATTAAGGAAGCTACTCATAGTTATCCTATTACTTTCGCACCATATTTTTCGACATCAATACAAGACAATCAAAAAGAAAGCAGTCTAGGATTTTGGAGAACTTTGTTAGAAAATGAAAATATTCTTCATTATTCAGACGAAATTCCGCAAAATACACCTTTATCTTTGGAATTATTAAAGAGAATTGGGTTGTATCCGAAAAGAGGAAATTTTTTAGTGGGCGGAGAAGTTAGTTATAACCTTTATAAAGGACCTGAAGGTAAAGACCTTGAGGAATTAAGTACGATTCATTATGATAAGCATGAACTAGTTTTTACAATGAATAAGGGAAAAGTGTTTTATATGGATTCACAATGTTATTATTATCCTGGAGATGGACAACAAATCTCTATTCAGAATCCCATGCATTTTATTTAAGTTCACACCATAATTGTAATATAGAAAGGGAATTATATGTTATATGCACAACAAATGATCCAATCACTTCAAAATGGAGAAATACAAGAAGCTCAAAAGCATTATAAAAAAGTAAAGAGTCTAGGAACAGATGATGAAAAATTTTATCTTGCAGAAGAATTATTTCATCTTGGTTTTCTTGATGAAACAAAAGAACTTTATGAATCCTTACTTGAAAAATTTCCAAGTGAAGGTGAATTAATCGTTCAATATGCTGAAGTTTTAGTGGAAATGGACTTGGAGGAAGATGCAATCGAGACACTTTCGAAAATTGGTGAAAGTGATCCGGAATTTCCAAGAGCATTACTTCTACAAGCAGATCTCTACCAAATGCAAGGACTATACGAGGTAAGTGAACAAAAATTATTAAAAGCTAAAAAACTTTTACCAACAGAAACAGTTATTGACTTTGCACTTGCAGAGCTATATATGGAATTAGGGAGATTTCTTGAAGCAATCCGTTCATATACGAGTGTTCTCGAAGATGGTCAAAAGAATATGGCAGGAGTTTCAATTTATCATAGACTAGCAGAAGCTCATAGTGCAGGAGGAGCTTTTGAAAAGGCATTAGAGTTCTATGAAAAGGCAGAAGAAGAGCATCTTGAAATCAATACACTTTTCGGTTACGGGTTTACAGCCTTTCAAGCAGGGCACTACTTAACAGCCATTGAAAAATTAAAAAGTGTTAAGGAATTAGATTCAGACTATACGTCTGTCTACCTTCTTTTGGCGAAAGCGTATGAACGGGAAGAAATGCTCAAGGAAAGTTTACATACCGTACTTGAAGGAATAAAATATGATGAATACAATAAGGAGTTATCTTTCTATGGCGGAAAGATAGCTTTAAAGTTAAACGATGAAACGCAAGCAGAATCTTTAATTCGAGCGGCAATAGCACTAGATCCAGCATATCTAGAGGCTGCGCTAACTTTAAATAAGTTATTGTTTACTCAAGAAAGATTCCAAGATGTACTTGAAATAACAGAGATTCTAAACAATGAAATTGAGGAAGATCCTCAGCTTATTTGGGATACCGCAAAAGCTTATATGGGACTCGAGAAATATGATCAGTCATTAAAACAATACCGTCTTGCATATAATTTCTTTAAGACGAACGAAACGTTTTTAGATGAATATGGAAACTTCTTAACAGAAGAAGGATTACGGGAAGAGGCCATTCAAGTATTTGAACGCCTTCTTGATATGAATCCAGCTGATGATGAATTATTGCTGAGAATCGAAAGATTAAAAGAATAAAATCGATTATACAGAGGAGGGAATACCAATAGATGACTACCCCTGTATCTGTCAACGAGAAAAAGGACTTTATTCGTTGGTTTCTAAATCGCTACCAACTAAAAAGAAGAGAATGTGTATGGATTTTAAATTATTTAATGAGTCATGACCAATTAATGAAAAAGGTTCATTTTGTTGATGAAGCCCAATATTGTCCAAGGGGGCTTGTGATGAGTACTCATTGCGTTGAAGATGTTCCATTTCGATTTTATAAAGAAAATATTATGACGACAGATGCTGAGAAATCCTTTCATGATATTCGCCTAAATCGGGATGAGGATATCTATATACAATTAAATTTTTCGAAATCAAATTCAAGTTACCAATATGTTGCTGTTCTCGAGGAAAATCCATTCATGCCGAAGTATTTAATGATTAACGAAAAAGACCGGATTATAGCGGAACAATTTCTAAAAGAGAGCATTCATACATTTCAAAAGGAAAAAATTTTAAAAGAAATTGATGAAGCACTTGATCGCCATGATAAAGAAGCTTTTAACCGACTAACAAAACAATTAAATAACTTGCGTTAATAAGAGTGGCAGCTAGCTGTAGTAAAATCATACAGTTAGCTGTTTTTTTGTAAGGCTTGTCCAACCACATTCTGTTTGTAAAACATTCTCTTTCTTTTTAAAAGTATGTTATTCTAAAATCCACGGCTTTTGTACATGCAAAGGATTCGTGATATTATAAGAATAATATTCAAGAATTTAGGAGAGTAATACAAATGAATTGGACATTACAAGATATTGAAGTGTTTATGAAAGAGAAGCAATTCATTGATACTGCTATTATTCCACTTTCTGGATTGGACTTTGGAGTCGGAATGAAGCAATCAGTTAATCAAAGTGAGTTCTTAACTCTACTTTCTTTTCATTTGGAAAGACAATTTAGAGGAAGAATGCTTATTATTCCACCATTTACATATTTGCAATCCGAGGGTGTTCGTGATAAAGTGGATTATTTGCTTAACTGGAATGAAGTACTTCGGGAAAATGGCACAAAATATATTTTTTACCTGACTTGTGATAGTCAGTGGAAATCAGAAGAGGACAAGCTTGGAGACCAACTGATCTGGGTTCCATCCATTCCTTTAGAGCATTTGGATGAAAATTATAAGCACTCAATCATGGAGGACCAAGTCAAGCAACTGTTAAATATTTTAGTGCAAAGATGGCAACAAAACACATAATTCATAAAAACGTCACATTGTTGTCATCAATTAAAGATAGTAGTTATTGACCAACCTATAAGATTAATATATCATGTATATGTCCTAGTATTATATTTTGTGCGAAATATGTCCGTTGGACTTACCTTACGATAGAGGGGGGAAAAGGATGAGCAAACATCGTGTATCAAGACGTCAATTCCTTAACTATACACTAACTGGTGTAGGTGGCTTTATGGCTGCTGGAATGCTAATGCCAATGGTGCGATTTGCAATAGATCCAGTACTAAAAGCGGAAGCTGGCGGAGATTTCATAGCAACTAAACTAAAAGTTGCAGACATTACAAATGAACCAACTCGTGTAGACTTTTCTTATGAGCAAGTAGATGCGTGGTACACATCAGAGGTTACAAATTCAGCTTGGGTTTACAAGAATGAAGCTGGAGAAATTGTAGCTCTTTCACCAGTGTGTAAGCATTTAGGATGCGTTGTAAACTGGAATGGTAGTGAAAATGACCCGAACATGTTCTACTGTCCTTGCCATGGTGGCTTGTACGAAAAGAGCGGTAAGAACGTTCCAGGTACACCGCCAACAGCTCCGTTGGATTCATATCCAACTCAGGAGAAAGATGGTATTTTATATCTTGGAACACCAGAACCGAATAAATTTGTTAAGTAAGGGGGCGTAATCTGTGCTAAACAAGATCTATGATTGGGTTGATGAGCGTTTGGACATTACGCCTTTATGGCGCGATATTGCGGATCATGAAGTACCCGAGCACGTAAACCCTGCGCATCACTTTTCTGCGTTTGTTTACTGCTTTGGTGGACTAACATTCTTCGTTACCGTAATCCAAATTTTATCTGGTATGTTTTTAACAATGTACTATGTACCAGATATTAAAAACGCTTGGGAATCTGTTTATTATTTACAAAATGAAGTGGCTTTTGGTCAAATCGTACGTGGTATGCACCACTGGGGAGCAAGCTTAGTTATTGTTATGATGTTCCTACATACACTTCGTGTATTTTTCCAAGGGGCATATAAAAAGCCTCGTGAATTAAACTGGGTTGTAGGGGTATTAATCTTCTTCGTTATGTTAGGACTAGGTTTTACTGGTTACCTACTTCCTTGGGATATGAAAGCGCTATTTGCTACTAAGGTTGGTCTAGAAATCGCTGGTGCTACACCATTTATTGGAGACCAATTAAAACAATTATTAGCTGGTCACACAACGATTGTTGGTGCTCAAACACTTACTCGATTCTTTGCGATACACGTGTTCTTCTTACCAGCTGCATTGCTTGGATTAATGGGAGCTCACTTCCTAATGATCCGTAAACAAGGTATTTCTGGACCACTATAAAATTCAGTTAGAGTACATTAACTAAAGGAGGGGAACGCTATGCATCGTGGAAAAGGGATGAAGTTCGTAGGTGATTCTCGTGTTCCTGCAGAACGTAAGCCGAATATTCCCAAAGACTATTCGGAGTTCCCTGGAAAAACAGAAGCTTTCTGGCCAAACTTTCTATTAAAAGAATGGTTAGTAGGAGCTGTTTTCCTAATCGGTTACTTATGCTTAACGGTAGCTCATCCATCACCGTTAGAGCGTGTTGCCGATGCAACGGACACTGGCTACATTCCACTACCAGACTGGTATTTCTTATTCTTATATCAATTACTTAAGTATACTTATGCATCTGGACCATATAACGTGATTGGAGCGTTTGTTATTCCAGGAATTGCATTCGGAGCGTTATTACTAGCTCCATTCATCGACAGAGGGCCACATCGTCGTCCGACGAAGCGTCCATTAGCAACAGGATTTATGCTTTTAGCTTTAGCTGGTACAATCTTCCTGACATGGGAATCAGTTGTGACACATGACTGGGAAGCAGCGAGAGCACAAGGTAAAATTGTTGCTGAAGTCGAAGTGGATACAGAATCTGAAGGCTATCAAATCTATGCAGAACAAGCAAATGGATGTATTAACTGTCACGGTGAAAATCTTGAAGGTGCTGTAGGTCCTGCGCTAGTAGATTTAGATATGACTGCAGAAGAGATTAAGGATATTGCTGTTAATGGTAAGCCACCTGGAATGCCAGCAGGCCTTTTCAAAGGTACTGACGAGGAACTTGATAAATTAGCAGAATTCATCGTTAACTTAAAAAGCGAATAACAACTAAAAGGAGCCAGCAAATTGTGTTGGCTCTTTTTGTGTAATATCTACATAATGTGTTGGAAGGAATGGACAAGATGATTTGGTTACATGCTATTCTTAAAAATAGACTGTTCTTATGGATGCTACTTATTATTAATATTTTCGGTACAATATATGGGTACATTTGGTATGACTCTCAACTTCGTGTTACTCCTCTAGAATTTAAAATTTTTGTTCCCGATAGTCCTACCGCGTCTCTCTTCTTTTGCTTTATCATCCTTGCCTTTTTACTTGGCCGAAATTGGCCAATATTTGAAGCACTTGGTATCATAACACTATTTAAATACGGAATCTGGGCTGTTGTAATGAATCTCCTTACCTTAAGAGTTAACGGCTATCTTCCGTGGGAAGGATATATGCTGATGGCTTCACATGGAGCGATGGCAGTCCAAGGAGTGCTCTATTCAGGATACTATCGAGTGAAAATCTGGCATATTGTAGTAGCATCTATTTGGACACTTCATAACGATGTTATTGATTATGTCTTTATGCACTACCCTGTCTATCCGAGCCTAGCATTATTTGTAAAAGAAATCGGATACTTCACCTTCTGGCTAAGCCTTGCATCCATTCTAATCTGCTACATATTCACACAACGTACAAGAAGGTTAGAATTATAAGAGCAAAAGCTTTAGTTTAATTCAAATAAACAATAAAATGAGACAAACATTGATTTTAAAATTAAGTTTTTTCGTTAGATGAAGATACCTAATTCTGTATTAGCTATAAATGTGATCCCTTGACCATTTACAGAGTTGCTTGGAGCGTAAGGTGCTTGACTCCTGCGGGAAATAGCGGGCAAAGTGAGACCCCACAGCAAAGCGAGGAGGCTCACTCCCGCCCCGCGGAAAGCAAGCACCTGGAGCGGAAAGCAACGGTCCTTATTTTTAACTAATCCTTTATTAATGTCATCTAGACAACATTAATAAAGGATCTAATAATGAAAAGAACTAAGTAAAATGTCTACAAAATTTGGTCTACAATTGTCCAAGCTCTCATACACTTTATTAGTAGTTTGAGGGGGGACAAGGATGAAACTGAATCGAGCAATCATGATTCTAACCATCGTGATATCTTTTTTAATACCAATACAAACATTTGCTGAAGAGTCTCCGTTAAGTCCATTAGATGTTATTTCTGACCAGGCTCTGCAACTAACAAAAGCTGGGAGATATGAAGAAGCAAAACAATTACTTGACATTTTTTCAAAAGAGCTAACAGAAGCACAAGCTACAAACTCAAGTGTATTCTCTGTTGATGAATTTCGCATCATCACGGTTGCTCATAACCAAGCATTAAAAGCAATTCAAGACAATGCAGTGCATCATGCACAAAAAATTAATGATGTTACGACATTTCGACTAGTAATGGATGCCATGTCTTCGCAATATCAGCCATTATGGGCTGAAATGAAGGACCCAATTATGACAACCTTTCAAGGTTTAAAACAAGCTGCAGAAACGGGAGATCCTGAAGCATTCCATGAAAAACTCAATAATTTCTTAACAAAGTATAGTATGATTCAACCAAGCATTAAGCTTGATTTACCGGTTACACGAGTTCAACAATTAGATACACGTGTATCTTACATAGATCGTTATCGTCACGATGTAATTCAGAGTTCAGAGGCTTTTCAAGAACTCAGCTTATTGGAAACAGATCTTGAGAACTTATTTAATGGAACAACTGAAGATGAAGCGGACCCTTCTTTATGGTGGGTAATCATTTCTACTGGAAGTATCATTGTTGTTACATTATCTTATGTTGGTTGGAGAAAATATAAGGGTGAGAGAGAGAGTCTTACAGAAAGACAAAAACATTGACAGAACGGCTATAAACCGATAAAATTTTCGTAAATCAAACAACTTTGGAGGTTTACCATGGTCGGATTTATTGTATACTTTTTGATCATCACTGCAATTCCAATTATTGCTCAAATGCGTGTAAAGAAGACTTTTAAGAAGTATTCGAGAGTTGCAACAACATCAGGTATGACAGGTGCAGAAATGGCTAGAAAAATTTTAGATGAAAACGGATTATTTGATGTTAAGGTTGTTGAGGGTAGAGGATTCCTAAGCGATCATTACAATCCGCTAACAAAAACTGTTGCACTATCACCGGATAATTACCACGGTCATTCAGTTGCGGGTGCTGCTGTGGCAGCCCACGAGGTAGGGCATGCCATTCAAGATGCAGAAAGCTATGCATTTCTTCGTTTTAGACACTCACTTGTACCGGTTGCCAATATTAGTTCAAATATGTCGTTTATCTTTATTCTAATAGGGATTTTTACATCACTTTCTCAAATGTTCCTATTAGGTATTGTACTAATGGCTGCAGGTGTATTATTCCAGCTTATTACGTTACCTGTAGAGTTTAATGCATCTTCCCGTGCAATGGATCAGATTGTGTCATTGGGTCTAATACGTAATGAGGAAGAGAGACACGCTAAGAAAGTATTAAACGCCGCTGCAATGACATATGTAGCAGCAGCAGCAGTTGCAGTAATTGAATTACTTCGTTTAGTATTAATTTACACAGGGATGCAAAGTGACGATTAATTACAATAAAAAAGCTGGGTATGAATTTATTTCATACTCAGCTTTTTTTATTCGACTTAATCTTCTAAAGGGTTTTTATTTGCATCCAATGTAAATCCTTCACCCATTACATCATGAACAACAGTAACAGATACGAAAGCATGTGGATCAACCTCTGTTACAATGTTTTTCAGTCGGACAATTTCATTTCTTCCTACGACACAATATAATACTTCACGATCTTGTTTTGTGAAGGAACCGTGCCCACGTAAAACTGTAACCCCTCGGTCCATTTTTTCATTGATCTTACCTGCTATTTCATCATGCTGATCAGAAATAATCCAAGCTCCTCTTGCTGCATATGCTCCTTCTTGCATGAAATCTATAACACGTGCACCTACAAAGACAGCAACAAGTGTATACATTGCTTCACGGTAATCGAGATATGTCAGTAGTGATACTGTTATGACAACAGCATCAAACATAAACATAGTTTTTCCCATACTCCAACCTATGTATTTATGCGCTAGTCTTGCAATGATATCTACGCCTCCTGTGGTGCCACCAAAACGAAAAATAATCCCTAAACCAACACCAATAAAGATACCAGCAAATAATGCTGCTAAGAACAAGTCGCCTTCTAACGGAATAATAATTTGGTACTTTTGAAAAATCCATAAGAATAACGAAAGGGCGACTGTACCAATCACAGTATAGAAGAATGCTTTTCTACCTAATAGCCTCCATCCAATGAAAAAAATCGGGATATTTAGAGCTAAATTTGATATGGAAGGATCAATATGAAAAAGGAAATATAACAAGAGTGTGATTCCCGTGAAACCGCCTTCTGCTAATTGGTTTTGAATGTTAAAATGCACAAGCCCAAAAGCAAAAATGGCAGTACCTAACAAAATAAAAATAATGTTCTTAATTTTTAAATAAAACAAAATGATTTCAACCTTTCTATACAATAAGATGTAATATGACAGAGCCATTATATAGGAACACCACATAACAAGCAATAAGCTAAAAGCCTTTGTTCTTCTGAACGAAATATTTGTAAAAATAGGTTGATTTAGCTAACATGATAAAAAGGTGAGGTTTATTTAATTTGAAGTTATTCAAATACTCATCTTTTTAAAAAACATATTCCTATCTGATTTTAATTGTACGGTCTAATACATGAAGTTTGTTTAACTACAAAGTGGTCTAAAATGGAAACCTTTTATTATCTTCTCATCAGTTTTGTTATTTATGTGTAATTGTTTTCAGCACCTTGTTAAAGATAGTAGCTATACAACGACGTTAAAGGAGAATGATTTAAATGAGCCAACAAAAGTCCATGAAAGAAATGCAAGTGGAAGTTGACCAATATATTAGCCAGTTCAAAGAAGGATACTTTAGTCCTTTAGCCATGCTTGCGAGAATGACAGAGGAATTGGGAGAATTAGCTAGAGAGATCAATCATTATTATGGTGAGAAGCCTAAAAAGAGTACAGAAAATGAAAAAACAATCGAAGAAGAGCTTGGAGATCTACAGTTTGTCTTGATTTGTTTAGCCAATTCATTGAATATTAATCTTGAGACAGCGCATGAGCGTGTTATGCATAAATTTAATACAAGAGATAAAGATCGATGGACTCGAATTGAAGGAGAGACTACAAATGACTAATGTTAAAATTACGATTGCTGGACCTAGAGGCAGAATGGGTAGAGAAGCAGTAAAAATGGTTCAGGAAACAGATGGCTTTGAATTAATAAGTGTTATCGATCATAAGCCTGAAAAGGTAGAACTAAGAAACGTACCAATACATACCTCAATTGAAGAGTGTTTTCAATCAAATACACCAGATGTACTAATTGACCTAACGGTTCCTGAATTTGGATACAAACATACAAAAACATCTATTGAACATGGTGTTCGCCCTGTAGTAGGTACGACAGGATTCACGACTGACCAACTTCAAGAGCTTAAGGAACTTTGTGAAGAAAAGCAGATTGGTGCGATTATTGCTCCGAATTTTGCAGTAGGAGCAATCTTAATGATGAAATTCTCTAAAATGGCTGCAAAATATTTCCCGGATGTTGAGATTATTGAGCTACACCATGACCAAAAGCTTGATGCTCCATCAGGTACAGCAATCAAAACAGCAGAAATGATTAAAGAAGTAAGAGAGACGAAAACACAAGGTCATCCAGATGAAAAAGAAACTCTACCAGGTGCTAGAGGCGGAGATTATGATGGTATGCGTATACATAGCATCCGCTTGCCAGGTTTAATTGCTCACCAACAAGTTTTATTTGGTGCAGATGGACAAACTCTTACAATTAAGCATGACTCTATGAATCGAGCATCATTTATGTCAGGTGTAAAATTATCTGTTGAAACAGTTCTACAGTTAAATACTTTAGTATATGGTTTAGAGAATATCATAGAGTGAGGGGAAACCTATGAACATTGCTTTAATTGCACATGATAAAAAGAAAGATGATTTGGTTCAATTTGCTACTGCATATAAACAGATATTTAGCCAGCACTCTTTATTTGCAACAGGAACAACAGGGAAAAGACTCCAAGAGGAAGTGGGTCTTACTGTTCATCGCTTTCAATCTGGTCCTTTTGGAGGGGATCAGGAAATAGGCGCATATATTGCCAACAATAAAATGGATGTAGTAATCTTCTTTCGAGATCCACTTACTGCTCAGCCTCATGAGCCAGATGTAACAGCGCTTATTCGTCTATGTGATGTATACGCAGTTCCCCTAGCTACAAATATGGGAACAGCTGAAGCTCTGATTCGGGGCTTACAACGTGGTGACATTGATTGGAGGAGCTTACAGGAGTAGAAAGGAGAATGATTATGTCACAATACAACATAGACATTTTAGCTTTCGGTGCACATGCTGATGATGTAGAGATTGGAATGGGCGGCACCATTGCTAAGTACGCAATGCATGGAAAACGAATTGTAATTTGTGACTTAACTCATGCAGAACTCTCATCAAACGGTGATGTAACCACACGAAAAAAAGAGGCAACGAAAGCCGCAGAAATTCTTGGTGTTGAACAACGTGAATTCCTTTCGATTCCTGATAGAGGATTGCTCTTAACAGAGGAACATATCCAAATGGCCGTCAAAATAATTCGTAAATACAGACCTGAAATTATTTTTGCTCCTTACGAAATTGACCGTCATCCTGACCATGGAAATGCTTCGAGAATTGTGCAAGAAGCATTTTTCTCTTCTGGGATAAAAAAATATTATCCAGAATCATTAGGAGATGCTCACAAGCCAAAACAACTTTATTTTTATATGATTAATGGATTTCATCAACCAAATTTTATTATTGACATAGGGGAGACAATGGAGAAAAAGTTAGATTCATTAAGAGCCTATAAAAGTCAATTTGTTCAACAACCAAATGGGGTTCAAACACCTCTTACCGAAGGGTATATTGAGTCTGTTGAAGCTAGAGAGAGAATGATGGGTAAAGAAATAGGAATCAGCTATGGTGAAGGGTTCCTAACAAAAAAACCAATCCTTCTTCATCATGATTTAATAGGAGAATGCTTATGAAGCTAAAAATTGGAATTACATGCTATCCTACCGTCGGGGGTTCAGGCGTTATTGCAACAGAACTTGGAAAGTTATTAGCGGAGCGAGGTCATGAAGTTCATTTTATTACCTCAAGCGTACCATTTAGACTTAATAAGATGTACCGTAATATTAACTTCCATCAAGTGGAAGTTAATCAGTATTCTGTTTTCCAGTATCCGCCTTATGATATTGCTTTAGCTAGTAAAATATCAGAGGTTGTTAAACGAGAAAAACTTGATATCCTTCATGTGCATTATGCGATTCCACATGCGGTGTGCGCGATATTAGGGAAGCAGATGTCAGGTACAGATGTTAAAATTGTGACAACATTACACGGTACGGATATTACGGTCTTAGGCTATGATCCTTCTTTAACGGCAGCAATACGCTATGGAATTGAACAATCGGATTCTGTTACAGCAGTATCAAATGCATTGGTTGAACAAACCTATGACTTAATTAAACCTAACAAAGACATTGAAACGGTTTATAATTTTATTGACGAACGAATCTATCATAAAGTAGATGGGTTAAGTCTGAAAGAAGAATATGGAATTCAAGAGGATGAGAAGGTTCTCATCCATGTATCGAACTTTCGTGCAGTGAAGAGAGTACAGGATGTTGTGAAAGCCTTTAGTATGATTGAAAAGCGAGTCCCTTCTAAGCTGCTATTAGTCGGAGATGGGCCAGAGAAGACACTTATCTGCCAAATGGTTAAAGAACTCGGATTAAAGGAAAAGGTCCTTTTCTTAGGGAAACAAGATAGTTTAGAAGAGCTATACTCTATAAGCGACCTAAAGCTTTTGTTATCTCAAAAAGAAAGCTTTGGTCTTGTAGCGCTTGAAGCAATGGCTTGTGGCGTTCCGTGTATTGGAACAAATATTGGGGGCATTCCGGAAGTCATTGACCATGGATTTAATGGCTATATCTGCTCACTTGGAGATGTAGAAGATGTCGCTAGTAAAGCGATACCCCTTTTACAAAACCCACAATTACATAAAGAACTCTCAGATAATGCTTTAAATACAGCGAAACATCGTTTTCAAACAAGTACAATCGTCACACAATATGAATCGATCTACTTACGTTTATTAAATAAAAAGCTGGTGAGTGAATGATTCCGGAAATCTTTAAAAAGGCTACATCGATTTTGAAAAAGCTAGAGGATGCAGGACACGAGGCTTATTTTGTTGGTGGGTCTGTTCGTGATTATCTTTTAAAAAGAGACATTCATGATGTCGATATTGCTACATCTGCTCAACCAGAAGAGGTTAAAAAAGTATTTCCCAAAACAGTAGATGTAGGAATTGAGCACGGAACGATACTTGTTTTAGAAAATGGTGAGGGCTATGAAGTCACAACATTTCGTACTGAATCAGAGTATAAAGACTATAGACGACCTGACTCTGTAGTCTTTATTCGTTCGCTTATAGAAGACCTAAAACGAAGAGATTTTACGATAAATGCTATAGCAATGGACTACAATGGCTTTATTCAAGATCCATTCAATGGCTTAGAAGATTTAAAAGCCAACATCCTTAGAACAGTAGGTTCCCCAATAGAGCGATTTACGGAAGATGCCCTTAGAATGATGAGGGCTGTTCGGTTTGTTAGTCAATTAAATTTCACTTTGGAAGAAGCTACGTGTAACGCTTTAAAAGAGCAGGGATCATTACTACAGCATATTGCGGTTGAAAGAATTACGACTGAATTTGAGAAGCTCTTAGATGGGAAACAGAGGCAAAAGGCAATTAGCATTATGGTTGAAACGGAGCTATATCAATATTTACCGAATCTGAAAGGGAAAAAGGATGCACTTTTGAAAATCGCAAATATAAATATTGATAGATTGACCCTATGTAAAAATCAAATGTGGCTTTTACTCCTTTACCTACTTGAGGAGGACGCTCCCACAAATATATTGAAAGCTTGGAAGCTTCCTACGAAACAAATAAAAGAACTTACAAACGAATTGTCTTACTTAAAATTGAGGGTTCAAACAGAGTGGGATTCAATGATGATCTATCAAGCAAGCCTGCAGACCGCGTTAAATGTGGAAGCGGTGTATCAGTCAATAGCTCCTAATTACACAAACTCTGTAGATAAGATAAAAGAAATTCACGACATGCTCCCGATCCATGATCGTTCAGAATTAGCGATATCTGGTCATGATTTAACTGGCTGGAAAAAAACAAAACCAGGTCCTTGGTTAAGAGAATATATTGAAGAAGTAGAACACGCTGTAATAAATAAAGTGATAGATAATGAAAAAGAGTCGATTAAGGAGTGGTTAAGAGCATGCAATCGGTTATAAGAAAGAGCTTGCTTGATGCTTTTGCCAAAAATGAGAATCAATATCTTTCTGGACAAGCACTTGCAGAAATCGTTGGTTGTTCTAGGACAGCAATTTGGAAGCATATTGAAGAATTACGTAAAGAAGGCTATCAATTGGAGGCAGTTCGTAAAAAGGGATACCGTATCATTTCAACTCCTGACAAGGTTTCAGAGAATGAAGTATTATTAGGACTGGAAACAAAAACACTAGGCCGTTCCATACATTATAAGGAGTCTGTTGATTCCACACAGAGAATAGCTCATACATTGGCTCAAAATGGTGCATCTGAAGGAACGTTAGTAATTGCAGATGAACAAACCGCAGGAAGAGGAAGGATGACCAGACATTGGCACTCACCTAGAAATAGTGGAGTTTGGATGAGCTTGATTCTAAAACCATTATTACCTCCTCAAAAGGCTCCTCAATTTACTTTGATCACTGCTGTTGCAGTAGTACAAGCAATTGAAGAGGTATGCGATCTCTTGCCTGAGATTAAGTGGCCAAATGATATTTTAATTAAAGGAAAAAAGGTGACTGGAATCCTTACTGAACTTCAAGCAGAGCCTGATAAAATAGTATCCATTATTATAGGAATCGGGATGAACGTGAATCATAGAATAGAGGATTTTCCCGAAGAATTAAAAGGCATTGCAACATCACTAGCAATTGAATCAGGGGATACCGTACAGCGTGCTAAGATAATTCAAAAAGTGCTAGAGCGTTTAGAAGCCCTATACCATATTTACATGGTCGAAGGATTTACTCCTATCAAATTAATTTGGGAGAGTTATGCAGTTAGCATCGGGAAACAAATTATTGCCCGGACAATAACTGGCGAACTTAGAGGGACAGCACTTGGTATTACAGATGAAGGTGTATTAAAGCTTCAGGATGAACAAGGAAATGTCCATCTTATTTACTCAGCGGATATTGAGAATAAAGACTAAATAATTTGAAGATTCATGCGATAATAGGTGAAAATACATATTCAAAACTTTTCTAATTTGTTATAATGCAGGTGGGCAGTATCACAATTGAACTGCACCTTATTTACGTAACTTACTAAAATATTTTTTCTGCCTTGATCCATTAATGGACGGGGACAGAGGGTCGAAACAATGATATTCTAGGGTCCTTCTGTCAAAAAGGGACTCTTTTTATATGCCTTTAATTTGTTTCGTCACCTCTGACTGTAAAGGAGGAGGAAGCAATGAAACAAACAACAGATTTTTTGAAAATGAAAAAAGAAAATGACAAGATTACGATGATCACAGCATATGACTATCCTTCTGCAAAATTATCTCAGCAAGCAAATGTCGATATGATACTTGTTGGAGATTCTTTGGGTATGGTAGTGCTAGGGTATGAATCAACAGTGCCAGTAACAGTTGAAGACATGATTCATCATACAAAAGCGGTAAGAAGAGGGGCACCTGACACATATACAGTGACAGATATGCCTTTTATGACCTATCATCTTACACGAGAAGAAACACTTAGAACCGGAATGAGAATGATACAAGAAAGTGGAGCACATGCCTTGAAATTAGAAGGTGCTGGACCTGTAATTCCTATGATTGAAGCGCTTACATCTGGAGGGATCCCAGTAGTTGCACATCTTGGTCTTACTCCACAATCAGTTGGAGTACTTGGCGGCTATAAAGTGCAAGGGAAAACAGCTGAATCCGCAAAAAAATTACTTGCTGATGCGAAACGGTGTGAGGAAGCAGGAGCCTTTGCTCTTGTGTTAGAGTGTGTACCAAAACAAATTGCTAAAGAAGTTTCTGCACAACTTTCTATTCCAACAATTGGTATCGGTGCTGGTGTAGAAGTGGATGGACAAGTACTAGTATTTCATGATTTAATCTCATATGGAGTGTCAAGAGTTCCGAAATTCGTAAAAGTATACGGTGATACAAACAAAGTCATTCATTCAGGAATTCAACAGTATGTTGAAGAAGTAAAAACAAAGGCTTTTCCAACCGATGAGCATTCTTTTACGATGAAAGAGGAAGAATTACTATCCCTATATGGTGGTGCCAAATCATGAACATCATTCACGATGTGACAGAATTGCAATCAATCGTTAAAAATATAAAACATTCTGGGAAGTCAATTGGATTTGTCCCAACAATGGGATTTTTACATGAGGGTCATTTGACTCTAGTTAAGGAAGCAAAAAAACAGACAGACGTTGTTGTCATGAGTATTTTTGTAAATCCAATGCAATTCGGCCCTAATGAAGACTTTGATCAATACCCACGTGATTTAGATCGAGACCGTGAGTTAGCAGAAAAAGCAGGGGTTGACTTTCTATTTGTTCCTAGTGTAGATACAATGTATAACAACTCTCTATCAACCGTACTAAAGGTTGAAAAACGAGTGAATGTACTATGCGGAAGGAAACGAGAAGGTCATTTTGATGGTGTTGTTACCATTGTAACCAAGCTATTTAACATTGTTCAACCAGACAAAGCCTTTTTTGGAATGAAGGATGCGCAACAAGTAGCAGTGATTGAGAGTCTTGTAGAGGATTACTTTCTCCCTGTTGAGATCATTCGAGTACCAACAGTAAGAGAAGAGGATGGGTTGGCGAAAAGCTCTCGAAATGTAAATCTTACAGAATTAGAGAGAATAGAGGCTCCGCATTTATATAAAGGGCTCCGACTCGCACAAGAAGAAATTGCTAATGGTGAAAAGGATTCATCTAAAATAATTGAGATGGTGAAAACGTATATAGAGAGTAATACTAGTGGAACAATTGATTATATTGAGATGTACGCTTATCCGGAATTAACCAATCTTTCTGTCATACATGGAGAAGCTTTATTGGCTATTGCAGTAAAATTTAGTGGTGCAAGACTTATTGACAATATAATCATCAAAGAGTAACGGGGGAATCTGCATGTTCAGAACAATGATGAGCGGTAAAATTCATAGAGCGAGGGTTACCGAGGCGAATTTAAATTATGTAGGGAGCATTACAATTGATCAAAATATTTTAGATGCTGTTGATATGCTTCCAAACGAAAAGGTGCAAATCGTTAACAACAATAACGGTGCACGACTAGAAACCTATATTATTGCAGGTGAGCGTGGAAGTGGAGTTGTATGCTTAAATGGCGCTGCTGCTAGATTAGTTCAACCAGGAGATGTCGTAATTGTAATCTCATATAAATTAGTCGCTGAGGAAAAAGTAGCGACGCATTCTCCAAAAGTGGCAATCATGAATGAAAATAATGAAATTATTGATATGATTCATCATGAGCCTGAGGCAACAATTTTAAATGGATAAATATATAGTAGTGTCATAAAGGAGACGTAGAGTCTTCTTTTTTCTTTTTACGAGAAGAAAAAGAGTACTATTTAGAAATATATCTATTATTGAAACTATAGTAATGATTCCTAAGGAATTCCACTTGAAATATGCTGTTGCTTTCTAGCAAGTTGCTGGTGGAATGTGATAAACTTGTTAGGAATTTATCCAATTACGTGACTGATATGAGGCAGTGATATAAATGATTCCATTTAAAATGGTTGTCGTAGATTTAGAAACAACAGGTAACTCTCCAAAAAGAGGAGAGAAAATCATTCAGTTTTCAGCTGTGACGATTGAAAACGGAAGTATTATTGATCAATATACATCCTTTGTTAATCCTGGTATAGAAATTCCTCCATTCATAGAGGAACTTACAGGTATAAATGATGATATGGTAAAAGATGCGCCTTACTTTGAGGACATTGCACCAAAAATATTAACGATCTTAGATGGAGCTGTGTTTGTAGCACATAATGTTCAATTTGATTTATCCTTTCTTCAAGGAGAGCTTGAGGAAGCAGGGTATAACCCATTTACAGGACCTGCTTTTGATACAGTAGAACTTGCTAAAATTGTCATTCCGTCAGCCGATAGCTATAAACTTTCAGATTTATCGAATCAGCTTAATCTAAGTCATGTTCGACCACACCAGGCAGACAGTGATGCATATGTTACCGCAGAAATTCTTACATACTTTATTGAACTATTATGTGATTTACCTTTTGTGACACTCTCACAATTAGAGAAACTATCCAAGTATCTAAAGAGTGAGTTATCACTATTATTTGACTCAATAATTGAGTATAAGAAAGTAAATTTAGAAGATCTACCTTCACAGTATGAGGTCTACAGAGGGATTGCTCTCCTAAAAAAAGTCGAAATGGAAGAAGAGGATGTGGAGCTTCCTTTCATTTCTGATAAATTAAGTGAAGCGAATTTTGAAGCATTCATTCAGAATTCCATTCAAGACTATGAGAAAAGAGATTCGCAACTGGAGATGATGGGAGAGGTTTACCAAGGTTTTGACCGTCATCAGCATGTTGTGATTGAGGCAGGAACGGGTATTGGCAAGTCAATGGGCTATTTACTTCCTTCCGTCCTTTTTTCGAAAAAGAATGGCGTACCAATCGTTATAAGTACGTACACTGTTCAATTACAAGCACAACTCATTTATAAGGAAATTCAAACCTTAAAACAGATGTTTCCTGCAATTCGTACGGCTTTGCTTAAAGGAAAGAACCATTACATTAATCTATTCAAGTTTGAACAAACCTTACAAGAAGAAGATGCTCAATATGATGCAGTCATAACGAAAATGCAAATTCTTGTTTGGCTTACCCAAACACAAACTGGTGATGTTGATGAATTAAATTTGTCTTCGGGTGGACAGTTATACTGGAATCGTATTCGACATGATGGCTGGCATTTAAAAGAGAAAAAGGATCCATGGATTGGGAGAGACTTTTATTTACAAGCAAGAAAAAAAGCATTAAAAGCAGACTTAATTATTACAAATCATTCGATGTTACTAACAGATATGATTAGTGAACAGAAGCTTTTGCCAGCGTATGATTATTTAGTCATTGATGAAGCTCATCATCTCGAAAAATCAGCAAGAAGCCAATTCGGTATCGTGCTTGACTATATTAGCATGAAGTTTATTATTTCACAGTTAGGTACACTAGAGCAAAAGCAGCTACTCTTCAAGCTGGAAAACGTACTAGAGGCTCATAACATAGCACCTCATATGCATTCTTTTGAACTGGATTATAAAATACAAGAGTTTTATAGAGAGCTTGAAGACGGATTTCATATGATCTCAACTGTTCTTCTAAAGGTGAACCGATCTTCACTTCGAAAGATACAGGTAAGGCTTACAAAAGAATTTATTGAGAGCAGTAAATGGCAGCCTATTGTGATGATCATGGAACGTGTCATTGCCGAAATGAAATCAATCCTTACCGAAATTACCAAAAGGCTTGATTTGATTAAAGAAAAAGAAACTGATTTAAAAGATTACGAAAAAGCAGTGATTGAAGAAATGTATAGTTTTCTTTTAGAATGGTCGAGTATAAAGGATAATCTCCAAACGGTATTCGTACATTTTGATAATCAACAGGTTATCTGGTTTGAGGGAGATAATCGGTCATTGCCTAATAGCTTGAAAATACAATCTCAGCCAATAGCTGTTGATTCACTTTTATATAAGCATTTGTTCTCTGAAACAAAATCAATCATATTAACTTCAGCAACATTAACGGTTCATTCATCCTTTGATTATTTTCTGCGTGAAATCGGAATAGATGATGCGGATGTTAAAACGGTGATATATTCCTCGCCATTTAATTATAAAGAAAATGCGAGGCTGTATGTGCCTAATGATATACCAGACATCCAAGGGGTTTCTTTTGATGAATATGTTGAGTCCATAAGTTCTCATCTAATTGGAGTGGCTCAAGCGACTAAGGGAAGAATGCTCATTCTTTTTACAGCCTATGATATGCTCCGGAGGACATACGAGCTCATGAAAGATAGTGGACTTCTGGAAGATTATATTCTACTTGCTCAAGGCATTACTAGCGGAAGTCGAACAAGACTCACTAAAAATTTCCAACGATTTGATAAAGCAATATTGTTTGGAACAAGTAGTTTTTGGGAGGGTGTTGACATTCCTGGTGAGGATCTTTCCTGTTTAGCAATGGTGAGATTACCATTTTCTCCACCAAATGAGCCAGTAACAGAAGCGAGAAGTCAGCTTGCAAAATCACAAGGAAAGAATCCTTTTACAGTTCATTCCTTACCAGAAGCAGTGATCCGATTTAAGCAAGGAATAGGCCGCTTAATAAGAAGAAGTTCAGATAAAGGAATCATTATTGTTTATGACAGAAGAATCATATCTAGCAAATATGGAAGTGCTTTTCTTGAATCAATTCCATTAATTTCTGTCTCCGAAGAAAGCTTGGATTCCATTATTGAGAGCATAGAAAATTGGTTATAGATCTTTTAAGAAGACGATCCTTAACTGAGGATCGTTTTTTTAAGAAGGTAACCCAGAGCTTTGGAGACGATGAACCCCAGTAAGTTGAATATCAGTAGCAATACCTTTACAAAGGACTTATGAAGCTACTACATTGAGTTAAGCGCTCAACATAACAACACTTTTGTTTTGTAACGCTCAAATAGCATGGAACTTAAATTTCAACGTTTAGAAATCATGATTTTATCACAATCTAATGTGTAGACTGAAATGGAGGAATGTTTATGAGAGCCTTGATGTCAGCGTTTCTCTTATTCTTACTCGTAACTAGTACTATACAAGCTGATAAACCACTTAAAATTGACCTAAATCTTGAAGAAAATGAATTCGGTGTTAGTTTCCTGCCAATGAAGTCCGGTGAAGTCGCGATACTCCATTTAAGTAATGGTGAGCATTATTTAATTAATTCAGGTCCTATCACTGAAAAAAAAGCACTTTACTCCTTTTTAGACTTTTTCAATATTAAAGAAATAAAAGGAATGATTGTAACGGATGAACTAGAATGGCATCCTAAAATGGTTGCAGCACTTCAAAAGGACTTTAAGATTGGTGAAATTTTTATTGGTGATCAGTGGAACCGTTTAGATAAAATCTCTCAGCAATTCCAAGTTCGGACATGGAAGCATGGAGATATGTTTGAGTTTAGTAATCATCTTGTTCTGAAGGTACTTTATGAAGGAGCAGTTCAGGAGGAAGGGCTTGATTTCGCAATTCAATTTTTTAAGCACCGTTTTCTTTGGCTTAGTTCAAATTCTGTAAATTCGGAAAATGTTTTATTAGACGACACATTAAAGGATGTAAGTGTAGTCAAGATTCCTGTATTTACAAAGGCCAAAGCAATGTCTGAAAAGCTTTTAAAGCATATAGACCCTCAAACAGCAATCTTATATCGTTCTAAAGAAAAAATGATGAATAGTGAATTATTAGAATCTATTCATGAAACATGGATTGATCTTTATTTAACCGGTCAGCATGGATTAATCAGTATAAAATTTAATCAACACAATTATGAAGTGATTACCCTAGATCATGAAAGCAATTCAAATATTTTGGAGGAGGAGTAGCGTTCCTTCTCTTTGTACTTTTAGATTGGAAAATATACAGGCAAATATTTTGTTTTTTGTCAGAGGTATAAAAAAAGCTGCAAGCGAATGCAGCTACAAACGTGTGTGGATTAGAAATAGTTTTGTCCATTCTGCTATTCAATTGGTTCTATTAACTGTTATAATGATGGATGATGCTTAACTATATTTTTACCGTACTTCCGCTCAATATAAGTTACAAATTCTGTTTAATTAAGGGGGAAACGTTTTGGAATCAAATATTGAAGTGTTATCTACTATAAAGGTAAAGTATTCTGATGATCTTTACAAAATCGTAGATACGTTAAACAGAACGTTAAAGAAGCAAGATCTTATGTTTGGCCTCGCACTTAATCAAGAAGACAATCAAGAAGCTATCTTTACAATATATCGTACATAAAGAAGTGAAACAATTGAAAAAATGGATTTTTATTAGTATCTTTGTCACAATTATCTTAGTGGGAATTGCAACAGTAGTATATATAAATTCACGAGAGCCTTTAAATAGTATGTATGAACAAGCATTAGAACGATTACAGACAGAAACAGAGCTTACCAACATTGAGGAATTTTCTCGCTATAATGGTGAAAAGTCCTATCTTGTTTTTAAAGGGGCTAATAAGAAGTCAGAAAAGGTTATTGCGTGGGTTCCTTCTAATCATCAGGAAGATATCATCTTAGAAAAATGGGCAAATGGAATTACAAAAGAAGATGCACTTAATACACTAAAGAATGAAGTGAATCCAAAGGAAATTCTTTCTGTGCATTTAGGTATTGAGCGGGTAGGACCTGTCTGGGAAATTACGTATCTAGACGAGCAAGATGCCTTGAATTATTACTATCTTCTTTTTAGAACTGGAGAATGGTGGAGAAATATTGAGAATTTATAAAGTATGACGGGAGGAATCGAATTATGAACATAACACTGGCTGAACGAGTAAGTAAATTAACACCATCCACAACATTAGCGATTACAGCAAAAGCTAAAGAAATGAAAGCTCAAGGTATTGACGTTATTGGTTTAGGAGCAGGAGAACCAGATTTCAATACGCCTGAACATATATTAAAAGCTGCTTACTCATCAATGGTTGAAGGACATACAAAATATACGCCTTCGGCTGGTTTGGTCGGATTAAAACATTCAATTATTGAGAAATTCAGACAAGACCAAGGAATTACGTATGAACCATCTGAAATCATTGTAACAAGCGGTGCAAAACATGCCCTTTATACCCTTTTTCAAGTACTCCTCAATGCAGGAGATGAAGTCATTATTCCTACACCATATTGGGTTAGTTATCCTGAACAAGTAAAGCTTGCTGGAGGAGAACCTATTTATGTGGAGGGCCGCGAAGAAAATTCATACAAAATTACACCAGAGCAGCTGCGAGAAAAGATTACAGAAAAAACAAAAGCAGTAATTATTAATTCTCCAAGTAACCCCACAGGTATGCTTTATACAAAAGAAGAGCTTGAAGAACTTGGAGCTGTTTGTTTAGAAAAAGATATACTAATTGTTTCAGATGAAATCTATGAAAAATTAGTATATGAAGGAAATCAACATATATCAATAGCACAGCTTTCACCTGAACTGAAGGAACAAACCATCATTATTAATGGTGTATCAAAGTCTCATTCAATGACTGGCTGGAGAATAGGATATGCTGCTGGAAATAAAACAGTTATAAAAGCAATGACGAATCTTGCAAGCCATTCAACGTCAAATCCAACAACAACGGCTCAGTATGCATCTATTGCTGCATATGAGGGAGATCAAGCTCCTGTCGAAGAAATGAGACAAGCGTTTGAAGAACGCCTTGATATTGTATTTGATAAACTTAATGCAGTTCCAGGCTTTAACTGCATTAAACCACAGGGAGCATTTTATTTGTTCCCAAATGTCCTTCAGGCTGCTAAGGATACAGGTTATGATAACGTTGACGATTTTACTAAGGCACTTTTAGAGGAAGCGAAAGTTGCCGTTATTCCAGGGTCAGGCTTTGGTTCTCCGAATAATATCCGTTTATCCTATGCAACTTCATTAGATGCATTAGAGCATGCAATTGAACGGATGCATCAATTTGTTAATGAAAAAAAGAAGTAAGAAACTGTTTCATCATTGGGGGATTTGGAGAGATTTTCTTCTGAATTCTCCCTTTTTACATTTATAGTTATTCATAAAGTTAATAGTGAGTATCATTTCTCTGTACAACTTGAATGCTTATACTGTTGCGACCGTTACTTAGGATATGTATAATAAAAAACGATACATAAAAATCGCTAATCGTTCTAGCATTGCTCTTGTATTAGACATTGTTTAGGTTTTTGGAGGGAATAAAAACGTGAAAACAACAATTTCAGAAGTAAGCAAGTTTGTTGGACAAGAAGTAACGATAGGTGCTTGGCTTGCTAACAAACGTTCTAGTGGTAAAATTGCCTTTTTACAACTTCGAGATGGAACGGGCTTTATTCAAGGTGTCGTTGTAAAAAGTGAAGTAGATGAAGAGATATTCCAACAAGCAAAATCAATTACACAAGAAACTTCTTTATACGTAACGGGTGAAGTAACAGAAGACACGCGTTCACCTTTTGGGTATGAGTTACAAGTTAAAAGTATTGAAGTGATTCATGAGTCAGTTGATTACCCAATTACTCCGAAAGAGCATGGAACAGAGTTTCTAATGGATAATCGTCACCTATGGCTTCGTTCACGTAAGCAGCATGCAGTAATGAAAATCCGTAATGAAATCATCCGTGCAACGTATGAATTCTTTAACAAAGAGGGGTTTGTTAAAGTTGACCCACCAATTTTAACAGGTAGTGCTCCAGAGGGTACAACGGAGCTGTTCCATACAAAATACTTTGATGAGGATGCATTCCTTTCACAAAGTGGACAATTATACATGGAAGCAGCAGCAATGGCACTAGGAAAAGTATTTTCATTTGGACCTACATTCCGTGCAGAAAAATCTAAAACTCGCCGTCACTTAATCGAGTTTTGGATGATTGAACCAGAGATGGCTTTCTATGAATTTGAGGATAATTTAAAAGTTCAAGAGCAGTATGTTTCATATATCGTTCAATCTGTTCTTGAAAACTGTAAGTTAGAACTAGGACGATTAGAAAGAGACGTAACAAAGCTTGAAAACATTAAAGCTCCATTCCCACGCATCACGTATGATGATGCAATCAAATTCTTACATGAAAAAGGATTTGATGATATTCAGTGGGGAGATGATTTTGGAGCGCCACATGAAACGGCGATTGCAGAAGCATATGATAAGCCAGTATTTATTACTCACTATCCTACTAGCTTAAAACCGTTTTATATGCAACCAGATCCTAACCGAGATGATGTCGTACTATGTGCTGACTTAATCGCACCTGAGGGGTATGGAGAAATTATTGGTGGCTCTCAACGACTTCATGATATGGAGATGCTTGAGCAACGTATTAAAGAGCATGATTTAGATCCTACTGCTTATAAATGGTACTTAGAATTACGACAATATGGTTCCGTTCCACATTCTGGATTTGGACTTGGATTAGAAAGAACAGTAGCTTGGGTAAGTGGTGTTGAACATGTTCGTGAAACGATCCCATTCCCACGACTATTAAATCGTTTATATCCATAAGTTTGCTAGAGAAACTAGACAGATTCCACTCTGTCCTAGTTTCTTTTTTCTTTCTAACGAACTGTGACCTAAGTAACAATTGGCAATCGGTTTTCCATGTCCGTTCATGATGCAACATGATATACTAATGATGAGGTGTAACAAGATGGATTATAAAAATGTAATGGTCACATGGATGAAAGAAGGAACTCTTTCATTACCTGTATTATTATTAAAAAACTATTCAAAGCTTGGGCTAAGTGAAACTGAATTTATTTGTTTGTTACAAGTATATAGTGATGTAGAGCAAGGGAACCACTTCCCGACTCCAGAAGAAATCTCCAACAGAATGAACATTTCTGTAAAAGAATGTTCTACCATTCTAAGAAAATTACTACAACAACATTTTCTTACAATAGAAGAGAACCAATCATCTAATGGTATACTTTTTGAAAGTTATTCTTTCATTTCATTATGGGAAAAGCTTGCAGATTTTGTTATGCAAGAATCGAAGCGAGCTCAATTACAAAAATCATTGGAGCAAGAAGCAGATGTCTATACAATTTTTGAGCAAGAATTTGGCAGACCTTTATCTCCCATTGAATGTGAGACACTGGCGATGTGGCTAGACCAAGACCAGCATAGTACCACTATAATTAAAGCTGCTCTTAGAGAATCGGTTATCTCCGGTAAATTAAACTTTAGATACATTGACCGTATTCTGTTTGAGTGGAAGAAGAATGGTGTTAAAACAATTGAAGATGCACGTCAGTACGGACAAAAGTTTAGAACACATCAGAAGACACAACCAGGAGGTACTACACAACCATCTGCGAATAGAAAACCTGTCCCTTTTTATAACTGGTTAGAACAAGATTAATACTAGCGAAGGACTGGAAAGTACAGTCCTTCTTATAATAGAAGGTGAATTGAAATGCTAAATAAGCAACAAATTAATCGATGTCTAGATGAAATGGAAAATATGTTTCCAGATGCTCATTGTGAGCTTCGCCATGAAAATCCTTTTGAGTTAGTTATAGCAGTTCTATTATCAGCTCAATGTACAGATGCACTAGTTAACAAGGTTACAGAGAGCTTATTTAAAAAATATAAGACACCTCATGACTATTTAGATGTATCGTTAGAGGAGCTACAGCAGGATATACGATCAATAGGATTGTATCGGAATAAGGCAAAGAATATTCAGAAGCTCTGTGAACTGCTTTTATCAGATTATCATGGTGAAGTACCCGAGGAACATGAGGAGTTAGTGAAACTACCAGGTGTAGGGAGAAAGACCGCTAATGTTGTTGTTTCAGTTGCGTTTGGTGTTCCAGCATTAGCTGTAGATACTCATGTTGAACGAGTATCAAAAAGATTAGGTATTTGTCGCTGGAAAGATAGTGTATTAGAAGTCGAAAAGACATTAATGCGGAAAATCCCTAAGGAAAAATGGTCTGACACTCATCACAGGCTCATATTCTTTGGAAGGTATCATTGTAAGGCACAATCACCTCAATGTGATGTCTGTCCTTTACTTGATATATGCAGAGAAGGGCAAAAGCGAATGAAAAAGAAGAGTTCATAATGAGAGAGAACTTATATGCAATACCCGAAGAACTTCAGCATTCAGAGTTTTTTAATAATGAGACAAAGATTCACATCGATAAGAACACAATCGATATACTTCAACCATACTTTTCAAATGAAATCCTATATTTTCACAATGAACCATTGGCATGTCTTCCATGGGAGCGTAAAGATGAATTTGTGAAAGAGGTTATGACAAGATGGAATACTGTAAAAGAAGAAATTTGCCATTTGCACCACATTCGTTCCAGAGAGATTCATCCTGTGATGATACAAGGGATAGCATTATACTTTATGCTCTTATTTTGGGGAAACAATCAGCCTGTAAAGCTTATGGGGTGGAAGGAGAGCCTTAAGGATTTTCATGCAAAAGCAGTGAATGTTGAAGAGAGACTAGAATTTATTCTATTAAACCCTAAACTCTATCACTCATATGTTCAATTAGCAGAATTAATGACAGAACAATACAAACAATACTGTAAGCTCGAAGCTCTAAAAAATAGAATGAAAAAGAAGGAATGACAGTAGTCTGTCATTCCTTCTTTTTTTAAATTAGTTTGTGTTTGTTGGATTTTGACCTGTGTTGCCATTTCCATTTCCAGTACCTGTGTTTCCACCATCAGAAGGAGGGGTTTCTGTGTCAGTGTTACCTGTTCCTCCGTTGTTTTGACCTTCGTTATTATTAGTGTCTTCATTATTGTCTTCAGACTGATCGTCTTCATCACCGCTGTTGTTTCCATCTTCGTTATTCTCTTCATCACCGTTTTCATTTTCATCACTGTTTTCATCAGTCTCATCATCTGTGTCAGGTTCGTCTGCCTGAATGTCAAGAGTTACAGAAGCAGCTTCACTTCGTTGGTCTCCACTTATTGCAACAACTTCAAAGATGTATTTCGCTCCAGGACGAATGTCGTTAATATTTATGCCTTTATCTTTTGTTTTTGTAATTACCTTAGAAGGTTGGTCATTATAAGATCCAGATATTTCGAACTCAATGTTTTCATCGTTTCCTTCATCCGCATCATGTTCCCATGTCAATGTAACAGTTTGATTGTCTTTGTCGTATTTTGCCTCTAGATTTTTAGGTGATTCCATTTTGTCAAATTCTTCTGAGACCTTAGTAGGTTCTGTTCCTTTAACAAATAGTTCTGTAATAATACGGTCCTCCGGAGTAAAATCACTTGGTAATCTTGCTGGATTTGAGCCAAGCTCAACTTGAGATTCAACTACAGAGCCAGGTTTTTCGAAGTCAGCTGTTTCAACTGATTCGGATAGGTAGCCCATAATATCTGCAACAATATATTGAGCAATATGACGGTCAGATGGAGTTAAACCATATTTTCTCTGCTCATAACCGGTCCAGACGGCCGTAGTGTAATTTGTTGTGTATCCAACAAACCATGAATCAGGAGCATCACTTTTCTTTAATCCATATTGATCTCGTTCCTTTTGCTCATAATTCGTTGTTCCTGATTTTCCTGCCATCGAAAGTCCTGGAACTTTTGCATAAATTCCAGTACCTCTAGGGTGGTCAATAACACTCTTTAGCATGTCTGTAATCATATAGGCTGTGTAATCCTTCATTACGGTTTTTGGCTCAATTTTTTGTTTTACTTCTGTTTCGCCATCACGTAACACAATTTTCTTTACAGTATGTGGTTTATTATACAACCCTTTATTTCCGAATGGTGCGTATGCTGCAGCCATATCTACAGTATTGACACCAGGAGTGACACCGCCAATTGCAGCGGATTCATAATAGTGGTCAAAGTCTAGTCCAATTCCGTTGACAAATTCTTCAGCTCTCTCTGGTCCAACTTCAACAAATGCCTTAATGGCAGGGATATTTCGTGAATCCCACAATGCTTCACGTGCCGTGATAGCACCTTTGAATTGATTATCCCAGTTGGCTGGCTTCCAACCATCTTTTTCATATGGCTTATCTTCAATTATATGATACGTAGACCATTGTAAATACTCAATAGCAGGAGCGTAATCCAATAATGGTTTTATAGTTGAACCAGGCTGTCTCTCGATGTCTGTGGCATAGTTAAAACCACGTTGCACATCTGTCTGATTACGTCCACCACCAATTGCACGGATTTCTCCTGTTTTTGTATCCATTACTGTGATACCAGCTTGCATGATTTCTTCATATCGCTCAGGATACGCAAAATCAATGGCTTCACCATTCAAAATTTGCTCAACTCTTTTTTGTGCATTTGGATCTAATGTTGTATAAATTTTTAGACCGTCAGAGAAAAGGTTGTAATCTCCAAGCTCAGCTACCTCATCAATAACCACGTCAACAAAAGCAGGATATTTCATCATAGTTGATTTTGAACTTTGTCTTTGCTCCTCTGAAACTAATGTACTTGAAACAGAGATTTTTTTAGCTGCTTCCATTTCTTCAGCCGTAATTTTACCGTGTTGGTTCATTAAAGATAAAACGGTATTACGTCGCTTTTCAGCTGCTTCAGGGTGTTCAAATGGATTGAAACGACTAGGAAGCTGTGGGATACCAGCTAGCATTGCTGCTTCATGTAGTTCGAGCTCATGAAGATCCTTTCCATAGTAATGGTTTGCTGCTGTTGCAATCCCATTAATTCCATCATCGTAATAAATCTTATTTACATACATTTCAAAGATTTCTTCTTTTGATTTCTCTTGTTCAAGTTGAACAGCTAACCATGCTTCTTGCGCTTTACGTTTAAGTTTTTTCTCTGGATTTAAGAATGAACGTTTTACTACTTGCTGTGTAATCGTACTAGCCCCTTCGGATCCGAAACCGTTTGTAACATTGGCAATAACTGCTCCACCTAAGCGAATTATGTCAATCCCATTATGTTTATAAAAACGATTGTCCTCTGTAGCCAAAACAGCATCTTCAACAAGTTTTGGAATTTTATCATAGCTTACATATTCCCGGTTTTCTTCACCTACTGTAGTAATAACATTTCCATTCATGTCTAAGATTTCTGAAGCAATTGGGTCCTTCAGAAGTTTTTCATCTAATGGAGGGGAACTGCTTGCATAGTAAGCAAATAGGCTACCACCAGCAATCATTCCGATAATTCCTAATATAAATAATGTTAGTATCGTTCGTTTAACGAAAAGGCCAGCTTTGCGCTTAGGTTTTTGCTTTGCTTGTTTTGCGCGGCGTTTTTCTTCCCTTGATTTATATTCTCCGGCCATATTGGATCCTCACTTTCAATAATCATCTATTTTATTTTTGAGTGTTTTTATAGTGTTATATTAAGAGAAAAGTAATTGATCTACAACTTTTAGGTAATCTATCCTTGGATGTAGACCTAATAAAACTTTTATCCCATTCTCTTCAACTTCATCTTTTTTTATAGACTTACGTCCTCCTTCAATCATTCGAACCCAGAATAGATGAAGTGATGTAAAGGGCAAAACAAACACTTCTTCCGTTGTAGAAAATCGTAAGATAACAAATGAGATACCACCTTGCTCTGTTACATTTTTCATGTGTTGGATTTGATGTTCATGAAAGTTCTGTAACGGAAAGGATGTCTTATTTCTAGTTTCCTTAGCTTCAAAATCAATATAACGTCCTTTGTAAACACCATTATAGTCTGTTGTAGAAGGTTGTTTAAAGTAAGCTTCCTTTATTACGGCTGCACTTCTCTGGGGGTAATGCACATCAACAATCTGCACAGGTGTCGGTTTTTTATGAATAACGGCTAGCTTATGGGACAAATAATAATCGTTTGTTTCATTTATATCCTCTTCAAGCGTCATTCCTCGTTTACCGTATACTATTGTATTCGATTGTTTTCTTTTTTTTATTGGGGTATCCTTCGAAACATATTTCTTTCCGTTCGGATAATTGAACTCCATTAAACCCACCTCACAAACTAAACTATATCATAACAGAAACACAGTGAGATTGGGTGAATAAAAAGTCCGAAATCTCCTCAACATATCCTTAAAAGCTTAAACGGAGCGGATTTAATGAATAAAAAGACTATTTTTCACCGTTTTCCACCAATTTCCTCGCAAAATAAACCTGTTAAGAATATAATACAGAACATTTCTTCAATCGTTCACCATTATAATTTAGACAACATTTCAAGAACAAAAGCCTATCAAACCTTTTATCTAAAGCATCCAGAAATTAAATGGGCTTTCTTAGCATCTATGGTATCAAGAAATGCAGGCTGGAACATGTGCGATTTAAAAGGGAACCTACTTCCTCATGTCCTTAAAGAAGAGATGATTCATACGTTATTTTTAACGTATGAACGTGCAAATTGGATGATCTTTCAAGATGCTTTTACACAATTGCTCGTCTATCACTATTCGACGAAAGAAAATGCGAATATGTTTCACTTACTTGAAGAATTTCCGATTTCCAAATTCATGAAAAAAGAATGGGCCTATTTCTGGAAACATCGAGACGAACAACGATTGATGCAATCTCTCATTATTAATGAACAGAACCTCATTCAAAAGCCTGTAATGGAACATCCCGTTTATAAGAAGAAAGTGTTTCAATCAAAGGTTTTTCTATTTGAAGACTTCTTTCATTTTAGTTCTGTTCTGTTTCCAACTCGTACAGGTCATCTGTACGGTGCAAGTGTTCATCAATTCCGTAATCTTGATGAAAGAATTAAATTGGGGAATCAGCTATCACAGATTCTTTTTAACGATACTTTATATACTAAATTTTTGGATTTTGCTATTCAAACTGAACCCACTGGGTCGAGAAGAGAGTATGAGCAATACTCTCTTGCTTTCCCGCATAGTAAGAGAACATTTCTCAGGAGTTCATTCCCAATCATTGAACATCACATTCATGAATACCAGGATTGGTCAATGAATCAACCTATAAAGAAAAAATGGTATGAGAAGAGGAAGCTACCAAAAGAAATTCATTTAACAAAGTGGTTTACTAATAAACAAAAGCAATTAGATAAACTTGTTAAGCTGGAGGAAATTTTCAGAAGATAAAATTTTGGACCGTTTTTATCGTGTATAAAAATAAGAAAAGTGCCTGAAGATAGGCACTTTTCTTGTTGGTGGAAATAAAAGGAAGTTGACCTTATTCCTTGTTGTTTCACTTTAAAGCAAGGGGACTTAACACCTTAGTAGAAAGATATTCTCAATTTATGTAGAAGGACGGTTTGGTCCATCTAGCTTTGGATTTCCTTTTGCTGCTTTTGTTTGAACCTCGTCTTGTTCTTTGCGGATTTGTTCTTTGCTGTTTTCACTTTTTTTCATTCTTACCACCTCCTGCTAGTATCATTTGAAGAATTCCTTCGTTTCATACGTATATGTCGAAACTTCCAACACCCAATGTATAAAGACCACTTTCTTTGCCGAATTGCTTCTAGTTTTGTCAGCATGGAAGGGAACCTATGATAAATATCGAATTCATAAGAAAATCCAGTCTATGGAGGGTAAATCATGATCGGGAGAGAACGATTTGTAGACAAGTTAATGGAGTTGGAACACAGTCTGTCAGATTTGGAAACGAAAATGAAGCAGAAGGTACAAGAAGAAACCCACCAAAGGTCAGTAGACATTCACCAAAGAATAATCCACACTGAAGAACAATTGCATTATTTTGAAAAGAAGTTCAGAAAGAAGAAGCAAAGATTTGACAGAACATATGGGACAGATAAACTTGAATTATCCTATAAGACACCATAGAATAGTGGTAATCTTATAAAAGGTTGGGTTTTGTATTATGGAGGATTTAAAGGATTTAACACAGAAACTATTAGAATTGAATGAAGAGGCAATGACACATTATAAACGAGTAAGAGACTCAGGAGAAAAGGGTGACTTTTATCAAGAGGTAAAGCCCTTCGCAGATGAAGTAAAGCAATATAACGATCGTTGGAAAGAGAAAATGCTCCTTTGGGCAAAAACTCACAAACCAAAGCATTTATATCCTCAACAAATTATGAATACTTCAGAGAATATAGAAATGACTTCTGTTTCGTGTTTCTTTCCAGAAACAAGCTATAGTAGATTTATTAGTCACCATCAATCAATACAATTTGTGCTTGAGACATCTATGAAAGAATTAGAATCTAATTGAGTATAGTTACATTAAAGGGAAGGGAATAAGGTTGAAACCTTATTCCCTTCCCTATTTATGATTCATTACGCAACAAAAGAAGTACCGACAATGATGAGAAGAATGAACAATACAACGATTAACGCAAAGCCGTTGTTATACATGAACAGCACCTCCTGATGTAATAAGAATGGTTTTATTTGTAAAGAACATTTTTAAATGTTGGAGTTACGCAACAAAAGAAGTACCGACAATGATGAGAAGGATGAACAATACAACGATTAACGCAAAGCCGTTGTTATACATGAACAGCACCTCCTGATGTGATAAGAATGGTTTATTCGTACAAAAACAGTTTTTGAATGTTGGATGTTACGCAACAAAAGAAGTACCGACAATGATGAGAAGAATAAACAATACAACGATTAACGCAAAGCCGTTGTTATACATGAACAGCACCTCCTGATGTAATAAGAATGGTTTTATTCGTACAAAAACAATTTTCGAATGTTGGATGTTACGCAACAAAAGAAGTACCGACAATGATGAGAAGAATAAACAATACAACGATTAACGCAAAGCCGTTGTTATACATGAACAGCACCTCCAAATGTGATAAGAATGGTTTATTGGTTAAGAAACAAATCTGTTAATGATATTACGCAGCAAAAGAAGCACCGACAATGATGAGAAGAATGAACAGTACAACAATTAACGCAAAGCTATTGTTATGCACTATCAATGCACCTCCTACTATTGATTATACTTTTTAGACCGTCATTGATTTCTTTATATTAGGTACCTACGCAACAAAAGAAGTACCAATAATAATTAACAAGATGAACAATACTACGATTAACGCAAAGTTATTGTGCAACATCAGTTAACCACCTCCTAAGAAGTGTTCACTATATACATATGGAAATGGGTACAATGTGGAAGGGTTGAGAACAAAACTAAGGAAAATGCCTATTGCTGGGTTAGTGTGAGAAGGAGTCCATCTATAAAGACTTGTGAAGTTCAGGAAGAAAACATTTATGGAAAAGTAGTAAACTAATCGGTTTGGTAATCTGCATTAATGAAGTGAATTACTAATCGACATTGGTAGAATCTAATGTTTTACTGCCTTAAATAATAGGAGTTGACTATTAATAGTCATGAATGGTAAAAAATCTCTATTAATAATGCATAGTTATGATGAAGAGGAGACTTACCGGACATTTATTCCCTTAGTATCAGTAAAAACGTTGATTATAAGGGGGAGTCGGACATCTGTTCCGTTATATAGCAGAAGCAGAGCATATTAACTGCAGATATCATCAAATAACGGAATAAATGTCCTCAAGACCCAAAGATTGGCTGCTTTTTGTCAGAATAACGGAATAAATGTCCGCGAAGAAATACGATTATTCAATGATTGCCATGTTTTCAACTGAAGTAAGACCTAGAAGTTCCATACAAACATGAACAGTAGTGAAGATTAGACTCCACCGAATACCCCCTCGTCCCTCGAAATAAAGGAAAGCGCATTAAAAGAACACCTCCAACATCCTAACAACATGTAAAAGAAAAAGGTTGTCAAAAAGGATAGTTACAATGTATCCTTTCAGACAACCTCTTCATCAATTAATTACGAACAATAGGCTCTTCTGTTTCTTCCTGTATTTCTTTCACAATTTCTCGATACTGACGAATGGTAATGTCATTCATAACATAGGCTTTCTTCACAAATGCCAGTAGTTCAAGATGATCCTCTGTTGAATAATTCTTAAATTGCTCAAACTTCCCCTTCATTTCCTTCAAATTCAAAATGCGCTTCCCCCTTAGCGATTGAATTTTTGTGAAAAATCCTCGTTGTCATTTTATCGTATCATAGGAATTATGAATATTAAGTTATAAGAATAATGGAACTTCCGACAGAATACGCGTAATAGGACAATTCACTCTTTATAGGCAAACACATATGATAAATAGTAGGAACATGTTTGTCAGGAGGGTAAAATATGAGAATGTATCAAAGACCTAGGTTTGTCCCTAACATGCCTTACACAAATCCCTATCAGCAACCGAACAATATGTATTATGGGCAACCTCAACAGATGCCTTATCCACATCAAAACACCTATCATCAACCACAAATGAATTCTCAGCAGATGTGGCAGCAGGGGTATTACCAACAAAGTCCGTATTTTGAAAATCCTCTTTTGCAAGAAGAATATAATCCATATAAACCACAAGGGCAAACTCAAGGTCAGTCATTTAACCAAATGTATGCAAATCCATATCCTAAAGCAAGCTTCATGGGCAAACCACAGACTAAAGGAATTAACTCCATTATGAATTCATTTAAATCACAAGATGGATCTTTTGATTTTAATAAGATGATGGATACAGCTGGACAAATGATGGGAGCTGTAAATCAAGTGTCTAGTATGGTAAAAGGTCTTGGTGGAATCTTTAAAACGTAGTGTAATGTCACTGAATTTAAAAAGAGCTAATTCCGATTATGGAATTAGCTCTTTCTCTGTTAGTCAATTTCAATTCGTTTCCCTTTAATTTTAGGAAGCTTTAACGTTAATAGACCGTCTTGATGTGATGCCTTAACGCGTCTTTCATCTACAGGTGATGCTAAGGGTATCGTTCTAGTACTTTTTCTAGAGGATTGCCTTCTTTGGATTGTGTGCTTTCTTTCATTCTCCTCATTATATGTCTCATGATCTTCCACTGTAAGCTTGAGGTATTGTTGATATACATCAATGGATATCTGATCTTTTTTGACACCGGGTAGCTTTGCTGTAACGATATATTCTCGACTATTTTCTTCTAACTGTACTGGAAATCCTCCAAAAGAATTTGGAGAAGCAAAGAATTCGTCTATACTTTCTAAAAGTCCTCGACCAGGTCGTTCATGAAAAAATCCATTAAGTGTTTCCATAATATCGCCAAATGGATTTTTCTTTGAAGGATCATCAGGTAAGTTTCCAGACATCGTTATGCTCCTTTCATACAGAAATCTTCACATTATAGTATGAAAGGACCGCATTCATTGTGCGTTTGTACTAGTCTAATAAACGAATTTGATAAATCTCTTTTCAAAAGAAGGTGTAAATTGGTTGGAGAAGTTTTCCTATAATGAAATAAGGATTCCTGCTTTTTATTCGAACGCATATTCGGTAAAATAAGGAATAGAGGTGAAAGGAATGTTTAAAAAACAATCTCTTCAAGAAATTATTACAATGCTTCAAAATAAACAGGATTTTAAGGAACAAATTATTCATTGGCATACAATTGAGGATAAACCTGCTCAAACTGTCCAAATGCCAACTCAAATAGATCTTACTTTACAAAGAGCTCTATATGATAGGGGAATTACCCAGCTATATACCCATCAGGAAACAGCCTTTCAACATGCAATGAACGGGAATAGCTTTACCGCTGTTACGCCAACGGCTTCCGGAAAGACTCTATGCTATAACTTACCAGTGTTGCAGACCATTATCGATGATTCGAAATCTAGAGCCCTATACATCTTTCCTACAAAGGCTTTAGCTCAGGATCAGAAAAGTGAATTGAATGAGATCATTACGGAAATGGGTGCTTCGATAAATAGTTATACATATGACGGAGATACTTCTGCAAACATTAGACAAAAAGTAAGAAAGGCAGGACATATCGTAATTACAAACCCTGATATGCTTCATTCGGCTATCCTTCCGCATCACACAAAGTGGGTCTCTTTATTTGAAAACTTAAAATATGTAGTCATTGATGAACTCCATATATACAGAGGGGTCTTCGGAAGTCATGTTAGTAATGTTATTCGACGTTTAAGAAGAATTTGTAAATTTTATGGAGCGGACCCGATCTTTATTTGTACATCTGCGACCATTGCAAACCCAAAGGAGTTAGCAGAAGGTCTTACAGGAAAAGAAATGAAATTAATTGATAATAATGGTGCACCGAGTGGAAAGAAGCATTTTGTTTTTTATAACCCACCAATAGTCAATAAGCCACTAAATATTAGAAGAAGTGCGACATTAGAGGTAAGAAGGCTTGCAGGAGAGTTATTGAAAAATAAAATTCAAACAATAGTGTTTGCTAGAAGTAGAGTTCGAGTAGAAATTATCTTAACGTACCTACAAGAGCTTGTTAAAAACCAGTTAGGTCCTAAATCGATCCAAGGCTATCGTGGAGGGTACCTTCCTACTCAAAGAAGAAAAATAGAAAAAGGCTTACGAGATGGTGACATTTATGGTGTTGTGAGTACAAATGCACTGGAATTAGGTGTCGATATTGGACAACTTCAGGTGTGTATCATGACGGGGTATCCCGGTACGATTGCAAGTGCATGGCAGCAAGCTGGGCGTGCAGGAAGAAGGCATGGAGAATCTTTAGTGATTATGGTTGCGAGCTCTAGTCCTCTTGATCAATACATTATTGAAAATCCCAAGTACTTTTTTGAAAATACTCCTGAAACTGCAAGGATTAATCCTGATAATCTCATTATTCTAGTTGATCATGTTAAATGTGCTGCTTATGAGCTTCCATTCCAAGAAGGAGAAACGTTTGGTAACTTCGAAATTGAAGACGTGCTTGAATTTCTTGTGGAAGAGCGTGTGATTCATAAGAATGGTACAAAATGGTACTGGATGAATGACTCTTTCCCTGCACATAACATCAGTTTAAGATCTGCTTCGCAAGAAAATGTCGTCATTATTGATCAAAGTGATGTTGCAAATGTGAAAGTAATTGGAGAGATGGATCGATTCTCTGCTATGACGCTACTTCATGATGAAGCGATTTATCTACATCAAGGAGTACAGTTTCAAGTTGAATATTTAGATTGGGAAGAGAAAAAAGCATTTGTAAGGGAAGTCGATGTAGATTACTTTACCGATGCAAACTTAGCCGTCCAGTTGAAGGTCCTAGAGGAAGATAAAATCACACAAAATCAAAAAGTAGAACGAGCATATGGAGATGTAGCGGTCTATGCAATGGCAACAATCTTCAAAAAGATTAAATTCGATACTCACGAGAATATTGGTTCTGGCCCAATACATTTACCAGAAGAGGAGCTTCATACGAACGCAACGTGGATGTCTATTATAGACGAGGTGAATATGGAGACGGAAAGAATCGAGGAAGGGCTGTTAGGTATGGCACAGGCGATTAGAGGAATTGTTCCTTTGTTTGTTATGTGTGACCCGAACGATATTTCTGTCGTGCCACAAGTTAAGGCAGCTCATAATGAAAGACCTACCATTTTCGTTTATGATCGATATCCTGGTGGTGTAGGGCTTAGCCAAAAAGTATATGAACAAATGGAAGAAATACTTCATGAGGCATATAAACTAATTACTGGCTGTTCTTGTGAAAAGGGATGTCCGTCATGTATCGGTACAGACCATGCTTCAGAAAAAATAAAAGATGATTCAATTAAGCTGCTACATCTATTTATTCAAAACGTTTAACATATGAAGGATGAGTAGAGGATGTCAATTAAAAATAAGTTAAATCGTATGAAAAAACATATTGGAACAAATGAAGGCAAAAAAGATGAAACAATTCAAACTGTAAAATCTGTCTCAAAGGAAATTCCGTATCAAGAAGAATGGGAACGAAATCAAGTACGTCCATACTTTCTCGATGAGGACTATTGTCTCATCCGGGAAGTAAGCTATCCTATTGATAAACAGCATGGAAAGTACTCTTTTCGTGATTATTTCAAAGCCGTTTCGCAGTGGCAAATGTTTGAAGGGGAACATCCTTTGTCGGCAAAAGGTCTTCAGGCTAACGATTTATTTTTCTTTGATACGGAGACGACGGGTCTTGGTGGAGGAACAGGGAATACCATATTTTTACTCGGCTATGCGAAGGTTCGAGAAAATGAAGTCATACTAAGGCAGCATATTCTTCCACAACCGGGTAGCGAAGTACCGCTATATTATAGCTTTTTGGAGAATGTCGATTACAACACACTTGTAACCTATAATGGAAAGTCATTTGATTGGCCACAGGTGAAAACGAGGCATACGCTCGTTCGTGAACATGTACCAAAGCTACCTTCCTTTGGACATTTTGATTTGTATCACGGATCAAGAAGGCTTTGGAAGGGGAAGCTTGAATCGGTAAAATTAGTGAATGTAGAAAGTGAAATACTGGATTTTAAAAGAACAGATGATGTACCTGGGTTCTTAGCACCTATTATTTTCTTTGACTTTGTGGAACGAAAGGAACCTGAAGGAATGCTAGGTGTATTAAAACATAATGAGCTTGATATATTGTCGCTAATTACACTCTATACACACTTAAGCTTTCAGATCCTAGGGATTGACAAGGACCAAACAAGTGAAGAACAATTAGCCGTTGGAAAATGGTTAGAATATACAGGGAATGCTGAATTAGCACAAAGTTCGTTCGAGAGGCTACTTGCCTCTCAAAGCACTGTATCGAGATTTGAAGCGATGAGATCTCTTTCCTATCAATATAAGAAACAGAAAAAATACGATGAGGCGATCACGTTATGGGAGGAGCTTTCAAATAATGCTCCGTATCTCATGAGAATAGAAGCATTGATAGAGTGGGCGAAAGCACTTGAACACCATTACAAACTTTATGAGGAAGCGCTAGAAATGAGCATGAAGGCTCTAGAGATAGAAGAAAGAGTAAGCCATAATAAGCATTCATCATCAGAGATTTTGCGACGAATTCACCGTTTGGAAAAGAGAATGCTGAACATGTAGATTAGTAAGAGAAGAGAAAGTTGAAATGGTTTGGTAAGCAAGATTACATCTTGTAAGATACATGATGCGTGCTCACAGAAATGTTTCTTGAAAAAAATACTAATTGCTATGTCCAGAATGGAATTGTAAAATGTTTTATTGTGAAAACATTAGATTTCAAGGATAGGATGATCACAAGCATGAATCGAGCCGTTTTAGTATTGTTCTTTATCGTAATTGCAGTAACGATGTTTTTATTTTCAACATTTAAAGACAATTTATATACGTTTTTGTAATAGGAAGTGTATGGGAAAAGGCTTGTTCGCATAGCAAAATAGGTGTTTGAATTAGTACATGTTCTCCTATATCATCATAGGCTATTAATGTAAGAGATAAACAATAGATGAAAGGAGAAATTACTATGCATTGTAGACCAAGACCATCTCAAGTATTACCGGCGGTGATGCACCCAACAAAGCATTGTGTAAATCATACGTTCTCAAACTATGAAGTACCACATATTCATCCACAACACACAACAACTGTTAATCATGTAAACTATCAGCACAAACACTATTTCCCGCAAACTCAATCTGTTGTTAGTGATGTAACAAATCAACAATTTAACTGTGGACCAAGACCGCCAATGGGGCCATTCCCTTACTAAATTAACTAAACAACGATATGTAAAATGAACGAAATGGTTGACCACTCCGTATGCTAGGACATCGGGGTGGTCGACCTATTTTATTTGGAAAGTGAAGTCATGTGTTTTATGATAAAATACTTGTAGTAACCGGGGGTGGATATTTTGGCAACAGTCGCTGTTGTATCTGGATACAAATCACATGAATTTGGAATTTTCAAACAAGACGACCCTGCAATTTATTACATAAAAAAAGCGATTAAAAAGGAATTAGTTTCACTTATCGAAGATGGTCTAGAATGGGTACTCATCAGCGGTCAGCTTGGTGTGGAGCTTTGGACAGCTGAAGTGATATTTGAATTACAGGATGAATATCCGGACATAAAGTTAGCTGTATTAACCCCTTTTGAAGGTCAAGAAGAGAATTGGAATGAAGGAAATAAAGAATATTATCAAGGGATTTTGGCACAAGCTGATTTCGTAGAATCAATATCGAAAGGACCATATAAAAGCCCACAACAATTCCGCAATCGCAATCATTTGTTTCTTCATAAAAGCCAAGTGCTAGTTTTGTTATATGATGAAGAAAAAGAAGGATCACCTAAGTTTTTATTAGAGGAAGCAAAGAAGTTTAAAGAGCAGCATTCATATGAAATTCGTTTAATATCCTTTATGGATCTTCAGTGGATTGTAGAAGAAGAACAGTGGCAATAATATATTTTATCTTCGTGAAAAGTATGTCTTTCTTCTCATTTAAATTGACAAAATAACCTATTTTTGAAAAAATATTAATAATGGTCAATAATAGAGGTGAGTAAATTGATTTCGGATAAAATAAAACTAACAGCAAAAGATATTCTTGAACAAGAATTTAAATCTGGCATGAGAGGCTACAAACCAGAAGATGTTGATAAGTTCTTAGATCTTATTATTAAAGATTATGAAACGTTTCATCAAGCAATAGAAGATTTACAACAGGAGAACTTGCGCCTTAAGAAACAATTAGAAGACGCAAATCGTCGTGGACCTTCTCAGCAAGCTGGTACAACGAACTTCGATATACTGAAACGTTTATCAAATTTAGAAAAGCATGTTTTTGGAAGTAAACTATACGAATAATTCCAATACAGGTTAGAATTGGTTCTTGAACTTTTGTTTATAATACTCTATAATCAGATATTGCGACACCTTAATAACGTTCGGGTAATCGCTGCAGCCTTGAGCTGTAGAGGAAAGTCCATGCTCGCACGGTGCTGAGATGCCCGTAGTGTTCGTGCCTAGCCAATAAATAAGCTAGGGCAGTCTGGTAGTAACTGGGCTGACGGCAGGGAAAACACCTAAGTCCTCTGGATATGGTGTGAATACCTTGAAAGTGCCACAGTGACGGAGTCCTACTAGAAATGGTAGGAGTGGAACGAGGTAAACCCCACGAGCGAGAAACCCAAATTTGGTAGGGGCACCTTCTTGGAGAAACTCAACGAAAAGAAGGCCAAGAAACTTGTTTCTTTGGAGATAGATGATTACCACCCGAGTACGAGACAAATAGTCGCTTGTAGTACGACGGTACAAAACATGGCTTACAGAACGTTATTATGGACGATTATAAGCATTGTAACATTCAAAAGGCTGACACGATAGAAATTGAGTGTCAGCCTTTTTATACTTTAATATTGATTAGGGAATAATAAAATACATACATATAACATTGTACGTTTGAGGTGAGTTTTCATGACAAAATATACACTAATTGCGACAACAGCAATGGGAATTGAATCAGTTGTTGCAAAAGAGGTCAAAGATTTAGGCTATGATTGTCAAGTGGAGAACGGGAAGGTTATTTTTGAAGGGGATGAACGAGCGATCGCGCGCTGCAATCTCTGGCTACGCTCAGCTGACAGAATTAAAATCTTAGTAGGCCAGTTTAAGGCATACACGTTTGATGAACTTTTCGAGAAAACAAAAAACTTACCGTGGGAGCAATTTTTACCAGTAGATGCAGAGTTTCCAGTTCAAGGGAAATCAGTGAAGTCCAAGCTCTTTAGCGTGTCAGACTGCCAAGCAATAACAAAGAAAGCCATTGTAGACCGATTACGAACACATTACCGAAAATCTACTTGGCTAGAAGAATCGGGACCTTTATTTAAAATTGAAGTTGCTCTTCTTAAGGATGTTGTTTCGATTACATTGGATACGAGCGGGCAAGGATTACATAAAAGAGGGTATCGTGTTGGACAAGGGGAAGCCCCAATCAAAGAAACACTTGCAGCAGCATTAATTCAATTAACAACATGGAATCCAGACCGACCTTTTGCTGATCCATTCTGCGGTTCCGGAACCATTCCTATTGAAGCAGCCCTAATTGGGCAAAATATTGCACCTGGCTTTAACAGAGATTTTCTATCAGAAAAATGGCCATTCTTTCAAAAGAAGCTTTGGGACGAAGCAAGACTGGAAGCTGAAGATCTTGCGAACTATGATCAACCATTAGAAATTATGGGGACTGACCTTGACCACAGAATGGTTGAAATATCCAAAAACAATGCCATTGAAGCTGGGTTAGGAGACTTAATTCAGTTTAAACAAATGCAAGTAAAGGATTTTCATACCTCGAAAACGTATGGAGTAATGGTAGGGAATCCTCCGTATGGTGAGCGAATTGGAGAACGTCCTGAAGTTGAAAAGATGTATCGAGATATGGGAAAAGCTTTTGAAGCATTGGATACATGGTCGATTTACATGATGACCTCTCACGAAGGATTTGAAGAATATTACGGTAAAAGAGCAACCAAGAAGCGTAAGCTTTTTAATGGTTTTATTAAGACAGATTATTATCAATATTGGGGGCCACGTCCACCAAGAAAAAGTGAAGAATAAGACGATATTACCTCGAGTATAATAGTTTTATCTTATACAGAGGAGTGAAAGGGATTGGAGCGTTCTTTTATTGATTTTCAAAGGATTTTCCAAGCGCTTGAATCAACAGAAAGTACACTGCTAGAGCACACAGGTCATGACATTTCATGGGGCACAGCAAAAGCTGAGTGTCAGTCTGCATATGTTTATAGCATTCTTGAAAAGCAATTACAATACGACGATTAAGATATAAACGGATATAAAGAAGTAAGAAAACATTTAAAATCCTCTCTTCAGCTACTTTGGAGGAAATGCAGCGAGGATGTCTCAACTAAGTCTGTCATTAAAATACAATCTTTCTATCTACTATGAAGATAGTGAAGATGTTGACAGCTCTTCATTTGAGACATCCTCTCTTTTCTTGTTTACTAATACCGGTGTTGTTGCTATGAACAACATGTTTTTTTGAAATTTAACACTAAGCTTTCACACAGCTTTTACTTATGTAGGAGGAAACAATGAACCGAAAATTGCCTTTTAATCTCTCAAAGGAACAGTCATTTTATGAAGCTCTTTCCGATTGGATTGGAGATGTATTTTATGATATTCTGCCTGAGAAGAATTTTGAATTACGAGATGAACAAATCTATATGGCCTTTCAATTATTAAAAGCCTATAAGGATAAAAAAGTGATATTCGCAGAGGCCGGAGTTGGAACTGGAAAAACAATTGTTTATTTACTATATGCACTTAGTTATGCAAGGTATACGGGAAAACCTGCTATTATTGCATGTGCAGATGAAACTCTGATAGAACAGATTGTTAAAAAGCAAGGAGATATTCACAAATTAGAACAGGCGCTTGATTTATCAATAGATGTAAGGTTAGCAAAATCACGTGAGCAGTATTTATGTCTTCAAAAGCTTGAACAAAACATGTTTCATGAAGATGATTATGGACAAATTTGGGAGGAGCTACCTGACTTTGTTCATGAAAAAACATCAATGAAAAAATTTCACCACTATGGTGATCGTAAGGAATACCCACATATCTCGGATGAAAGTTGGGAGAAGATTGGTTGGGATTCTTTACAAGATTGTTTATCATGTCAATATCGCCATCGCTGTGGTCAAACATTACATCGTGAGCATTATAGAGAAGCAGTTGATTTAATCGTATGTTCTCATGATTTTTATATGGAGCATATTTGGACAAAGGATTCACGAAAACGAGAAGGTCAATTACCATTATTACCAGAGGCCAGTTCTGTTGTTTTTGATGAAGGTCATCTATTAGAATTTGCATCCCAAAAAGCGCTTACGTATAAAATTCGTCTAGAAACGCTAAATGAATTATTAGATCGATTATCGGCTGCAAATATAAGAGAAGAGACCCTATATACAATAGAGGATATTATTGTAACGAATGAAAAGTGGTTTGAATTTCTTGAACAATCCGCAAATGCATCACAGCATGCAGAAAGACTGTTCATCGAGAGAACAAAGGATGTCGTTCAAACAGGAAAAGCATTAATCTCACATATCGAAAAGCTATTAGACGAGTTAGTGTTTGAATCAGAGATGTATGTGATTGAAGAGTACTTATTAAAAATTGTTGAAGAGTACCTAGAGCAAATTATGTATGCATTAAAACTGTTTGTAGATGATCAAAAAGGAATTCACTGGCTAGAAGGAAACGGAAAGGATAAAACATTTGTCGTTATGCCAAGGTTAGTAGAAGAGGTATTGAAAACGAATGTGTTCTCACAGAAAATACCGTTCATTTTCTCTTCAGCAACTTTGTCCTATAAAGGTGATTTTACCTATGTATCTAAATCGCTAGGAATTGAGAGTTTTGAACACTTTACAGTTGAGTCCCCATATGAATACGATGAACTGATGAATGTGTATCTAGCACAGAACCTTAATGAAAATACAAAGAAAAATGAATATACGATGAATAGAATTCATGAAATGGAAGGAAAGACACTCGTCTTGTTCCCTTCAAAATACGAAATGGAAGAGTTCAGGTCTTATGTTCAAAACGACTCAATCACTACGTATCCGTTTTTATTTGAAGGAGATCGTGAAATAAGTGATATGGTAGCAATGTTCCAAGAACAAGAGTCTTCTATATTATGTTCCTATCATTTATGGGAAGGTCTTGATATACCTGGAAGCTCGCTATCACAAGTTATTATCTACTCTTTACCGTTCCCGCCTGTAGATCCTGTATTTGATGCAAAAAGACAACATGCAGAAGATCCGGTTCAAGAAGTTGACATTCCTTATATGGCACTACGATTAAGGCAAGGTATCGGACGTTTGATTCGTACATCAACAGACAAAGGTTCAATTCATATTCTATTAAATGAAAAGGATTTGAAGTATAAAGATCAATTTGTTGATATCCTTCCAGTAGACCCTAAAACGGTATAAATAATAAGTCTGTCTCCTATCGATTATTTATGGTGAGACAGACTTTTTCCGTGTATACAGTAGCATGGGTCAAAAATGTTTTTTTCAGAAAAATATGATAAAATGAACTGTATTTATTAAGGGGGAAAAGGATGGAAACCAATATATCTGAAACAAAAAAGCAGTTTTTAGATTACGTTAAAAAGATGTCTGCATATGAAGAAGCACTCGGTTTAATTTTTTGGGATCTGCGTACTGGAGCACCAAAAAACGGTGTTGAACAACGATCTCAAGTCATTGGAATGATATCGTCGGATGTTTTTTCAATGTCTACATCAGAAGAAATGGCAGCATTTTTAGCTGCATTAAAGCCACATAAGGCGAATCTTGATGACATGACGAATAAACTGCTAGATGAATGTCAAAAAGAGTATGACAGAAATAAAAAAATTCCGGCTGAGGAATACAAGGAATACGTTGTTCTTCAATCAAAAGCCGAAAGTGTATGGGAAGAAGCAAAAGGTAAAAATGATTTTGACATGTTCCAACCATACCTAGAGAAATTAGTAGAGTTTAACAAAAAGTTTATCGGATATTGGGGTTATGAAGGAAACAAGTATAATACATTACTAGATATGTATGAACCGGGTATTACAGTAGAGATTCTTGATCATGTTTTTGGGGAATTAAGAGATCAAATTGTTCCTCTAGTACATAAAATAAGCAGTTCAGAAAATAAACCAAAAACTGATTTCTTATTTGAAACATTCCCAATGGAAAAGCAAAAAGAATTTAGCTTAAAGATTCTAGAGCAATTAGGATATAATTTTGCTTCAGGCCGTTTAGACCAAACGGTTCATCCATTTGCGATCGGTCTTAACCCTGGTGATGTTCGAGTGACAACAAAGTATGATGAAAAAGACTGGAGAACAGCTGTCTTTGGAACCATCCATGAAGGTGGTCATGCCCTATATGAACAAAATATTTCAAAAGATCTGATTGGCACACCATTATGTACTGGAACCTCAATGGGAATACATGAATCGCAATCCCTATTCTATGAAAACTTTGTCGGACGTCATGAGGGATTCTGGAAAAAGAACTATGATCTTTTAAAACAATTTTCAAATGGGCAGTTTGATGATGTTGAGCTAGATGATTTTTACCGAGCAATTAATGAATCCAAACCTTCACTAATTCGTATTGAAGCGGATGAACTTACCTATGCGCTTCATATTATCATCCGTTATGAAATTGAAAAAGGACTTTTCAATGATACGATTGCGGTAAAAGACCTTCCTGAAATTTGGAATCAAAAATATGAAGAATACTTAGGTGTCCGCCCGACTCATAATGGAGAAGGGGTTCTTCAAGATGTTCACTGGTCAGGAGGAAGCTTTGGGTATTTCCCTTCCTATGCATTAGGCTATATGTATGCAGCACAATTTAAACAAGCCATGCTTAAGGATCTACCAAATTACGATGAGTTACTAGAAGAAGGAAACCTGGCTCCAGTTCGTGAATGGTTAACTGAGAACATTCATAAATGGGGTAAAATGAAGAAACCATTGGATATTTTAAATGAGGTTACAGGTGAAGGTTTAAATGCTTCTTACTTAGCGAATTATCTCATTGAGAAATATTCAAGAGTGTATAATCTAGATTCATAACACATAGAAAAGCTTCCTATAGAACATCATAGGAAGCTTTTCTGCTATATCATGAAATATGCAAAAGACAAAGTGTCTTGGAGCGGAAACAATAGCTTTGTTTATGAAAGTTCAATAAAGTCTGTTACTTCAATTTTTTTAAGCTAGGACATTACCACAATTTATAGCCCTTAGAACCAATCGGTCCATTTTGAAGCATCTCCATAAATGGCACAGTATACGCAATAAGAATCAGAGCAGCTAACACTGTAAGCCATATTCTCCAGTTTTCTAGTACCATCGGTGTTTTTTCAGCTGCTTCAGCACCTTCACCAACAGGGAATTCTTCTTCACCTTTAGGAGCAAAGAACGCTAAGTTAATAAAAATATATAGAATTAAGATGATTCCAATAAAGAGAATCGTACCACCAATAGCTTGGGCGATTTGATATGGAATCCAATCAAGTGCCTGTGGAGCATCACCATATGTTGAATACGAAGAACGTCTAGGTGCACCAAGTAATCCTGCTGCATGCATGGCACCAGACATGATCGCCATTCCAACTGTCCAAACAATTGCCTGGATAATCGCTAATTTATTCATTGCTTTTGTTAATACACGGCCAGTTAAATGTGGAACGAGCCAATAGGATATTGCAAAAAATGTTAACACAACAGAAGTTGCTAATGTTAAGTGGAAATGACCAGTAACCCAAATGGAATTATGGACGACCTGATTCATTTGGTTAGATGCATTGATGAGTCCACCAGCACCAGCAGGAATAAATGCAACCATCCCTATAAATGGAACTGAGAATCGGGCATCGCCCCATGGAAGTTTTTTAAACCATCCAAATAAGCCTCTAGCCCCTTTCGAACGACCATGCATTTCAAAAGTAGCAAATAATGAGAACGCTGTCATTAATGATGGAATCACTACCATGAACGTTAAGACAACCTGTAAAAACTTCCAGAAAGGATCAATTCCTGGTTCAACAAGCTGATGGTGAAACCCTACGGGAATTGAAAATAATAAGAATAAGACAAAAGATAATCGTGCTAATGAATCTGAGAAGATTTTGCCTCCGATAATCTTTGGAATAATGACATACCATGCCATATAAGCAGGCAATAGCCAAAAGTATACAAGTGGGTGACCAAAATACCAGAATAATGTTCTACTTACAAGAACATCTACTCGATCAACGAGTCCTAAAGACCACGGGAGTAATTGGAATAAAACTGTTCCAGCTACTCCTAACGTTGCAACAATCCAAAGAACAGTATTAATGACGACCATGAAGGTTAATAATGGACTAGGCTGACCCCTATGTTTCTTTCGCCAAGAAATATACTGGGCAATCATTGCAGCTCCACCAACCCAGCTTCCGACCACAACAAATGTTAGTCCTAAATAGAAAATCCAGTGAGCTTGCAGAGGAGCGTAAAATGTATAAAGAACAGTTGCTTCATTTAATAGAATCATAACTGCTGCCATAGCTGTACCTAGAAGCATTACCCAGAAACCTATCCAGCCTAAAAGTCTTGAGCGATCAGAGTAAGTTCCTGATGTTCTTGAAACAGCAGCGTGCTGAAAGCCATAAATAAAGAATGTAGTAAGAACAAGTCCAAGTAATACTCCATGTACAGTTAATACCTGATAGTATCCAATGTTTGCAGGAAGAACAAGTCTACCTGAACGGACTAATGTTTGTAATAATCCAGCTAATCCACCAAGAGCAAGAGCAAACATAGCGACATAAATGTGGGCAAGCGCAAGCTTTGCATCTTTTGGGTGTACTTTTGCAAAGGGTTGACTCATGTCACTCCACCACCTTAATCATTGATTTCATTGTGTGATGTCCAACACCACAATACTCATTACATACAATTAAAAATTCCCCAACCTTATCGAAGGTTGTTGTATATTCGCTAATATATCCTGGCTCTAGCATCATATTAATATTTGTTCCAGCTACCCCAAAGCCATGTACAACATCCTTTGTTGTTGCGATGACTTTAACTGTTGATCCAAGTGGAACTTCAATTTGTCCTGGATTATACATAAATGCCGAAGCAGCAAATACTAGCTCGTAATCCCAAGCCTTTCCTTCAACTTTTTTTAGACCTGGTTCGTTAAAAGGAGCAATTTGGTCTACTTGTTCTGGATTGATAAAAGCCTTTGCACTAGGGGGTTGATGACCTTGATGAAAAGCACTAATACCTAAAATAATAAGAAAAATAACTAAAGATCCGGTTCCGGCTATCAACCACCATTTTTCATAACGATGCATATGCATATGGAAACTCCCCTCTGTTAGAAACGATTAATAAATAAATAGAATACACCTAGCCATGTAATAATTAGAAAAAATCCTAAGAAAAAAACGGAAGCTAAAGTGCCTTTTAAAGACGAAGAATCTTCGTATTCAACCTTTGTCTTCTGTCTTAATTCAGGTTTTGCCATTACTGTCACTCCTTCCAATGAATCGACTCTCATAATCTATACTCTTATACTACGTGCAGGCAAAAAAAAATGATGTGATAAAAATCACACCTACAAGTTAAAATGTGAAGGAATTGTGAAGGAAAGCAATCCTCCACGTAAGAAACAAAAAAATTAATACATCGACAACTTTCTAAGCAAATAGAAAGCAAATGAAAACTATTTACTCTAAAAAAATGAAGGGATGCATAAATTGTATTAAGGAGGGGTTGTGAATGCGAAATAATACTACTATTGAAATTGAAGGTAAAGAGTTAACATTGGAAGAGCTATATGAGGATATGGAAGTTGAGCTTGAGTTTGGAACGTACCTTTATTTCAGGAATACGTTTAAAAGTGAAATGAATGAGTTAATGGATGATTTCTTCAATGAAAATTTAAACTCAATATTGGACAATGACAAGGAAAATAAGCAAGATAGAGGTGTAACGATTAATCAGATTAAAGAACTATTTAATTTCACCCATGAGCACTTAGATAAGTTTGATTCTTTTGTTAAGAAATTTTAGTAGATTTCAATTTTGAGAGACGAGCATAGGTATAATTGTATAAGTGGAAAGCAGTTATAGCAGTAAAGCTTGAGATAGTAGTATTTTAAATGTAGGGAGCATTATAAAACTCAGAGCTGCTAGAGCTAGTTTGCGATTCCTACGTGAAAAACAGGAACTAGTATAATGGTGACGTAACAAATAACGCCCTTCTCATTAAGTGAGAGGGGCTTCATCTATTTGATAACTATTTAAAATGTCTTCTCGCTTCTTACTAGTTAAATTAGAATAAACAGTAACAAGATTTTCGGTCAAATAATCAAGCTCATCCTCAAAGGACTTGCCATCATTTTGAAGTTGTAGGATGAGGATCATGTTTCGTAGCAACAAATCACAAGAAGTACGAAGCATTTGGTAATCATAAATTACATCACGCAAGTAAGTTTGGTCCTGAAGTTCCTCGCAAAGAAGCAATAATTTAGATACGCTAGAATGCTCCATCATTCCACCTCCTATTAAAAGATATGTACATATCTCTATTTTGGTGTGTGTTCAAATGAAATGTAGTCGTATTATCACATCTTTATGTCTCCTTCCAAAGAAATACATAAGAAAAGGCACATTTTTAAACTTCAGTCATATACATAGTATCTAAAGCTTATGTGGAGGGTGAGTCATGGAAAAATATTATTGCGAAAATTGTCGAAGTATATACGATGATGAAGGATATTGTGAGCGTTGTCTCAATTCAAATATGAAGAAAATAAAGATGAATGTTTACACCCAGCCAAAATCCTCAATTAAAGAAACCTTCTATGAAAATAATAAATAGAAAGGGGAGGCTCCTCTTTCTATTAGATGCATGCCTATCTTTTTAAAAAAGATAATGCCTATGGTAAAATATAGGAATGAAATTAGGGAGGAGCTGACTAGGATGAATTATTTACCATCCTTTCAATTAGAGGACAAGCTAGCAATGGTAACCGGTGCAGGACGGGGAATTGGACGTGCAATTAGTATTGGTATGGCAGAGGCTGGGGCAGATGTGGCGTTATTATCAAGAACTGCCGAAGACTTAGAGGAAGTAGCAAAAGAAATTGAAAAGCTTGGAAGAAAGGCATTTATTCTTCCTACAGATGTTACCGATAGAAAAGACATCCAAAACGCAATAACAACTGTGACCAATCAAGGTAGGTCCATTGATATCCTAGTAAATAATGCCGGAATGAATATCCGCTCTCAAGCTTTAGAGGTGACGGATGAGGAATGGCAAAAAATTATGGATACGAATCTAAAATCGGCATTCATGATGAGCCAAGAAGTTGGACAAGTAATGAAAAACCAAGAACACGGAAAGATTATTAAGATTGCCTCTGTCGCTGGACATGTAGCCTTAAGAACTGGGGTTGTCTATGCAGCTTCAAAAGCAGCACTAATTCAGATGACGAAGGTTCTTGCCTTTGAATGGGGAAAATATAACATTAATGTTAATAGCATTGGTCCCTGGTATTTTAGGACACCGTTAACGGAAAAGCTTCTACAAGATGAAGCCTATGTTAAAGATATACTTGATGTGACACCATTAAAACGTATAGGTGAATTAGACGAGTTAGTAGGACCAGCGGTGTTTCTCGCTTCAGATGCTGGTAAATATATAACAGGTCAAACATTATTTGTTGATGGTGGAATGACTATTCAAGGATTCTAATTCATTCTTTTTACATATAGGATTATGAAAAGTATAAGTACGAAGCAATGTCAACGGAACATTTAGTCCTTTATAATGTTCGCGCAATAAGCTGGGAATAAAAAAACACGTTAGAGTGAAATCTAACGTGTTTTTTTTATTTCTCAACCACAAGAATAATCGATAAGTCTCCAACAGTTTCAATTTGGATTGGAAGGATTAACCCATCTTTCAACCCGTACATTTTTGAATTGCCGACGATAACAGTAGGAGGAGTAATATCCATGTTGTAGTCTAAGTCCGATAATTTGGTAGATAGATTTCCTGCAATCATATTTCCAAGCTCTCCAGCAAACGATTCAAGCATATCTCCTTCGAGTGGCATTCCAAACATAGAAGAACCAATGGCTTGAAACGACTCAGTTGCAGCATCGATGATAATTCTACCTCGTACATCACCTGTCATTCCAATTAGAACAGCCATATCTTTTTGATCAAAGGGCTCTTTTAATAGTGAGGGCTGTTTTACATTAACTTGTAATGGAATTACACTTTTAATCGCAGTGATGGAACCATTTAAGATATCAGTTACGCTTTTAGTTATGGTCATGTCGAATCCTCCGATATTTTGTAACTTCATCATAACATAATCAATTTTATAAAAGAACGAAAAATTTTTACCTGCGTCGAAAAATGTCAAAAAAAATTCAAAACGTAAATAAAGGGTATGTAGTAAATGGAAGTAACACTATTTTTTACCATAAAAGGATGGTTTATTCACAGTTTATGATGAAGTGAAGAAAAGCAAATGAATCGTGTGCATGAATAAAGTGAACTTGGTAAAGATATCCTTAAAGGTATTATAAGAGGAGGATCACTTTGCCGAAAATTGTATCTGTCGAGACTGCTCTGCCTCCGCATTGTATTTCACAAGATAGAGTGCAGACTTTTGCTAGAAATCTGTTCAACCAAAATTTTAAAGATATCGATCGGTTACTTAAAGTGTTTCAAAATGCGGAAATTGAGTCACGATATTTCTCACAGGATTTAGAATGGTTTTCAAAGCCACATAGCTTTGAGGAAAAGAATGATGAGTTTCTAAAGCATTCTGTGGATCTTGGAACTAAGGTTATAAAACAACTAATAGAAGTAACAAAAGGGCTTCATTATGAGAATATAGATGCTATTTATACGGTTTGTTCAACGGGTTTATCTACTCCAAGTATTGAAGCAAGAATCATGAATCATTTACCATTTTCCCCTAACACCAAAAGAATACCGATTTGGGGGTTAGGCTGTGCCGGCGGTGCAAGTGGATTATCAAGGGCTTATGAATACTGCCTAGCGTTTCCGAAAGCGAATGTTCTAGTGTTGACCATTGAATTATGCTCCTTAACGTTTCAACACGGAGATCGTTCAAAAAGCAATTTGGTCGGGACATCTCTCTTTGCAGATGGTGTCGCGTGTGCTTGTGTTTGCGGGGATGAGAGTCCGCTTAATGAAGCATATAACGAACCTCGACCTCGTATCTTACATACTCAATCAACTTTGATGCCAGATTCACTAGATGTTATGGGATGGGATGTTCGAAATGAAGGACTGCATGTAATATTTTCAAAGGATATTCCTTCCATTGTTTCAACTTGGCTTGGTCCAAATGTTCGAGACTTTTTATCTAAAAATGAGATTACCGAAAATGAGATTCGACACTTTGTAGCACATCCTGGAGGCAAGAAGGTTGTGGAAGCCTATCAAAATGCTCTTGGTTGGAGTAAGGAAATGGTTATGGAACCATTAAAGGTTTTACGGAAATATGGCAACATGTCATCTGCAACAATACTTTTTGTATTACAAAACTTTCTCAGTCAAAGCATTTCCAAGGGAGAATATGGTCTGGGAGCGGCATTGGGGCCTGGGTTTAGTTCAGAATTATTACTGTTGAGGTGGGAGTAATGTTATTTTTCTATTTGTTTTTTACGGTGGTAGTTGCCCAAAGAATTGTTGAACTCGTTATCGCAAGAAAAAATGAATACATGATGAAATCTAAAGGAGCAAAAGAATATGGTCAGAGTCATTATAAATTTATGGTGATGATTCATACACTTTTTTTTCTATCGTTGCTGATTGAAGGAGGTATACTATCGCCTTCAATCAATCGGTTTTGGCCATGGTTATTAGCGCTATTTTTCATTACTCAAATAGGACGCATTTGGGTTATAAATTCCCTGGGAGAGTATTGGAATACTAAGATCATTGTCCTTCCTAATGCTGATGTTGTTGTTAAAGGACCGTATCGATTTATAAAACATCCCAATTATTTTATTGTCACCATTGAATTCTTTGTCATTCCATTGTTATTTAACGCATATTGGACTATGTTTCTTTTTGCTTTATTAAACCAAGTGATTCTCTCAATTAGAATACCGCTTGAGGAAAGAGCATTAAGGGAAGGGACTAATTATAGAGAAAATCATGAGGGTAAGGCAAGGTTTATCCCAATTTTATCAAGGATGATAGACAACAAAATGAGTAAAGATTAGATTGAAAATGAGAATCATTTTTGATAAGATTTTAAGTAAGATAAAGTTATCACCAAATAGACAGGTGGTGTCGTTTTTATGTTGTGGAGTTTCATAGCATTAACGATTCTTACATACATTCTCGTTTTGAAACATGTCCTAGGAAATGTGATAGAATCTCCAAAAAAGTAAAAAAAGGCTGAGGAAAGGTACTATCCTTTCGCAGCCTTTTTTGCATGAGTAAGATTGGTATGCTAGGTTCTGTAACTATAGGGATATATTCGAAATAATATTCTTCAAGCGGCTATTAGGAAAATCAAAGCGATTCAACTCATCCATTGCCTCTTTGAGCGCATGAATACTGTGCCGTATTTGTTTTGATGTAATGACTTGTTTTTCAATTGCTTCTAGAAATTCATCAACATCAAGTACACTGTAGCTTAAATCTTCATTTACTGTAATATCTAAAAATAAATCATGTACACAATAGACCCCATCTTCCACAATTTCAACGTCAATAACATCAATTAGCCAACATGGATATTTTGTTTTAAATCCGAAGGAATATTGAAGCCCCTTGTCTAAAAAGTACACAATAACAAACTTTTTCTCACTTGAGGATGGTGGAAGCTCGACAAGGGTATTTTCGTCCCATTGTAAAAATTGGTTTGGATTAGCCTGATTCTTTGCGTGTTGGTACTTTAATTCTAGTGCCTGTGCTCTTACATCTAGAGAATTCAGCCTTATGTCAGAAGTATAAGATACTCCTCCGTGCTCTCTGCCGATATGATTCCAGAAAATAAATGTTTCCATAAATATCCCCTTACTTTACTCAATTTATTAAACATTATGAAATGATTTAAAGGAATAAAGAATTAGTAAAAATTAAGAGTCATTGAGTAATAGGCAGAACTCTTTTAATACGTTAAAATAAAAGAAATATCATAAAAAGTTTGACAATATGTAATGTTTAGGAAGGGTCATAAAATGAATTATACAAAAATAGAGACACATCAACAATTAATGCGATTACAACAGCTTGCAGCTTTACATGAAGAATTTTTAAAGCATGGGGATGTGGAGCGTGCAAGTAAAACAGAAAGGCTTGCTCATAAAGTGTATCAAAATGAATTTATATTAGCATTTTGTGGACACTTTTCAGCTGGAAAGTCTACAATGATTAATTCACTTGTAGGTGAGGATATTCTTCCATCGAGTCCTATTCCAACAAGTGCAAACCTAGTGAAAATTCATCGTGCAGATGAAGGCTTTGCAAAAATTCACTTTCATTCAGAGCTTCCGATTCGTTTTCAAGAACCCTTTAATATGGATGATATTAAAGCGTATTGCAAAAATGGAGATGATGTTTATTCCATTGAAATTGGTCAAAAGCTTTCAGTCTTGCCTGAAGAAGTAACGGTTTTGGACACTCCTGGGGTAGATAGTACGGACGATGCCCACCGTATTTCGACCGAATCCGCGATACATTTAGCAGACATTGTGTTTTATGTGATGGATTATAACCATGTACAATCACAGTTGAATTTTGAATTTACAAAGGAACTGTTAGAACACGGTGTGACCTTATATCTAATCATTAACCAAATTGATAAACACAATGAAGATGAATTATCATTTGAAGATTTTAAACAGTCCGTGGTTGATTCTTTTGCGTCCTGGGGAGTGAAGCCACAAGGTTTTTTCTTTACAAGTTTGCGTGATCCTCAGCAAGAAAATAATGAATTTTCTTCATTGAAACATGAGGTGCAAAATAGATTATCAAATCGTTATGCTGTTATGGATCAATCAACAGATTCTGCTGTTTCACAGCTTGTATCAGAGCATAGAGAGTGGTATGCGCAGCAAATGGAAATAGTTAAAGAGGAATCAGTAGACCTTATATCTGAAAATGAATGGTCCGAAATTGATTCCATCCTTACAAAAGAACATGAACTGCGTATGACTCTGGAACAAGCAGGAGCTGATAATCTAAAAATAAAATTCGATGAGGATCGTGAAAAAGTCCTTCAGAATGCCTATTTAATGCCATTTGAGACAAGAGAGCTAGCGAAGGACTTCCTAGAAAGTACTCAAGAGGGCTTCAAAGTTGGTTTCCTATTCTCAAAAGCGAAAACAGAAGAAGAAAGAGCTAAGAGATTAGAAAGCTTTTTGGAAGAATTAAATCAAAAAGTAGAAACACAGCTAGAATGGCACTTAAAATCTCTAGGAAAAAGCTTTTTAAAATTAATAGGTATGTCGACTGCTGAATTCACACAGCAATGGGACCAGCTTTCTATTAAACTAGATGGAGACTTAATACGAAAAACCTTAAAATCAGGAGCTACAATTAATGGGGATTATGTTCTGAACTATTGTGAGGATTTAGCTTCTTCTATTAAACGAAAAGCCCGTCAGCTTACGGATCAATTGCTTGAAGTGCCACTAATGAAACGAAACGAAGAAAGGAAAGTAAAAGAAGAGGAAATAAAGCTTGAGCATTCAAAACTTGAAAAGAAGAAAGAAGTCTTCGATAAATGGCTTGAGCTAAAAGAACTAAAAGATGCCATTGATGATTCCTTTACTTCGTATAGCAAAAATAAGAATGATCAGATTGATTTCATCCTTTCGGAATGGTCTACTCAATGGCATAAAGAAGAGACTAGTTATCGTGATGCAAACGATCTAGATCTCACTATCGGGGAAAAGAAGGTTGGTATTGCAAGAGAATCTCAAGAAGAGAAAGAGTCTACGCCAATTTTACCTATGGAGAAAACATTAGAAAGCATCCACGAGATGACAACAGTATTTGATCGTATTAATCAATTCTCGTCTACTGCACAAGTATTAAAGGAAAAAGCAAAACGACTGAAACAACAGTCCTTTACAATTGCTCTCTTTGGAGCATTTAGTGCAGGGAAATCTAGCTTCTCAAATGCTCTATTTGGCGAAAAGGTTCTCCCAGTTAGTCCGAACCCAACAACTGCTTCTATTAATCGTATTTGTCCAGTTTCAGAGGAAAATTCACATGCTACAGCGAAGGTATTATTAAAAACAGAGCAACAACTATTAAAGGATGTTCAATTTTCAACTGCATTTTTTAATATGCGGGTGACAAGCTTGGAGGATGCCTACCAACAAATTGAAAAACTTCTTCGAGAGGAACAGTCTGGAACTGGTAAAGAGAAAATTCATCTCTCCTTCCTTACTGCCTTTCATAAAGGGTATTTGCAATATAAGGACCAATTAGGACAGATCCTGCGTACAAATATGGAAGATTACCGCGGCTTTGTTGCAAATGAAAGTCAATCGTGTTTTGTTGAGTCTATTGATTTATTTTATGATTGTGAAGTAACAAGAAGTGGTATTACCCTTGTGGATACACCAGGTGCGGACTCTATTAATGCTCGTCATACGGGTGTGGCTTTTGAATATATAAAGAATGCCGATGCCATTATTTTTGTTACGTATTACAACCATGCATTTGCAAAAGCTGACCGTGAGTTCTTAATTCAATTAGGTAGGGTGAAAGACTCGTTTGAACTAGATAAGATGTTCTTTATCGTTAATGCGATTGACCTTGCAAAGGATGAAGAGGAAAAACAAGATGTTATTCAATATGTCGAAGAACAACTGGTTCAGTTTGGAATACGTTTTCCGCGGTTATTCGGTGTGTCATCGCTACTGGCACTGAACCCTGAAAAACTTGTAGAGTCTAATATACAAACATTTAAAAAATCCTTTTACTCTTTCCTAGAAGAAGAGTTGATACAGCTAAGTATTCAAGCAGCTGTCTCAGAGTGGGAAAAAGGGCTAAATCGATTTAGAAACTACATTGAAGTTGCTTCAGGTGATGAGAAGAGTAAAGAAGCTAAGAAAACTGAATTAATGAAAGCAAAAACGAAGCTTGATTCACTACATGAAAAACATCCTACACATTCAGTAGAAGGTGAAGTAAAGCAAGAGATTCAAGAGTTACTCTTGTATGTAAAACAACGGGTCTTTCTTAGATTTTCAGACTTTTATAAGGAAGCCTTTCATCCGGGATTATTCACAAAAGAATCAAATCCAAAGGATTCTTTACAAATAGGATTACATGAACTTCTTTCGTCTATAGGATATGATTTTGCTCAAGAAATGCGGGCAACGTCTTTACGTGTAGAGCAGTTTGTAAAGAAAGCATTACAACAATATTTTCATGAGGTTGAACAGTCTATTGCCAGAATTCAAGAGGATCTAATTGTATCTCCTAACGAGACACCTGGTTCAAGTACGATAGAATTTCCTTCAGCATTTGAAGAAATGGATATGAAGCAATTCCAACATGCACTTTCAGCCTTTAAGAATAGTAAAGATTTCTATGAAAAGGGTGGAAGAAAAGTCATGCAGGAGAGGCTAGAATCAGACCTTCAAAGCCCAGCAGACCAATATTTATCGGAACAACAAGGTCGAATGGATAAATGGGCGATTGAGTACCTTGTTAAGGAACATAAGAGCATAACAGAGTCAGTCATTTCGCAATCAAAAGAACAAATAGATGGATGGATTGAAGCGATGAGCTCTTCAGAAAATCTAGCTGACTATCAAAAGCAATTTGAATACCTTGAAGCGCTTCACCCTCTAAGATAAAGAGAGGAGTTGAAACACCGTGTCAAATCCATATCATGTATGTGCCACCTGTATTCATTTCGAGGCCAAAAAGATTGACTCACAGATGGTATATCGGTGCAAACGACTAGGATATGAGACAAAACCCAATTACACCTTTACTTGTTGGGATCCAAAAGAGAAGGTCAAACAATTGATTGAAAAAAGAAAAAGGGGGTCACGAAACAATGAAACACCTTAAAACTGTAGAATGGCTAAATGAGCATGTACAACAAAGGGATGTCAGAGTGATCGACTGTCGATTTTCTTTAGAAGATGCATCATGGGGGAAAAACCAATACGAAAATGGGCATATACCGGGTTCTGTTTACTTTGATTTGGAAAAGGATTTGTCAGGTAAAGTAAAGGAACACGGTGGAAGGCATCCATTACCAAATATGAAAAATTTCATCCGAAAACTTGAAGCGGCTGGAATAAATGAACAGACCCCAGTTATTGCGTATGACCAAGGCATAGGTGCCTTTGCATCACGTCTTTGGTGGTTACTCAAATATCTTGGCCATCAAGAAATGTATGTTTTAGATGGGGGATTTTCAGAGTGGGAGCACCAAAACCTTCCGATCTCAAGTTCGATTCATGTATATGAAGAGGAATCTTACAATCCTAATTTTCAAGAAGACATTATTGCTTCTCATGAAGACGTTCAAAAAGTTGTAAATGGAATTGAAAAAGGTGTTTTAATCGATTCTCGTGCAGCCGAAAGATATCTTGGGGATGTAGAACCCATTGATAAGAAAGCTGGTCATATCCCAACAGCTAAAAATGTCGATTGGTCAAAAGGCTTACAAAACGGTCGCTTCTTATCTCTCAATAACCAAGAACACCGTTTTCAACAGTGGAATTATAATGAGAGATTAATCGTATACTGTGGTTCTGGTGTAACCGCTGCTCCCAATGTTCTCGTTTTAGATGAGTTAGGATATCAGAATGTTCAGCTGTATGTAGGAAGCTTTAGTGACTGGATATCATATTCGGAAAACGAAATTCATACAAAAGCAGATATAGAGTAGCAGTGGATGAGTCTGGGACAAAAGTATTTTAGCTAAAGGTAAACCCGAATGATTAGTTGAGATTTCTTTCCTCTAATAGTTCGGGTCTTTTATTTGCTATTATAGATTAATGGAAAATACATATTTCTTTCTAAAATACTAGTAACATGAAGCGGAGGATACTCGACTCCTACCATGAAAATACGTATCTTCAACTTTGTGGTTTGCAATCCAAAGGTACTGCGGGGGGCTCAAATAGAGACAGTATAAAATTTCTAACGGACACAGGAGACCTTATTCTTTAATATTTAGCTATTAAAAGCGTTGAAATCACAAAATAAGGGCTTTCATGTCCATAAGCCCTTCAATATTGCCCTTTTTCATACAAATAAAGGCTCACATGTCCGTTACTTCCAATTGCTCCCTACCATGAAAATACTTATTTCATTAATCCATTTCTAGTAGACTACATAGAACTAGAGATTCTAGAGTAGGAAGTAGTTTACAGCATTCTGTATAGAGTGGGTGTGCTATAATAGGTTTTGTAAATAAAGGAGTGAAGGTATATGGAAAAACAAAAGCATCTTTTATTAATAGATGGAATGGCATTATTATTTCGTTCGTTTTTTGCAACAGCAATTTCAGGTCAATTTATGGTGAACTCAAAAGGGTTACCAACAAATGGTGTTCAAGGTTTTATGAAACATTTGTTAATGGCCGTTGAACATGTGAAACCAACTCATGTATTAGTATGCTGGGATATGGGGAGTGAAACATTTCGTAATGAAATGTATGATGGATACAAAGCGAACCGTGATGCACCACCTATAGAATTAATTCCTCAGTTTGACCTTGCCAAAGAAGTTGCCCAAGGCTTTAATCTAATTAATGTAGGGATTAAAGGATATGAGGCAGATGACTGTATCGGCACTTTAGCAAAGCGCCATCATAAAGAAAAAAAGGTGTCGATTTTAAGTGGGGATCAAGACTTATTACAGCTTCTAGACAATAATATTGAAGTCATTTTGCTCAAAAAGGGGTTTGGAAATTATGATACCTTTACAAAGGAACGTTTTTCTGAAGAAAAAGGTATAACGCCTCGTCAATTTATTGATGTGAAAGCTCTTATGGGGGATACTAGTGACGGATACCCTGGGGTAAAAGGAATTGGCGAGAAGACGGCCATTAAGCTTATTCAAGAGCATGAGACGATTGATGGAATTCTTTTAAATATAGAGCAGCTTACACCAGCTCAGCAGAAAAAAATTCAATCAGATTTGGATATGCTACACCTTTCGAGAAAGCTTGCTGAAATCTACTGTGAGGTCCCAATAACTGTTAACTTAGAGGATGCATTATGGAATGCGATATCGGAGCAAGCTATAACATTAATGGATGACTTAGAGCTTCGTTCTTTGAGAAGACATATCGTTAGTTCAAACCTTATTGCTGAGAACGCATAATACGAAGAGGCTGACTAGTGCAGGCGAAAATTTCTCTTTCGCATCATTAGCCGCCTCTGTTTTTATTGATTATTTTTTATTGATTTTTTTCGCAGCATTTTCTAGTTCGCTTTTTGGATTTTCTGCAAAGTCAGCATCTTGTCCTACCCCTTGAGGTGTAACTCCTCCAGCTGTTGTACCACGATTTTTATTGTTTTTCTTTGTCATGCAAACCCCTCCATTCTGTATTTAAGTACCCTATTATTTTGCCTTATGTTTTCCATGTTATCCTTATAAGATTTGGACAGAATAAGAGTGGAGGTGTTGACATTGAACCGAGGAATGCTTACGGCATTACTTAGTATCATGCTTGCACAGGGGTTGAAAATTCCTCTTCACTATATAAAAAAGAAGGAATGGAAACCAGATTTGTTTTTCTCAACTGGGGGTATGCCTAGTTCCCATTCAGCAGGTGTATCTTCATTGGCAACATTTATTGCTTTGAGAAGAGGAACATCAACGATAGACTTTGCATTATCAACAGTGTTTGGCTTAATTGTCATGTATGATGCACAAGGAATTCGTCGACAAACAGGTGAATTGACATTAAAGGTGAATAGCTTAGATGAACTTGTGACAAAAGCACATGAACATGAGCCAGTAACGTTTGAGCAAAACCAACCAAAAAAACTTAAAGAAATGCTCGGACATCAACCTGAAGAGGTTCTTGGTGGTGCATTATTCGGAGTTATTACAGGGAGTCTAGGCTACCTCATCTCCAAAAACTCTGATAAGAAAAGAAGTATATTTGGAAAGTAAGTGTGACACTTGAAAAAATTCCTGTTCTATTTCATGCTAAGGTTATGGTAAATTAAACGATATATGGTATAAACCATTGTTTAATCGTAATACAACTGGAAATAGACAAGGTGTGGAGATATTGAAACAGCAAACAACTGAGGATTACTTATTGAATTTAGAAAGTAAAGGGTTTAAATTTCAAGAGGATTCCATTTCGTTTATATACTTTGGTAAAAAGTATACGAATGCTACTGACGAGATTGTAAATTTGGCTATAGAAATCACGTTAAAGGTACAAAAGACTTTTGATAGCAGCTTTTATATGTCAATTTTAGAAGCGCTTCAAGCAAATAATATTCATACTTGGAACGCAGCTCTAGACTATTTAAAAACAAAAGGAATTCAATATTAAAAAGATGGCTACACCAAACATGTAGCCATCTTTTTTTCTTATGCAACTTTCTTTCTCCTAGAATAATATTTCTGCAACTTTGCTAGAAAAGGCATCTCTGATAAAAGCATTCCAAGAAAGATGAAAACACACCCAACAACAGCAAGAAGGGTCAGGGTTTCTTGAATCCAGAAATAAGAAACAATGGTTGCAAAAACCGGTTCCATCGTTAATATAATGGCAACTCGTGAAGGAGCTGTATTTTTTTGCGCCCATGTTTGAATGAAAAAGGCTGCAGATGTAGCAAGTAAAGCTGTTACAATGAGGGCTACAAACACATCTTTTTGAAACAATGCCTCACTCAATAGAATATCTTTCGGACCTTCAAATAAAACAGAACCCAAGCCAGAAAGTAATGCTACAGTTACGATCTGAACAGTTGTCAAAACAATGGTGGAGCAGTTCTTTGTGAAGCGGGCTGTTAAAATAATGTGAAGTGCGAAACCAATTGCACAAAATAATGTTAAGAGATCTCCAGTATTAAAAGCCTGAACATGCCCACTTGTTAGTAAAAATAATCCGAGACAAGCCAAAATAGATCCAACAATTGCAGAGGTGGATGGTTTACTTTTAAGTAATAATAATGCGAGAAATGGCACCAAAATCACGCTAAGACCTGTAATAAAACCTGATTTAGAAGGAGTAGTGTATAGCAATCCAATCGTTTGAAGTGCATAAGCTAAAAATAAAATGGTCCCTAGAAATAATCCGGGTAGTAGTGCATTTTTCCAATCACCTTTCTTTGCTAAAAACAATGCTATAAAAATAAGGCTTAATCCTGAAAGGAAAAAGCGAATGGCATTAAAGGTAAATGGGGGCAAGAACGCGATTGCATTTTGTATCATGACAAAACTGGCACCCCAGACAAACGCAACGAGTAAAAGAGACATATCCGGAATCCACTTGTTATTCAGAAGGATCAACCCCTTGATTCAGTCGAATTGCCTTACGTGCAAGCTCATCAGCCGTTTTGTTTTCTTTACTAGGTACCCATTTAATAAAGAAAAGGGGCAATTTACTGGAAAGCTCTAAAATCTGATCTAAAAGTATTTTATATTTTGGATTCCTAACAAATTCTTTTTCAACAGCAGCAACAACAGCCTGTGAATCACTTCGAAATGAAACAACTTGAAAATCTTTTTCTATACAAATTTCTAAGGCATGTATACAAGCATAGAACTCTGCTTCATGGTTATCTTTTAGTCCGAGTGGAATGGAGAAACGTTCGACTTCTCCGTTATGTTTTATAAAAATACCAGCCCCACTATATCCAGGGTCACCAGCACTTGCTCCATCTATGTAGACTTCTATCAATCTGAAACCTCCCTATGGTCATATGTGTCTAGCCTATAGTAGCATAAAAAGAGGTCTTTGGCATAAAGCTAAATTACAAGTTATTATGAGGTCCGTTGTGTTCCACTCCAGAGTGTTGGCTTTCCATAGGTTTGGCTCACTAGGGTTGAATCCTCAACCATTCAACCTGTCCCGCTATTGAGATGCTTACTGCGGAGGGGGATCATATATAGTTAGAAAGTTGTAGTTTTACCATTACACAATAAAAGCTAGCATCTGTTCCGATGCTAGCCTTCGTGTTATTCCTTTACGTTCATTTTTTTCGCAATATATCCAAATGGAGTATCTAATAAAGAGACAATCCATTTTAAAATGTAAGTAGTAATGAAAATTTCTAGCCAAATATCGAATGGATACTCGCCTAAAAAAGCTATAGTTGTGAATACTAAAGTATCAAGAAGCTGACTTATCATTGTACTTCCATTATTACGAATCCAGAATTGTGAATCCTTCGGAAATTTCTTCTTTAAGAATGAAAAGATATAAACATCTGCAAATTGCGCAATTAAGTACGCAGCCAAGCTTCCAAGGACAATTCTAGGTATTAAGAAAAAGATAGTGGATAGAGACTCTTGAGCAATATCCTCTGGGTGCGGTTGAAACACTAGTACCATCTGCATGATAACAGTCATAATTAATAGAGTAAAAAACCCTAGCCAAACTGCTTTCTGTGCTTCCTTCTTACCGTATTTCTCATTAAGAATATCCGTTACGAGAAAAGCAGTACCATACATGGCGTTCCCAAGAGTAGCCGTTAGGCCGAAGATCTCAATGGTTTTAATCACTTGAAGATTTGCAAGGATTGTTGATATTCCAATCCAAACGAAAAGACCTGTACGTCCAAAGAGACGATACATGACGAGAACAAGTACAAAGTTTACAATAATAAATAAAAGCCCAAACCATTCATTAAACATTTTGTTTCCTCCTTAGTTTTGGTGACGCGGGAGTTTGCGAACCGCGATTTTACGAATAATAAACAAACAGAGTCCATTATACATCTAGAATATGAAATAGACAATGTCATAATGAGGAAGTGAATAACATGAAAATGAAAGTAATCTGGAAATATAAAAGTAAAACATCTTCGGAAATCTACTTTGAATCAAATTGGTTTTCTCGAAATGAAACGCTCATTGTTGTAGATGACCTTATCAAGACAGGTAGAGTGATCGACTTGAAAATTCAAGATGAAATGGGAAATGAATGGACTCGCAAAGAATTTGTCAAACTGAATGAAGAGTTAGATACTGAACCTGAAAACGTTGTAGTTTATTTTGATGGTGGGTTTGATATACAATCATCTGTAACTGGGATTGGCATGATTGTATACTATGAAAAGAACGGAGAAGCTTACCGAATCCGAAAGAATGAGCGATTATTGGAACTGGACGACAACAATGAAGCTGAATATGCTGCACTGTATAATGCTCTTCAAATTCTAGACGAGATTGAGGTAAAGCAAATCCCTTGTACGATTAAAGGTGATTCACAAGTTGTTATTAAGCAACTTGAAGGGGAATGGCCTTGTATGGAGGAAAAATTAAATCGATGGCTAGATCGTATAGAAGAAAAAATGAAAGCACTAGGAATAAAAGCACATTATGAAGTTGTCGGTAGAAAACAAAATAAAGAAGCAGACAAATTAGCAAATCAGGCATTAGAAGGAACCTTCGTACATAGTCATACGAAGATATAAGTTGTTTTAAATAAAGCCTTCTTATCATATTTCAAGTGTTATATGGAAAGAGGAAGTGAAAAAATGGATCGTAAACAAGTAATTAGTGAAGTAGATAAGATATTAGAATCCTATTGTAAGGACTGCTTATTAAAGGCGCATTTTCGTAAAGAACACGGAAAAACCTATGCGCATCGTTTTTGTATTGAGCAATGTACAGTAGGGCAACAAATAAAGAAAATTGGACAATATTTAAAGTAATTCCCACATCTTCAACAAAAGAGGCTGTCTCACCCGACAAGGTGAGACAGCCTCTTTTTTCTATTGGGAAATCCTAATTATAACTTTACAACGTTTGCAGCTTGAGGGCCACGATCGCCTTCAACGATCTCAAAGGAAACTTCTTGTCCTTCTTCTAATGACTTATACCCATCACCTTGAATTGCTGAGAAGTGTACGAATACATCGTCTCCACCTTCTACTTCAATAAAGCCAAAACCTTTTTCTGAGTTAAACCATTTTACTTTACCGTTTTGCATGTCTTAATCCTCCTAAATCATTCAAGCACACGTGCTTTGTCCTTTACTATCATGAATTTCTTTAGCATTTCTTTTAATAAAAATGTAAGGGAATTCATGACGGTTTTAATATACATGATTCCGTATTTAGAAGTCAAGAAATCGGTGGACTAAGATGCGTACACTGTTTTCAGTCCTTTAAAGGTTCGTAAAATGATGCACATAAGAACTTTTGGAATTTTTACTACAGAAGACAATTTTTTGTGATTTTAAATTATTTGTAAAATTAAAATTTATGATTGACAATAAATGGACTCCGCTATAAAATTTGCACTAGGGAAACTTTTATAGTTGAATAAAAAATACATGCTTTATCGAAAAAAACATGAACAGATTAAACAACTAGAGAATATGTAAGTGTTGTAGGGAGTTAGAAGATGATTATTAAAAGTTGAAATTAAAGGAGAGGGAATGTAATGAAAAAAAGAATGATGTCTTATCTAGTGCTTGTCGTAATGATTTTTGGTAGTTTCTTGTTGGGTGCTTGTAATTCTTCTAGCACATCAGGCGAAGTAAGCTCTGATAAGATTATTGTAACTACGACAATTGCCCAAATAGAAGATGCGGTTAAAAATATTGGTGGAGATCACGTAGAAGTTCAAAGTCTAATGGGACCAGGAGTCGATCCTCATCTATATAAAGCTTCTCAATCAGATATTAGCAAACTTCAGGATGCAGACATCATTTTCTATAATGGATTACATCTAGAAGGGAAAATGTTAGAAATTTTTGAAAAAATGAATAAAGAGAAACCAACATATGCAATTGCTGATTCAATTCCAAAAGATCAACTTCGTAAAGATCAAGAGGATAACACGGCTATGGACCCGCATGTATGGTTTGACATTGATCTTTGGACAATTGCTTTAGAACAGGTTAAAGAAGGACTAATTGAACTAGATCCTGATCATAAAGAAGACTATGAAAAGAATGCTGAAGAATATTTAGCAGAATTAGAAGAACTAAAAGAATATGCACAAGGTGAGTTAGAGAGTATTCCTGATGAACAACGTCTTCTTGTAACGGCACATGATGCCTTTAATTACTTTGGTGCAAAGTATGATATGGAAGTAATGGGTCTTCAAGGATTAAGTACGGATTCGGAATTTGGTTTAGCGGATGTTCAAGAATTAGTAAATACGCTAGTAGATCGAAATATTAAAGCAGTTTTCGTTGAATCAAGTATATCTGAAGACTCCATTAATGCGGTCATTGAAGGTGCAAAAGATAAAGGTCATGAAGTAGTAATAGGTGGAGAACTGTTTTCTGATGCAATGGGTGAAAAGGGAACAGAAGAAGGAACTTATATTGGCATGTATCGCCACAACGTGGATACGATTGTAAATGCTTTAAAATAGTAGGAGGGTTTTGTATGAATGCCGTTGATGTAAAGGGTATGACTGTTGCATACCACAAAAAACCTGTACTAATTGATGTTGACTTTCATGTGCCGAAAGGGAAGTTAATTGGTATTGTTGGCCCCAACGGAGCGGGAAAGTCAACTCTAATTAAAGCAATACTAGGGCTGATACCTAGTACTTCCGGTGAAGTAAAGATATTTGATAAGAAATATTCAGCAAAAAATAAAACTGTTGGATATGTTCCACAAAGAGGATCAGTTGATTGGGATTTTCCTACTAATGCTTTAGATGTTGTTTTAATGGGAAGATACGGTCGCTTAGGTTGGATTCGAAGACCTTCAAAAAAAGATGTGCAAATGGCCATGGATTGTCTAGAAAAAGTAGGGATGGAGAGTTATGCATCTAGACAAATAAGTCAATTGTCCGGTGGGCAGCAGCAAAGAGTATTCTTGGCTCGAGCTCTTGCTCAAAACGCAGAGGTGTATTTCATGGATGAACCGTTTGTTGGTGTTGATGCTGCTACTGAAAAAGCAATCATTGCCCTTCTTAATGAGTTGAAAGATCAAGGGAAAACCGTTCTTGTTGTTCATCATGATTTACAAACTGTAACCGAATATTTTGATTGGACGCTTTTGTTAAACCGGAAAGCTATCCAGTGTGGTCCAACTAAAGAGGTTTTTACCGTTGAAAACTTGCAACAAACATATGGAGGAAAGTTGTCTTTCCTTGAAAAGGATAAGATGCTAATTCAACAATAATGATTAAAGGTGATGATTCAGGTGGCTCAAATATGGCAATCCATCTTAACAGATGGAAATACGCAATGGGTTCTACTGAGTACATTATTACTTGGTATAGCTAGTGGAGTTTTAGGAAGCTTCGCTTTATTACGTAAACAAAGCTTAATAGGAGATGCTGTTGCTCATGCTGCTCTCCCGGGAATCTGTTTTGCATTTATGTTTACAGGTGAAAAAAACTTTTTCGCTTTATTAATTGGAGCAGCTGCAACGGGTTTGTTAGCTGCATATACCATTCAGTTCATTCGAAGTACAACTAGAATTAAAGAAGATACTGCGATCTGCCTTGTTCTTTCTGTATTTTTTGGATTTGGAATTGTCTTATTGACAAAAGTTGGGCAGATGGCTTCTGGAAATAAAAGTGGTCTAGATGATTATATTTTTGGTCAGGCTGCTGCATTAGTAGGTTCTGATGTGAAGATTATGGGGATTACTGCAACAGCTTTAATTGTTATTACGACTCTACTATTCAAAGAGTTTAAAGTAAGTACATTTGATCCGCAGTTTGCAAAAGGAATTGGATTGCCTGTTGGTTTTCTAAATTTCCTATTTTCTTCATTACTCGTTTTAACAGTAGTTATTGGAATTCAAGCAGTAGGAGTTATACTAATGGCTGCAATGTTAATCACTCCGGCTATTTCTGCTCGATACTGGACAGAGTCATTACGTGTAATGGTGTTTGTTGCGGGTATTATTGGAGGAATATCAGGGGTATTAGGTACATTAATTAGTACTCTTGGTAAAGGGTTACCTACAGGGCCATTTATTGTAGTAGCAGCAACTTCAATCTTCATAATATCCATGCTTTTCGCACCAAAACGAGGTATTGTAGCAATATGGATGAGCAGACGGAAAAATGACCATATAATTGCTGTCCGATCTGCTTTGAAAAAGCTTTATGAATTCACGAAAAAAGGTAAGGTGCAAGTAGATCAATCTCAATTCCAGGTGAGGAATACAATAAATCAGAAACGCTATCAGAGCGTCATTCGAGAAATGAGTAAAAAAGGATATATATTGTTTGAATCTAATTATATTGTACTGACAGAGAAGGGAATGCAAAAGGCAGAGGAAACGATCTTTATAGATGAACTTCTCGAATTAAAAGAAATGTATCCTAGTGAAATGAGCTCATTAAATATAGAAATATTTAATGCGGAACGAAAAGAAGGGTTATCTACTGAACAGTTTCAAACATTACAACAAAAGCTGCGTACAATTTATCAGCAATACCCATTCCTTCATAGAGGTATAAAAGAAGGAGGCACTAGCTATGAGTTATGAATTATGGATTCTTCTAACCGGTAGTCTAGTAGGGCTCTCCTGTGGGATTATGGGCTGTTTCCTCATTTTAAGGAAAATGTCTATGCTTGCAGATGCGATTAGTCATACTGTATTACTAGGTATTGTGCTGGCTTTTCTGATTAGTCAAAGCATGAATGGTGGATATATGTTAATTGGGGCTGCCATAGCGGGGATCGTAACAACGTTTATTGTCCAACTACTAAGTTCAAGTGGTATTCAAGAAGATGCAGCAATCGGTGTTGTATTCACAGCAATGTTTGCAGTAGGGGTTATCCTAATTTCGTTCTTAGTGGGAGATGTGCATTTAGATGTTGAGCACGCTTTAATGGGGGAAATTGCCTTTATTCCGTGGGAAACAGTAAGCATTCCATTACTAGGGGAGATACCAAATGCAGTTGTGATGTTAGGTTCTATCCTGCTATTAAATTTAATCCTTATCAATATATTTTATAAAGAATTCAAAATTACTTCGTTTGACCCAAGTATGGCTGCTGCTCTCGGAATTCCAGTATTAGTCATTCACTACATTCTTATGGGGATGGTCTCAGTTACAACCGTTTCCGCATTTGATAGTGTAGGTGCAATTCTTGTTGTGGCGATGTTGATTGCACCAGGTGCTACTGCTTACTTACTAACAGATCGTTTTAAATCAATGTTAGTGTTAAGTGGAGGAATCGGTGTAATCGATGCTGTCATCGGATATTATGGAGCAAAATGGTTTGATGTTTCAATTTCCGGCTCAATGGCAGTTGCAGCAGGAATGGTGTTCTTACTAACGTGGTTCCTATCCCCACGTTATGGCCTTATTTCAAGATGGGCTAGTAGAAGGTTAAATCAAAAAGAAAGTATGTAAGATGACATTATTTAGTAAAAAGATGGATGTAAAAGCATGTTGCTTTTGCATTCATCTTTTTATAGTGTTTTTTAAAGATGCCAATTGTTAGAGCATTTAATCGTGGAAAGGAACTAAAAACATTCCATTAAGAAACAGTAAAAATAATACCAACTATAGGAAAGTAGCCCCTCATATCCAACTCATTTCATAAGGTTTAGTTGTTTTCGAATTCTAGTTATAGTAAACTTTTATTGATATAACATAACCTGGAGGGTACAGAATGGCTACACCGAGTATGGAGGATTACATAGAACAAATATATTTATTGATTGAAAACAAAGGGTATGCAAGAGTATCTGATATTGCTGATGCCCTATCTGTACACCCTTCTTCTGTTACGAAAATGGTGCAAAAGTTAGACAAGGACGATTACCTTGTCTATGAGAAATATAGAGGTTTGATTCTGACCCCAAAAGGAAACAAAGTTGGAAAGCGATTAGTCTACCGTCATGAATTGTTAGAGCAGTTCTTAGAACTGATTGGGGTAAAAGAAGAAAATATTTATGATGATGTAGAAGGAATCGAACACCATTTAAGTTGGGATTCAATTGATCGTATCGGCGATCTTGTGCAGTATTTTGAAGAGGATGAAACAAGAGTTAAAGAATTGCGAAATGTACAAGAGAAGAATGAACAATAAAAACAGCTGAACGAATATTTTGTTCAGCTGTTTCTTTATTAATAAATAGAAGGATATTGCGTAAAATCTTCATAAGTTTGATCCAGTAACTGTGCAGAACCATTATGGTCTGTTACAAGAGTAACTCCTGTTAACAATCCGTCTTCTGCTTCTTGAACAGCCTTCCGATACGAGATAATTCTTCCGGCAGATGTTTGAAAATTTATTATATCACCTTGGAAATTACGTTGAACTTTGATGATTTCTTCCATTTGTTAATTCCTTTCTTTTAAATATTTTCTTTCAAATAATCATAGTATGGACAAGACTGATAAGTTCTAAAATATAGAAGGAATAATTATAGTACACTCCGAATCAGTTAGTAATATAGAAAAGGAAGGTGAAACGATGAATACATCACACTGGCATGACCAAGCGAAACAGAAATGGGACACATTTGCAGATCATTGGAATAGTAGAAGTGTTGACATGTGGACAAACGGAAGTCGAAAGGACATTATCCCTTTTGTGAAAACTCATATGGAGGCAGGAATTCATCTTGCTGATTTAGGCTGTGGGGATGGATTTGGTTCATTTTTATTACATAAGGATGGTTTTCGTGTAACCGGAGTAGATATATCAGAACAAATGATTCAGCATGCAAGCAAACATGCTTCGGACGGATTAGAATTTATTCAAGGCGATTTAGCTCATCTTCCTTTTAACAACGAAACACTCGATGGCGCAATTGCTATCAACTCATTTGAATGGACAGAAGATCCTCTACATTCATTAAACGAAGTGTATCGTATTCTACGTCCTAAAGGAAGATTTTGTATTGGCATTCTAGGACCGACAGCTGGTCCTAGAGAAAATTCATTTTCGAGGTTAATAGGTGAACCAGCGATATGTAATACAATGATGCCGTGGGAATTTCGTGAATTAGCAAGAACACATCATTGGACAGTTGTGGATGAATTTTACGTCCTTAAGAATGGTATTGTTTCTAGTCAAGTAAATCAATTTTCAAATGACTTAAAACAAGCAGTAAGTTTCATGACCTTGTTTTTACTAGAAAAAGGAGAGTGATTCAAATGAGTCGATATTCGATTGATGAGTTTGTTAACAAAACAAAGCAGGTAGACAAAGGTGAAGGGCTATTTGAATTAGAAACTGAAAGAATGCTAGAAATCAATCTTAATGGTGAGATATGGGCGAAAATGGGTTCTATGGTATCCTATCGAGGTGATATAAAGTTTGATCGAGAAGGTGTCCTAGAGCATGGCATTGGTAAGATGTTTAAGAAGGCTTTTACAGGTGAAGGGACTTCTTTAATGAAAGCAACAGGTATAGGGAAGTTATACTTAGCAGATCAAGGGAAAAAGATTTCAATCCTACATTTATCAGGAGATTCCATTGTTGTAAATGGAAATGACTTATTAGCCTTTGAGAAAAACTTGCAATGGGATATTAAACTAATGAAGCGGATAGTAGGAATATTATCTGGAGGTTTATTTAATGTGAGAATAGAGGGCCATGGGATGGTTGCAATCACATCACACTATGAGCCATTAACACTAATGGTTAGGAGGGGTGAACCTGTCTTCACAGACCCAAATGCTACGGTAGCATGGTCCGGTAACCTTCAACCTGATTTTGTTACTGACATTAAATTAAAGACGTTCATTGGTAGAGGAAGCGGAGAATCGGTTCAGATGAAATTTGATGGTGATGGTTTTGTTGTCGTTCAACCTTTTGAAGAAGTTTATTACTCCAAGGATTCATAAATGTCCAATTAATTAATAAATAAATGAATCCCTACCACAGTAGGAAAAGGGTATGGTAGGGATTTTACATATTTTAATATATCAATTGAAAAGTATTATGACGTTCGCTTTAGTTTATTAACCATCTTTTTATATTGAATAGGATGATGAAACCAACCTACATAGCTATTACCCTTACTTTCCTTATGTGGAAAATAGCTAATCGCCATAAAAGGAAAAAACTTTTTATTCTTCTTGAATCTTAAATCAAGCCACCTTACTTCTAATCCATCCTTTCTTGTAACTACTTCTGGATATGCATAGCAATTACTCGCTAGAAAGTTAGAAATCGTGTAATCTTTTTTTGAAGCATGGATCCATGGTTCATGATTGCTGAATTGTTTGGTTAATGTGTGTTCAACGGTTAATTTTCCAAAGAAGTAATCTCCAAGGATAAAATCTTTATCTGTTTCAATAATGATTCTCCAACTAATGAGATCCATACTGGGGATCATTTTTAAGTTTGTGCTATTTCGAAAATGCAGTTTTATGTTTTTCTTAATACGGTAACTCCAAAATAAGCGGAAAAAATAATAAACTAAGATGCCACTGTAAATCAATAAAAACGTACTACCAGGGTGACTACCGGTTAACACCAAAATAAATCCTACACCATGCATGATAGCAACAAAAGTGTCAAAAAGGGGAACAGCATCAAAGGAAATCCATTTAGACGTTATCGGTCGTAACATTTGAGTTCCGTGAATATTAAACAAGTCTGTTATAACATGTATCGTAACAGCCAGATAGGTCCAAGCAAATAAGTGAAGTACATATTCTAAAGAGTAAATTGGAAGAAAACATATAGATATAAGGACGGCCCATAAAGGAATCATAGGCAAAGAATGGGAAAAACCACGGTGCTTCTTGTAATATGTACTTTTTCCTTTCAATTTGAAAGCATAATCAAAATCTGGTGCATTTGAACCTAGGATACATGCAATATAAATTGGTGTTATATCTGAAGAAGCAATAGTTGGATCAATCATCGCAAGTGACCCTAAGCCAACCCCATACATCATATGTGTGCTTGTATCCATATTACATCCTCCCTTGTCTAACAGTCTTGATATTAGTGTTAATTCTAGAAACATCGGCAATAATGTCTGATACGATACGATCTGCTGCATCAGAATAGTAAATTTGAGATACTTTACTAGTAATTTGTTCACGAACGTTCGCATCAAACAATATTCGGTGAATGCCGTTGATTACCTCTGTATCATTTCTTGTCGCAATTACAGCATTCTGCCGCTTAAAATAATCGGTATTTTCACTTTCCTGACCTGGATTGGGTTTCAGTAACACCATTGGTATTTTAAGAGCAGCAGCTTCTGTAAGGGTAATGGCTCCTGCCTTTGTCACAAGACAATCAGTAATTAATAAAAGTTCATGAAGATTGTTTAAGTATCCATAAACGCGAAATCTACCATTCATTTCAATACTCATTTCTTCTAATTTTTCCTTTAAGGGTTGGTTTTTTCCACAGACAATGGCAATTTGAATCGTTTCATTTTTAAGTAAATATTGAAGAGTTGGGAGGATGTTTGGAACAAGACCTAAGCCACCTCCAAGAAACGTTACCGTCTTCTTCTCTGCTTTTAGGGCAAACGTTTGATAGATACTTTTTTTGCAAAATTCCATCTTACTAAAACTTGAACGGATTGGAATTCCAGTAACTTTGATGCGGCTTTCTGTAACCCCGAAGCTAATTAAGGTATCTTTTACATCACAACTTGCAACATAATATTTTTCAATCATAGGGTGTGTCCATAATGGATGGGCGCAATAATCGGTAATGACTGTATAGGTTGGTATGGGAATATTTAATCGAAAGCGTAAATAAGCGCCAGCATGTAGCGGGAATGTTGTGATTATGGTGGTAGGATTATATCGTTCAATTAATTCAAGCAAGCGTTTTTTTCCTAAGTGCTGATAAAAATATGCTAAACCCTTCGAGGATAATTTGTCGGTTCCATAATAAAACATTTTATAAATAGGGGCACCAAACTTCGTAAAGCTTTTTTTTAGTAATGTTTGAGCAAAAGAATGAATGGCAGGGTATGCTATTCCGTATAAATCACATACATAAACACGGTTATATCCTCTATTTTTATACTGATTTGCGATCGTTTGTGCAGTTTGAACATGTCCTTCTCCAAACTGAGCAGTTAGAATTAAGATACTTCTGTTTTTACTCAAGTCAATGCCTCCTTATGGAATTCAACAAATTAGTTAGGAGCATAATATAGAACTAGATGGTTTCTACATAAAAACATAATAAAAAAAGAAGTCCATATGCCTGCGCGCTAGATTGAATTGTTCAAGATAGTTAGTTTAAGAGTACGAATTCTTTGTAAATATTGTTTGCGTTTCGTATGAATTTTTGTAAAAGTTTGATTTTATTTTTTTTCATTTACCCACACAGAATGATACTATTAGGTAAAGGACATCGTATTGTAAATCACCTTGGGACTTGCAAAATCAAAGTATGAATGAGAAAGATGTTTCACTATAGAATGTTAAAAAAGGACACTATTTGAAAAGATGCACATTCTATTATTTTGTACATTTAAAGGAAGACATTCGGTGAAAGGAATGAACTAGATATGGTGAAATCAGATATAGAAATTGCTCAAGAAGCAACAATGTTACCAATTAGCGACATAGCAGAAAAAATGGGGCTAGATAAGGAACATGACATAGAATTATATGGGAGGTATAAAGCCAAAATTCCGTTTCAGACAATTAAAAGATTAGAAAAGAATGATACTGGCAAACTGATTTTGGTTACATCAATTAATCCAACCCCAGCAGGAGAAGGAAAGTCTACTGTTACAGTAGGATTAGGGGATGCACTCAATCAGTTACATAAAAATACTGTAATTGCTATGCGTGAACCTTCTTTAGGGCCAACTATGGGAATTAAAGGTGGTGCAACAGGAGGTGGCTATGCACAAGTGTTACCGATGGAGGATATTAACCTTCATTTCACGGGAGATATTCATGCGATTACAACAGCAAATAATGCGCTTGCTGCGTTTATTGATAACCACATTCATCAAGGGAATGAATGTAATATTGACCAAAGAAGGATTGTTTGGAAACGTTGTGTTGATTTGAATGATCGAGCGCTCCGAAATGTTATTGTCGGGCTAGGCGGACCAGTTCAAGGTGTACCTCGTGAAGATGGTTTTGATATTACAGTTGCTTCGGAAATTATGGCTGTTTTATGTCTCTCTAAAAGCTTAGAAGATTTAAAACATCGTTTATCTAAAATGGTTGTTGCCTATACTCGAGACAAAATGCCAGTTACGGTAAAAGATTTAGGTGTAGAAGGGGCTTTAACCTTACTTTTGCGAGATGCGCTAAAGCCCAATCTTGTTCAAACCATTGAGGGTACTCCTGCTCTTGTCCACGGAGGTCCATTTGCCAACATTGCTCATGGCTGCAATAGCGTAATGGCTACAAATACAGCACTTAAACTAGCAGATTATGTTGTAACAGAGTCTGGCTTCGGTGCCGATTTAGGAGCGGAAAAATTTCTACATATTAAAACAATGGTGACAGAAAAAAAACCGGACGCAGTAGTACTAGTAGCAACGATTCGAGCACTAAAAATGCATGGTGGTCAAGATAAAAAAGAGCTGCAATATAAGAATGAAGAAGCGTTACAACTTGGGCTGTCAAATTTGAAAAAACATATTGAGACAATTGAACAATTTGGACTGAAATTCGTAGTAGCTATTAATCGATTTCATACAGATACAGAAATGGAAATTCAGCTATTAGAGTCTTGGTGCGAACAACACAATATCCCTGTTTCGCTTACGGAAGTGTGGGAAAAAGGTGGTAAAGGAGGAATAGACCTTGCGAAGAACGTGATAAACCTTATTGAACAGGGTGATACATCCTTCACGCCACTGTACGATGAATCTGATACTATTTCAGAAAAAATCACTAAAGTAGCTACGAAAGTATATGGTGCTACACATGTAGATTTTTCGGTGAAGGCAAAAAAGCAGTTAGTAGAATACGAAGATGCAGGCTGGGGGAGACTTCCCATTTGTATGGCGAAAACGCAATACTCTCTGTCTGACAATCCAACAGTACTTGGCCGTCCAGAAAATTTTTCAATAACCATAAGAGAGTTTATTCCAAAGATTGGTGCTGGTTTTATTGTGGCACTCACAGGGGATGTAATGACGATGCCTGGACTGCCTAAAAAGCCCGCAGCACTAAATATGGATATTGATGAAAATGGTAATGCCGTTGGATTATTTTAGATTGAAAAAAGTGGATAAAGAATGGAGGACGACAAATGTTTGATCCAACAGCATTTGATAATCTCCGTGTCGTGTTAGAAGGAGCCGTTTACGACGCTGATTTATCCGGAGAGATTGAGGTTATAAATCGTAAAGATCTATTTGACCTTGCAACATATCAAAGAAGCTATTCAATTCAATTTCAGCTTAAAGAACAAAGTAGTAATGCGGTAGAAATGAAGTTAGTAGCAGGGGTAGAACAAGTTATAGTTGAGAGAAGACCAACAAGTATTCAGGCTATCCCTGGGGCTTCTATTCAGATCGTTTATGAAAGTAAGAATGATTTATCATCTTTTCATGATATGTTACAACAAGTATGGGGAGAACGTACTATTGAACAAGTCCAAATTATATCTACTTTAAATCAAACAATATATAAAACGTATATATCTTTCGCAAGAAACATTGATGAAGAAATGGTTGAGGATGTGTTAGCGATGGTCTCTACCTCAATAAAATCCTTACAAATCTTAAAACGAAATACATAGAGTGAATTCCTAACAATATAGTATAAATAAAACATTCTTTTTCATAATGCTAAAGGGGGAGGCATTTTAATGAAGATTGCATGGGTTACAGACAGTACTTGTTATGTTGATCACACCGTAAAAGAGTCAATGGAAGATCTATATGTTGTGCCTTTATCAGTTATTATTGCAGGGGACGAGTATCACGATGGGGTGGATCTTACCTCTGAATTGCTTTATCAAAAAATTAAAGAAACTACGGATATCTCTACGTCTCAGCCTTCTATAGGCAGTTTTCATGAATTATATAAAAAGCTTGCGAGGGAATATGACTATATTTTTTCTATTCATCTATCCTCAAAGTTAAGTGGGACTTACACAACAGCACTACAAGCTTCTCAGCTTGTGAATGATGTACCGATTACAGTGTTAGATTCTAAAACCCTATCATATCCACTAACAGAGCTATTATTATTAGGAAAACAACATGCGAAATCTGGACTAGACCCTGACGAAATAAAAACTAGATTACTAGATACAATTGAAACATCAGAAGCTTATGTAATGGTAAGTAGTTTAGAGCAATTACATCGAAGTGGAAGAATGAATGGAATATCCTTTTTCTTGGGAAGTATGCTTCAAATAAAACCAATCCTCTCTGTAGAAAAAGGATCATTGTCAGTTAAGGAAAAGGTAAGAAGTACTAAAAAAGGCTTTAGTAAAATGGTAGAGTATTTGGAAAAATCATTAACTCAGTCGTCGATTTCAGAAGTGTGTTTATTATATGGAAGGGACGAATTGGAAGCAAATGAACGGAAGAAGAGTCTAAGCAGCACGTTCCCTAACATCCGATTTCACACATGTCAAATTGGAACAATTATAGGCGTGCATGGTGGTGAAAATACATTAGGAATGGCTTGGTTTAGAAAAAAATATTGAGAAGTAGTTATGCTATCTTAGGTTTCCCTAATGAGTTGGTCAATTCTTTATACTAGTGTAGAAGGTGTGTTCCCTAGCCCTTTTTAACTAGTAAAGCTGTTGATAAACATAGGGAGCTTTTTTTATGTTTTACTCTAACATCATAAGGCCGATTAGGAGTTGAAGGAACTACCTCTCAGCAAGGTATAGATTTGGCCACTTGACAGCAGCTTTCTCTAAGCATGTCTGCTATTCATGCAAAATCTTTTTATAAAAGTGTATGATTAGAAAAGGTCTAACCTTAAAGTCTTTATCTATCTTATCCACTTTATCATTCGTTTTGGTAAAATGAATAGAGGTGTTTTGAATGAATGAACGAATTAAGAAGATTGAGCAATTGTTACAGCATGAATTTCAAGGTGATTCCAGCGGGCATGATTGGTACCACCTAACAAGAGTTCGTGCTTTAGCAGTTCATATTGCTAAAAATGAAAACGTGAAGGATCTAGAATTGATTGAGTTAGCTGCATTGCTTCACGATGTTCCAGATATAAAGTTGAATTCTTCTTATGAAGAAGGTCAGCAAAGATTGAAACGGATAGTGGACGAGCTTACGTTATCTAACGAAATGAGCTTAAAATTAGTAGAAATTATTGCCTCTATTTCTTATAATGGTGGCCACGAGCACCCTTTATCATCAATAGAAGCAAAAATCGTTCGTGATGCTGATCGCTTAGATGCCATCGGTGCCATTGGTATTGCAAGAACATTTGCTTATGGTGGTAGTGTAGGAAATGCAATGTATGAACCAGAGTTGTCCGTACGTGAATATATGACTTTAGAAGAGTATCGCAACGGAAAAACAAGTACAGTTAACCATTTTTATGAGAAATTATTAAAGTTAAAAGATTTAATGCAGACAGAAACAGGGAGACACCTCGCAATAGAGCGACATCAATTTATGGAACAGTTCCTAGAACAATTTTTTCAAGAATGGAAGGGTTTGAAATGAGAGTCTTAACTGCTGAAGAGATTACAAAAACATATGGAGAAAAAACGTTATTTCAGGGTATTTCTTTTTCCGTTGCTGAAAAAGAACGAGTGGGCCTAATAGGAGTGAATGGAACTGGGAAATCAAGCTTGTTAAAGATTATTGCGGGAATAGAGGATCAGGATTCAGGCAATTTCTCAATGCCAAATGATTATCGTATTTCTTACTTGGCACAAGAGCCGGTTCTTCATCCCGAATTATCAATTTTGGATGAGGTTTTCCAAAGTGATGCAACAATTATCCAAATTATGAAAAGCTATGAAACCATCTTATCGAAGTTAGGTACAGATCCGGAAAATGTGCAGCTCCAAGAACAACTTTTTCAAGTTCAAAGGCAAATGGATACACATCATGCATGGGATGCAAGTGCAAATGCAAAATCGATATTGACCAAACTAGGTCTCCATGACTTTACAAAAAAAGTTGGAGAGTTATCGGGTGGCCAAAGAAAACGAGTGGCACTAGCACAAGTATTAATAGAATCCCCGGATCTTCTAATATTGGACGAGCCAACAAACCATTTGGATTTTGAATCCATCAAATGGCTAGAAGACTACTTAGCTAAGTACCCATATTCAGTACTAGTTGTTACGCATGATCGTTACTTTTTAGATGAAGTAACGAATCGAATATTTGAATTAGATGGTGGTAATCTTTATTCTTATAAAGGAAATTATCAATCGTTTATTGAAGCAAAAGCAAATCGTGAAATCGTAGAGAAGCAAATGGCTGAAAAACAACAGAATTTATATCGTCGTGAACTTGAATGGATGAGACGTGGGGCAAAAGCTAGAACGACGAAGCAGAAAGCACGTATCCAGCGATTCGAGCACCTTGAAAATACGATGTCGACAGGTCCTTCAAATGAACAAGTGGACATGAGTCTTCAGGGCAGTCGCTTAGGTAAGCAAGTATTTGAATTAAAAGATGCAACAAAGTCATACGGAAATAAAGTCATTTTAAAAGACTTTAACTACTTAATTAAGCCAGGAGACAGAATCGGTATAATTGGGAAAAATGGGAGTGGGAAATCAACACTTCTAAACATATTTGCCGGACACGAAGGGCTAGACCAAGGTGAAATGATTACAGGACAGACTGTTTCTATTGCCTATTATACTCAGGGACATGAAGAATTGGATGAAAACCAAAGAATGATTGAATACTTGCGTGAAGCAGGAGAATTTGTGACGACAGCTGAAGGGGAAAGAATATCCATATCAGCAATGTTAGAACGATTCTTATTCCCCACACATAGTCATGGTACGTTAATTCGGAAACTTTCTGGGGGAGAAAAAAGGCGTCTATTCCTTCTGAAGTTGCTAATGGCCAAACCAAATGTGTTACTTCTTGATGAGCCTACAAATGACCTTGATACAGAAACGTTGACAGTACTTGAAGACTATATTCAGGAATTCCCAGGAGTTGTCATTACGGTTTCACATGATCGATATTTTTTAGACAAAGTAGCTGAGCAATTATTAATTTTTGAAGGAGAAGGACATTTCGATACGTACTACGGTGAGTATACAGAGTATGTTCAGAAACAATTAACTGAATCCAAAAAAATAGTAGAAAAGAAAGTTCCAGTACAGAAGGATCAGCCAGAAGAAAAAAAGAAGAAGAAAATGACATACATGGAGAAAAAGGAATGGGAAGATATTGAAGATGTAATATCAGCATCTGAACAAAAATTGGAACAAGTTCAAGGCGAGTTAGCTAGCGTTGGAAGTGATTTTGAAAAAGCGCAAAAACTAATGGATGAGGAAAAATCACTTCAACAGCAAGTAGAGGAGCTTATGGAGCGCTGGGAATACCTATCTGAGCTTGCCGATGAATAAAGAGCACATTTCTTAATATACAAAGGTGCATATGATACACTACAAGTAATAATGTGTGTTCGAAAGGGGTTATGAATATGAAAATTATTGCAATAGAGCCAACTCCTAGCCCAAATACAATGAAAGTGTTGTTAGATGAAGAACTTGCTGCTGGGAAGAGTAATAACTATAAAAACGATAACGCTGAGGGAGCGCCTCGAATCATCAAAGAGATATTGGATATTGAAGGAATTAAGGGTGTGTATCATGTTGCTGATTTTCTTGCAGTAGAACGAAATGCAAAATATGATTGGCAGCTATTGTTACCTAAAGTTCGAGAAGCATTTGGTGAAGATTCCACTGAACAAGGAACGAATACCGTCGGTGATGAGCATTTTGGTGAAGTGAATGTTTCTGTTCAGATGTTTAAAGACATTCCAATGCAAATAAAGCTTACAGATGGTGAACAAGAAAAGAGATTTTCACTTCCAGAGGAGTTTGTACAAGCAATTGGACAAGCTCAACAAGAGGGAGATAATGTTGTGCTCCTAAGAAAGTGGAAGGACTTTGGTGTACGTTACGGAGAGCTTGAACAGATTGGAGAAGAGGTTCTTGAAGAGCTGAAAGCTGCGTATCCTCCAAATCGGTTAGAAAAACTAATTGAAAAGGCACTTTCTCCTGCAGAAATCTCGGAACCAACTCGAAAAGAACGAAAGAAGATTACACTTGATATGTTGGATGCACCAGATTGGCAGTCTCGCTACCAAGCTTTAGAAAGTATGGATGCTCCTACAGTCGATGATCTGCCGGTACTTGAGAAAGCACTTGGTGATGAGAAGGCATCCATAAGAAGATTAGCTGTTGTCTATTTAGGAATGATAGAAGATTCAAAGGTATTGCCACTTCTATATAAAGGACTTACAGATAAAACGGTAACGGTAAGAAGAACTGCTGGAGACTGCTTATCTGACCTAGGCTTTAAAGAAGCAATGTCGGCAATGATGGAAGCATTAAAGGATAAAAGTAAGCTTGTACGATGGCGAGCAGCCATGTTCTTATACGAAGTTGGGGATGAAGAAGCATTACCTGCTTTAAAAAGCGCAGAAGATGACCCTGAATTTGAAGTTAAGCTTCAAGTGAAAATGGCGATAGAACGAATTGAGGGTGGCGAAGAAGCAAAGGGTTCTGTTTGGAAGCAAATGACAGAAGCTACCCAGAAATCATAAGGAGTGATTTAGAGTGAATGCATATGATCAATACATGCAAGAGCTAGTAAAGCCAATGCGACAAGAGCTTGTTCAAGCTGGGTTTCAAGAGCTACATACAGCTGACGAGGTCCAACAATTTATGAACCAAAATGAAGGCACTGCATTAGTAGTCGTGAACTCCGTATGTGGCTGTGCAGCAGGTCTTGCACGTCCAGCAGCAACACAAGCTGTACTAAATAGTGAAACTGCTCCAGAGAAGCTAGTTACTGTATTTGCAGGTCAGGATAAAGAGGCAACAGCACAAATGAGAGAGTACTTTACTGGCTATGAACCATCCTCTCCTTCTATGGCACTTCTTAAAGGTAAAGAAGTGGTACACTTTATTCCAAGAGAGCAAATTGAAGATCAAGATATTGAGTCTATCATCAATAACTTAACAAGTTCCTTTGAAGAGTATTGCAAATAATGATCCAAACTGACTATCACATAAGGTAGTCAGTTTTTAATTTTTAAAATGTTATACTATAAAGATAAAGCAAAAAACAAATATCATTTAAAGATTATGTAGATAAGGAGAAAGAATGTGTTTGTAACAACTGCGGGAAGAACAAATGAAGAGATGAAAGTACATACAAAGGAAATCTCAAATAAACTTGGAATTCCTTATATCGACAGAAGGAAAAAAGGAGTTCAAGCTTTATTGCAATCGATGCAATGTGATCAATGTATGGTTGTAGGCAAGGAACGCATAGAACTTCATACGATAAACGAAGCAGACCCATTATTTTTTCATCCTAGTTCATCTCATTTTCGATTAAAGCGGTTACTGCGAGGGGAAATGGATCCCCTTATTGAAGCATTAGAGTTAGAAGAGGGTATGGCAGTTCTGGATTGTACTCTAGGTATGGCGTCTGACAGTATAACCATCAGTCATGTTGTTGGTGAAAAAGGTAATGTAGTCTCACTTGAAGGAAATCGATATGTAGCACTTTTAGTGGAAAAAGGATTGCAACAGTGGGAGACAAATTTTAAAGAGATGCGTACTGCTATGAACAATATTACGGTTATATGCAATAGGTATGAGGCGCTGCTCCCCCTTCTTCCGGATGATTCATTTGACTGTGTATATTTTGATCCCATGTTTGATGTTCCGGTCAATGAGTCAGAAGGCATTCAGCCATTAAGAAACTGGGCAGTTTACGATTCTATTACAGAAGAGACGATTAAAGAAGCGAAGAGAGTGGCGAAGAAAAGGGTCGTGTTAAAAAATCACTACCGTTCTCCATTGTTTGATCAATTTGGTTTTACAGTAACAAAACGACCATCTGCAAAGTTTCATTTTGGTGTTATAGAACTTTCAAATAACCGTTAATTTTTTCACTTATGAACTATAGATTAGTGGTTCCTATTCATGGAAAATGCATAATTATCGTCTTGTTTTTATTGTATGAATACAGAGTTGCTTGGAACGGAGGGTGCTTGACTCCTGCGGGATTTAGCGGGAATAGTGAGACCCCACAGCGAAGCGAGGAGGCTCACTCCCGCCCCGCGGAAAGCAAGCACCTGGAGTGGGAAGCAACGGACAATATAAGAAGAATATTACCTAATAAAGATAAATAAACAGGATACACTCGAATGTACCCTGTTTAATAATAAGTATTTAGATGTTCGTTCTATGATATTAGTCTGTAATGGCAAGACTAACGAAATAAAGTAGTAATAAAACAAAACCAATACTGATAAATACTTCCATTTCCATGGTTTTTTCCTCCTTACAATGTTTCGTCAACTATATACTACCACAGAAATAAATGAATATCCTAAAATAAATGTGAAACCTTTTCATTTTTTGGGCGTATAGGTTATTATAGTAATAGAATGCAATATAAAGAGAGGGCGTTTCATTATGTCACATTGGTTTAAAAAATCCGTTGTAGTCTTAATATCAATTTTAACATTTGGACTTGTTACGCCAACGCATGCATTTTTTAATGAAAATAACCAATTAGATAAATCACAATCAAAGGAATCTTCTATACATAAAGAAGATACTAAAGAGCTATCACCAATTGTTGAACAACGAATCTCACATGAAGATTTTGTTCAAAATATGATCAATGAAGCAGAGAAAAATGCTTATGTTAAATTTGGAGATAAGATTAAAACGGTAATTGAGGATGAATTTCAAAAAGTGATACTTCCTAATATACAAGCAGCTATTGCACAAACAGCTTTAGCATTTCCTGAAGATGATTTATCATCACTAACAATTTCAGAAGTACCGAAATATGCTAAATCTGAAAAGATCTTTCATATTGTAGACTCTAGAACACAAAAAGATATCCTGAGATTTCATGTAAGACGTGACCATCCACCACTTGAGGGATTTTACTTTAATTTTCACTATCATACGTATCATGATGACTTTCAAACTCATCATGATTTAGGAAGCATTTATTGGGATAAAAACACACCACCACAGTGGATGTCTGCATCTTAACGATCTTTCAAATTGAATACTATTAGAAAACAAGCGTGTTTTTTACATGCTTGTTTTTTTAGTGCTACAAAATCGCATTTCTAAAAAGAAAAATGGTAAAGATTGAATCTGAGATCAACCTAGAAATTATGTTACAATAATATTGCGATAACATTACTCTATCAAACTATAAGGAGGTCATGGCATGAAGAAACCTCTTTACTACGTTCTAATATTTGCCATTTCACTCTTAATATGGCAGCACACCGAAGCGAGCTATAATGGAGTCCTCTTAAAAAATGCCCCAATAAAAAAAGATGTTACCTTACAATCTAAAAAAGAATTAGAAAACATGGTTATTTTACCAGAAGAATCCTTTGATGAAGATGAAGTAAGAGCGATTCTTTATCGTTTGGATCATATACCAAACATTCTTCTTCAACAGGCAGATGAGCAGAATATTAAAGTTAGACTATTTCAACAAAATTTAACTGACTTTTCTACAACACGCCACTTGAAAGGAGTCACTCCTAGAGGGTACACTAATACAAGGAAAACGTGGGATGATGTACCAGGTATTGGTGGATCAAAACTAGTTCTAGTTAAGATTGGGCATAGTGAAAAAGGTAAAGGGCATGGATCTGTTAACCTTGAGTTACATGAATTGGCACATAGTTTAGATCGCTATGTGTTCAACACAATGAATGATGATATTACATTTATTCCTATTTGGCAAAAGGAAGCATCCTTGTTATTCCCCGGTGAGTCATACTTTATAGATTATCAAGAGGAATACTTTGCGGAAACCTTTGCTATGTACTTCTTAAACTTAAAAACTAGAAAATTATTATTAAAGAAAGCTCCCATGACATATGACTATTTCAAGAAATTAGAATCTTTGTAAAGGTGTGTAAGATATGAAGCAATATTTAGAGCTATGTAAGCATGTGTTAGAGAATGGGGTTACGAAGGAAGATCGCACTGGTACAGGAACCATCAGTACGTTTGGATATCAAATGAGATTCAACCTTAAAGATGGTTTTCCATTAGTTACGACAAAAAAGCTTCATACAAAGTCGATTATACATGAGCTCTTGTGGTTTCTAAACGGAGACACAAACGTACAGTACCTGCAAGACCATGGTGTAAGGATTTGGAATGAATGGGCGGATGAGAAGGGAGAATTGGGCCCTGTGTATGGGCACCAATGGAGATCTTGGCAAGGTGTAAATGGAGAAACTATTGATCAAATTACACAATTAATCCACATGATAAAAACCAATCCAGACTCTAGAAGATTAATTGTGAATGCATGGAATGTGGCAGATATTGATAAAATGGCACTTCCCCCTTGTCACTGTCTATTCCAATTTTATGTGGCGGATGGAAAACTATCTTGCCAGCTATATCAACGATCTGCAGATGTCTTTTTAGGTGTTCCTTTTAATATTGCTTCTTATGCTCTTTTAACAATGATGATAGCTCAAGTTTGTGACTTAGAGGTAGGAGAGTTTGTGCATACATTTGGTGATGTTCATATCTACCAAAATCACCTTGAACAGGTAAAGCTACAATTAACACGAGAGCCACATTCGCTACCGAAGATGACATTGAATCCTGCTGTTAAGGATATTTTCTCGTTTACATTTGAGGATTTTAGTCTAACAGAATATGTTGCTCATCCCCATATTAAAGGAGAGGTTTCAGTATGATTTCATTTATATGGGCACAAGACCAAAACGGTGTCATCGGAAATAATAATGCACTTCCATGGAGACTCCCCGAGGATTTAAAGTTCTTTAAAGAAACAACCATGGGACATAGCATTGTAATGGGGAGAAAAACATTTGAATCTATTGGTAAGCCTTTACCAGGACGTGAGAATATTATTCTAACTCGTGACAATACGTATAAAGCTGAAGGCTGTATCGTTTTTCATTCAGTTGATGAGATTCTTCAATATGCTAATCAAGCGGAGAAGGAAGTAATCATTACTGGTGGATCAGAAGTATTTGCATTATTTATGTCTTATGTAGACAAGCTTTATGTAACGCGAATTCATGAAACATTTCAAGGTGATACCTTTTTTCCTTCAATTGACTGGGATCAATTTGAACTCGTTTGGACAAAAGAGGGTATTCAAAATGAAAAAAATCCGTATTCTTATGAATTTCAACTATACAAACGTAAATGATGAAGGGAAACAGGTGCTTTGTGCCTGTTTTCTTTTGGTGTTTTAAGAACTACTTCCAAAACGGTATGAGTATTTAAAAAAGCTTACCCATTTTACTTTGAATTTCAGTATAATAACATCGTAGAAAGTGAAAGTGAGGATTCGTTTATGCTTCGAATGATTTATGTGTTTATTTATATGAGTTCGTATTTACTATACAGCATACCAACTCTATATAAATTAAGAAAATTAGACCCGGATATGACAGTAGAAAATCAAGACAAACTTCTTCATGCATTACCAAAACATTGGGCAAAGGGAATTATGAAACGAACAGGTGCTAATGTTACGGTTAGCGGTAAAGAGAATATACCTAATGGCCCAGTTCTGTTTGTAGCAAATCATGAAGGGAATTTTGATATCCCAGTCCTATTAGGGTTTATTGAAAAACCATTTGGATTTATTTCAAAGGTTGAGGTAAAGAAAGTCCCAATCATTCGGGATTGGATGGTCATGATCTCATGTGTGTTTATAGATCGGACAAATCGAAGACAGTCTGTGCAAATGATAAGACAGGCAGCGGAGAATTTAAAAAAAGGACATTCCTTAGTAATATTTCCTGAAGGTACGAGAAGTAGGGGAGCGGGACTAAAGGAATTTAAAACAGGAGCAATGCGTATTGCAAAAGAAGCGGGTGTTCCTATCGTGCCAATTGCCGTTTCAGGTACTTCCGGTTTGTTTGAAGTAAATAAATTTGGGGTAACGCCTAGCAGCGTACAAATTCAAATTCTCCCACCAGTGACGGCTCAGGAAATCTCACAGTATGAAACAAAAGAATTGTCTCAAGTTGTGAAGACCAGAATCCAAGAAGAGCTTGAGAAATCAAAAAGAGCATCGTAAATTCAATAAAAAAAGTCTTGCTTTTATAATAAGCAAGACTTTTTTTATTTAAACGTAAAATAAAACACAGAAGTACATAAATCCACTACCAGCAAGAACGAACAAATGCCAGATAGCATGGTTATAAGGGAGCTTATTCCAAATGTAGAATACTGCACCGATTGAATACAAGATTCCTCCGGTAAGTAGCAGTGCAAACCCTTCGCCTGTTAAGCTTGCATACAATGGCTTAATTGCTGAAATAATCAACCATCCCATCACCAAATAGAAAAGAGTTGATACAAACTGGAATCGTTGGACAAAAAAGCATTTAAACACAATACCAACGATTGCAAGCCCCCATACAATTCCGAATAATGTCCAGCCGAATGCTCCTCTTAAGCTGATAAGTAAGAATGGTGTATACGTACCTGCAATTAACACATAAATGGCAGAATGATCAAGTATAGCAAACACATTCTTTACTTTTGAAGGTTTAAAGCTGTGTAGCATAGTCGAAAACAAATATAGTAGGAGCATTGAGACTCCAAAAATTGTGAAGCTTACAACGTGCCAAGCGGTCCCTTTATCAATTCCGAAAATGATCAGCATCACTAGTGCAGGAATACTTAACAAAAAACCAATACCATGTGTAATGGCATTTGCGATTTCTTCCCGCCAATTTGAATAATCAAAGTCATATGTTGTCAAGGAATTACCTCCTTATTAATCAATCTTAATACTTTAAATTTTATACTCTTTTCTCAAATTCTGCAATGAAACAATTTCAAACGTATGTGATAATAGTAGGAAAAACAGCAAATATGAACATTATATGTCTAATTGGTGTCGGATATCAGATAAAATAGTGTTGAAATGTTTATTACTTGAAAGCTTTAAATTATTTTGGTGATCTTGAAGCCATTGGTACAGATCACGGGCTTCTTGAAAAACCTCACCACTTGTGTCACTTTTTCTAATGGTATAGATTCCGTTATCTGTGTCGACGGTAATAGCCATGGGAATTTGGCTATCTTCTGTTTCAAGTGTATATTCCATGTTTCATCCTCCTAGTGGGTTCTTTACTATTATTTTTTACATAAACGGAAAAAACATACAAATGAGGTGATTCTATGTGTGGTCGTTTTACGCTACATACTCCAATTAATGATATTATTAGTCATTTTTTAATAGACGAACTTGTTGGAGAATGGGAGCCAAGGTATAATGTTGCTCCAAGTCAAACAGTATTATCAATGATTCAACACCGCAATAGTAGAAGGGCAGGTCCAATTACTTGGGGACTTGTGCCGTTTTGGGTAAAAGAAACGAAAAAGTGGAAACCTCTAATTAATGCCAGAAGCGAGACAATTACAGAAAAATCAAGCTTTAACCGTTTAATACACAAAAAAAGAATGGTTTTAATTGCAGATAGCTTTTATGAATGGAAGAGAGTTGGTAGTACAAAGCAGCCAGTCCGCTTTATGTTAAAAAGCGAAAAACCCTTCGCACTTGCGGCTCTATGGGATCAACAAGGAAGTAAAGGTGAAGGATTAACAACGACTACAATACTTACAACAAAAGCTAATAATCTTGTCTCACCAATTCATGATCGAATGCCAGTGATCCTTCAAGATAATGAATCTATTGAAAAATGGATTAACACAAAACACTATACATTTGAAGAAGCTAATTCCATACTAAAGCCATTGCCAGAAGAATTTATGAAAAGCTATGAAGTCAGTGCACTAGTTAACTCACCTAAACACGACTCTGCAGAATGTGTAGCACCAATTAATTTGTAAGGGTGATTTATTTAACTTCTCCCAGCGTATTCATGCATTGTTTAATTCGAAAGGTGCTTCACTCAACAAAATTAGTCGGAGTCTTTAGACCGAGTTCTGTATCTACTGAAACAGAAACTTCAAATTGAGGCGATGTGTAGCTCTAGCTTGCAGTGCTCATGGCCTTCACGAATGAAGAGGAGGGTTTTGTTACATTAGGTATAGAAACCATATGAGTTAACATGCGCACTCGGGTCTGGGGGAAAGAAACGGACTCATTTCAGGGTCTTCATTTGGTGCTAAATTAATTTAGAAAAAAATATATAAAACCAACAAAATTAGACATATTTTACAACCAGATTTGGGGTATAATAGATTCAAACGGGTGAAAAAGAGGATTGATACTTTGCTGACAAAGAGTATTGAATTTACATCAGCTTGCGGACAGAGAGTGAAAATCTTAGAAATTCCAGTATTGGAGGAAGATAGCCCGCTCTACTTCAGAGTGAATGCACGGTTAGAGCATTTTATTCGAATTGTAGACCAAAACAAATCATCAAAACGTTATTATAGTTTCCGTGACTACTTGAAAAGGGTAACAAAGTGGTCTGAATACGAGAAAATTTATAAAATTGAGGAACTGAAAAATAACGCATAGAAATTAATTGCTGGAACCCACCTTGGTGGGTTTTTTTATTGCAGAACTATACAAAAGTATAATCAAAATATTCCACGTCATAAGCAGCTTACTTATAGTGTTATGGATTGTTATTTTCTATATATCCTATCAGATTGAAATATATCTGTTGTTATAACACCAAATTTTGTATGCTGAAAGGGTGCAGATGTTTTAATTTTTTCATCCCATAAACACCATAATAAGTACAAGAATATTGTTCGCTACTGTATTCAAGTAACATATTAAAGGCTATAATGAAAAGGTACGAGAGGAAGTGGCAAAATGACAAAAATTAAAATTGTAACAGACTCAACAGTCGATTTATCGGATGAAATGATTAATGAATTAGACATACATATCGTTCCATTGTCAATTTCATTTGAAGGTCAAACCTTTTTAGATCGAACCAATTTATCAGCTAAAGATTTTATTGAAAAAATGAAGTATTCCAAAGAGCTTCCTAAAAGCTCCCAACCTTCTGCAGGAACGTTTGCTGAATTATATGACCAGCTAGGAGAAGATGGTTCTCAAGTAATATCCATACATATGACTGGTAATATGAGTGGAACCGTTCGTTCAGCCGAATCAGCTGCCGAAATGTCGAAATCGAATGTTACTGTTATTGATTCTCGCTTTATTTCAAAAGCGATGTCATTTCAAGTTATGGAAGCGGCAATAATGGCTAAGGAAGGCAAAGCAATAGAGGAAATCGTGGCTCGTTTAGATGAGATAAGAAAACAAACCAATCTATTTATTATGGTCGATACATTAGAGAATCTCGTAAAAGGTGGAAGAATTGGCAAAGGTAAGGCGTTAATTGGTTCTCTATTAAATATTAAGCCTATTGCATCACTTGAAGGTGGAGAATATTCGCCTGTTAGTAAAGTGCGTAGTCATTCTCAGGCAGTAAAATGGTTGAGCACTAAATTAGTAGAAGATGTAAAAAATAAAACCATTAAACGAGTTGGTATTGTACATGCCGATGCACAAGAGTTAGCCGTTTCAATAAAAAATCGTATACAAGAGCTAACTGGTTTTTCTGATATCTCCATTGAGTATACAACACCTGTTATTAGTACTCATACAGGGCCTGGTGCTATTGCTCTTATGTACTATGCTGAATAAGTGTTTGTTATAAAAGAAAAAAGAGGGACTCTCAAAATGTAGTTCATTTATTACTTTGTAGTAATACATGAATCCATCTGAGAACCCTCTTTTTCATCTCTAGTAGTAAAAGTAATGACTAACAGAATTCGTTTTATTATGAAGGCATTGGTGTAGGAGTAGGTACAGCGTATCCTTCTTTGTATCTTGTATCAATATCGTCTCTAATGGATTTTAAGTCGTCGCCTTTTTGGAATTTTGCAATGGATTCTGCAGCGATTTGAAGACATACCCCGCATTTTGTTCCATGATCATCCCAAAGAATTCTATCATCATTACGTTCTGCTACGAAACAATTGTAGCTGCTTTTATGACCAACTGATTCACCACACCCACAATAACATGGGATGTAGGTTAATAAATCCTCATGATTCGCTGCTGCAGCATATATGAGCTTCATATCTTCAGGTTTATCCTTTAAGAATTCTGGCAATATAGTCGTATCTGCTGTTTCTTCACGGATATCACCATTGTGATGTTGGTGTTCTTCCAGATGAGTATCTTCTGCAGCATCACTGGTTTGTTGAATTTCCTTTCCACAGCCAGCAATGGCAACCAATAATGTAAATAGCATTATAAAGTAAAATGCTAAAGCCTTCATTTCATCACCTAACCTATTATAATAATCAAGTATAGTTCGTAAACTTGTTTTATTGTAACATGGATGCTAGATGATTCATCTAGACAAACTTTAATGTCATAAAACGTTCAAGAATCAATAGATTGATCATAAAATGAACGAGTTATGAGTACCATCTAATAGGTGAAATCCAAGGTGCACAATTCTTGATGAAAACGTGCTATAATAGCAACGTATTATTTTTAGAGGAGGGATAGCCATGAAGAAACATCTGATGACCCTCTTCATTATAATGTTAATCTTCCAAGCTGGATGTTCAATGCAAGACCAATTTCATCATCATAGTATAAGAACAGTTGGAACAGTTTCTAAGGAATATCCGAGTAGCAACTTTATTCCGAAGCATATGAATGTTGTTTCCATAGGGGACTCCTTAACCGAGGGTGTAGGAGACACCAATAAACAAGGTGGATACCTTCCCTATTTACAAACCCAATTAGAGGCTCTAAAAGGAATTAAATCAGCTGACTTTGACAATTATGGTAAAAAGGGAAATCGAACTGAACAGCTTTTAAAAAGGCTTCAAAAGGTAGAAGTGCAAGAATCCATTGAACAAGCAGATATTGTCATCATTACAATTGGCGGAAATGATGTTATGAAAGTGTTCCGAGAGAATATCAATAATTTACAGTTAGATGTATTTCAAGCAGAGAAAGAAGAGTATCGTATAAAGCTTCAACAAATATTTGATACAATCAAATCCTATAATGCTGATGTTGGAATTATCTTAGTTGGATTATACAACCCGTTTAATACATGGTTCTCGGATATAACTGAAGTAAATGAAATTATTCATTCATGGAATGAAGTAAATATAGAAGTTGTTGGAGAGAATAATCAAGCATTGTTTGTAGGGATTGATGATTTATTTCTTGATCAAGGTGATGCATTGCTGTATGATGATTTTTTCCATCCTAATGATAAAGGATACCAATTGATGGCAGATCGAATTTTTGAAAAGATTACAAATGGAGAAACCTTATCTAGTCTAACTGAAGGAAATTTTATCGTTGATGAAAAGGAGACGTCATCATGAAAAATAAATGGATGATTGCTTTTTTTTCACTTTTGGGTGTTGTCCTATTAGGGATAACGATTTTAGCCATACTTATAACAAGGCCAATTGATTCTGAAGTTAAAACGAAGCAAACGAATGATGAACCTAGAGATGCAGTACCTTTTTTAATTAAATCAAATAAAGAAGACTTGAATAGGATCATTGAACATTATATTGAAGAAGAAGGCATTAAAGGACCAGTAGATTATCGAGTTGTTCTTGACGATACAGTTAATCTTTATGGATCTGTACCAGTTTTCACCAAAAAAATTGAATTCAAGCTGACCTTCGAACCAAAAGCATTAGATAATGGTGACCTATTACTAAAGCAAAAAAGTATTTCTGTAGGAGAATTAAATTTGCCTGTTTCATATATTTTAAATGTTATTAAGGATTCTTATGATTTTCCTGAATGGGTCCGAATTGCACCTAGTGAAGAAATGATTTATTTATCTTTACAAAATATGAAACTGAAAAGTGACTTTACTATAAAAGCTGAAACCTTTAATCTGAAAAATGATGATATTTCATTTAAGCTTTTATTACCTGTAGATTAATAAGAAACATAAAAAGCTGACCTATGAAAGTGGGTCAGCTTTCGTGTTTTTTAAGCAAAAAATCCTAATCCTTAACCATTTATAATAATTGTTTCTAACCCCGGACTACCATCTACAAATCCAACTGCCACAATCGTATAAGCTTGGTTTGGCTTTAAACTTACATTAGGAACTGTAAGAACAGAGTTTTTCGTTCCTGCTGCTCGTGCTTCTAAGTTAACCGTCATAGGTGTTAAACCAAGATAATTGGTTGCTTGCTTGAATGAAACATTAGGGAAAACAACATCTCCACCTTTAACAGCAATATCTACTGCTGGAGCATCAGGTGATAAGTGGATAAAGCGCACCTTCGTTTCGTTTCCAGGAACTGTCGGGTCATCTAGATAAGGAAGTAATTGAAGCTTATTACCGGATCCAACAGCAGCTAATGTGTAAACCTTTCCTGTTTCAACTCTAATTTTCTTACTAATAACAGTGGTCACGCTATTACCAGTAGGATAGATATCAATATGATAACTTCCTGCTGGTAGTGTCAGATACTCACTCACATCTTTAAATGCCACATTCTTTAACACTCGATTTGCATTGATATAAACATCTACATTTGGAGCGTCAGGTACTGCATGTAAGACACGGACATAAGATGGTTGATTTCTAAGGTTCATATCTACACGGTTTGTTACCATTGCTTTTTGCATATACATTAAATGTTTTTGATAGGCTTGAATATGCATGTTGGGGTCTGTGTATTTGTAATATTGACCAATAAGATCATACATCGCTGCTTTTTCAAGGTATTCATGTGTTTTCATATAGGTTCTCTCCTCACACTTTTATTCGCCACCATAATGTATGCTAGACAGCTAGGATTAGTGAAAATGCCCGTTCAAGAAAAATTTTCAAAAAAAGATTGATTATGGAAATTCTATGAGTGATAATAGAGTTACTAATAAAGGAAGTAGGTGAAGTCATATGGAACAATTCGTATCTATTGAAGTAAATAAAAGTCAATATTGTCGATTCTACATGACCACCTACGAGCGGATATCATAGGGTTTATTTTCTATGAATATAACTTCTCATATTAAATCCAAAGGTCATGTAGATGCCTTTGGATTTTTTTATTGGGCTCATTATTCATTAGGATTGTTACTTCTATATGATGGATTTAGCAGAAAATATTTTTTGAGTAAGAACACTTTAAAGAGCTTGCTGAAGCAAATGTTTACTGTGTAGGTGTCTCAAAGTAACAGGGGTGTAAAGAGTCCTTTATATTGTGTATTCGGTCAAATGAATGGAAGGTTTACTGATGAAGTAACTTTCTTGTTTGCTTGACCCGTACCAACAATTAGGAGGAGTTAGATGAAACAGATGGATCATTTATTATTTGCGGATATGATTAAAGAAAGAGCGCAGGAACTATCGGTAAAAGAAGAAACACTAGCGAGAGTCATATCTGAAAATAGAGGGTACTATGAAGTATTTACTGTAAATGGGGTTAATATTGTCCAAGTAACGGGTAAACTCCAATATGATGCATTGCAAAGAGTAGACCTTCCAGCTGTAGGAGATTGGGTTGTTTTACAAAAAGAAGGGACCGTCATTCAATCCATTTTACCTAGAAAGAGTAAATTTTCTCGTAAAAAAGCTGGTCTCGAATCAGATGAACAAATTATTGCGACAAATATCGATTATTTGTTTATTGTCACATCGCTAAATGAGGATTTAAACGAACGGAGAATAGAGAGATATTTATTGTTATGCTGGGAAAGTGGAGCAACACCGGTTATTATTCTTAGTAAAGCAGACCTCTGTGAAGATATTGAAGAGAAGCTACAGACCCTTCAGCACTATACTATGGGTGTCCCCATTTATGCAATTAGCTCTTTTTCCGGAGAAGGAATGGATCAACTATCCGTTTATATGGAAAAAGGAAATACAATTGCATTTGTAGGCTCTTCAGGTGTGGGGAAATCAACATTATTAAATCACCTTATGGGGGATTACGTACAAGCTACGAAGGATATTAGAAGTGATGGAAAAGGAAGACATACAACAACAAGTAGACATTTATATTTATTAGATAATGGTACAGCTATTATCGATACGCCTGGAATGCGAGAGATCCAATTATGGAATGGTGAAGCAGGATTAACCTCTCAATTCCAAGACATTGAGGGATTTGCAGAGCACTGTCACTTCAGAGATTGTACGCATACTGGTGAACCGGGTTGCTTTGTCTTAAACGCGATAAGTGATGGGGTTTTAACAGAGGAACGGTTAGAACATTATCATAAACTGCAAAAGGAAATAGAGTATATGAAGCGAAAAGGTGACAAGAGGTTAGAGTCATTAGAGCGTAAGAAGTGGAAGTCAGCCTCAAAAAGTAGAAAAACCGATAGAAGGATAACATAAAAGATTTAGGCTATGTTAAAAGATAAGCATTACGTTTTACCAATTAAAGAAGATACGATAAAATTCTGTCAATGAATCGTATTTATATACTGAAAGGGTGAACGCGCTTGTCTCAAAAAGAAAACCTTCAACAAGCAACCTTTGCCGGAGGATGCTTCTGGTGTATGGTAAAGCCGTTTGATGAACAGCCTGGAATTGAACGTGTGATATCAGGCTATAGTGGTGGTCACAAAGAAAATCCAACATATGAAGAAGTATGTTCAGGAACTACAGGGCATTATGAGGTTGTTCAAATTACCTTTAACCCTGAGGTGTTTCCTTATGAGGAGCTTTTAGAGGTGTATTGGCAACAAATTGACCCTACGGATCCAGGTGGTCAATTTTATGATCGTGGCCAGAAATACCAAACAGCTATTTTCTATCATAATGAACTGCAAAAGGAATTAGCGGAACAGTCTAAGCAAAACTTAGAGAAAAGCGGAAGGTTTTCAAAACCAATTGTTACGGAAATCCTTCCTGCCAAAACGTTTTATCCAGCCGAAGACTATCACCAAGGATATTATAAAAAAAATCCATCTCATTATAATCGATATAGAGTTGGTTCCGGCAGAGCTGGATTTATAGAACAACATTGGGGGGATTCCATTGAGTCAAAATAAAGAAGAGTTAAAAAAACAATTAAATTCAATGCAATACGAGGTTACTCAAAACAATGGCACTGAACCTCCATTCCGGAATGAATATTGGAATAACTTTGAGGAAGGCATATATGTTGATGTTGTATCAGGAAAACCGTTGTTTAGTAGTTTGGATAAATATGATGCAGGCTGTGGATGGCCAAGTTTTACAAAGCCGATTGATCAAGAAGAGATTGAAGAAAAGGAAGACCGTAGCCATTTTATGAGACGGACTGAAGTACGAAGTAAAAATAGTGATTCTCATCTTGGTCACGTGTTTGATGATGGACCAGGACCAACTAAACTGAGATATTGCATAAATTCAGCTGCTCTTCGATTTGTTCCAGTATCTAAGCTAGACGACGAGGGCTACGGAGAGTACAAAAAGCTATTTGGAGAAGTTTGAGGTTTTCCAACTTAGGTTATCTTAAAAAGGAAGGTGAAAATCTTGTTCAAAAAGCTATTTGGTAAGAAAGAAGACGTACCAAAAGAAATTATTTTATATGCCCCTTTAACAGGTGAGGTAACACCATTAGAAAACGTCCCTGATCCCGTATTCTCACAGAAAATGATGGGGGATGGAATTGCAATTAATCCAAATTCAGGAGAAGTTGTCTCACCTGTAGATGGTGAAGTGATTCAAGTTTTCCCAACAAAACATGCTGTAGGGATTAAAGCTCATAATGGTGCTGAAATCCTTATTCATATAGGTCTTGAAACGGTTTCGATGGATGGTGAAGGTTTTGAGGCACATGTTTCGGAAGGTTCAAAAGTTAAAGCTGGAGATGCACTAGTCTCCTTTGATATAGATAAGGTAATTGAAAAAGCTAAAAGCACAATTACACCGATTATTATTACAAATGGTGATCATATGTCCGAGGTGAAAAAACTTAGTGTAGATGAAGTAACAGCTGGGTATAGTCCGATACTAGAAGTTGTTGCAAAACAATAAAAAAACTGTCCATTTGGACAGTTTTTTTATTGTGGAAATCCAGAAATGTGTAAGCTATAAACTACTATTATTACAAGGAATACTACTTATCTAAAAGTCATTATAACTAATGATATCTGCCTGAAGGCATTTTATTGGACAATCTTTATTTATAGTTTCATACTATATTTTACCAGTTGATTTATATTAATAAATCGTGATATCTTAGTTATCCCAACAAATACTGTTGGGGAGTACAAATTATCGTCAAAGTAATATCAACTAAAAGAAGTTGACTTCTACGAAAATAGATGATACAATATGTTTTGTCGCTGATGAGAGAATGCTAGTTTTCGCAGAAGTTGACAAACGAGAAATTAAATGATAGAATTAGTTTCTAATCATTTGAACCTTGAAAACTGAACAAAACAAAACGTCAACGTTAAATCTTTTATACGTAAGACATAGTCTTACAAAACAAGTTGAACTAGATTCAACAAATGAGCAAGTCAAACTTTTTTCGGAGAGTTTGATCCTGGCTCAGGACGAACGCTGGCGGCGTGCCTAATACATGCAAGTCGAGCGGACGAAAGGGAGCTTGCTCCCTTTCGTTAGCGGCGGACGGGTGAGTAACACGTGGGTAACCTGCCTGTAAGACTGGGATAACTCCGGGAAACCTGGGCTAATACCGGATAATTCCTTTCCTCGCATGAGGAAAGGTGGAAAGATGGCTTAGGCTATCACTTACAGATGGACCCGCGGCGCATTAGCTAGTTGGTGAGGTAACGGCTCACCAAGGCGACGATGCGTAGCCGACCTGAGAGGGTGATCGGCCACACTGGGACTGAGACACGGCCCAGACTCCTACGGGAGGCAGCAGTAGGGAATCTTCCGCAATGGACGAAAGTCTGACGGAGCAACGCCGCGTGAGTGAAGAAGGTTTTCGGATCGTAAAACTCTGTTGTTAGGGAAGAACAAGTACCGTTCGAATAGGGCGGTACCTTGACGGTACCTAACCAGAAAGCCACGGCTAACTACGTGCCAGCAGCCGCGGTAATACGTAGGTGGCAAGCGTTGTCCGGAATTATTGGGCGTAAAGCGCGCGCAGGCGGTTCCTTAAGTCTGATGTGAAAGCCCACGGCTCAACCGTGGAGGGTCATTGGAAACTGGGGAACTTGAGTGCAGAAGAGGAAAGCGGAATTCCACGTGTAGCGGTGAAATGCGTAGAGATGTGGAGGAACACCAGTGGCGAAGGCGGCTTTCTGGTCTGTAACTGACGCTGAGGCGCGAAAGCGTGGGGAGCAAACAGGATTAGATACCCTGGTAGTCCACGCTGTAAACGATGAGTGCTAAGTGTTGGAGGGTTTCCGCCCTTCAGTGCTGCAGCTAACGCATTAAGCACTCCGCCTGGGGAGTACGGTCGCAAGACTGAAACTCAAAGGAATTGACGGGGGCCCGCACAAGCGGTGGAGCATGTGGTTTAATTCGAAGCAACGCGAAGAACCTTACCAGGTCTTGACATCCTCTGCCAACCCTAGAGATAGGGCGTTCCCCTTCGGGGGACAGAGTGACAGGTGGTGCATGGTTGTCGTCAGCTCGTGTCGTGAGATGTTGGGTTAAGTCCCGCAACGAGCGCAACCCTTGATCTTAGTTGCCAGCATTCAGTTGGGCACTCTAAGGTGACTGCCGGTGACAAACCGGAGGAAGGTGGGGATGACGTCAAATCATCATGCCCCTTATGACCTGGGCTACACACGTGCTACAATGGACGGTACAAAGGGCAGCAAGACCGCGAGGTTTAGCAAATCCCATAAAACCGTTCTCAGTTCGGATTGTAGGCTGCAACTCGCCTACATGAAGCCGGAATCGCTAGTAATCGCGGATCAGCATGCCGCGGTGAATACGTTCCCGGGCCTTGTACACACCGCCCGTCACACCACGAGAGTTTGTAACACCCGAAGTCGGTGGGGTAACCGGGGACAAAACTTAGCATCTTATAAAAATTATAGGAAGTTAAGTTTTGTCCTTGGAGCCAGCCGCCTAAGGTGGGACAGATGATTGGGGTGAAGTCGTAACAAGGTAGCCGTATCGGAAGGTGCGGCTGGATCACCTCCTTTCTAAGGAAATAATTGAGACGTTTACGCATGAGTTTTGTTCAGTTTTGATGGTTTAATAAAAACTATCAATAGAAATGATTGTTCTTTGAAAACTAGATAAAGTTAGAAATGAAAGTCAAGAAAAATACCGAGTATCGCCATTTTAGGTTTTAAACCTTAAAACAAAGACCATTTAGTGGTTAAGTTAGAAAGGGCGCACGGTGGATGCCTTGGCACTAGGAGCCGATGAAGGACGGGACTAACACCGATATGCTTCGGGGAGCTGTAAGTAAGCTTTGATCCGGAGATTTCCGAATGTGGGAACACATCACTCGTAATGGAGTGATATCTTCACCTGAATACATAGGGTGTTGAAGGCAGACCCAGGGAACTGAAACATCTAAGTACCTGGAGGAAGAGAAAGCAAACGCGATTCCCTGAGTAGCGGCGAGCGAAACGGGATTAGCCCAAACCAAGAGGCTTGCCTCTTGGGGTTGTAGGACACTCTATACGGAGTTACAAAGGAATGAAGTAGACGAAAAAGTCTGGAAAGGCTTGTCAAAGAAGGTAAAAACCCTGTAGTCGAAACTTCGTTCTCTCTTGAGTGGATCCTGAGTACGGCGGGACACGTGAAATCCCGTCGGAAGCTGGGAGGACCATCTCCCAAGGCTAAATACTCCCTAGTGACCGATAGTGAACCAGTACCGTGAGGGAAAGGTGAAAAGCACCCCGGAAGGGGAGTGAAATAGAACCTGAAACCGTGTGCCTACAAGTAGTCAGAGCCCGATGCATATTTCTTTGGAAATATGCTGGGTGATGGCGTGCCTTTTGTAGAATGAACCGGCGAGTTACGATCCCATGCAAGGTTAAGTCGATGAGACGGAGCCGTAGCGAAAGCGAGTCTGAATAGGGCGAATGAGTATGTGGTCGTAGACCCGAAACCAGGTGATCTACCCATGTCCAGGGTGAAGTTCAGGTAACACTGAATGGAGGCCCGAACCCACGCACGTTGAAAAGTGCGGGGATGAGGTGTGGGTAGCGGAGAAATTCCAATCGAACTTGGAGATAGCTGGTTCTCTCCGAAATAGCTTTAGGGCTAGCCTCATGTGTAAGAGTCTTGGAGGTAGAGCACTGTTTGGACTAGGGGCCCTCATCGGGTTACCGAATTCAGACAAACTCCGAATGCCAAAGACTTATCCATGGGAGTCAGACTGCGAGTGATAAGATCCGTAGTCAAAAGGGAAACAGCCCAGACCACCAGCTAAGGTCCCAAAGTATACGTTAAGTGGAAAAGGATGTGGAGTTGCTTAGACAACCAGGATGTTGGCTTAGAAGCAGCCA